>NZ_JADOES010000055.1 GCF_018739885.1 Leptothoe spongobia TAU-MAC 1115 | reverse complement strand
GACCCCTAAAATCTACCAAATTCTATTCAATACACTAAATCTACGTTGCAAACCTTTACCCTAAAAGAATCACACCCATCTCCATGTCTATTATCTGGCCTACATCCACTAGGGGAGAATGGGTTTCGATCACGACGGCACCACCGGCACGGGGGGAATCGCCGCCAAGGCGTGGATCAAAGCAAGCGACCCAGGCTGAGGCATGGCATGCATGGACGAGATAGCCATATAGCCAAATGGGTGCCTTGCCTTCAATTACAACGCCCTGGCTGGGTATCAGGTTTTTGGGTAGGTCTAGGCCTTTGAGATCAGCGGGGGTGATCAGGCCGTTATCGGCAGTAATTTGAATATGGAGATGCTGGTAGGACAGCCCAGCAGCGGTTGTGCCGGAAACAATGGCAAGTTCTACATCGGACATGGATAAACTGACTCTGACAAGCTTGACGGCAGTTTAGCAAGGTGTGGAAGTGGCTGCTTCCAGCTTCAGACAAAATTAGACATGTGATTGATTTACCGTTGATTTTGATGCAGGCTATCAGCAGAAAACTGTATTCCCATGGGGCTATGCCTGAAGAATTTTGGTCGGATCTGCCCGAAATCCCTTTGCTACAGTGGCTGGCCCGTGGCAGCTTGAAACAGCATCTAACGCAAGCTCTACGGATGTGGATCTGGCTACGCTACTTTTATGGGGCGGTGTCGTTGCCTATATCTGAGCCGTTTTCCTATGCGGACTGTCGAGAGGCGTTGTTTACGGCGGATCATCCGAGTAATGATGACAAACCCGGTGAGCATAATGAACAATGCCCCTGTGCAAAGACGGTGGCTGCTTGGTTATTTGCGCCTGACTTACATTACATGCAGGCTCAGTGGGAGGACTATGCGGCTGACTATGCCCATGAGGTAGAACAGAAGCGGCAACAGTTTATTGCTGCTTTGACGCATCACGATGTTTTGCCGAAACAGTGGGATCGGTTTCTGGATGAGGTGCGACTGTTTGGGGTGACGAGACGGGCTTTATCAGGCGATCTAAAACGGTTACAAGAGTTGAAACTGCTTGCTTCTGTGGGCAATGGCTATGGTCGGGTGACGGATTGGCCTGTGTTGCCCTATGGCACTAAGCGATCAGCCTCAGTTGATGAGCTGGCGTTTTTGGTGCAACCGGATTTGGCGGCGATTGCGGATAGTTTATCTCACACGTTAGAAGGGCAGCGTCGCTTTTTTGTGCATGTGGATTATGTGGTGCCAAAAGACCGTCATGATCGGGTGGAGGACTGGCAGACAGAGTTAAGGGAGTTGTGGCAGCGGTCGGTGGTGCTGCCGATCAGGCTGACCTATTGGCATGCGTCACGGCAGGAGACGGCAACGGTGGTGGTGTATCCGGTGTGTCTGTATTATTATCGGCGAGGGCCGTATCTGTGTGGGTTTGGGGAGGTATTTGGTCAGTCGGATACGGTGGATTGGCGGAATTATCGTTTGGATCGGATTCAGGCGATCGAGGTGTTGTCTTGGGATTCGTCGTTGTTGCCGCTTTCTCTCAGGCAACAATATTTGGAGGGTGATTTGCCGACACCGGATGATATTCAGGTGTGGATGGCGGAGGCTTGGGGGTTTGATTATTATCAGCCGAAGGATATTTTGTTGGTACGGTTTGATCAGGTTTGGGACCAGCGCTACATTCGTAATTCGTTGCGGCATCCGACGTTTCAGCGGATTGATTATGGTCAGGCTCAGAGGTTAATTGGGCAGACGTTACGGGGAGAGTTGCAAGGGCAAATGCTCGATCTGTTGGCGGCTCGTTCTGATCAGGATGCGTATTATCGGGCGGTTTATCGACGGAATGATCCGAATGTGAAACAGCGGTTGCGGGCCTGGCGGCCTCATATTGAGGTGTTGTTGCCTTGGCCGTTACGGCAACAGTTTGGGCGAGAGGTGATGGCGGAGAGTGGGTTTTATCGGGATATTGTTTAGTGTCTTGTTTAGATAGTTCTGGTGTTGTTTTAGGGGCACGATTTGAGGCGGCGCTGGTGTATGCGGTGCAGCTGCATCGACATCAGCGGCGTAAGCTGACGGGGGTGCCGTATATGGCGCATTTGATGGCGGTGGCGGCGTTGGTGTTGGAGGATGGGGGTTGTGAGGATGAGGCGATCGCGGCTTTGTTGCATGATGCGGTGGAGGATCAGGGGGGTGCGGCGACGTTAGGGGTGATTGGTGAGCGGTTTGGGTCTGTTGTTGCGGAGTTGGTGTTGGGGTGTACGCAACCGAACGCTATAGCTGGCCTAGGCTGGAGGGATCAGAAGCGGCTGTATTTGGAGCAGATTCGAGCTGCAACACCTGAGGTACAGCGAATTGTATTAGCGGATAAGTTGCATAATGGGCGGTCGTTGTTGGGGTTGTTGCGGGTTTATGGGGATGGGGTTTGGGGATATTTTTCGGGGGGACGGGAGGGGACTTTGTGGTTGTATGGGGGGTATGTGGAGTTGTTTGGGGCTGTAGGTTCTGGGTGGATGGTGGATGAGTTGAAGCGGGTGATTGTGAAGCTCGATTAGGTAGTTTAGGGAAATTGAATTTCAGAAAAAGCCCTTTTCATGCTTTTGAAAAGGGCTTTTTTATTCTTGATCTATCTCCAATGATCGGATTCCAACTAAATAAGAAAGAACATCGGATTCGGTAAAATAGTTAGTGCCAACAATGTGGTATTTCCAACTATTCCGATTTCAACTAATCGGAGTTTAAAGGGCGGAAGGATGAAGATGGAAAACGGAAAAGGGATGATCGGTTAATGGATAAAGCTCCAAAAATTTGTTCATTGAAATTATATCAAACTAAAAAGCTTCTCTTTTTTCCTATTGTCGTCCTCCGTTTTCCGACTTTTGAAACGTTTCCAACTATTCCGATTTCAACTAATCGGTAAAGTCAAGGCTGTCATACGTTTACCTCTTCGGAGGCATTCGATCGGTTTCCAACTATTCCGATTTCAACTAATCGGCAAAGACCTTGAGGGTATAATTTACAATAATGCAGACGGGCCTCGTAAGAAGTTTCCAACTATTCCGATTTCAACTAATCGGTATAGTCGACCGATGACAAATACATTGCAGCAGGTCTCGATGAGAGGTTTCCAACTATTCCGATTTCAACTAATCGGAGTCTAAAGGATGGAAGAGTGAAGGCGGAAAACGGAAAATGGATAATCGGTTAATAGATAAAGCTCCAAGAATTCGTTAATGGAGATCATATCAAATTCAAAGGCCTTTTCATTTCCTATTTCCGTCCTCCGTTCTCCGCCTTTCGAAGTGTTTCCAACTATTCCGATTTCAACTAATCGGTAAAGATGTTTGGGGGTGTAAACTGCCAGCTCTCAAATTTCTGGCAGGAAGGGTTTCCAACTATTCCGATTTCAACTAATCGGTAAAGATGGAGCGTTATTAACAAAGACACTGGAAAACCCGTGACCTCGTTTCCAACTATTCCGATTTCAACTAATCGGTAAAGCTCATGCTTACTAAAGATATGGTAGGCCAACTCGTTTCCAACCCTTGTTTCCAACTATTCCGATTTCAACTAATCGGTAAAGATGCAAACGGTATTATGCGTTTCACTATTCACCGGGTGTGGGAGTTTCCAACTATTCCGATTTCAACTAATCGGTAAAGTATTAGCAAGTTCTTGTCTTTACCCCTAATAGACCTAATCAAACCTTTCGTTTCCAACTATTCCGATTTCAACTAATCGGTAAAGTTTAAAGGCAAATTACCCGATCAGTATCTTTTAGCTGAAGAAGGGTTTCCACCTATTCCGATTTCAACTAATCGGTAAAGCCGTTGATAGTGACTTCGACGACTGCATGGCAACAAAGAAAAACCAGTTTCCAACTATTCCGATTTCAACTAATCGGTAAAGCAACACAACAATTTGTTAATAACCCTAATAGTGAAAACTATGGGTTTCCAACTATTCCGATTTCAACTAATCGGTAAAGATTACCCAAGGTTGTGATTCTCTCAGAAGACAAGACTCTCGTTTCCAACTATTCCGATTTCAACTAATCGGTAAAGGTAAACAGTACCAATTAGTAGTAAAACTTCCAAAAAATGACGTTTCCAACTATTCCGATTTCAACTAATCGGTAAAGGGCTCATGTAGCTGGATTTGATATTTTTTGGCTGCAAAAGGCCGTTTCCAACTATTCCGATTTCAACTAATCGGTAAAGTGGAGCAGAGATGTTGGCATCTCTTGTTTGTACCTCTAGTTTCCAACTATTCCGATTTCAACTAATCGGTAAAGTCAAAATGACAAAAGCGTCGGGGCGCTAAGCAGCGAGTTTCCAACTATTCCGATTTCAACTAATCGGTAAAGGTGATACTGATGATATCCATGAGAGCACTATCGAAGTATAGTTTCCAACTATTTCGATTTCAACTAATCGGTAAAGTTATCGATGTACCAACAGTCGAATGCTTGGCGGCAACTTTCAAGGTTTCCAACTATTCCGATTTCAACTAATCGGTAAAGAATCTGGAAATGGAGATGGAGGTGGACTGGGTCCAAATCCCGTTTCCAACTATTCCGATTTCAACTAATCGGTAAAGAAGATTAAGTATCGAAGCAAGCGACGGCCACGAGGTGGCGGAGTTTCCAACTATTCCGATTTCAACTAATCGGTAAAGAATGCTTGGTAACGCCAAGTTGCTGATGGTTGCAGGATTAAAGTTTCCAACTATTCCGATTTCAACTAATCGGTAAAGCAGGTTTGTTAGAACAAGGGTATAAAGTTGTGAACGGGTTAGTTTCCAACTATTCCGATTTCAACTAATCGGTAAAGTTCTGGAGGCAATAAAAAATTGCTTGCAATCTCGGTGAAGTGTTTCCAACTATTCCGATTTCAACTAATCGGTAAAGCTTTTTGCACCCGGCAATCAATCAGCTGAGGCTTCTGAGCGTTTCCAACTATTCCGATTTCAACTAATCGGTAAAGTCCCGAGCCAGGCCAAATCCCCGTAGCCTACTTTCGGCGTTTCCAACTATTCCGATTTCAACTAATCGGTAAAGGTTCGCGCGATGAAGACTTTACCACATCTGAAATCTTAGAGATCGTTTCCAACTATTCCGATTTCAACTAATCGGTAAAGCCAATAGGTTACGAAGTAGGATATGATCCCACATTAGAACGTTTCCAACTATTCCGATTTCAACTAATCGGTAAAGACAATCAAGGCCATTGAATTTTGGAATGTCGTTACACCTGCCAGTTTCCAACTATTCCGATTTCAACTAATCGGTAAAGCAGGTTTTAATGCATTATACCAAGAGCTAGTACAAGCAGAGCGTTTCCAACTATTCCGATTTCAACTAATCGGTAAAGACACCCCCAGCAGAAGCCCGTCATAGAGCAAGCTCCAGACAAGCAAACCACGGAGGTCTATATTCCTATCCTATCAGCCCTATGCCCCAACCATACTAATCGCTGAAACTATTGCCAGATAAGGCCCCACGGAGGTCAACTAAAACATAAGGCTTTCAGCGATCACCCTACCTCCGTGGTCAACACCAGTTACTAACAGTAACTTAGCCAAGCAATAGGCTAAACAATATACGTTTCAGGCGGCTCTTCAGGCGGCAAACTCCCAATCGTTAATGCCTGCGACATTGCCTCTCTTAAGGACGGAAGAGTGAAGACGGAAGGCGGAAAAAAGAGAGGATCGACAAATGCTCACAGATAACTGATTTACCTTAGACAACAGTAAACTCTGTGTCCTTGCACGGAAAAGGGGTGATCGCAAGAAGCAATGGGTTAAGGATCTACTCATTACAAGGATTCCCACTTAAGAAGCCTCTCTGTTTCCTATTTCCGTCCTCCGTTTTCCGCCTTTTGAAGTGTTTCCAACTATTCCGATTTCAACTAATCGGAGTCTAAAGGACGGAAGAGTGAAGGCGGAAAACGGAAAAGGAGTGATCGGCAAATAGTCCAAGGTGTAAGAATTTCTTAATTGAAACTATACCTGACTAAAAAGCCTCTTTTTTTCCTATTTCCGTCCTCCATCTTCCGTCTTTTAAAGTGTTTCCAACTATTCCGATTTCAACTAATCGGACTTTAAAGGACGGAAGAGTGAAGGCGGAAAACGGAAAAGGAGTGATCGGCAAATAGTCCAAGGTGTAAGAATTTCTTAATTGAAACTATACCTGACTAAAAAGCCTCTTTTTTTCCTATTTCCGTCCTCCATCTTCCGTCTTTTAAAGTGTTTCCAACTATTCCGATTTCAACTAATCGGTAAAGAACACGCAAGACGACACGCAAGACAAGACCATGACTTGCAGCTCGTTTCCAACTATTCCGATTTCAACTAATCGGTAAAGTGCCTATTCTCATGACTTCGGCACTTAGTGACGTCAACTTCGGCACCCCTACCTCAAGCATCCTAAAAAGAGTCTATTGGGTCAGGTAATAAGAGCATAATCTAGAGTTGCTCCAATGCGTGCATCATTGTCAGAAATGGAGGGTTCAAATTACGATGCTTTTGAATTAGAATCGTCATTCTTTTCATCCTCAAATTTAGGGTTGAGTTGACTGGTGAGTTTCCGCATAGATTCGCCATTGAGAGTAAGTTTCAAAGAGTCATGAACAATGCGGTCAAGAATGGCATCGGCGAGGGTAGAGTCTTGAATTTTTTGATGCCACTCTTTGATGGGAAATTGAGAGGCAAACAGACAGGAGGCTTGCCGGTAGCGGTCATCGAGGAAATCGAGCAGTTCGCGAGCGTCATTGGGGGTTAACTGATCTCTAAGCCATTCATCTAAAATGACCAAATCAAAGGAAGCCAAGTGCTTACGGAATTTAGGAAAGGAACCGTCAGCTTTGGCGAATTTGAGTTCGGTAATGAGATGGGCGGTTTTGAAATAGCGTACGGTGTGACCCTGTTTACACAGATGGTCGGCCAGGGTGCACGCGAGAAAAGTTTTCCCTACGCCCGTCGGCCCCACCATAATGAGATGGAGATGTTGGCAAAGCCATTGTCCCTGGGTCCATTCAAGGAATTGCGCTTTGTGGAGTCCCCGTGGCACCTGAAAATCGACCTCGCTCAACGCGGCCCCAATAAAGAGGTGGGCTTGCTTGAGACGTCGTTTGAGCCGTTGATTTTGGCGTCGCAAATACTCGCGTTCGACGAGCAAGGCAAAGCGCTCATCAAAACTCAGATCGTGGTAGGTGGGCTGTTCGTGCTGTTCACACCAGGCCTCCAGTAAGCCCGTGAGTCGTAGGTCTTTGAGTTGGTCAATGGTTGATTGCATTAGGGGACTCCATAAACGGACTATCAGTTGTAGTAAGCACGGCCACGAACATTCTCGTGGTCACTGCTGGGAAGGGCCGGTACCTCAACGAACACGGGCGTTTGGTCAAGATGATGTTGGAGAATATGCTTAAGTCGTCGATACCCTGACATCCCAAGGGTATTGGCGCGTTTACACGCATTCTCTAGGCGTTCGCTGCCATGGCGGGTGGCTAAGTTTTGCAGCCCTTTAAGAGAGCGAAAGGCTTGTTCATCATGGTCTTTGCTTTTGAAGATCGTCTCGACTTGAGTGTGGGTGTGGGGACCGATCTGATGCGCCCATGCTAAGAACGTCTCTTTCGATTGACGCTTGTACGCCCAGTGTTCCGGCGGCATATGATGGTCTAGGGTGGTATGACGATAGGGAGTCATCGACCGAGCATGGGTGGCAATCCGTTGGTTGTCGTAGAACACTTCCACCAAGTGCTCTGTGGTTTTGACCATCACTTGATGCCCCACATGCCAATAGGGCACCGAATAATAGTGCGTATCGAGGCTAATGTGATAATCCGGGGATACTTTGGCTCGCTTCCAAGTTGCAAAGACAAACGGATACTTGGGCAAAGGCTTAAGCGCATCGCGGTCTACCTGCTCGAACAGCTCACGACGTGACATGCCATAGGCATACATCGTCCGGTTATTGAGTTGGTCGAGTAACGGGCGAATCGCGTCATTGAGGTCACTGAGCCGATGGAAGGTTTGGTTGCGTAAGCGAGCCAGAATTTGGCGTTCCACTTCCTGCACCGCTTTTTCCACCTTCGATTTATCTCGCGGAGCCTTGGGTCTAGCAGGAACGACCGCCACGTGATAGTGTTCGGCAAACCCTTGATAACTCCGATTAATGCCCGGTTCATACCGGCAGGGATCCGTGACCCCAGATTTCAAATTGTCCGGTATGATCTCCTCGGGGACGCCACCAAAAAACTCAAGCGCCCGTTGATGAGACCCCAGCCAATTCGCTAAGGTTTGGCTCTCAGTGGCCTCGGCAAACGTATAGTTACTGGCCCCCAGGCAGGCCACAAAAATTTGAGCCTGGGTGATTTCGCCGGTCACTAGATGGGTCAACGACATGGTCATCCCACAATAATCCACCAGCATTTTTTCCCCACCTCGATAGGTTTGGCGCATCGACAGCTTTTGAGTCCCTTTCCAACGGTTATAGCGACGACAAAATTGGCCATAACTGAGTGTCCAATCGCCACGGTCTAAGTGGTTCGGCAAAAATAGTTATAGCATTTGAGCGAAAAAGAGCGATTCTAATAGAATCGTTATTCTGCAGATGCCCCTGATGCCCCTCCATCGTCCCATCCCCTCAGAGACTCAACGCTTACTCGCACGCATCTATCGCTATAGCCACAATCGTCGAGCCAGTCAACGGGCACACTGTCTACTGCTGCGCAGTCAGGGTAAGAAAAATGCTGAATTGCGGACCATTTTTCTGGTGAGCGAAAAGACCCTCTACAACTGGTTCAATGGCTGGGATGAGCGGGGTTTGCTGAGCCTCTATGACCGACAAGGTCGGGGGCGTAAGGCCAAACTGACCGATGAGCAAAAGGCCCAGGTGAAGCAGTGGGCGGACGACTCCCCACGTCAACTGAAGCCGGTCATTGAGAAAATCAAAGCGACCTGGAACATCTCCGTGAGTATCGATACCCTCAAACGAGTACTCAAATCGTTCAAAATGAGTTGGCGACGGATGCGACGGGTGACGGCGAAAGCCCCCTCGGCTGACTATGAGCGCAAGCGCTCAGCACTGGACATCTTGAAGGCCTTAGAAGCAACGGGTGCGATTGACCTGTACTACTTGGATGAAACGGGCTTTACCTTAGTCCCGCCGATTCCCTATGCCTGGCAGGTCATCGGTCAAACCTTAGAGATTCCAAGTCAACGTAGCCCACGCTTAAATGTGTTGGGTTTTATGACCCGTCAAGGCGCACTGGAAAGTTATGTCTCTGAACAAAGCATTACCAGTGATGTCGTGGTGGCCTGCATTGAGGCGTTTTTCGCCCAGGTGGATAAACCGACGGTGATTGTCATGGACCAAGCCTCTATTCATGTTGGACACCGGGTTCAAGACCTACGGGATGAATGGGCGCAGCGGGGACTCTATCTGTTTGAGCTCCCCACCTACTCTCCCGAGTTAAATCTGATTGAAACCGCTTGGCGATTCATGAAATATCAGTGGCTCGATAGCTCTGCCTATGAGAGCTGGGAAAGTCTAGTTGCAGAGGTTGAAAAGATATTGGCAGGTTTTGGAGAAGAGTTTGTAATTAATTTTGCATAAGCACTTAACCCTTCTTGCCATAGCAAGGCCAGGGTCACTCCTTTGCGAGTCAGTTCTCGATAGACTGGGGCAAACTCGATCTCTGTTTTGCTCACCGATGACGCCCGTTGCTTGCCCAGCCTCTGGTGAGCCTCACTATCGCTGAGTCCTTGAAGCTCCTCATAGCTCAGTCCTTTGGCCGTTGCTCGACGGATGTAGTCTTGGACCGTCGAGCGCGCAACCGCGCAACTACGCGCGATTTGGGTTTGGTTATACCCCAAATCGTGCAGTCGAATGATTTCTCTAAATTTCTCCATGGACAGTAATTTTCCTTGGTGTTTCTTTGGCATTGGGGCTCATTAACCTCACGTTCTTGTGCGAACGCAGTCTAATGGCCTCCTATGCAGCGGGTTAAATTACCTGTCCAAATAGACCTTATTTTTGATGCCGAAGCACACATCACTCAGGTGCCGAAGCAACATCATTCAGGTGCCGAAGTTGACGTCATTCAGATGCCGGAACAAACATCATTGGGGTGCCGAAGTACACATCATTTTGCAGGTAAAGTACGGTTTTTCCCACGGTTGAAAAAATCGAGGGGAGTTAGTTTCCAACTATTCCGATTTCAACTAATCGGTAAAGGGTGATGACGGAGTGATTTACGTAAACCCCCATGATCAAAAGGTTTCCAACTATTCCGATTTCAACTAATCGGTAAAGATGTGGATATGAGCCCGGACGTTAAAGATAGGGTAGAAGGGTTTCCAACTATTCCGATTTCAACTAATCGGTAAAGATGAATGCCGTAAGCCTGTCGACAAACAAAGGAAGGAAAAGCCGTTTCCAACTATTCCGATTTCAACTAATCGGTAAAGCAGCTTCGATTCAGATGCAGCTCAACAGCCTGATCTTGAAGAGTTTCCAACTATTCCGATTTCAACTAATCGGTAAAGGAGTATGACTGCTTAACTCAGAATGAAGAAGAGGTATATGATAGTTTCCAACTATTCCGATTTCAACTAATCGGTAAAGAGTTCTTCTGTCGCATGCAGAATGGGATGACGCTGAGTGTTTCCAACTATTCCGATTTCAACTAATCGGTAAAGGTTTTCAAGGAAGCTATGGCTGGCCGATTAGCGGCAATCGAGTTTCCAACTATTCCGATTTCAACTAATCGGTAAAGCAAGAAAAAGGTCAAAACCGCCAAATTGGTAACAATTGATCTGAGTTTCCAACTATTCCGATTTCAACTAATCGGTAAAGCGTTTCAGGTCAGAATCCAGTGCGAGAACCTCGTTCGCGAAGTTTCCAACTATTCCGATTTCAACTAATCGGTAAAGGGCAACAAAACTCCTCAAGCTGGCCCACGACGACCGCAAACAAAGTTTCCAACTATTCCGATTTCAACTAATCGGTAAAGAGCTATCACAAGACAAGGAGACGACCATGACACAGCGCTTAACTGGTTTCCAACTATTCCGATTTCAACTAATCGGTAAAGGTTTTTTAGGAGGACATTATGACTGTGCGAACCTGTTTAGGCGAGTTTCCAACTATTCCGATTTCAACTAATCGGTAAAGGCAACTGGCGCAGGTTTAGCGCTCAACTTCAACCTGGTCTTCCAAGTTTCCAACTATTC
Organism: Leptothoe spongobia TAU-MAC 1115; assembly: GCF_018739885.1. GTDB lineage: Bacteria > Cyanobacteriota > Cyanobacteriia > Phormidesmidales > Phormidesmidaceae > Leptothoe > Leptothoe spongobia. Next base: position 18,866 of record NZ_JADOES010000055.1, on the reverse strand, counting down.
CGATTTCAACTAATCGGTAAAGTACCATAGTTATAAGCGATGAGGATTTAGCATGGCTAAACTCATGTTTCCAACTATTCCGATTTCAACTAATCGGTAAAGAAGAGTCATACAATTTCAGCTTTTTGAATGGCGGGGTTACAGTTTCCAACTATTCCGATTTCAACTAATCGGTAAAGGAGCAGACTTGTCTGGTGCGGTAGTCAAAGTCGAACAAGGTTTCCAACTATTCCGATTTCAACTAATCGGTAAAGTAATTGGGTTTATAATCAAACTGGTGCTGATAAGAACGCTCAAGTTTCCAACTATTCCGATTTCAACTAATCGGTAAAGACAGGTACAGGCACAGATCCCACTAGCCGTGGTATTTTGGGTTTCCAACTATTCCGATTTCAACTAATCGGTAAAGCTAAGCTGGGGGCTGAGATTACAGCCTATAAAGCTGAAATCGTTTCCAACTATTCCGATTTCAACTAATCGGTAAAGCGTCCTCGGTTTGGCCCAGGAACTTTCTCAAGCTCTTCTGCTAGTTTCCAACTATTCCGATTTCAACTAATCGGTAAAGAAGCGTTTCGGTTTTGTTGCTGTATTCGGAGTTAGCTCTGGTTTCCAACTATTCCGATTTCAACTAATCGGTAAAGAGCAGCGACGATTTTCGAAGCATCCTTCCGTCTCCCATTGGTTTCCAACTATTCCGATTTCAACTAATCGGTAAAGATGCTGATGATACAAAAGGTCAAGAAATGGCTGAGAGCATGGTTTCCAACTATTCCGATTTCAACTAATCGGTAAAGTTGAATCAGTAGTGGTACTGCCACAGTTTAGCGATCTAGACGAGTTTCCAACTATTCCGATTTCAACTAATCGGTAAAGTGAAGCTTCGGATGAGCCGTTTGATAGGAGCGTGACTGCTTGTTTCCAACTATTCCGATTTCAACTAATCGGTAAAGAAGCCGAAAACCCATCAGCTTCGTGCTGACCAAGTAGTTTCCAACTATTCCGATTTCAACTAATCGGTAAAGGATCTGGTTGAGGGTGACCTATTTTTCACCAACTCGATAGTTGGTTTCCAACTATTCCGATTTCAACTAATCGGTAAAGCAGCAAATCAAAGATCGCATCCAAAATGGCGGTACCACTATCGTTTCCAACTATTCCGATTTCAACTAATCGGTAAAGACTCAACGCGATGACATTCGTCACGGTAGCCAAATTGGCGAAGGTTTCCAACTATTCCGATTTCAACTAATCGGTAAAGGTTCAGCGCTAATCAACTCGTTGGCGTTGGCAGGTAATGTAGTTTCCAACTATTCCGATTTCAACTAATCGGTAAAGGTCAATCCCGCGCTGTGGGAGCAAATCTCCAACAGCATCAAGTTTCCAACTATTCCGATTTCAACTAATCGGTAAAGTATAAGACCTCAACCGAAGGGGACTCTTATGATCCTGGACAGTTTCCAACTATTCCGATTTCAACTAATCGGTAAAGCATTAAAACTAATACCGCTGGCGGAGGCAGCGGAGGGTCGTTTCCAACTATTCCGATTTCAACTAATCGGTAAAGGCTTTGGCAACATCGTCTCAGCTAATCGAATCGTCGCCATTGTCGTTTCCAACTATTCCGATTTCAACTAATCGGTAAAGCAAGTAATGTCTGAATTGCTCGGCATTGATGTCCCCGTCAAGTTTCCAACTATTCCGATTTCAACTAATCGGTAAAGGCGTTTGTAGTTGATAAGCTTGATCCTACTAAGTGGGTTGCTGTTTCCAACTATTCCGATTTCAACTAATCGGTAAAGGATATGCGCGGTAACGACGTCAACTACGATGGACTTTACAAGTTTCCAACTATTCCGATTTCAACTAATCGGTAAAGCAATGGACTCTCGGTTTTGTTAGGCTCTCTCGAAGTCTGCTATCTTGGTTTCCAACTATTCCGATTTCAACTAATCGGTAAAGCTTTGCCCCACAGACACACTGAGCGATAAACCGCTAAGTTTCCAACTATTCCGATTTCAACTAATCGGTAAAGCGTACACGCTTTAATTTATCCGATAAAACGTATAAGTTTATGGTTTCCAACTATTCCGATTTCAACTAATCGGTAAAGGCAAGCCGATGTCCAGCAGATCTTGCGCTCTGTTTTCAATCAGTTTCCAACTATTCCGATTTCAACTAATCGGTAAAGTGTTCTCGCGCAGAATCAGTTTCCTGATCCGGCACAGCAGCCTGACCCGGCTGGTTTCCAACTATTCCGATTTCAACTAATCGGTAAAGCAGAACACTTTTGGCGCTTGCTTGTTGCTTTTGGTATCTAAGTTTCCAACTATTCCGATTTCAACTAATCGGTAAAGGATTGTAGCCACGGCTGTGAATTGCTGTGGCTATCGCCAGTTTCCAACTATTCCGATTTCAACTAATCGGTAAAGCTGGTTGGGATTTAGTAAAGAGAACTGGAACCAAGAAGGTCACGTTTCCAACTATTCCGATTTCAACTAATCGGTAAAGCTGATGTTGGAATCCAAGTCTTGAATACCAACACCGGGCGTGTTTCCAACTATTCCGATTTCAACTAATCGGTAAAGCAAAAAGAAAAAGGGCAAGACTATCCCTAATGAGGAGTCTCGTTTCCAACTATTCCGATTTCAACTAATCGGTAAAGGATTACCTAGGTTCACCTATATCTGGTAACAGCTTTAAGTTGATTTAGTTTCCAACTATTCCGATTTCAACTAATCGGTAAAGACAGAGTTCCCTTATTTGATGCAGACCACGCTGCGGCTGCTGGTTTCCAACTATTCCGATTTCAACTAATCGGTAAAGACACCCCCAGCAGAAGCCCGTCATAGAGCAAGCTCCAGACAAGCAAACCACGGAGGTCTATATTCCTATCCTATCAGCCCTATGCCCCAACCATACTAATCGCTGAAACTATTGCCAGATAAGGCCCCACGGAGGTCAACTAAAACATAAGGCTTTCAGCGATCACCCTACCTCCGTGGTCAACACCAGTTACTAACAGTAACTTAGCCAAGCAATAGGCTAAACAATATACGTTTCAGGCGGCTCTTCAGGCGGCAAACTCCCAATCGTTAATGCCTGCGACATTGCCTCTTTAGAAATCCAATAAAACCGCACATTATCTTCAGATTCTTTAACTCGCCGCCGCACCTGATCGCACAGCTTTCGCATATCTGACAAAGTCAAAAAACATTCAAATACTGAATATTGAACCCGACGACCATACCCTTCCAAAAACGTCGCCAGCTTCGTACGACGCTTATCATCAGGAATATCATAAACCACCAACACCAGCATCAAATAATCCGCCGAAATGCCACGTAAGGCTGATTACCCAATAGCGCCTTCACATAGCGCTGCACCTGTAGTTGAATAATACGGCGGTACGATACCGGCATTGTCACATCTGGATGTGATGCCGTTTCACTCATTCGTTCCTCAAACCGCTTCAAAAATAATCGCCGTGCCATACCCGTTAAATACACTCCACCCTTGTCTGTAGGCCAGGTAAAATCCGTTGGACGAATAGCCTTCTGATTAATCAGCTTCATCACCAGCGTATCCACAATAGGTGAACGAAACTCCTCCATCAGATCAAAACCCAAATAGGCCTTGGGTCGCTCGGCACCATGCAAATTGCCAAGATGAGGATTCAACCCCTCTGCCAGCATCAGACTCAGCACATTGTTAAACAGCAGCGTATAACCAAAGCTCAGTAACGAGTTCATCGGATCCGGTGGCGGATGAAATGCTCGCTTTGGCAAACTAAATCCCGGATTTCGGATCAGTTGATTCAATGCCGCAAAATACTGCGCAGCTCCAAACCCTTCATAACCCCGAATTTGATCAATCGTAAGTGAGTCTGACAAGCTATCAATCGCCTCAATAATATCAGTCAGTCTTGCAATAGCTCCAATCACCTCAGGAGCAGCATCCTCACGTCTGAGACGCAATATAAGCTGTTTAGAATTGACTATCTTCCCGCGTACAATCGCCCGCGCCATAGCCAACTGAAAAACTGTTTCTCTTCGCCGCTCAAACTGAGCTGTTTCTACGATCAGATCTGCTGATTCAGCACTCCACAAATGGCCCTTGTAGTCACCCAACTGACTCAAAAACACCACTGGAATATTAAGCTGCAAACAGATTGCGATCACCGCCGTGCTCAGCTGCACATTACCAAAAACTAAAATCCGCTCCACCTCACGGATTAAAACTTCTAAGGTTTCACCTTTTGGCGGTCTCAAAATAAATCGTCCCTGTTCTTTGTGCAGATAAGTCCCCTGCTGCACCACATACAAACTCGACATCCCATTACTCCATGTAATCTCTTGCGATGCAATCTCTACCGATTTCTCTCGTCGTACCTGATATCCCATCACCACAAACAACGGCGGCGGAATCGGTTGTTGCTGCTGCTTCAATGCCTCAATCAACGCCTGTTGCATCATCGTTGGCCCAGTCGGCATCATGTCACTATGCACCAGCTTCAGCTCTGGTTGTGGATCAATTGGATCCGGCTGATTTCGCTTTGGCTTCTTCACAGGAACAATCAAATCCCCAGAAAACGCATGCCCCAGAAACCGAAACCCTTTATCAAAGTGTGTAATTCGTGTCTTATCAGGATGCAGCTGCAGCCCCATCTCTTCCAATAATCGGGCTACCTCAGCTTTACCCTCTAGCAACCACTGTCGTGTTCTCGATAGCACCACAAAATCATCAGCAAATCGAACAAGCCGTCGCCCTTGGCTAGCCAATGTCTCATCAAAATCATCCAGATACACATTCGACAACAGTGGCGAAATCACCGAACCCTGAGGTACACCTTTCTGAGGTAACAAAATTCCCTCTTTAGTTAGTACACCAATCTCTACCCAAGCCTTGACCAGATCCAGCACCCACGGCTGGTCAATTCGCTCTTTCACCTCAGCCAATAGGCGGTTATGCCGAACATTGCCAAAATAATTCACAATATCGGCATCCAGCACCCAGTCATAGTCCTGATCGCGCCAATGGGCTACCTGCCGTACCGCCATCAGGTGCGATCGACCAGGCCGATAGGCAAAGCTAGCAGGTTCAAACTGTGGATCCATCACCGGATGCAACACCTGGAGCAATGCCTGCTGCACAACCCGATCTCGCACAGTCGGAATATTCAGCTCGCGCCAACCACCCTTAGACTTTGGAACAAACAGCTGCCGCAACGGCAAAGGCTTATAGGTACCCTCTGCCACCAAACATCGCAGCATTGGAAGTAACCTATGCTTACGCGCCCCAAACTCAGCAATCGTCTCCCGATCCACCCCTGCACAGCCCCGATTCGTCGCCACCTTATCCCAAGCCAGCTCAAAATTTTCAGCCGATAAAAATTGCTGTCTTAAACCCATGTAAAAAAACAGAAGATGGAAGGTGGAAGACAGAAAAAAAATGTCAGTCTCCCCTCTCCCTTTTCCGTCCTCCGTCCTCCGTTTTCCCTATGCCTGGCTCAGCTTGTAGGACACGCGGATTGCCATAATGTCGCGATTTAGCTGACTGATATATTGCAAAGGTCGATCCGGCTCAGTACAGGCCAACAAAATACCCGCTGTCATCCCCTTAGTTGCGCCAGTGTAATCAGCAATCACCTCAGACGAATCCAGTTCCTTCAGTGCTGCATCCACATAGATACCATTCACCAACATCTGGACATAGTTCGGATCATCTATCTTGTCGTCTGACACTAGCAGTGTCGGCGGCTCAGCCAGGTCATTGATATTAGGCAAACGGTAGCTACCATAGTGAAACTTGACACCTTGGGTGATACCTTCCTCCGTGAAACGCTGCACCATTTGCGTAGCATAGGGCAAAGATTTATTGGTGCAGATAATCCAACAATGTTGTAAATGCTCCGCCTGTCCTTCATTCCAGTGAAACCGGATCACTGTCTCTGCTGGCGAATCATCCTTAGGACTCATAGCCACGACCAGTCCAGGATAGGGAGTGGTTAATCGCTCCACATTGGTTTGTAAGGGCGGCCTAAAAAACGGAATGTGCTTTTGAGCCCACTGAGCAAAGTTCGTAAAGTAGTTGATTGATAGCAGCAACACAATGAGCGACAACACAATCGCAAAACGTAGCCAGTTGTAGCTGAGCCCCCCATCTTCTGACTTCAGACGGTCTTGGAGCATATCCCAAAACAAGTTAGAAACCCCATCTGAAATGATTGTAAAAACCAGGGTTCCGACAATAAAAGCAGCGAAGAAGTTTTTAGTTAGGTCAGTAATCGACTCAGCAACATTTCGAGGTTTCACAGCATTATCCCTTTAAAATCTCATCCATATTGTGATGGATTCTGGAAATAGCTTCTTCCTGCAGACAAACCTTAAAACAAACTAAACCTTCCTGATCCAAACACCCTAGTGACGAAAGCTACATGGACCTTTATCCGTAAATTAAGCCCATCTGGAATTTGGAAACAGCTTCTTCCAACCCTAGGTAGTATACCTGTAGTTCATCCAGAATCGATGATGACTGATTGCTACACTGCGATTACGTTCGCTCCTGTCCAGGGATTTATTGAAAAGTCACGTAAGCTCCGCGACCTTTACGGTAGTTCCTTCATCCTGTCGTATTTAGCGACTCAAATTTGTAACAATGCTCGTAGCTATTTTAACTATCCTGACACTGTTACTTGGCCCGATGACCCCGTCATATCACCAGCCAATATCAATGTAGCCCAAGGCACCCCAAATCTCATTTTCATTCGCGGTAATTTTCCGCAAGATAATGCATATCGGGCCATGCAAACAGCATGGAAAGATCTTCTAAGATACTGTCGCCAATGGATAGAAACAGCTGTCTCTAAAACACCTAAAGATAAAGCATGGCAGTACACCTGGGAACGTCCATGGCGCGAATGGGAAAATCATACCTGGGAGTTCTTCTGGGCAACCGGCAGCAGTATTGAAGCTGCCCGTCGTCAGATGAACCAGGTCAAATATGCTCGTGCCTGGACAGGCATCAACTATGTTGGCGAAAGCTCTACCCTTTCTGGCCAGGATTCCCGCGCCTGGCCACAGCTAGGTCACCATGCTTCTCACAATCGCTCTAGTACAGAAGAAGACTCTGAAGTTCGCGATTTTTATCAACAGCTTAGTCAAGCTATTGATAAACAAGGAGCCACAATCACGATAAGAGAGCAGCTAAGTATTCCTGAGTTAGTTAAGCGTCTGGTCACTATCGAGAAGGTAATGGACCGCTTTGACGAAATTCCCAACGCAGAAACACCTCAGTCATTTAAGAAAAATCGCCGCTGGACTGATACCCCTGCTTCTGCCGAAGATATGGAACGCGACACCCTCTGGACAGGCTGGTTTCAGGGAGACGGTGACCAAGTGGGGAAATATCTAAACCAACAAAGTCAACAGGCTAAAACTAGTCATGAAAAGGAAAACTCATATCATGAATTTAGTGAACGGCTACGCAACTGGGGATATGACTTAGACGAGTATCTGCCATCACCGGAGGCTATCAGTCAGACTTCGGATACACTGAAGCTACGCAAAGACGGACGTATCGTTTATGCGGGAGGAGATGACTTTTTAGGAACGCTCTACCGCAATATGCCTAGTAATCCGCTTAAGGCGAAAGAGTGCTTAAACTGGTTTTATACCTTTAAACCGGATATTTGGAGTCGCCACGGTCAGGATATTAGCGTTAGCGTTGGATTTGTATGGGCCTCTCCTCAAGTTCCACAACGAGATATTTTGCAGCATTGTCGGCTAGCAGAAAAATCAGCTAAAACCAGCGGTCGCGATCGCATTGCCCTGCGCATTCTCTTTAGTGATGGCAAACATCTAGAGTGGCATTGTCCCTGGAGGTTTTTAACGATTTTAGAAGATTACCGCGATCGCAATCGCAAATCAGAAACACAAAACTGGACCCATCTCTATAACGATGTAGCCACCCTAGATAGTCGTCATACTTTTGTCGAAAGCGAATCGGATATAGCCCATGGCCTACTTAAGATTTACTTTCCTGTTCAATTAGATCAGTTACCTGACACAGAAATCGATAAAAAAGACTTCTACACCCTGATTCAGGCAGATAGCCTTGATGTTAACAGCGATGTTCTATGGAACATATACAGCGGTGGCAAGAATCGCTACGACAACCAAGGTATCCGCCAATCAACCGGCATACTGGGTGACCACAGCGACTATGAGATGACGACTGGAGAGCCTGATCTACCTAAAGTTCACGATGCATTTAACACTTGGGTCATCAACCTAGCCAAAATCGGTTTTCACCTCTGCGATAACAAGTAGGTCAACTATGTTTAAGTACATCATTGCAATTGAACCCTTAGGGTTGCTTTACGGTAGTGCCGGACGGTTTCTCTCACCAGAAAACTTGGTGGGACGCTCTGGAAGAAGCTTTCCCCCCAGTGCCGCTACGGTATCTGGAATTTTTGCAGCTCAATATGGCAACAGTCATGTGCAATCTTTACAAGTAGCCGGACCGTTTTGGGGTCGCTCTGAGGAAGTCGCTGGCCCAAAGCAAACGTTTTATGTACCTACACCGATGAATCGTTTAGTTAAGGATGGTCACATTGTTAACACGCTCTACTGGCATTCCCACACTCAGCTCGATACTAATGGTTCCTGGCAACAACAATCTGGTGGTGAAGTTATTGGTAAATATGATAATGACCGAACCTGGATACCCATAAGCGCCTGGAAACAGCCCACCATTGTTGAAAAAGACCCATGGGAGTTTGTCCCTCATCTACATCCTCGTTTAGATCATAGTCAACGTCGGGTTGCTATTTCCAATACTAAAGATGATGATCGTGCACAAGGCAGTTTATTTTTAGAAAACGGTGTACAGGTCGAGCCAGATACTTGTCTAGTCTATCTCTCAAATATAAAGCTTCCTGATGGCTGGTACCGGTTTGGTGGTGAGGGCCATATGGTTAGTATTTCTAGCCACCCGCTGAGTGATGAGCATACGAAATTACTCAATCAGCCTGCAGGCGATACTTTTGCCCTATTAGTACCAGCAGTATGGGGCTCTAATCGCTTTTCTCAACGTTGGCCTCAAGCCTGGAACAACAATGTGGAAACCATTTTGACAAAGCGACCTAATCCATTTCGCTATCGTCTAGGTGGATCTCGTAATCAGACAAAGCGGCTATCTCGGGGGCGTTATGCAGTGCCTGCAGGCAGTATTTATGTCTTAAAAGAGCCGATTGAACAGTCTTGGTACCAATGGTCCAATGATTGGTTCCCGAAGGAAGGCCCTCATCTCAATCGTTGGGGCTGTGGTCTGGCACTACCAATTGATGTGCGGGCCAGAGTTAATTTACAAGATGCGATCGCCAGCTAATTTATTTTCTCATTGACGTCTTTTTACTCATATTCCATGTACCACAAAGCCTACGGCATTCTCGAAACCTTAGCACCTGTCCATGTGGGTGCCAGTGCTGGAGAAGAAACCGGCAATCTCAACCTTATCTTTCGCGACCAGTTTACTCAAACCGGTATTATTCCCGGTAGTTCTATTCGGGGACGCTTTCGAGCAGATATGAGGGAAATCAACCCTAATAAGGTTGGTCATTGGTATGGTAACGATGCTGAGACAGGTGACACTTCTGAAGGCATTGTCAAATTTGAATATGCCTCAATTTTATGGATACCTGTTTTCTGCCCTAATCAGCCAACGGTCTATGTCTCATGCCCTCGTTTATTACGTCGCTATCAGAGAATTACCGGTCAAAAACATTCAGGGTTTAAGCCTTACCATCACTCCGGCAAAAAAGAGAAAGACATGAATAAATTGTTTTTCAACCTGGGCTATCTACCATTACTAGATAGGGATCCTGAGCTAAAAGACTTTTTCCCTGAAGAATTAGTAGGAGATCAAGAGTACTTATTAGTTATTGTTGACGATACCGAGATTGCTATGATTCACGATATGGCTCTCTATCGTCAGAGTAGAGTCGCCCTTGACCCTAATCAGAAGAAAGCAGCTGATAAAGCATTTTTTAATGTGGAAGCGTTACCCGAAGGAACGCTTCTTTCTTTTCCTATCGCTCTACGTAAGAAAACGGCTACTGGCGACCCGGTCGAATGGAAGACTTATCTGGCAGATAGCGCGATGAAGGAAAAGCGTGAGCTTTACTTTGGTGGCTTAGAATCAGTTGGTTTTGGCCGTACTCAGATGATATTTAAACAACAATCAGTATAGGAAAATCATGACAGAAGCGATTAGACCTACATCCAATGCCCAATCTCCCAAATGGCAACCCTATAATTTGGACCACAAAGCACAAGAGTTAGTGCTCCGTTTTCGAGATAATGGTGTACTCACTGAATCTCACAAAATGCGTATGGCTGTAGCCTATGGCTTAGAACGTTTTTGGGGAGAGCATCTACGTTTTGAAAGCTCTGGCGATACTAATAAGGCCAGGTACTGGCAAGACGTATGGATAGCCTTAGCTGAAATCTTAGGCCCAACAGACATTACGCTTCCTGATGCTGAATGTTCCGTAGGCTTTCGAGAGACTGAGCAGATTCGTCTCACAGCTCACGCTATCTGGCAAATGTCGTTAGATGAGCAACGAGTAGCTCTAATGGTGCTTACTCAGCTTTGTGACTCTCTAGTGTGGTGGACACAGCGTTACAGAATCAAAAATAGCAACCCATAGGAAGGAGGTCATTATGCCCAATTTGAAGGGACTTCAAGCTCTTGCTCAGCTATTGCCTGATAATCAGCTAAACAAAGATATACCTGAGACTAATGGGAGTCCTGACACTGATCCTGAAGAGATTCCGATGATGTATCGTGCTCAAATTCATGGACGATGCAGCCTACACTATGCGGGTAAAAAGAATCAAGATTTAGATGTCTGGTTGGAGGAATGGACTAACTCTGAGCTACAACAGTCACCTCGCTATCAGCATCAAGAACCTGAAATAGGATGGAATGGGAACGTCTATCGTATTAAGGTTGAATTTCCCTGGCGGTTATTCAGTAACTGTGGTCAAGACAGCATTGCCAGACCCGTCATTGGAAAAAACGGTATTCCATTTATTCCAGGAAGCAGTGTAAAAGGATTATTTCGTCGCATTTGCGATGATGCACAGCTAACAAAATACTGTGGCGATAAACAAGATTTGAATCCTAGCAGTGTTGGTTTCCGTTTCCATGGCGCTTATCCTATTGGTGATTGGTGCGATCGCATTGGCGATGTTGTACATCCCCAACAACCCCGACAGGTTGAACATGCAAGCGGCGGCTCAGCCTTTGCTCTCATTAGCCTGTACAAACCTCAAATGATTTTTGAGTTTAGTGCATCTAAGCATAATCAAGTTGATTGGGAAGAAGTCCGTAAGCTTTTACAATCCGCCCTCAAGCAAGGTATTGGGGGCAAAACAAGTACAGGCTATGGTATGGGTGGCCATGAACCGGAGGAGACTTCTGCTTATCCATCGTCAGTTCGTATGGTACGACTTACCGGTGTGGGCATGAAGTCTACTCTCAGGACGAGCGAGGCTGAATTTCGCCCTAATTTGTTCAAAGCTACCTTAAGGTCCCATACACGTCGTCTGCTCGGTGGAGTGTGCTCAGACAAAGATTTGGTAAATACCGAGGTAGCCAGACTCTTTGGTGGGCCGGACGGTCCTGGCACAGTACAAATTGTATGGCAAGAAGAAAACAACACTACTGATCAGAACTCGCACTATGAGATTTCAGGAATACTAAGGCTTTGTGATAACTCGCCTAATCATGGTTCAACTGATGATGTAGTGTTCATATACAGGGTTTTACAGTTTGCCTATACGATGGGTGGCTTTGGTAAATCCTGGCGTCGGGTTTGGCACCGAAAGTTTTATGCCGATTATAAAAAACTCAACCAGTTTGATATCGGTTGTCATTGGGAGTCCAAGCATATTCCCTCAGCTCAATCACCAGAGGGACTAACAACATCTCTCAATGACTTAGTACAGAATTGTCAGGATGTTATTCGGGCAACTAATCGAGCCGCTTCGTGGGCAGAATCCTGGCACCCTAGGAGAGTAGCTGTGTTTAGTGGTTTAACTTCCTCCTCAGCAGCTATTAGACTGTTTCACTATGAGACTTTCAAAAAAACGATTGCGATTGGCGGTAGAGAACCTCATTCAAATAACTTGAATGTTAGTTCTGTTTGGCATCGTATGCTGCCCGTTTCCAAAAATCAGTATTTAGAAATTGTCACTATTTTTTATGGCAATCTGAACGTGTGGAAACACCGTCAAGAAGGCAATCAATTAGCCGCCTTTATTCAATCGTTAGAAAGTAATGGGCTGCAACTGACTTGGGGTACTTCGCCCTCACATCTCTCATAGCAAGGAATTGACTTTCTGGGTGTGTACCACCTGAATATTCAAGACCAGGTTAATCCAATCAAGAAAACGCTCCCGATTAAGCTTCAGGAGCAGTGATTCCTTCTTGAAGGTAGCACTTGGTTGGTAAAGGCATGGGATTATTCCAGCCTTACACATTCAATCCGCTGATAGCTCCGAGACTTTGTAGATTTTCCAGCCGTTTGTAGGCTGCGCGAATCACCTCCAACTCCATTGCTCTGGCTAGCTTTTTGATAGTTGTGAGTGCATAGGTAGAGCCTTGCTGTAAGGGTAGTAACAGCTCGTAAGCTTTTTGCTGGCCTGGGGATAGGTTCCAAGGGTAGTTTTCATCAACATCGATATAGCAGACATCCAACCCTTCTACATCCTCCATATCCGCAGAGCCATTGAAGACCAAGACGGTGTTACCAAGTTTTTCATCTACTTCGAGATGGACTGGAACTGATAGCCAGTCTGCATCGTAGCCGCTGTCATGCTCTAGATCTATGCATAGATTTTCTTGACAGTTCTCGATTTGGATATCAAGCATTTCGACACCTGCAAAAAACTAGTTCTATTGTACTCTATTACCACTTAGGCCAAAATCTAAGTGCTGTTTGTTCTGATTCTTCGTCATCGATACAGGGATCAACTCCTTCACGATCATCTTCCATATCTGAGACAGTATCCCCCTCATGGTCTCCCTGCCACTCTATATCTTCTGTTTCATCGATATCTCGCTGTGACCACCATCGAAGTGCTTGAGATTCACGTTTTTGTCCTTCCTCATATTTAGTCGTTCTTGAGAAAAGATCGTCAGTGTCTCTTTCAAGTCCAGCATCACGTAGAGTTTTTCTGATTTTGTTAGAACCCTTTGTAGGTATCGTGAATACGACTTGTTCGCCTGCATCGTTGCTGATTTCAAATGTTGTCGTATCTTTCTCGTTTGGATTAAACCAAGCAAATAGTCCCATTAGTTCGAATCTCCCAAACGGTAGTCAATGGCGTATCCTTGGGCGTTGTACTGAATGAACAGATCATTGCCGTTAGGCATGGTGTAGTAGTCACGGTTGGTGCTGGTATCTCTGGCCGTAGGTGCCCCTAATAGTGATGACATCGCTTTGTAGCTCTGTGGCCAATGGAGATAGAGCAGGCGGAGCATTTGATGCTCAGTGAGATTTTCAGAGCCCACCATGTTGTAGGCGTTGGTTGATGGTGATTGGTATCCTGGCTCTAGTCGCTCAGCAATGGCGACAGCATCGACAGAGAAGGCATCTACAACGCTATTGATCAGTTCGCTGACAGGATTACTTTGGCAACTAGTCAACAGCAACAGTAAGGCTAGATCTAGCGATACCAGTGAGATTTTTGACTTCATGGTTTTAGTGTTCATTGATTGATTGACTCTAGGCTCATGGCTCTAAACGCTTCTGTTGTAAGCGGTTGTAGACTTCAAGCTCTGTCTGAGTTTCGATCTGAAATCGAGCAATACCGCGCTTAGCTCCCTTAGTGCGAAAGGCGGCTAGTTCGGCCTCTGAAAAGTTGTTCTCGGCCTGTTTAACGCTGTCAATAAAGGAATCCAAATCCTCTAGATCTTGTTGAATGGACAGCTCAGCCGATGTCTGCTGACTATTGAGAGTAGCGAGAACACCACTGACTTCATCAGGCATCAGCTCCCCCTCTATCACCCCCGCTGATTCCCATTCAGGGGCATATCGGCTCTTAGCATCTACTACCCATGCCGCTCGCTCAGTAGCGTCAACGTCCTTAAGTTCTAGGAATAGGGTTCTGGCTAATTCCGTGTAGCCTTGCGTATCCTTGAGCAACTGCTCGGGAGCAACCTTGCCTAACCATGGAAACCACCGGGTTCTTAGGGTTGAACTTGCAATCTTAATCTCATCAGAAAGTTGTTTTGCTGTGTAGTGTGCGCCTGTGCTCGGGACTGTGCTACTGGTGTGCGGTGAGTGCACCTCTGAGATGTGCGTTTGTTGTGCTGTTGTTGCGCTATCCATTGGATTTACTGAGTTCTGAGATGTGCGTTTGTTGTGCTCTAGGTGTGCTGTGACTGTGCTCTAGGTGTGCTCTGCAGCACACTGAGAAGACGTTAAAAACTCCTTTCTAGATGGAGTTCAAGCTTTTTAGATAGTGGTTATTTGATTGTTGGCATCTAGCTGGTGTCGTAGCCGATCATCATGGTTGCTTTGTTCCTATTGACAGCATGAACAGTGGCCACGCTGGGACGTGACCTGTACGTGAGAATGAAACTGGGATTAAGGAGGAATCACGGTTATCATTGGGCTAAGGGTTAATGGTACTAACCTGTTTCGCCTCGGAGTCCTCGGTTGGTGCTCTGGGGCTTTCACATTTTTTGACAACAAAAAGAGTGGCTACACTGGATGTAGCCTTACCCTAATCAGGAGATTAGAGAGTGGTAAGTAACCGCGAGGGTGAAAAGCTCGCGGTTACTTTTTTATTTGCTTGTTTTTCCTGCGGACCAATCGTCTGGCAAATCTTTTATCGATACTCCTTTCTCGGATAGCTTGTCCATAATCAACTTGAATTGGCCAGGTGTAAAAACAGGGGTTCCATTCCCACGTTCCCACCGACTGACAGTGCTAACAGCAATGCCGATCATGCTGGCAAATTCTTGCTGTGAGATTTTCAGCAAACCTTCTCGAATTGCTTTCAACGGGGAATTCCCCTCGACTTTTGAACCATTCGGATCTAACATACCATACGAGCTAGTTAATATGACTAGCGATATCGACTAGTGAGCTTGGCGTTCTTGGCTGTTCGACTAGCTCACTAGCCTATTCTCTCAAGCTACTCAAGTTGCGTAACCCCCTTGCAACAAGGCTTTTAGTCCGTACATCAGTACCATGTGCCCCCGTGGTCATTGAGGACCTACTTATGTGCACTGCCAATGTTCGATCCACAACCAACCAACCCCACAGCCAGGCGGCTTACCTGTTTGTTTGACTACAAATGGCAAACCATTGAGCGCCCCGAATCCGGTGGCGACTGGAAAACCAATAAATATCCCATGCGTCCCCGGTCGTTATGGACCCGGTGGCAAGATGCAGCCACCATCATCGGCGTTCGGTTTGGAACTCAAACCCGTTACGCCATGGTGGATATAGATATAGGCAGTGATTATCACAACGCCGATGGTCTAAGGACTATTCAAGATGCGCTGGAGATGATCGGCCTGGTCCGTAGCGTCCTGGTCCGATCATCCTGGTCTGGCGGTTGGCACCTATATTTTCCGTTACCTGAGTTAGTGTCATCATTTTCGTTGGCATGTTCACTAAAACACACACTAGAGGCTCAGGGGATAGCAGTCAAAGCTGGACAGTGTGAGCTTTTCCCAAATATCAAACCCTATGGAAAACCATGGGAGGTAACGGAATACAACGGCCATCGTTTACCGCTGCAGCCTGGATCGGGTAGTTGCCTGCTCGATCACAATCAAAATCCCACGGCTGGAGACCTGGAGCGGTTCTTCTGGCAGTGGGATTTTGCGAGTAAAGCCCAGGATATGGAGCTACTGGGGCCAGCCCTGGAGCAGGGTCGAGAGCTACAGCGCAAGCGCAAACGTGAGCGACCTGGAAAGGTAGGCCAATGGTTGGCTGATTTGAGGGTGGAGCTGGAGACCGGTTGGACAGGAGCCGGTCAGACTAATGCTCTGCTGCGTGCGATCGCCACCCATGGCCGAGTCTTCGAAGGACTGGCCGACGATGAATTAGCCATCTATATCGAGCAGATGGCCTACTCTCGACCGGGCTATCACGAACACTGTAACCATCAGCCCCAGATACCCAAAAAATCAAAAGCCTGGGCACGATGGGCGACCAGATTCTATTGGCCCATGGGCACCCCACCCAAGCGCGAAGTGTCAACCGTGAGCATCAACGATGAACGTCGTCATGATGCTCGCCAACGGATCCAGTGGGCGGTTAGCCAGTTAGCCAAGGCAGGCCAGTTAAAAGATACAGTCTCCCATCGGCTAGCCCAGTTGTGCCAGTTAGCCAAGACCAGCGCCCAGACCCTATACAAAAATTTGGACCTCTGGCATCCGGACCAGTGGTGTGTAATACCCCAACCTGAGCCGGTTTCACCCACCAAAGAAGCTTGTAAAGAAACCACAAGCGATCCGCCGAAACCATTGCCAGACGGACCATTACACACCTTACCCCCCTTATTGAGGTGTAGGCCCGTGACGCCTCTCCCAAAAAACTTACATCCCAGGGGAGGAGAGGGGGTTTTAGGGGGAGAGAGGGGGTTTCCACAGGCTGAGGGGAGGTACTAGCTGTGGAAAACGCCCCGCCAACTCCAGTTAAAAAGCTTCAAATTCAATTGTCCAATCAAACGTACAGAGGGAGGTCTGGCCGTGCTCAAGTTAGTTGAAGCGCTCATGATGATTGCTAACGCTATCGAGAGAAATGCTGTTGCCACTGAGCGCATCGCCTCAGTCCTAGAAGAACGAGAACTGCCAGAGACTGGCAACAAACAACAGGCTGCGACTGTTCTAGGGGTTTCTCTCCGTACCCTGGAACGTTATCAGGGACAGTGGATTGAAGGTATCCATTACACCTACGAAGGCACCAAACCCACCTACAATCTGGCCTTACTCAGGGATTGGAAAGCCAATCGCAACAATAAAAAAGCCCATCAACGTGCCATTGAAATATGGCAGCGCAATCTGTTGAGTAATCAAAAGAAACGGGCTTAATTCTCTCCCTCTTGCCAAACGGATTTAAGCTTAGCCTGACCCCTGACGCTGCCAGTGTAATGTCTCAAAATGGTCTCTTCACTATTACCCGTAATCGCCGCAATCTCACTTACAGTCCACCCCTGGTCTAGAGCCTGCGATGTAAAGCTATGGCGAGTGTTGTACGGTTTTCGGTAGGGTACCCCAACGGCTTCTAACACCGGTTTCCAATACCTGCGCCTGAAGTTGTGATCATCGATCGGCTGCCCTTCAGCTGAGGGAAACACCAGATCATCATGACCGACCTTGGGTGGTCGTCTGGCTTTTAACATATCAGTCAGTTCTGGTGATAGTTCAAAGGCCCGGTCTCGATTTGTTTTGGTGGCTTTACGTTCACCCCGCCCCCAGGATTCACCGATCCATATCTTGCGACAATCGTCTGAAAGATGGCCCCAGCGTAACCCGGCTGCTTCACCAGGCCGACAGCCCAACCCCATCAAAAATCGAACAAAATCCAGGTAGTGGGGTTGATGTTCTTTGAACCCTGCCAAAATACGTCGATATTCCTCCTGGGTAAAGGGTTGCGGTCGTTGTTTAGGGGGAGCCTTGACCCGCACATTTTCCCATGGGTTCTCGGTGGCCAGCTTCCGACCGATGGCCCAGGCCCAACAGCTGCGTAGCATGCCGATCCGTTCCCTGGCGGTAGATGCAGCCAGCTGGCTAATGAGCCAGTCCCGAAAGTCGAGCGCTCGATCTTCGGTCAGAGCATCTACTCGCCTGGTTTTGAAAAAGGTTTCCACATGCCCTTGCAGACCCAGATATTTGTCCAGCGATCGCTTACCAACCTGCCGCCGCTTCCACTCAGTAAAACGCTGAAATAGTTCAGATACAGTTAATTCAGCTGACTGCTCAGCTTGATAGCGCATTAGGGATGAGTCAAACTGACTCGCTAAAATGTCAGCCTTGATAATGTCGGCTTTTGCCTGAGCCAGTCGGCGGTTGACCTCAGTATCCGGTAATCCTAAGGTCAGGCTGTAGCGCTTTTGTTGATACCGCCAACGGAGGCGTAACCAGCCGCGATCATTACCAATCGAAATATTGCCTTTAACAGCTCGTTTTTGCCCTGTGGTCACGGTTCAGTCTCTACCCAATACCGACCCAATTGTGACGCATTTAGACGTAAAAATGACGGTTTCAGCCGTTAGCCTCATACCCATCGACCCGTGCTTTACAAACCGTTTAAAACACAAAAACCGCTGATATCAGCGGTTTTCATCAATCGGAGCGGCGGGATTTGAACCCACGACCCCTACTACCCCAAAGTAGTGCGCTACCAAGCTGCGCTACGCCCCGATGCGTTTTTAACGCTTGACTAGCATAGCATATGGTTAGGGTATCAATACCCCATATTGAGTGTAATTAGGCACTGCAATTGGTGGGCTGTCATCAGGCTTTAGGACCATAGTTGTGTCCTAGAAGAGGATTCTGGTAATAGTCGACCGTTGCTTGAATACCTTCGTAATGGTTTACAAACATGTAGTTTGGCAATACCTATTGAAAACCACCAGTTAAGATACAAAGGGTTTAGTTAATATTCCGCAGTTGCCTTCTTTACTACTGCAGAACTGATGCCTTGTTTAGGCGGTGCGATCGCAGATGGGTGCAGAGATTGGGAAGGTGCGATCTCGCCCTATAAGTAGTTCGGCAAAAATAGTTATAGCATTTGAGCGAAAAAGAGCGATTCTAATAGAATCGTTATTCTGCAGATG
>NZ_JADOES010000054.1 GCF_018739885.1 Leptothoe spongobia TAU-MAC 1115 | reverse complement strand
CTCCCCGAATATCAACGTGGCGAAAGGGCGATGAAGCTTGCTATTGCTGGGTTATAGGCCGAATGTCGCCCTGCCAGATTTTTTGCCCTAACACTTTTTCAATGAGTTCATGTACTTGTTGTTCTGATAATGGAAGGACACTAATCTTTTCTTTCTTTTCTACTAAATCATCAAGACATCGGATCGGTCTACTGGTAATCAACAGAGCTGTATTGGGCCATATTTCAACCAACTCATATGCCTCTTTCAAAATTTGAGTGGCAACTGTTGCACCAACTTCATCAAGGCCATCAAGAAAGACCGTAGCTCCTTGAAACTCAGGTCTTCCTAATCCAGTTGCTGCTGTGTTGACTATTTTTTCTAAAGAACTATTATTCTGCCATTCGCCTGATTCTAGATAGATGGGAATAGGAGCGTTTGGCTCGTCTATTGCTCGTGTAACGCCTTGCTGAAATAGACGCTGGGCAATTAAGGTTTTGCCAATGCCTAATTCACCGGTTAATACAGAGACATTGCCAGGTTCCAAATTCAGTGACTTAGGTGGAATTCCTAAAGATTGGTCGTCCGCGAGTGCTATAGCTCGTTCTCGACTGGCAACGGCAATACGAAAACGAGCTATACATGATGCTCTTGATTTTTCTTGAAGCTTCTTGAGGCGGTCAAGGCGTTCTTGATCATCCTGAACTACAGCTTGAATAACCTCAGTATCCGAAGTTATATATATGTCGCCAATATGAAAACCCCGTGCTTGCTCAATGTTGATATTATATTCGCTCTTTAATT
The DNA here is from genome assembly GCF_018739885.1 of Leptothoe spongobia TAU-MAC 1115. Taxonomy (GTDB): domain Bacteria; phylum Cyanobacteriota; class Cyanobacteriia; order Phormidesmidales; family Phormidesmidaceae; genus Leptothoe; species Leptothoe spongobia. The sequence goes on along the minus strand of NZ_JADOES010000054.1, from coordinate 30,474 downwards.
GCTCAATGACCAAGTTACTTGGGGTACTGAGCAACTGGCGCAATGTGGTTAAATCTGCCTCGGTATAGCTCCTAGCCTCGATTCGATCCAGGATGTTTTTTAATTCGTCAGAAAGGGGCATTCGCGTATTAATTAAGCGTAGAAGTAGCATTGCTAACCGCACTGCTATTTTAATCTGCTTACCTATATTTGCCAGCTCAGTAACTTAAGCCATACTGGAAGCAGTCCACATGAACTCTAAAGGCCACATCGTACGTATACCCCTACATGCGATTGAAATGCTATGACTACACCTGATGAACTATTGCCACTGATAGAACATGTTCTCAATTTAGGCGAGAAAGATGAAAGTGAGCTAGAACACTGGAGCCAGACAGAGGATGGTCAGAAGGTAATTCAGTATGTAATTCAGATTGGCAAATATAACACTAATTTAGGTGAGGGAAAGGATATTTCAATTGGTGATCAACTGGATCGAGCGTTATTGGAAGAAATACGCGCTTTGTTTCGATCTCAAATCTCCCCTCAACCACCCGAAATCAATTGGCAGCGAGTCAGCAGATTGCTTCTAGAACAGCAAGTTCAACGCCTAACCTCAAACCCTTTAACCCATATAGAGGGCATTGCCTATCGCACTGACCAGGTTTATGTTCCCTTGGGATTAGTCGAGCGTAAGCGACAATCTCGGCGTGGAAAAGATATTTTGCCAGAGGAAGGCTCCCAACTTTACCAGGAAACAGAAATTATACGGCAGTTTGAGCATGAGGAGTTTTTAGAGCAAGTTTTACGCCAAGGAGATAGCCCTCGCAGTGGTGGACGACGCCTTGCCATCATTGGTGAACCAGGGTCAGGAAAAACAACCCTGCTGCAGCGGATAGCTCACTGGATCTCTCAAACAATTAATAATTCAATTGTTATTTGGATCTCTTTAGCTGATCTACAAGGGGAACTGCTAGAGAACTATTTGCTGGAACGATGGTTGCAGACTGTAGTACAGCAGCATGGCAAGGCAGAAGCATCACCCAAAATTAAAGACACATTTATAGCTCAGTTTCAGCAGGGAAGGATTTGGCTATTGCTGGATGGAGCAGATGAAATGCAGACTTCAGTTGGCAATCCCTTGACAGAAATTTCGCGGCAGACCCGCATAGGGGGGTTACTTTCGCAAGCACGAATTGTGCTAACTTGTCGGCTGAATCTGTGGGATAGCAAGCGTAATGCACTGGATACTTTTGACACATATTGCACCCTAGAATTTTCCTATCCACAGCAGGTGGAGAAATTTATTTGTCAATGGTTCAGGGCATTAGCAGAGGAACAGGAAGAGCAGGCTGAACAACTGTGCGCGGCGCTGAAGTTACCAGGCAAGGAAAGAATTCAGGATTTGGTGAAAAATCCGCTACGACTGGCACTATTATGTTTCAACTGGTATCTAGGGGAGGGAATGCTGCCTGAGACGAAAGCAGGGTTATATAATCAATTTGTGACAGATTTTTATGAGTGGAAGCGAGAGCAATTCCCAACGACGGCGGAACAGCGTAGCCTACTGAATGCAGCATTGGGAGAGGTAGCGCGGGAGGCGCTTGATAAGGAAGAAACACGATTTCGACTAAGGCACGACTTTGTATGTGGATTTTTGGGCGAATTAGATGATGAAGATTCGCTATTACACCTATCCCTAAAGTTAGGCTGGTTGAATAAGGTAGGGCTAGATACAGAGAATCAAAGGAAAACAGTTTATGCATTCTTTCATCCTACAATTGAAGAATATTTTGCTGCTTTAGCAATTGATAATTGGCCTTTTTTTATTAACCATACTCTTACAGATTCTACTCATGAACAATCTAGCTATAGATGTTTTGAACCTCAATGGAAAGAAGTATTCTTGTTATGGATGGGACGCGATAACTTAGCCAATGACGAAAAAGAAGCTCTTATAACTGTATTAATTGAGTTTGATGATGGAATTGAGTATCCATTTTATGGACTGAGAGCTTATTGGTTGGCTGCTGCTGGAATCAATGAATTCAAGTCTTATTCAAGGGCTAAGGAAGTCATCGACTTTCTTGTCAAATTATGCTTTGGTTGGTCTGAGTCATTCAACTTATCAGTATCTATAGCAAGCATTTTTGATTCCATTCAATTTGCTTCTAGAGAATGCTTATTAGAAACAGATCACAATAGAGCAATCAGCTCTTTAGCTGATTATATTGACTTAACTACAGATGAGTTTGTCAAGATACAAGCAAGCAAGAACTTAGAAAAACTTGATACAAATAATCCAATAATACTTACAACATTAACAAGAATATTAGACTCTACTAGTAACAAATATGTCTATTGGCAAGCAGCTCAAGCGCTAGGAAGAATTGATCCTAATAACAAAAAAGCTATATTAGCTTTACTGGAATTTATCGAAGCAAACCGTAATGATGCCTACATTTGTCACAAAATACTTGACTTAATAAATAATCCTGGCAATCAAACTTCTATTAAGGTACTTACACAGCTTCTTGAGTTAACAAGAGGTACTCTCATGGAGATAGGTTCTATTTACTGGCATACATTCAATGCATTAGCACTAATGAATGATGGAATATCTACAATCATTTTAGAGGTTTCTAGATTACTTAGAGAAAATAAAGATTTAGCTATCCTCGAAAAGGTTACTTCATACTTTGAAAACCTAATCATTCCTCGTAAAGATAAGAGCTTCTGTTTAAATTTAAATGAAATTATCTCTCTTTTTTTAGAAATTATAAGTTTGCCTAACGAAGAAAATTCTAGATGTATGGATGATAAAGAGTTATTTATGCAAACTCAAGTCCAATCAAGAGTTATCAGGATTTTAGGAGAAATTGGCTCAAATAATCCTGATGTTTATTTGGCCTTGGAGAAGCTGATCACAACAACTTTTTCTGAATCGATGCGTATGTCTATAGCTAGAAGCTTAGGGAAAGCTGATATTGGTAATTTCCTTGCAAAATCTATTTTATTACAAACAATAAACTCTACAGAGGATAAGGGTTTACTTCAACAAGCAGCTAGATACCTATTAGAGATCGATGTTGATAAGGCTTTGGGGACAGAAATATTAATAAGGCTATTGTCGAATGAAGAGACACGTTTAATGGCAATTGAAGGATTAGGAGAGCTTGGCAAGGACAATTCCATAGTAATTATTAATGCACTAACCCAACTAATAGGGATAACAGAAAATGAAGACATGTGTTGGCGCGCCGCTTTCAATCTTTGGCAGATTGATGCCGGTAATGCTAAGGCTCTAGTTGTATTTAAAAAACAGATTGAATTGGAAGTATACAACTATCAGATGCAATTACCTTTCGATGGGCGTAGTAGCTATCGAACAAGTGCAACACTGAATGCAATTTCAAAGCATTCAACAAAAAATATTCAAATCGACCAAGATTTTATTAATTTACTATTAGATTTGGTTGAATCAAGTGAACACGAAGAGTTGATTGTAAAGGTAGTTGAAATATTAGGAGATGTTGCAGTAGGAAATCGAAAATTGATTCATAAGCTATTGAAGTTGATCAAAAATACTCGAAAGAATGTTGAGAGAGTTGGTGAAAACGAATATATGGAGCAATCGAAATCTTCTGACTTTTGGTCTGAATTGACATCAGAAGAGATAACTAGGAGGCAGCGTGACCTTTTAGCTGCACTCAGGAAAATTTTATCGATTAGAGATAAAAAACTCTTTGTTATAGATTTCAAAAATGAAATTCTAGATTTGAATACGATTGAAGAAAAGGGGATTGAGTACTTTAAGGCGGTTTTTGGAATTGTATGGTACTGTGCTGAAAGCATATCTTATCCATATTTCTACAAAATTTGGCATAATCAATTAAGTTTTCGAGAAATTAAGTAACATTAGAAGAAGAAAGGCTTTGTTAGAAGCCTTTTAAAATTATTCTCATGTAATTTCCTGTAATGCGGGTTAAAATATTTTTGTAGGCTTCACAATAGGGCGTAGTGATGCATTCTGAATCTCCTGTTTCACTGCATTACTTACCGTGCTGCTGGCTATACAATCCATCAAAAGCTTGTTCGCATCGTAGTACTGCTGAAATTGGGCTGTTTGATCCTCTGTTAGCTGCACCTCACGGTCAAAATTTTTGTAGGCTGCCATGGTCGTTTTTAGTTGCTCAATCCAGGTTTTCCCGTAGTCTGACCACCACTGCTCAAAGGTTTTCCAATCTCTAGGATCAGACAGCGAATCTCGAAGCAACTGCAGGTCATTTTGTAATTCTGAGTTTGTCTGTGCAACCCTCATGAATTGTGCCAGTTCAACATCTCGTGCCAGAGTAATCGCGATCGCAAGGTTCTGATCCAACACACGAGAAATTGCCAGATCCTGTGCTTTTGATAGATAGCTCTTCAGACCCCGTGCAATATCCTGGACATACTCAAATGCCAGTCTGAAATCCACCTGATCACTATTAGCCTTATCCTTCACCAGGCTCAGGCTTTCATCAAGGGCACGGGCAAGATACTGATCGCGCAAGAAATCAAAGTATAGAGCACGAATGGCAGTTGGATGATACGGTGCCTCAATGCCAGTAGCAAGCTGCTCGACCAGCCCTAAAAACTCCTGCAAAGCAGTATTAGACATAAACTGCTGATCAATCTGTTGTTTGATCAGACGAACTAGCTCATCAGCATTAGGAAGCATATTGGCCGTGAGTAAGAAGACCTCATACCATCGCTTCTCGGTCACATGCTGCACCAGACTATTAAAATCAAACGCTCCGTTGCGTTTAGCAGAGGCAACAATCTCCCGTGCTGTGAAATATTCTTGAAAGGTGAGATGAGAGAAGGAATAAATGCTGGCGGCCCGCTGAATAAATAGGCCATGAGATTCTGCAATTGATTGTCGAATAATGGTGCTATCGGCTTGTAACGTTGCTAAATCAGCTGATGCATTGGGGAGCTGACCTAAGTAATCGGCAATTGAATCTGTCAACTCATCCTCATCGAATAGGACATATTGCGACTGCTGAAATTTCTGTAATGCAACATGGCTCAGGAGATTTTCTTTTTGAGGGATATTGAGCGAGTATTGGGCTGGCTGACGATCAATGCTGCGAGCGGCATCCCAGTCCTGCAACAGTAGTCGTAGGCCTTCGCGGTAAAGGTCACTACGCTTTGAGTAGAATCGACCGTTGCGATCGCGAAATACAGCACAGGTTAAGTTCAGCAAAATAGGGGTAACGGCCAGGTCTCTGATTTGCTGATTTTCCGGGCGGTCCAGTTGTTGGATAAAGCGATTTGCCTGCTGCACAGCCTGAGGTTTCTGGTCTGCAGAGGCAATAGCTGTAAACCAACGGTTGGAAAACTGTTTGACCTGATTCTCATTGAAGTCAGCGATTTGAACTTCTAGAAATTGACGAAATCGATGTTCCGTTGCTTGAGTACGGCAGGATACGACAACACGGTTTTGTCCACAGCGGTTCACTAGTTGCTCAATCTGTCGAATGACGGACTTGCTATCGGTTTTAGGGACCTCATCCAGGCCATCGAGCAAGATCCATAGCCGACTGTCCTGAAATAGGGCATCAAACTCGGCATCAGAGCAGTTGTCCAGACACCCACGAATGTGGTGCATCAAGGTTGAGCGGTTGCTGCTGCTCTCAGTGGAGGTAGCTCCTGATGGAGCACTAAAGTCATAATCCCTCAACCGCATCAGGATTGGGAGGCGATCAGCCAGGAAGGGAACTTTACCGCCTAAGCATTGCATCAGTAAATGCTGCAGGAAGGTGGTTTTGCCAGAACCCGGTAGTCCCAGTACCATCAGATTTAGATTGCGCTCAAAGCTCTGCTTAACGGCTTTTATACCTGCTAACCGTCTGCTGGGTTTGCCTAAACCCATGGTGTAAAAGCTGGCCCTGTCTTCTGGTTGAAAGGTTTGTAGCAAACCGTCTTTGTCGGATGAGAATTCTTTTGTGGGGCGTTCTAGAATTTCGACGTCTACATAGATTTCATCGACGGGGACTGGTTCATTGACTCGCCATAACAGCATGGTGCCATGGCGTTGTTGTTCTATATTTGTGAGGTGCGCTCTGACTTCTGAGACTAATTTCTCCAATGGCTTTAGTTCAGAAGTGGGGTGTTGAGGTGTGGACTGAATCTCTTCAAGGACAGTCCGAATAATATCTCGAATTGCTTCAGCACTCGCACCTTGGTAAATGCGATCGCCAAATGTTATCGAAAATGAATCACCTACATGAATATCGTTGCCCTCGGCAATGTTCACTGCATATTTGCCAATCTGCACAATGGTTTGGTCATTACTAGCGGTTATCTCACGACGTAGTCTCTGGAGATCAGCTGCAGTATGATTTCCAGCCGCAATACGATTAAGAATGGCATCCAAGTCCTCAGAGATAACCATAATTAATCAGAAAATATCTGAATCCCAGATTCTTTCCAGCATATATCGGCTGCTTCCTGTGCAGTTGTATTTTCGGACTCATTAAGAATGGGACTATCGCGTAAACCATCACAAGCAAAGCGAAGCAATGTTTTCCAGTTACCTATTTCCGAAAACTCCTCTGTAAGGTTTCCTTCTAAATCCCAAATGCGAATAGTTCCATCTCTTCCACTACCAAGAAGTGTTTGTGCATCAGAACTGAAAGAAACAGATGGGCTAATACCTGCATGATTTCGAATACTTTGCAACAACTGTCCTCCTTCTAAGTCCCAAAGGTTTATAGTTCCATCTAAACTTGAAGTTGCTAGAAACTCTCCATCTGGGCTAAATGCAACATCAAGAATTAAGTCCGTATGTTGTGGAAACTCTGTAAGCAAATTTCCATTAGTTGACCATAGTCTAGCAATTCCATCTGAACCAGCAGTTGCTAAAAATTTACCATCTGGGCTAAACACTACACTTGAGACTGAACTATCAGAAACAAAAAGTGATGAGACTAGCTCGCCCTCTAAATTCCATAATTTGACAGTGCCATCTGAACCAGCAGTTGCCAAAAATTTACCATCTGGACTAAATACTACATTTGAGACTGAACCCTGAGAAACTGCATAGGATAAAATTCGTTTCCCCCCTAGGGTCCACAACTGAACAGTGCCATCTGAGTAAGCACTGGCAATGAATTCACCATTTGGGCTAAATTCGACATCGTTAATTTGTCCTATATACCCCTCTAAAGTGGTTGCTTCTTTTCCATCAATTGACCATATCTTAATGGTTCCATTTGAATCACCAGTTGCCAAAAATTGTCCATCTGGGCTAAACACAGCAGTTGAGATTAAACCTTTGGAAATTACGTAGTAGGACGAAACTAGCACCCCTTCCGAATCCCATAATTTAACAGTTCCATCTGAACCAGTGCTGGCAATTAGTTGCCCATCTGGACTAAAGGTAGTACTTGTATTCTTGACATCCTGGCCATTTGCAAGCGCTACTTCTAGTGCTTTTTGTAAGCTATCTTGGATAGCTGCAGGCACCCTACCAAGTTTTTCCTGACTTTGACCAGTAACTTGAATTGCTAAAGCTAAGGCCTCTTCAGGAACAATTTTCGAGAGCTGGGTTACTTCATCTGCCTTTTGAAGTAACTCTACCTCAGTTAATCTTTGCTCTGCTAATAATCTTCTAGCTTCCGCAAGTCTTGCTTGTGATATAGCAAAGATGTTAAGTGCGCCCAAAACAATGAGTGCGGTGGCAGTAAGAGAGAACTGACGACGCTTTAACCGCTTTTCTGATTGGGTACTGCATCTGACAAACTCGTCTTCTATATCACTTAAATTTTGATAATGTTGGGCATCATCAAGTAAACTCCCACGTAACAGGACACTACGTTCCCTTCCTTTTGCTTGCCATTGTTCGGCTGCTATAGTTAGACGTAATCTTTGGCGTAGTGTATTTCTTTCTTCTTCTAACCAACTTACCAATCTAGGCCAGTTACGAATTAAAGCTTCGTGTGCAACTTCTACTTGAGTATCATCCAAATTTCCCTCTCCAGTAAGCCGTACCAAGCGTTCTTGGATTAACTTTTCTAATACTCGATCAATGCGATCTTTCGCTTCTCCAGATTGATATAGCGATTGTTTTCGAATGCGATTACTGGTTACCTCCATGCCCTCAGTCAGGCGAATCATTTTAAGAAGAATCCGTCTAACTGTTATTTGATCCTCTGGAATAAGAGCATCGTAGAAATCGTCAGCACTATTAGCTAGTGCTAAACGCCCTCCTCCCAGTCGTTGATAAGCCTCCCAAGTTATTCGATTTCTGCTGCGATTGTTCCATAGCTTTAACAATGTAAACTGAAGCAATGGTAGGGCAGCCGGTTCTCCTAATACATCAGACAACAAAGCTTCAATAACACCGTCTTCAAATTTCAAACCCACTTGCCCAGCAGGTTTTTCAATAGCATCTCGTAGTTCACTTACATCTAATGCTGTAACTCTTATTTGGGCTCGCTCAAAAACAGATTTGAAGTCAGGTATAGTTGCCACCTGGCTTTCAAAGTCAGTGCGCATTGTAAGAATGACACGATGAGTAGACTCTGAGTCCTGACTTAGACTCATAAGACTATCAATAAAGGCATCACGCTCGGCCTCATCTAGACAGAGGGTAAAAACTTCTTCAAACTGGTCTACAACCAATACAGCCGTTTGACCACCACTAAGGTCTGTTATTAGGGAGCTGAGATATTCAGGATCAGTTCGTAATGATTCATTTTTTTGAGGCATATCCTGTTTCGAACCAACATTATTGGTTCGAAGCAATTGAGCTAGATTCTGAAGTGGTTGGCTACCAGGTACCATAGAGCCCAGGTAATACCACTGTTCACTACCTGGTATTGCACCTGTTTTTAGCTGAGGAATAAGTCCTCCTAAAACTAAGGATGATTTGCCACTGCCAGATGCACCAACAATCGTTACCAACCTATGGTCACATAATTGTTTTAGAAGCCTTCCTAGAATTTTCTGACGGCCATAGAAAAGGTCTTTGTTTGATTCTCTAAATGCTTCTAAGCCTAAGTAAGGGCATTGAGATTCTTCTAGCGTAGGTGCTTGTTCAGGGTCGAAGTCTTCTAGCGTAGCGTCTGGTGCTTCAATGCCAATGCGATACAATGTGGAATGCCAGTAATCAAGTATGCTCTGGGCTGCCCAGCGATCATCCTCATGGTCCAGTAATACACCGGTTGCTCGGCCCCCATATATCAGTTGTTCAATGGAGGCTAATGCATCATTTTTATTTTCTTGTTGACGATAGCGTTTTAGTAGTTCACTGTGGGCTGTCCGTAATGAGGCAAGAGAGGGATATGCCTCATTCTCCTTCTTGGTAATTGATGACGAAGTGTGATTGCTCATTCCATGATCCTCAACACCGATGCTAGGGGATTTCCAACTTTTCTAAGGTCCTCACATAGTCGTTTTAGTGTCACATCCACCTGATAGAAACGATTGCTAGCTTCTCGACGATAAACCCGAAAATATCGCTTAATTTTAATCGGATTAGCTGTGATCAAGGCATCATCAAGTTTTTCACAGCTGACCTGAAACTTAGCCGTCCATTCATCTGCATCCTGATCAAATAGCTCCGTAGACCGTTCCTTTAGGTCAGGCCAAGACATTTCCAATTCAATCAAGTCCTTGTCCACACTACCTTCGATACGCCGTAGTTCTAAATCCATCTCCTGCCAGTAATCATGGCCACTGACAAGGGCTCCCAAGCGCTCATTCAAGTCGGCCAGGGTGTTCAACCCCCATTGAAACTCGCTGATCTTTTCGCGATCGCTAGTACCTGCTGATAACGTTGACCATATCGCCTGCAAGGCATGGACCAACGCCGGTAAACGCAGTGCCCGAGCAGCGACATTTAGATTTGTATTAATGCGTGACGGTTGAATGGCCAGCACCCGATTGAGTAGCCAAATCGTTTTCTGCAGTTTGCGCAGGTCCAGCAGTTCTATGGCATCGTGTAGCTCTTGCTGCGACTGTTTCAAATCCTTAAGCCACATCACCTCTCTGGTAGCAATGGTTTCCCGTTGAGCCACGACCTGAATCGCCTGCACTAGCTGCTCCAAGGTCATTTCGTGATCGGTCAGAATATCCAGCGCTGTTTCGTCATCAGGAAAACGTCTGACTTCTTGAACGATACCGCTGTAGCACTGGAATTCTAGCCTGTGGAGCAGGTCGTGTAGTTCCTTGTAGTTAGCAATGATTTCAATTTGCTCCAGGGCTGCCTGAAAATCAACCCGAAAGGCAATAACGGCCTCACGGATCTTGGGAGCTTGCATCAAGGCTGCTAGAGCACTAAGCCCGGTGCTGATGGGGTTAGCGTATTCCTTAGCAGGGTTTTTCAGCTCCTCCCGGACAATGCGTTTGATAGTGTCGGGATCAGGCTGGGATTGATAGATGCGATCTCCAATGTGAATATCCCCGGAGCCTTGCCCCAAGGCAACCCCATATTTGCCAGTCTGTTCCACAGTTTGCCCAATAAACCCCTGGGCCTGAGATGCTGCAAAATCAGGCTCATTATTTGAAACATCAGGTTCTTCTGGCAAATTCACCGCACCCTTTCCCACACAACCTACGTTTAATCATATACAGTTCCATTGATGCATAATCCATATGCTCAGAGCATCGAAGCTGGTATGAACAATTTCTGGATGACTTTTCGTAAAGGATGCCATACGATTTCGCCTTTGAAGTTTTCCCAAAAACTTGATAGCTCATTGTAGAAATTCAGTTTGGGTGCAGTAAAAGACTGATAAATCTGCTTATCCTAAAATCTCTAAAGCGGTTTAAAGCTGAGCATATTTAGACACCTCACAGTAGAGTTATCTAAACAAGGAATACGATGTAGCAAAATACCTAGATAAGGAAGTTAGAGTAGCTAATAATATTGGAGAAAGAATGCAGCGCTAGCATTGTAAATATTCATCCCTGGAAAATCATAAATCATGTCCGATTCTGATGAACTGATTTCTATTTTGGAGCGAATTCTATCAGGTGATCGTGATGAAGCAGCAATTGCTCAATTACGACAAGGGCTCAAAATGGTTGGGGATATCCTACAACATGTTGCTCAGGACGGACAAAATAACACCAATATTGGAAAAATTCAGGGGAGGGAAGTTCATATTGGTGACAGACTGCATATCGATGTTGAAGAGCTTAAGAAATTACTAGAATGTGGCTCAAATAATTTTGATTGGCCACAAGTGAGTCGAGAATATCTCAATAAGCAGATGATCCAGAGCTTAACAACAAATCCATTGACGTCTGCTGAGAACATCTCTTACCAAGCTGAGCAAGTATACATACCTTTAGGGTTAGTAGAACGTAAACGACTATCTAGACGCCAGAATAATATACTACCAGAGTATGGCTCACAGCTATATGAAGAGATAGAGATTGTCCAAGAGTTCGAGCATAAAACATTTCTGAAAGAGGTTTTGTATCAAGGCAAAAGTCCTCGAAGTGCGGGATGTCGAATTGCTATTATTGGTGAACCGGGAGCAGGAAAAACAACACTGCTACAAAAAATTGCTCGTTGGGCATCTAAAAAACTTGATGAAACGATTATCATCTGGATTTCTCTGGCAGATTTACAGACTAACTCCCTAGAGGACTATTTGTTAGAGCAGCGGTTGGAGTCGTTTACCAGGCAACAAGGAAAGGCAAAAGCTTCACCTCAGTTAAAGGATGAGTTTGTGAATCAGTTTCGACAAAGCAAGGTCTGGCTGTTGCTAGATGGTGTAGATGAGATGTCGGTTTCGTCTGGCAGCCCCTTAAGTGAGATTGAGCGTCAGATAAGGTTAGGTGGCTTCCTGTCACAGGCAAGAATTGTATTGACCTGTCGCTTGAATATTTGGGATAGCAATTATCATGCATTGGAAATGTTTGACACCTATCGTACATTAGAGTTTGCATATCCAATGCAGGTAGAGCAATTTATTGGGAAATGGTTTGATGCTTTACCTGAAAGGCAAGAAGCCCAAGCTAAGAGATTGTGTGCAGAGTTAAAACGCCCAGAGAAGTCACGCATCCAAGATCTAATCAAGAACCCATTGCGGCTGACCCTTCTATGTTCTAATTGGCATTCAAGAGAAGGTATACTGCCAGATACGAAAACAGAGTTATATGAGACATTCGTAGAAGATTTTCATGAATGGAAGCGGGCAAAATTCTCTGCCTCAAAAGCACAACAAGAACAACTCTACAAAGCGTTAGGCAAGCTATCCTGTGAAGCGATTGACAATAAAGAGTTCCAATTTTGTTTGCCGCATGAATTCATTTGTAGGTTTTTAGGTCAACCAGACGAAGACGAATCTTTTTTCAGATTAGCATTACGATTAGGTTGGTTAAATAGGATTGGCGTGGAATCAAAGAATCATAAGAAAGCAGTGTATGCATTTCTACATCCAACATTTCAGGAATATTTTGCAGCTCACTACATAATCACTAATCACGACATAATTTCTTGCTCCGAAACAGCTAAGAAACTAGCTGTCAATATTTATGAAGAACAATGGAAAGAAGTTTTCATGCTAATTGCAGAAAAGCTTGAAGATTCAAACTTGCTGGTGCATTCAATGCAGATAAATTTATCTCTACTCTTAAAGAATAGCTCTAATATACAACATTTTTTTCATACAGTTAATCAAAAAGCCTTGTCTGAAGTATCTGTTGACAAAAATCAAGAAAAAAGTAATTCTGCAATCGAAGAGAATCATACTAGGCTACAAGCCTCAATCCGAGCGTTTTATTGCGCTAACGCACTAAACCATTCGTTAAATCTTAATACGCCTAGTAAGGATGCCAGTGATAGTGTTGTTTCGCTACTTAATGTTTTAGAGCCCAATTTCTCGCTCGATAAGCTGCTCACAATAGCAATTGGATTGGATAACACTTCCAATACAAGTAGTGATATTGTTATTGATCGTGCCCTCACTAGTTTCTTTGCATTGGCCCTTGATCTCAATAAAAAAAATACGCTAGAAGCAAATTTTATTCATACTAGCCTTCTGAGTCGTGTTCTTGAAAGTCACCTCGAAGATTTTCTTGATAACAAGCCTCTTTCAATAAATCTTGATTCTGAATTAAAACAGTCCTTAGAGGTACTTAGACAAGAACTGACAAAACTAAACAGTTTAAGTACTAAGGAAGTCCAAGAGTGGTGGAAATCATTGGGGATTGAATGGATTGATAACCTGAGTGAAATTCTTACTAATTATAGAAAAATTAAGTATGATTGGAGTTTTAATGAAAATGAGCTTAAATTATTAGAGTTGTATTTTAAGGGAAGCAAACTTCTTGTTCAGTATTTAGATCATTCTTCCAATCTTGGTCTTAAAACCAAAGAAAATATTCAAAGAAAAATACTCTTGCCCATATCAAACCTCTAAAAAATGAATGACTTTAAAATCAAGTCTAGAAGGAATAAGGTATGAATAAGAAAGAAAAGAAAGAAAAAAAAGAAAAAAAAGAAAAAAAAGCACAGCATAATACATTCCTGGGAAACATCAGAAATCGAATCAACGGAGCGAGCAAAGAAAAAATTAAGGGTCTTCGTAAGGAGCTCCGTACTTACCTTGGGCGTCTAAGCCTAAAGGATCTCTCAGGTCTTGCTCAGATAATTGGAAACGTAGTCAATTGCAGTGTTATTTCAATTGGCGTTGTCATATCAGAATTAAAAGAGAGGGCAAACAAAAAAGGTGAGGTTATTGATATAAATCTTGATGGCGTAAGAATTGGTGAGGTTAAACCTCAGATGTCTAAGGAAGAAGAGGAAAATATTGCTACTATACTTCAGAGATCTGTGACAAAAGGTTCTATCGTTAACTTCTCTGTTCACGAGGACCCATACGTAAAGAAGATGAAAGAAGATATTGAAGATTTTCAAAGCAAACTTGATCGTCTCAAAGGTATGTGAAATTAGATTCCGATTCTTTTGCCTAAGATATATAGGGCACTTCTATTTAGAAAATTCAGAACATCTGAGCTTCGCTACTAAGAAGTACTCGCCGGATAACATCCAGGTCAGCCTCTGTCGCTTGACCAGTCGCAATACGATCAATAATTGCCAAAGGATCATTAGAAGAAGTCATTAGCCATTCTCTCTAATGGCTAATCCAGTTAAGCTTTGAAGAGATTCAGATCTATTATTGTGCAGATATTGATTTACAGCAATACCAGCAGCTAAAATCGTCGAAAAAAGTAGAAATACCCCTAAAAATAGAGCACTCCTATATTTGTCTCTGTAATCTGAATATTCTGCCCTTGACCAATATTAATATTGTATTTACCTAGCTGTAGTAGATCGGCTTGTTCGCCTGAAGTTAATAGGGTGCATAGAGTATTCAAATCATCCTCTGTATGCTCACCTTGAGATATACGCTCAATGATGGTTGTAAGTTGCTCAGGCAGATTCATTGTGTCTAACTAAAATTTTTTCAAGAGCCGTATGACTTTTGATTATTATCCATCACCAATTCGTAAGTCACTGGCCTGACCAATATTGATGTTGTACTTTCCTTGCTGAGTCACATTCTGTATGACTTGAGTACCGCCTTGAGCAAAGGCTCCAGGCTCCTCCTCAATCTCCGGCACCACCTCAAACGGCAAACCCTTCGGCTGCTCCTCCCCACCTGCATAGTAAGCCAACACAAAATTATCCGCCTGCTCAAAGTTCAAAATCGGATGCTGCCGATTGCGCGTCCGCCGAGGCACCACCTCCCGCGCATGCAGTGCCAAATCACTCACCCGCACATACCCATCCTTCTGCGCCACCCCAGTCCCCGCCAACGCCTCAATCACCGCTAACGTAAACGCACTGTAGGGCTTCCCCGCAAACGACAACTCCTCCGCTGTCGAAGACGCAATTACTACACGACCACTGCCCTCCGCTAACAACGCCTGCGCCTCAGGTGGCAACGGAGCCTTCGCCGCCTCCAGCCCCAAATCCTCTAAGCCACTCAACCCACCCGCATGGCAACAGTCCAGCAAAATCACCAACTTCTTCGCCGGAATCGCCCGTAGCTTAGCCGTAAACTCAGCACCACTAATCGCAGTCTGATAAAGCTTCTTCTGGTCATAACCATGGGGCATCAAATAATATGCCTCCCCCATGGGACTCGCCACCTGATAGCCATGGCCCGAAAAATAAACCAGCACCGTCGCCTCTGCATCAGTCGTAGCGGCTAGTTTATCCAATGCGGCCAAAATATCAGCCCGAGTCGCCTGCTCTGCCGTCAGCAACTGTACCTGGTCAGACTCATAGGCACATCGTTCTGGATCCCGCAGAATATCAGCGATCCCTTGAGCATCCTTGACCGTATTCGGTAAATCAGCCCCTACACCCACGATACAAGCATGACCTTGTGTAAATAACTGGCCCATAGCAAAAAAGCGATCAGTTACGATGCTGGAGTAATTTCGCCTCTATTCTAGAAATGAAATTCAGCCTGGGTCCTTTTTTTAAGATTCTTTTGTTAGCCACTGGTTTCTGGCTAATTTCAACCGAGGCCCATGCTGATCTAGCCGCTACACCGAACGTCGTCACCATGCAAGCCGTCAAGGGTGATTCGGTCAGCCGTACCCTCACACTACAGCCAACGGAAAAGGTGACTAACTTCAAGGCCATTGCCTTGGATGCCCATGCTAATGACGATAGTGCCGTCATCGCTGCCGATGCTATCAAGCTAGAGTCAGTGCCCGACCAAATTCCGGCCAATACCCTGGTCCAGCTACCGCTTCAGATTGACTTGAGCCAGGCCCAGAGCGGAGAATTCACAGGCGAAATCCGGTTTACCCACACCGAAGGAAGCGAATCCATACCCATCACCCTACGAGTCAAAGATCCATGGCAGCTACCATTGGTCACCCTCCTCATTGGCATCGCCATCGGTATGGCCGTTTCCACCTACAGTGCCAAAGGCAAACTGAGCGACGAAGTACAGGTCAGCCTAGATAATCTACGCAAGCAGATTGCCCCCGATCGCGATGCCGCCAAAGCTTTCTGGGAGCGGGCCAATATGCATCTAACCATTGCCCAGCAAGCTAAAACCGCCAAAGAACTGACCGAGGCCCAATCTGCCCTCACATCAGCCCGTACAACCTGGCATAAATGGTTGCAGTATCGCCCCAACTGGAACATCCAGTTTGATTATTATGAGGGGCTTTGCGATCGCATCAAAACCCAACAAACCCAGTTCCCAACATTTCTCCTACTCCAGGCCATCAGCCGTAAACTCGCCATCACCATGCAGATGGCCCCAGATGTAGAGAGTCCTACTGATTTTCAACAACAATTAGATACCCTGGCACAACAATTCAATAAGTCTCTCCAACTACAAAAGCAAGTAGAACACCTGCAAGATTTGGCAACCACCTTAGACTCCGACCAACCATTAGACTGGGAAGATAAAATCGATCAGCTACAACAAAAACTCTACACCCTACAACTGTCTGATGAGACCGAGTTCAGCACCCTAGAAACTGAGCTTAACGACACAGAAGAAAAGCTAAAAGCCTCAGGCGCTAAATCTCTAGGGACAATGCAGGCAAAAAGCCTGGGAGCCAATACATCACCAGAATTAGAATTAGTGCCAACCTCATTATCTGTGCCTACTGTCTCTAACAATTCAAAGCAATGGGGCAAGATCATCTCAGATCTATGGCAAACAGCTCCAGGCCGATTACGTCTCTTTTATGCCTCCAGCTACCTGATCTCATTCCTACTTCTAGCAGGCGGAGGCTTCAACGAACTCTACCTATCAAAACCCACATTCGGCGAAAAGGGGTTAGGAGACTACTTTGCCCTACTGGTATTAGGCTTTAGCGCTGAAGCCACCCGCAACGTCCTCACCCAGGTCGCCCATAAACCAGATGAAGCAAGTACTTAAAGGAATCGGTTAATTACAAATTGCTGACGTAGCGTTAGGTTTGTCTGATGGAGTGAGGATCCAATACCTCGTGGTTAAGATGACTGAGATCGTAAGCACAGCTGAAGCTATAGACCGTTTACTTTATTGATTTCATCTATCAAACTGGGCTCAAGACTGATCGCTCTCTGGTAAGCGCTCTGAGCTTCTGCATACTTACCCATTTTATATAGCAAATTACTATGGGCAAACCAAATAAAAGCATCATTCCTATCCTGATCGAGGGCCGTTTTCAAAGACGCTAATGCCTGTTCATGTTTACCGAGGACACCCAAGGCGAGACCACGATGTGTCCATATAAAGGCATTATGGGGTTCGAGTTCAATCGCTCTATCGTATGAAGCAACGGCTTCTTCATAACGACCTAAGTCACTTAACACATTACCTCGTGCATTCCAGGCAAGGGCATCATTAGCATCAATCTTGATAGATTTATCGTAGGAAATAAGGGCTTCTTCGTACTGTTCTAACCCATGTAGGGCAAAACCTCGGTTCCCCCATGTAACAGCATCATTAGCTCCGATCTCGATGGCATCATCATAGGCCTCCAGGGCATCTTGATATTGCGCTGCATTTAAAAAGTTGTCGCCATTGACAATTGATTCTTGGGCAATAGAGTGATTAGCGTAGCCAGACTCCTCTACGATAGTGCCTACAACCCCCAGAAAAACAAATAATCCAATTAAGGCCGCAATCACACTTCGTCTCAAAACAGAGACTTTTTGATGGGAGACGGTAAAACCTCCCACGCGGTCCCAGGTGGTAATACCTTTGGTGGTTAGCTGTCGGTACCCTGATAACATCGTGAATAATGATATTGGATGAATACCCAGGGCCATTCCACCAACGCCAACTGAAAGAGAACGATTGACCGCTTGTAAGTAACTCAATTTTTGACCATTTCTTTGTCGTACCTGAATTCTTAGAAGAGCTTTGCCTGGTGTAGTCCCCCAGGAACATAGGAGGATCGGCTCAAAGAGAACAGCATGCAAGAGTAAGATAATTGCAGTAAAGGCAATATCATGCGCTTGATTGCTAAAGGTCAGCTCTATGACAGATGGCCAGAAGATATCCAACAGAACTACTGCTAATAGGCATGAAATAAAGCTATCAAAGAGACGAGCCTCCCAGCGATGCCATGGCTTTATTGACTGAGCCACAGTTGCTTTAATAGCCTGTTGCTGGCGGGCGGGTTGCCACTCTGGCAAACGGTTTAAATATGGCTTAGAAACGCCTCTTAGCCAGATGAAATCACCTCGAATGGTGGCAATACTGACAGGTCTAGCCACAATCAAACTGATAACTGGCCCAATCAATAACAAGATAAGGCCTAAAATCAATATCCACTTAACCCACTCGGGGTATTTGTCAATTGGTAGAGCTAAGGGCGCGATACACAAGATAACGCCTAAAGCTGTGAGTATCCATCCTACGAAGGCCGATTGTTTATATTTTTTTAGTTGTCTTTCTGTCATACCGACAGAGAGAGTGGCTCTATGGCTTAAAAAGATCGCCGCAAAGAGTGAAATAGCGCCCAGAAAAATATACCACCAGGGTAACCATCGTAATTCGGCTTGATAACGTTTGCCTTGGGCTGGCTGATTTGTTTTGATGCAGCGATCGGGCAGCTGGGCCCCTCGCCGCATAACCAGAAGATTTTTGTCTCGCCAAATGCCGGTATCAGCAGGCTGGGCTACGTCCCCGGCAAGCGGTGCGATCTGCCCTAGAGCAGATGAATGGCTGGTCACATCTTGGTCACGGGAGATTGGTTGAGCAGACGGTGCAATGGTAGACGCTTCTGGGCTTGCAGGGGAGGAGTGCGGCTGAGGGGATTGGGTTGGTTGCAACAGATACCATTGTTTGGCCCAGGCTATCCTGGTAGAGGATGCATTTTGTGCCCTCACGGCTACGGTTTTAATGCCTTGGGGCTGAATCTTAGCCAATCCTTTTTTGATAAAATCGGCCTGGCTATGGGCAGGCGTTTCCTCGGCGCTAAGGAGAATAACAAGCTTAGTATCAGTTCTGACTGCTCGAGCCGTGATTTTTTTAGATCTAAGGGCTTGAGCAATTAACTGTGCGATCGCATTTGGATCACCAGCTTTTGCGGCAAGTTTGAGCGTCTGTTCCATGGGCTTAATTAAATTCGGTAGCCAGAGCCATCTGCTTGTTTAAGCAGTTGTATCCTTGTAAGACTTGTCAGGTTAAAAACTTACCTTTTTGCAATGCATTACAAAACTTTACCCCAAAAAAAAGTAATCGTTGTCGGAGCTGGCTGGGCCGGACTAGGAGCCACTTACCACCTGGCAAAACAAGGCTACGATGTGACCCTACTAGAAGCAGGTCCCCAGCCCGGCGGATTAGTGGCCGGGTGGAAAACCCCTGGCGGACGCTCTGTAGAGGCCGGTATCCATGGCTTCTGGTATCCCTACAACAATATTTTTTCCCTGGCGGACGAGCTGGGGATTCAACCCTTTACTCCCTACACTCGTTCGTCTCAATATTCACCCGCTGGCTTAGAGGTGGAGTCGCCCCTGTTCCAGGCGATGCCCTATCTACCTAGCCCCATGGGCACCTTTGTCTACACCCAGTTTAAGCGACTGCCCCTGGCGGATCGGCTATCAGCACTGCCGCTGCTCTATGCAGTGGTGGACTTTGATAACTCCGATGATGCCTGGAAACGCTATGACGGCATGACGGCCCGCGAGCTATTCAAGCAATACGGTGTGTCAGAACGTCTGTACAAAGAATCCTTTGAACCCATGCTGTTGGTGGGACTATTTGCACCGGGGGAACAGTGTTCTGCAGCGGCAGCCATTGGCATGTTGTACTACTTTATTTTGGCCCATCAGCCTGACTTTGATGTGCGCTGGTGTCGCGGTACCGTAGGGGAAATGATCTTTCGTCCTTGGGTAAAACAGATTGAGGCCCTGGGGGGCAAGGTGCTGGCTAATAAGCGGGTCAGCGATGTGCAGGTGGACGATAATCGCGTTACTGGTATTGTTTGCACTGGGATAGGGGGTGACGAGACATTTGAGGCGGATGCAGTGATTTTCTCGGTGGGCATTACCGGGATGAAAAAGATTGTTGCGGGCAGTGAGGTATTACGAAATCGGTCTGAGTTTAGAGATTTACAAAACTTGGGCGGGGTGGACGTACTGGCCACCAGGCTGTGGTTTGATCGCAAGATTGAGGTGCCACTCCCCTCCAATGCCTGCTTTGGCTTTCATGAAACCACCGGCTGGACATTCTTTGACCTCAATGCCCTCCATGATGAATATCAGGACGAACCTGGCAGTGTAATTGAGGTGGATTACTACCATGCCAATCAGCTATTGCCCCTAAGCGATGAACAGGTTGTCAGTCTGACGCAGAAAGATTTAGCAGGGTGTATTCCTGCATTTGGGGAAGCCCAGGTAGTCGATCAAGCGGTGGTGAGAATCTCCCAGGGCGTTAGCCACTTTGCACCAGGGAGCTATCGCTATCTGCTGCCGGGAACAACTAGCTTAAGTAATGTATTTATGAGCGGGGATTGGATTGTCACCCGTCACGGTTCCTGGTCCCAGGAAAAGGCCTATGTGACCGGTCTAGAAGCGGCAAATCGTGTGGTGGACTTGCTGGGGACTGGGACTACGGCAGAGATTATACCGATTGTGCCGGATGAGCCCCATATTCAGACCGCGCGGACGGTTAATAAGACGGTACGACAGTTGGTGAATCAAGTCCTGCCTCAACTGTGGTCCTATTAACTTGACTGCTCATTACTAACGCTGACCTTTGTTATCTATGTTGCAAAGGTTTGTGATTGTAGGGCTGGGAGAACTTCATGCGATCTTCATCAGTCTCTATCTGTAAGGGTCTAACTGCTGGCGTATGGGTAGCTAAGGTCTTGGAGAACTAACTATGAACACCCTTATGATGCTGGCGACTATTGAAATCTGCAACTTTATGGGTTGCACCTGGCTGGAAAGTGCGATCGCATTCGTTCAAGAGTGGGTATCTAAAATCACAGTATAAATTCTTACTCTGACAGCACTGATTACGATCAAAAGTGGTTCCAAATAGTTGATCAGCATTAACTGCTCATCGGCTATTTCGGACCATTTTTTGTTAAAAAATAATGGCAACGATTTCAAAATACAGATTACGGGTAGCCGTGTAAGCCGGGAAATTCTGATCAGGGAAGGAAGTTAGTGGTTCGGGGTTGGTCGTTAGTCCCTGACTGGAGTTTAACGCCTCACTACCAACTACTATCTGCCAGAAAACGTCCCGCATTAAGTTGATCCCCCAGATTACAGCTAATCCGTTTGAGTCATGTCAACTTGAGCAAACAGCCGATCATTGCCCCCTAAGCAACAGAGCCAGAGCACAACTGAAATCCAGTGGATCAATACAGGCGGCCAGAGAGAGTGGGTCAACCCATAAATAAGCGTACAGACGAGCCCCAGTAGTGCGGCTAAAATGAGAAAGGTTGGATTACGAAAGGTAGCATAGCCCGACTTATAGAAGGTTAAGCCATTCAAAGGATGGTAGATCACAAATAGAAATAGACTCACACCTCCCCACAAACACCAGATTGCTAAAGAAACGTTCTCGCTAGGGTGAGGTAGGGGCAAAATCCGAAATCCTATCTCCTCAATCAGGGCTGGGGCAAAAAACGACTGAAAGCAAATCCGCAACCAGTTTTTGGCTGAAGGATTCCACTCCAGAAATTGGGAAGGAATACCAATGAGCATGGCAACAACACCATAGATCAATAAACCGATGATGGTTAGCTCCCAATCCCTAAGATTAGGAATAGTAGCAAAGGCAATGACAATGCGATTCCAGAGCAAACTAGCCATTAACAACCCAGATCATCTCCCTGCCTCCAAAGAGCAATGGCCTTCTCAATGAACACATCTATCTGAGTCTGGGAAATAGCCACCGATTTTGTAAAACGAATACACCCTTTACCTCGATTTAAGTTTTGAGTCAGCTCTCCAGCTGGATCGATGGTGTCAATGTTGCCAACATAGAGGCTAACGTAATTTTTCTGCGCATTGAGATGAAATACAGAACCACTGTCGTCTCCATAGCTCAGCATCTTATACTTAATGCTTTCGACTATATCTGGCGCTTGGGCACAAATGATTTCTCTCAACGCTAAAAGCTTCTCTTTGCGCCAATCGTCACTCAGTAAACCGAGATACTCATCAGGAGTGTTGACATCGTATTGCATGACACCTCTAAAATCATATACCTATAAAGGGTCTAGAAGACTTCAGCTGATTCCTTAAAAAGACCACGTTGGACCACCTGCATCGTTCAATCTTATCGACTAACTGGGAGATGCTCAATAAATCCAGCTATTCAATAGCGTATTTCATATGGATCAACGCAACTTTGCCATTATTCAAATCAAGCATTGGTTCGACTGCATAGGGCTCAAATCCTAACTCTGCGTATAAAATTAAGGCCCTGGTATTGGCATTAAAAACAGAAATATGGGGAATAGCCTGATATTTGTTTTGACAGGTATGCACCATATGTTGAATCAGAGCTTTGCCAAACCCCTGACCCCTATAGTTTTTTTCAACAATGACATTACCGATATGGGCAGACTGTTGTGGAGTTAAATCATAAAAATTAGCAAAGGCAACAACCTTATGATCGATGATGCCGACAGTTAACTCATGGCGTTGGGTCGCGATGGTCTTCAACTGCTCAACATCCCAAGGATAATGACCATTAGGGTAAACCAAATAAAGCTCCTGGGGTGAGGTTACTAAACTGGCAATGGCAGGATAATGATGCTCAGTTGCTGGGATAAATCTCATTTAGCCGCTGTCAAGTCCAAATTTCATTTATATTAACTATATTCTCCTAAAATTGGCACGCCAAGCATAAGTAGGTTATCCAAATTAGGCTTTAGACGCCGAGGCCCCCTGACCTCACCCAATCCTGGGGGAGACTAGACTCAAAACCCCTATGATTGGGGGCTTGGGGGCAATTCGAGGAGGTCAAACTTCTGACTCTCCATCTTATAAATGATTAGGCCAACCTACTTAAGAGATCTGCACAAAAAAATCCCGTGGGAAAATGGGCAGAGGCAACAGGGAAGGCCGGGGGAACGAAGACAATGGCTCCGACTGTTTACCTTAGATTTATGGTGTATTTTGATACAAAGTCTCAACTTTTATCAAGATTCTAACGCTAATTTTTAGGAGTGCTTGCAATCTTTGCTGTGGGTTCGATACACCTGAAATTGAATCCTTCTCACAGCAATGCTGCCCTGTTCAATCCAAGCACCTTAGCTGTTCTAAGTTAGATAAAAATATGAAGCCGTGGGGAGAGGCCGATCGTTATCTAGGTTCTATGTTGTATGTCAAAACTTGATTTCCCAAAGAGAAGAGTCTATAGCCCAGCTCCAGACTACACACGCCCACTTTTACAACTCTCTGAGATACAACAACAACGGCTCCTGGGACGACTGAAATTTCTCTATGGTGAAGCTGCTGCCATACAACATTTACCTGAGCTAGAACGATTGCTCAAGGTACATATTGCCCATAAAACCGAAGCGATGAAGGCCCAAAACGGCCATTTTAATCCTGCCGATAGATTTACCCAACAAGACATTGCGCTGATTACCTATGGTGATATCTTGATCAGCGAATCGGCGTCTCCGCTAGCGACGCTGGCAGAGTTTTTAGAATGCACCTCTGGTCTTAGGGGTGTTTTTAACACGCTACATATTCTGCCATTTTTTCCCTACAGCTCCGATCGCGGCTTCTCTATCACCGACTTTAGAACTGTTGATCCCAATCTCGGATCCTGGCAGGATATTGAGTCTTTAAGTGAACGCTATCGTTTGATGTTTGACGGGGTATTCAACCATGCATCGTCCCAAAGTATGCCCTTTCAGGAAATGCTCAATGGCAATCCAGATTATCAAAACTTTGCCACCACCTATCATTCCCCTGATGAGCTTACCTCCGAGCAGAGGGGCATTATTGTCCGGCCTCGAACCTCAGATATTTTGACCCAGTACCAGTCCATTAATGGCCCCATTTGGGTTTGGACCACCTTTTCCCCAGACCAGATCGATTTGAACTTCACCAATCCGAAAGTTCTGCTGGAAGTAATTGATACGCTGCTGCTCTATGTACGCCGAGGGGCCGATATTATCCGTCTAGATGCGGTCACCTACCTGTGGGAGGAACCGGGTACCCCCTGCGCCAATCTAGCCCAGACTCACGAGGTGATTCGACTATTTAGAGATGTGCTCGATATTGCGGATCCTCAGGTGGCTTTAACCACCGAGACTAATATTCCCCATGAGGAAAACATCACCTATTTTGGTGATGGGTATGATGAAGCCCAGATGGTGTATAACTTTGCCCTACCACCACTGGTGCTCTATACCTTTTACCGAGAAGATTCAACAGAACTATCAAAATGGGTCAACACCCTGGCATATCCATCTGATGCTATGACATTTTTTAACATCCTTGATACCCATGATGGTGTCGGGTTATTAGGTGTCAAAAATATCTTATCTGAGGAACAGATTAGCTTTATTATCCGCTGTGCTAGAGAGCATGGGGCACTTATTTCCTATCGCACTGCCGAGGGCGGGATTGAAGAACCCTATGAAATTAATTCCACCTGGTTTAGCGCTCTAAATTTGGATAGCGAGGATGAAGAGCTAGATTTGCAAATCAAACGGATGGTGGCCTCTCGCAGTATTGCCCTGGTGCTCAGAGGGGTTCCGGGCATTTATCTACATGGACTGATTGGCACCCATAACAATATTGAAAGCGTCTTAAAAACAAAAGTAAAACGGGATATTAATCGTACAATCATCCACTATGGTGACCTGCGACATGAGCTAAAAAACTCTGAATCCAGGGTTGCTCAAATGATTGCTCAACTCAGTCGGCTACTGGATATTCGGGTAAATAATAAGGCCTTTCATCCCAACGGCGACCAAAAAGTATTCCAGCTAAATCCATCGATCTTTGCTCTGCTGAGGATCTCGCCAGACTGCGAGCAACATATCTTGACCTTGACCAATGTGACATCGCGACGCTGTCAGATTAGCATTCCCTTGGAGAAGTTAGGCGTTACAGGCATCTACTCAGAGCCATCAGCCCCCTTGGCCAGGTCTGATAGCCACCCTGAAATCGTTACGGATACACTCAGTAAGCCTTTCTGTGCTATTCCTCAAGATAATTACTGGTATGACCTGATGGGCCGTCGAGGCTGGCGGATTGTAAATAATACGTTAGATGTAACGTTAGCTGCCTATGATGTGGCCTGGTTAATTCCGCTAATTGAACTGGAGCAGATGATTGAATAAGTGGGTTGACCTAATCATTTATAAGATAGAAGATCAGAAGCCAGCCTCCTCGAAAGGCCCCCAAACCCCCAATTTTGGGGGCTTTGAGTCTAGTCTCCCCCAGGATTGGGTGAGGTCAGGGGGCCTCAGCATCTGAAGCCTAATTTGGATAACCTACTTAGTAAGTTTAGAGTTGCCCCCAATCGACTTGGCTTAGCCGATGCTTCTGCCCCCTGAGCGAAGTCGAAGGGGGCAAAAACGTTGACAACAGACTAACCGGCTAGCGGCAACATTGTGCCATTGGTATATCGTTTAGCAGACGAAGATGACTGCAACGGTGAGTTGTCGGGTAAATCACCATAGAAACTAGCAACAGCCTTCTTGACTAGTAGCGACAGCAGACTACCATTGCTGAGAACGTTCAATGAGGAAGAGCCTTCATCGGAAAATATCGTCTGACTAGGAGATACACCCCATTCGTGATAGGACCATCTTTGCAGGTAATAGAGATCACCTTGGTAGGCGAGGGGAATGTATTGAAAGCGAATATGGGCGAACAGGGGATGCTCACGACGATGTTTCAGCAATGTGCAACCCTCTGCAGTCAACGCCTTTTGAATAAAATCAGGCACCATTTCCCAGGAAACTGGACCGGGCTGACTAGACCATTCGGCTAGCTGACTATTTAGTGCTTGCATAGGGCCTCATTAATATTTTCTTATGTTATGTAAATACCATAAAGGATGACCTTGAGGATGTTATGAGGATCAACGACTAAAGGAGACTAGCAATGTTTGTAATAACGAGTCGCTGATCCCTGGTATTTATGGCTTCTAGCTTAAATAAAAAATTTAATAAAGATTTTATGATTGCGGCAATGAGTGTCTCTAAAAAGTCTTTTTTGTTTTTCCATTCCTAAATAGGGCAAATAAAAAAAATGGCGTTGCTGATCCAGCAACGAGACTCCTAAACTAAGCTCCCATAGGCCATTCCTCCAATCAATTTTGGGTACTCTGTCCTTACCCATCTACAATCATTTCAGGGATCTGCTGGAGCCATGATTTAGCCCCAGCGTTGCATGCAATCCATGACATCTACCAAACAATGGCAAATGAGCATCAATGGCACACCAGTTATTGGGTGCGTGTCAGCTGCCTGGCAGTCTGTTTCTTCTTTGCCGCCCAGCTATCTACCACTGCGCTCAATATTCAAGCAGCGGCTTCTCCCCTGTGGCCCCCTGCTGGCATTGCCTTAGCTGCTCTATTGGTCTATGGGCAAAAACTATGGGTCGGGGTTGCCCTAGGTGCACTTTGGGCCTCCCTGGCGGACCAGGTGCCCTGGTGGCAGTCTCTGGTCCTATGCTTCGGCAGTGCGCTGCAGGCGCTGGTGGGCAGTTATGTCCTGCGACGACGATGGGAACGGAGTTTACAGCTATATGACTGGCAGCTGGATGATCTACTGACGTTTGTGGGTCTGGGGGTGCTGCTGACGCCCATTGTTAATGCTGTCTATAGCACCTCATTGGGCTATGGATTTGGCTTTATTGAAGGTCAAAATCTGGTCCAAAATGCCATCGTCATTTGGCTGGGTGATGGGATGGGTATTTTGGTACTGACGCCGCTTTTGCTTGCGATCGCAGCCGGATGGCGACATGCCATCACATTACGCATCGGCTCAAAATGGGAACTGGGTCTCTGTTTAGGGATGCTAGTGGCCATTAGTACCATGGTATTTGGCGCGCAGACGGATAGTGCGATCGCAAAATATCCCCTGGAGTATCTGCCCTTCCCCTTCGTCGTCTGGTCTGCCCTACGCTTAGGTCTGCGCGGCACCACCCTGGCTAGCTTTCTCGTATCCGTCATTGCCGTCATCGGAGCCGTCCATCGCGGTGGTCCCTTCATCACCAAGGCCGACGGCAACCTGGGGGAAGCCATTCTGCTACTCCAAACCTATGCCGCCGTCATTAGTATCACGGCCCTCGTTCTATCAGTAGTGGTAACAGAACGTCAGCAAAGCCTGGCCAAACTGGCCCGTAGCGAAGCCAGTCTAGCGAATGCCCAACGCATCGCCCAGCTAGGCAACTGGGACTGGAGCATCGGGCTCAATCAGAAATTGATCGACAAAACCATCAATACGGCAACGACCAAGACCGGTGAGAACAATCTTGTCCCCAACAACAAGGCCCTGGCTTGGTCCAACGAACTGTATACGCTACTGGGTTACCCCGTAGGTGCGGTGCCCCCCAGCCAATCCTTGTTTCTAGAACGGGTACATCCAGACGATCAGCGGCGGGTGGGACTGGCATGGAATGTAGCCCGTACTCACCATAAGCCCTATCGTCTTGACTATCGCCTGACCTTACCCAATGGCACAGAGCGAATTGTCAATGAACAGGTGCATATTGAACCCGACCGAATTACCGGTACAGTGCAGGACATCACCGAACGCAAACGAGCCGAAGCGGCCCTACGAGAAACGGAGGCCGTGCGGGCCACTATGTACCGCTATCTAAGTCAGGAGCTGGCAGAGCAGCTTCTGGATAGTAAAAATACTAAGCTGGGTGGAGCTAGACAGTTTGTTTCCATTCTATTTGCTGATATTCGTAGCTATACATCCCTGACGGAGCAGCTGTCTCCTGAGGAAATCGTAACGCTGCTCAATCGATACTTTGAAGCGATGGTGGATGTGATCTTTGAGCACCGAGGCACCCTGGACAAGTTTATTGGGGATGCCATTATGGCGGTGTTTGGGTCCCCCATTCCCCAAGAAGATCATGCTCAGCGGGCGGTGATCACAGCAATTGGCATGCAACAGCAGCTAGACCACTTTAATCAACAACAACAGAGTCAGGGGCGACCCACGCTTCAAATTGGCATTGGCATTAATTCTGACGATGTAATTACGGGCAATATTGGGTCTAGTAAACGAATGGAGTTTACGGCCATTGGGGATGGGGTAAATTTAACCTCTCGCATTGAGAGCGCGACTAAATTTTACGGCTGCTCGATTATCATCAGTGAAAATACCTATGCCCTATGCAAGGACACGATCTGGGTCAGAGAATTGGACTATGTCTGCGTGCGAGGTAAGCGTCAGCCAGTATATCTGTATGAGGTGCTGGGCTTGCGATCGCACCCCCTTACCCCGACTCAGCAAGAACAAATTGACCTCTACGCCAAAGGTCGTACCCTCTACCAGCAGCGCCAGTTTGACCTGGCCGCTAAAACCTTCAGCCAACTCTTACGCCACAACCCCGACGATCAAGCCACCCGTCTGTATGTAAAACGCTGTCAGCAGCTCCAGCAAGAACCTCCCAGTAGCGATTGGGATGGATCCTGGCAGCTACAGGAAAAATAGCTGCCAATCAGACAGTTAAACTGAACTATTGCCACTGGCACAGTTTGAGCCACGAAACCATCGGAATGATATAGCGTTATTACTGTGACGTTGTCGATCCTCGGGATAATTTCATCGGAAAGACTTTGACAGGTAGCATTTTTAACAGATCGTTTCAGATCCTGAATCAAAAACGGTATAACTGTTAATACTAGGTTAATACTAGTTAGTGACTGGTTACGAACAATCAGGTGTTGTAGAACCAAGGTTAGAGGATAAGGCATGTTTGCCCTGTGGATCATATTAGCGTTGTTGGCAGCATTTGGCCTCATTATGCTGATTGGCGATCGTCTGCTCAAGCAATCCCTTAACCACGAAGGGATATGCCCAGTATGCAACGGATCAGGTGGGCCTTGTGACACCTGCAATGGCTTTGGCATCATCGTCGATGCGACACAGATCCAATCTCAACTACCCAGCGATATCTCTAAAGAGACTGAAAATTTCTCTCGCATTGATTGAGAACACCAATTTTGTCTCAAATTGTCAGCGCCTGTGCAACCGTGGTCACGGGTTTACTGGTGAGCAAATTCAGGAAATAGGCTCCTCTTCGTCTGGATCATCGACTGCATCAGCAGAAAAGGAGATAAGCATCACGCTTATCTCCCGGTGAGTGAGTAAACGTTGAGGTGGAATTTTAATGGAGCGATGGGTTGTGGCGAATCAGGTCCATAAACTCCTGACGCGTGCGAGCATCGTCAGCAAATACTCCTTGCATCGCACTGGTGACTGTCCAAGAACCTGGCTTTTGCACCCCGCGCATGACCATACACATGTGAGACGCCTCGACAACAACTGCCACACCCCGAGGCTGTAAAAGACCCTGGAGAGCGTTGGCAATTTGCTGAGTCAGCCGTTCTTGTACTTGTAGTCGTCGAGCATACATTTCACAAATACGGGCAATTTTTGATAATCCAATCACCTTGCCGTTGGGAATGTAGGCAACATGGGCACGGCCTAAAATCGGCAAGATATGGTGCTCACAAGAACTGAACAAATCAATATCGCGTACCAGTACCATTTCATTGGCGTCTTCATGGAAAACAGCTCCATTGAGCAGTTCATCCAGGGACTGATGATAACCCGAGGTTAAAAATTTGAGGGCCTTGACCACACGTTTTGGTGTATCGCGTAATCCTTCACGGTCGGGATCTTCTCCTAACCCTAACAGCAATGTGCGTACGGCTTGCTGCATGTCTTCGTCTGAGACAGGGGCTTTTGCTTCAGTTGTGATTAACTGATTACGAATGTCGTCGGGTGAAATGGAAAAGGTCATAAATAACGAGTGGGTAAATTTTGATTGAGTTTATCGAGCGATCGCGCAGCCGGTCCAGATGACCATCGCAAAACGATCTCCCCCTTCAGCCAAGGACTGAAAGACTGGATGTAGCAATTGCCGAATGGACAACTGCCCGTCAGGCGAGCACGGGGCTAACCTAACGATTTTTTTGAATTATCAGGCCAGGCATGCCGTCAGCTGTTGCTGAATCTCATCGCCATTGAGATGCCGCCCGATAAAAACAAGCTGGTTCCGGGGTGGGGTGCACCATTCTTCTCCATCAATGGAAAAGCGTGGACCGCTGAGCTGAAAAATGTTGCGCAGGTCGCTTTCTTTAAACCAGAGAATCCCCTTTCCTCGAAACACATCCTGTGGAAGGTTATTTTGTAGAAAATGCTCAAATTTTTTGACATGGAAGGGCCGATCACTCTCAAATGAAATGGAGACAAATCCGTCATTATCCCACCTGTGCAATTACTTTTGAGGGTGAGGAACCAGCTTGAAATTGAGCTTTCCAGTTCTAAACCATTGAGAATACT
>NZ_JADOES010000053.1 GCF_018739885.1 Leptothoe spongobia TAU-MAC 1115 | reverse complement strand
CCATTCGTATCACTTCATGTCTTTGCTATCTTGTCAATGCGTAAGTCCTAATACCGTGCATATACTCAAACAAGATACCAATCAGTATATTTAGAGCGGCCCAGCCAATCTTGTCCCTTTAGTGGACAGCCCTCAAACCGACGTTGGGTTCAAAACCCAACGTGAGTTTGAGCTTCACAACCGACCTTAGTGCAAGATCTGTGTTTAATGGATTCTTTTGTTTAGCTAATTTAGCCATGCTTTTGGTGAGCTTGTTTACAGCTCATATGACTGTTGCTATTGCAAGTGTGGGAGCAGCCCAGAACGCTCCAATACAAGCTTTACCTGCTCATTCATGTCCTTGGCAACAATCTTTGCACCTTCTCGATGAGATTGTAGAACACCTTCCCAGAATACTGAAGCAGTAGCAGGTTCGAT
Organism: Leptothoe spongobia TAU-MAC 1115; assembly: GCF_018739885.1. Classification (GTDB taxonomy): domain Bacteria; phylum Cyanobacteriota; class Cyanobacteriia; order Phormidesmidales; family Phormidesmidaceae; genus Leptothoe; species Leptothoe spongobia. The sequence goes on along the minus strand of NZ_JADOES010000053.1, from coordinate 33,543 downwards.
AAATTTGGTTTTGGCCATGTCGATGATGAGAGTCACCCCTGGACGGATTTTCTGTTTCAGATCTTGCGCAAAAAATGGCGAAATCATACTATCTAGCCGACTAGGAAGGCGAATGATGGCAACGGAACTCGTGTTCATTTGTAGTAAATGTTACTCAGTACAGTCCTAACTTAAGCGAGATATACCTAGAGAGCCCTGAGCTTTTCTACGGAGATAGCCGCGTTTTGAAATGAAGTTTGTAAGTATTCAGCGGATACCTAAACCTGATGAATCCGAAAAAATACATAGACTTTTGCAGCGTAGTCACGTGCTGATAATCCATAAAGATGACCGGATCATGGCTAAATGTGACCGATCTCGCTCGTACTCATAATGAGTTTGAGTTAATATAAAGGCCAGAGTTGGAGGTTTGCTATGGAACAGCTTTCTCAATCCTGGTCCAGTGTCGCGTCTGATGTTATGAGCGATGGTGTCATGTCCAGTCTCCTGGCTAGCTTTGGTACGGGGGTGGGGGCGGTGCCTGTGCTATTTACCTCGCAGCTAAGCGAGCGTTGGCAAACGCTATTGTTGAGTGTCGGTAGTGGTGTAATGCTTTCGGCAGCGGCGTTTTCGTTATTGGTGCCTGCTCTAGGGTTGGCTGGTCAAGCGGTGGGTTATGGGGTGGGTACGGGGGAAGTCATTAGTGCCGTTATCCTTGGTGCTGCGATGTTCTACGCTTTAGAGCGTTTACTACCTGAACCAGAGTTAAATCAGCAGGCTCAGTCTCGACACATTTGGCTGTTTGTATTAGCTATTGCCCTGCATCATTTTCCAGAAGGCTTGGCGGTTGGCTTGGGCACAGAGTCTACCCATGATGTCAGTATTGCGATTGGTGTGGGTTTGCAAAATTTACCAGAGGGACTGATGGTGGCCCTGGCATTACGTCAGCTTGGTTATGGCGTAGGTTTGGCAATGGCATTGGCGGCTATGTCTGGTTGGTTAGAGCCGTTGGGTGGTTTGTTGGGGGTGACCTTAGTGGATTTGAGTAGTGAGATCGCTCCAGTTGGAATGGCTCTAGCGGCAGGAGCGATGTTGTTTGTAGTGCTTCATGAGCTGTTGCCCAAGCTAAATTTGAAAACGTTGAACAGCAGTGGAGCCGTTGGTTTGATGACTGGGGTTGTGGTGATGGGTATGGTCGAACAGTTTTTGGGCTAAAGGGGGTTGGAGACGTTGCGTGCAACGTCTGTACATTGGGAAGAGGTTACGTGCAACGTCTGTACATTGGGAAGAGGTTACGTGCAACGTCTGTACATTGGGAATCAGGTTCTCAAAAATTATGAACTTGACAATTAGCGATTCAAAGCTTCTTGAGGCGTTACCTGGATCGCAGACGGTTGTTGACAGGTTCTCTGATTCCACCAATAGGCTCCTAGACCCACTACCAAATTTGACGCCAGCGCAGCAACAAAAATGCCCGTAGGTCCTGCGATACGGCTGCCAATATAGGCTAGCGGAATATACATTGCAAACATGCGGACAACAGTCATGACAATAGACGGTACAGGCTTACCCATTGCGTTAAAGGCGGAGCTACTGACCTGGATGATGCCTGCAGTACCGTAGCTGATGGGCACTAGCCAGAGGTACTGTGCCGCCACAGCAATAACATTGGGATCTTGGTTAAACAAGCCTGAGAGAGGCCGACCACCGATGCCCAGACTAACGGCCATAAATAACCCCCAACCCATGCAGAACAAAAAGCTTTGGCGCATGGCGAGTCGGACTCGACTAAACTGTTGTGCGCCCCAATTTTGGCCAACGAAAGGCCCCATGCTAGCGGATAGGGCCATAACTGTGATCAGGGCAAAGGATTCTAGACGCGAAGCAATGCCGAATCCGGCGACAGCGGCAGGACCATGGATAGCGAGAAAGCTGGTGATGACGCCAATGGAGATGGGGCTAATCATATTAGAAGCGGCGGCTGGAAGGCCGACAGTGAGGATGTCTTTCCAGCACCAGAGGGTTTCGTTGAGGTCAGGAAATTGAGCCGAGAGGAGATTTTCCTTAAAGCGAAGGACGAGGAGGGCGGCGATTAGGGTCGTGGCGCGGGCGATGACGGTGGCAATAGCTGCGCCTTGAATTTCGAGGCGAGGGAACCCAAGGGCTCCGGTAATCAGCAGCGGGTCGAGAACAATATTGACGGCGGCGGACAGGGTCATGATAATACTGGGCGTGAGGGTGTTGCCTGCGGCACGGATGGCGCTGTTGCCGACCATGGGCACCACAAGAAACACCATGCCGAAGTACCAGATGCGCATGTAGTCGCGCACGTAGGGGAGGGTGTCGGGTCCGGCTCCAAGTGCTTTGAAGAGTGGGTCAATGGTGAGGAGGCCGACGATGACGAAGAGAATGACGGCGGTGAGGGCGAGGGTGAGGCTGTTGGTGGTGAATCGTTGGACGCGGCTCATGTCGCCTTCGCCGATGGCACGGGCGATGACGGAGGATGCACCGACGCCAAGGCCCATGGCGAGGCTACCAAAGGTCATGACGACGGGGAAGGTGAAGCTCATGGCGGCGAGCTGGGCGGTGCCGAGTTGGCCGACGAAGTAGGTGTCGACCAGGTTGAAGGCGATGATGGCGAAGACGCCCCAGACCATGGGGATGGTTAGGGTGAGGAGGTGTTGACCGACAGGGCCTTGGGTGAGATTGCGGTTCATAGGGGAGCAAGGGGTTTTGCTTAGTGTATGGCAAGGTTTGTTTGAGGGATCGGTAGGGGCTGAATATTTTGCTTGGGGTCCCTCCGAGTTCTCTTTCCGGAAGCATTCAGATTCTGAAAGTTAGGCATAGTGGGGGTTTCCATGGGCAGGGCGGGACGCCGTCCTACAACCCTCGTAAGAAGGATGTCGAAATGAGATATAGGCCTTGGGTGGAGTGGGGGGTACGGTTGGGTGAATTTTAATTTTTCTGGAAGGCTTTCCAGAAAAATTAAAAAAGGGATTAGGTTATCGTGATGTTGTTTGTCTTATTTCGGGTGTGAGAATCATTTGCCTGGTAGGAAATTTTGTCGGTGCCTTTGGGGTAAATGAGATTACCTTGTAGGGGCACTCCCTTGTGGATGCCCCGCAATATTGACGCCATTAATCAGAATCTTGCAAAGAGGATTTTTCTTATTCCTCCAGTGTTTGAGAGAACTTTAAAGTCTCCAAGAATAACCCAAAAAGAATTTAGGAGCCCTGTCTAACTAATGGCTTTTGGCCGATAATCTCATTCATCTACCTTGAACCAGAATTCAATTTCTGAGGTTTCTTGTTCAAACCGTGCGGCATGAACTGCCTGGGCAGGAACGTGATACCAGTCGCCAGGTTTATAACGACTTTCTTCTCCATTCATAATCAGAATGAGTTCGCCTTGGGTGATTACTCCAACGTTGTCGGTGTCGTGGGTGTGGGATGGAATTTCTGTTCCCATGGGATAGCTGGCAAAAAGGACATCGCAGTTCTGGGCTGCGAGCTTATAGGCGTCGAAGGGGCCATCGAACGTTGGTAAGCTGCGCAGTTGTTGGGGGAAGTGGACCATGTTTTTTCTGTGAAGGTTAAATGCTAGTTGTGGTCAGGGATAAGTTTTCTGGATAGGTCATACCAGGTGCGATCGCAAATATATTTCATCTCCTCGTCATTAGGTAAGCCAATTGGATCGAGAAAACTCTCAACTAGGGGATGGGGTTTACCGAGGCAGAGATCTAGAGCTTTACGACCAGGATTAAGGGCATAGTTGCCACGATGGATTATCTGAGCACTAAAAATCAGCGCATCCCCTGGTTCGAGTTCAATTAAAACTGAGCCGGGCAGAGCTTCGTTCTGTCTATGGTCATTTAGTTCGAACCGTACGTTTCTTTCTAGTTCAGTATCCCAGCGTGTATGGCTGTCGGGGATCAGCTCTACTCCTTTTTCTGCGACGAGGGGAATCCGCACATGCAGGCTGAGCATATTGTGTTGTTCTGCGGCCTGCACCGCGTCGTCAATAGGACTGTATTGTAGATCACGATGCCAGTAAGGTTGTTTTTCTTTGCTGTAAGGATTAAAAAAGAGTTGCGTATTGTGAAAATACATATCGACCTTGAATATTTGTTCTAATGCCCTGGTGAGCTTGGCAGAAGCAATTAGGTTGAAGAACTGAATCCTTTCATGACGGCACTCTTCGAAATAGTTGGGATGCGTCAGTGAGTGCATGTTGATGAGTTGTTGCTCGATCAGAGCATGATGATTTTCCTCTTGCCACTGGTTGAAAATGCGGTCAACGATGTGGGTAATTTGATTGATTTCTTCTGGCTCAAAGAATTTTGGCAGGATGGTGTATCCCTGCGCCTCAAACTGTTTACTCGCATTCATTGGTTTGGATTGAAAACGACGGTGACTCACCAGCTGATTCTGTCTATGGTTAAAGTCTAGTTATTCTCGTGCAAAGACGGCTTAGAATTTGTCAGAATGCGAGAAATGAGTTTGCCCCTGCCCCATGGATAAGCCTGTTATTCTGACTATTGATGATGACCCTGCTGTATTACAGACGATTTCCCGCGACCTGCGGAAGCAGTATGGGAGCCGCTTCCGCATCGTACGAGCTGATTCAGGGGCGATGGCGCTAGAGGCCACACAGCAGCTAAAGCTACGTGGTAATACGGTGGCGCTATTTTTAGCAGATCAGCGGATGCCGGGCATGAGCGGCGTTGAGTTTTTGAATCAAGGATCTGAAATTTTTCCTAAGGCGAAGCGAGCACTATTGACAGCCTATGCTGATACGAATGCAGCTATCGATGCTATCAATACGGCCCAACTGGACTATTACTTGCTAAAGCCATGGGATCCGCCAGAGGAAAAGCTGTATCCGGTGTTGGACGATCTGCTTCAAGACTGGCAAGCGACGTTTAAGCCGGTATTTCAGGGGGTGAAGGTAATTAGCGATCGCTGGTCGCCAAACTCCCATGCCCTGCGGGATTTTCTCTCGCGGAATCAGGTGCCCTATCGCTGGCTAGATATTGAGTCAAACCAGGAAGCACGACAGTTGGTGGCCTATGCGGGAGAGAAGGATAATCCTTGTTTGCCTTTGGTGCTGTTGCCGAGTGGTGAGAAGTTGGTAAAACCGACCACGGCTGATCTGGCTCAGCAGGTGGGCATGCAAACCGAGGCGGCGAAGCCGTTTTATGACCTAGTCATTGTCGGTGGCGGTCCGGCGGGGCTGGCGGCAGCGGTATATGGTGCATCAGAAGGGCTACGTACGGTAATGATTGAGCGAGAAGCGCCTGGTGGACAGGCGGGCACCAGCTCTCGCATTGAGAACTATTTAGGTTTTCCTGTGGGGCTGAGCGGGAGTGATTTGGCCCGACGGGCGGTGACCCAGGCCAGACGGTTTGGCGTGGAGATTTTGACTCCCCAGGAGGCGACAGCGATTCGTCTGGAGGATAACTATCGAATTATTACCCTGTCGGATGGTAGTGAGATTAGCTGCCATGCGTTGATTCTGGCGATGGGGGTGTCTTGGCGGCGGTTGACAGTAATGGGTGTGGATCAGTTTACGGGGGCTGGGGTGTACTATGGTGCGGCCCAAACTGAGGCGGCGGCTTGTAAAGACGAGGATGTGTATGTGGTAGGCGGTGCTAACTCGGCAGGTCAGGCGGCCATGTATTTTTCAAAGTATGCTCGCAAGGTGCGGATGTTGGTGCGGGGCGAGTCGCTGACGAAAAGTATGTCACAGTATTTGATCGATCAGATTGCAGGGACTGACAATATTGAGGTGATGCCATTTCACAGTGTGGTCGAAGCGAAAGGGGGCGACCGGCTGGAAGAGATTTTGGTGAAGGATTCTCAGACGGGTGATGTGAAGACCTTTAAGACGAATTCGTTGTTTATTTTTATTGGGGCAACTCCGAGTACAGGTTGGCTTGATGGTGTGGTGCAGCGGGATGAGCGGGGTTTTCTTTATAGTGGGGCGGATATTCCTGGCGGTATGCCGTGGCCGTTAGAGCGAGATCGGTTTTTGTTGGAGACAAATGTGCCGGGGATTTTTGCGGTGGGAGATGTACGTCATGGCTCGGTGAAGCGAGTGGCGTCTGGTGTGGGTGAGGGGTCGATTTGTGTGCAGTTTGTGCATCAACATTTGGCAAATGTTTAAGAGTGATACCGAATACCGAATTCATTAAGCCCGATTAAAAATAGACAATCTTGTCGGGGCACTCCCTTGTGGATGCCCTGCGATACCGGACACTATCAGTCAGGATTTCGTATGAGGTCGTAAAAGACGTCTTACCTTGTCTAATCAAGAAAGTGTCTGCTCAATAACCCATCGACAGGGGACAGGGACAAAACTCTCCCTCAATTCTGTTGTTACTTCTAAAATACAGTGATGAGCCTGTTCTTAAATCTCTCCTAACTCTCCTTTGCACGCTTAGTCAGCTAACACTTTCTCAATTCTCACAAGACCTCTCATACAGGCTCTAACGCTGCTACTGCTGCCTTCACATCCGCCATATTGGCCGCACTGACAAAGCAATTCAACCCCAGGCCCTACAAGATTATCCGTTTTGAACCGGGTTTGCCGAATTCGGATTTGGTATCATTCAGCTGCTGCTGACTCGTCTGGTTTAGTTGTCTTTTCTTCCCCAGGAGTGCTGTCTACAGTATTGTCACTTTCTGTCTCTTTGACCGGCACTTCAGCCTCCGGCGCTTTTGCTGGCCCGTTGTTTTCAGGCTCTTCGTCCGTAGGTGCATCTGCGGACGTGGCCTCAGTTTCTGTTTCAGTAGTCGGCTCCACCGGTCGCCAATTGGCAATATCCCAGGTGCTCGCATCCCAAGAGGTAAAGGTATAGCCGGTGATGCGATCGCTAACCGCATTAGAAAGCGCTCGATGCACAATGGGCAATACCGCAACATCGTCCGCCAGCTTTCGCTCCATCTGTCGAAATAGGTCATTCCGTTTTGCCGCATCCCGTTCTCCACGAGCAGCTTCCCAGAGTTCGTCATAGGCTGGATCACAGTAGCGGGCATTATTGGGTTTTTGCCAGTTATTGGACAGGGCTGCAATATTGTCGCAGGTCCACCAGCCCATATAAATAATCGGGTCAGGAATATCATTGCCGATGGCATATTCTTGCATGTCGGCATAGAAGTGATTAATACTGCGGGTCTGATCGGGGTCAGCGGAGAAAAAATCTTCAGCCCGTACCCGTTCGATCAGAATGTCGATACCGATTTCAGCCAGCTGCTCCTTGACCAGGTTTTGGGTGGCCTGACGAATGGTGCCAATGGAGGTTTGGAAGATGAGCTGGAGGGGTTGGTTGTTGCGATCGCGAATCCCATCCCCATCACTATCCACCCAACCAGCTTCTTCCAAAAGTGCCCTGGCAGTTTCCACATCATGTTTATAAGTAATGGGGTTCTCCTCAGATGGGTTGGGAGCCACCAATAACTGAGAGGTAGGCTTGCCCAAATCACCATAGAGCTGCACCACGATCGCCTGACGGTCAATACCATAGTCGATCGCTTGTCTGACCCGCAGATCTTTCAAAATTGGATGAGGAAATTTCTGGCTGGCCCGTTCTTTGGCCTCAGTTTCACGATTTGGATCGGCAAAATTCAACATGATGCGTTCTACCTGACTACCAAAGGTAAGCATCAGTGTGCCGGTTTCCCCAGTTTGGACTAGATCTACCAAAGCGGCTGACTCTAACTGAATATTGTGGGCAAAATCGGCTGTGCCATCCCGCAATACATCACGGGCAGCTACATAGGGCGGTACATCTCCCAATATTTCCACACGCTTAAAGTTGCCACCCGGTTGCCGATACAGTTCATTGGGAGCAAACAGTAAGCGATCATTAGCCTTGGTCAAATAGCGGTAAGGTCCCGTCCCCACCGGTTGAAAATTAGCTGGCGCTTCCCGCGCTTTGCGATTATTAAATTCCTTGAATAGGTGCTCTGGCAAAATCAAGCCATTTAACCCTGTAAATGGCGTTTGCCAACTAGCAATGGGTTGCTTAAAGGTGATTTTGACCGTGTGGTCATCCTCGGCCTTTATAGACTCAATGTCACGGTAATACTGGGCCGTGACGGCTGCCACAGCAGGGTTAGTAATAAATTTATAGGTAAAAACAACATCCTTAGCGGTCAAAGGTTCCCCATCCGACCAACGCAGAGTTTCCTGCAGTCGCCATGTAACAGATAGACCATCCTCGCTGACGTCGCCATTTTCCAAGGACGGTAGCTTAGCTGCCAAAATTGGGATCAGCTTACCATCAGGTCCATAACTGGCCAGGGGCTCGTAGACAATGCGAGCAGCTTCAAAATCTTGGAACCCTGTCGCTAAATGGGGATTCAGGGTGACCGGAGACCGGCTATAAATCAGGGTAAGCACATCAGGGGTGGCAACCACCTCCTCGATGTTGTCACTATGGGGTGAGTCTGGTACAGCGGGCGGCGGCGTCTCCACAGGCCGCTGACAGCTAGTAACAGCAACTGACAATGCCACCAGACCGGCCATCCTTAATTGCATGAGGGGATTGTGCAGTAAGGATGTGGACCAGGAAAAAATCATGTTTGCGCTTGCCCCGTGATCTTGTCTGTTTGATAGTAGCTTTTGCTGTCCCCAAGATGGTGCCTAAAGATAGGAGCGCCCCAAGCTTTGGACAAGGCTCCTGAAAAACTTATGACGCCAGTATCACAAATTTTCTCCTGACCACTGTCCATTTCTTAGAAGACCTAACTGGTAGATGCACCCTGATGTCCTCCCCGGCGATTTTCGCTGGGGATTTTTTTATGTATTTTTCTCTTCCAATAATAAAAGCATCGCTTGTTAGGTTATCAAGCGATGCTTTTACTATTTTTTCCTATTTAAGGAGTTACTCAGCAGCAGGAGCCTCATCTTCGGTACTGGCTTCAGCTGTCGGTGCTTCGGCAGGTTCAGGATTGGCGTCGGCCGTTGTCTCGGCATTAGCCGCATCAACTTCAGCTACGGTTTCTTCACTGACTTCGGGTTCAGGTTCGGGTTCAACCTTTTTCGTTGGTTTAGGCCCTCGCATCAGAGCTGGATTAACGGGGGGCTTTTTATCCCGAGCATCCTTGTCGCGTCGACCTTTGCCTTTACCTTTGCCTTTACCCTTACCTCTGGGCTTGTCCTTATCAAATGAAGGCTTGCGCTCCCTTTCTTCTTCGGGGGGACGATCTTTCTTAAGAATGGGTTTATCTACCATGGCGTTCCGTCAATTCCTGCCTAGTGATCCTAACATTTGCTTAATGATTTACTCTGATGGCTTTTAGATGGGTTGGTTTGCTGGAATCTAAAGCCACTTGCTTATCGCTTGCTTACCGAGGAGCGGCAAGCTCTGGTGTTTTAGAGGCTGCTGCCGATTTGATTGGAGCGGTTAGAGCTTCTTCTAAGGGGGCTAATCCTAGACGGTCTTCCAAGATATCCATCACTTCTCGCCCAAAGTCATTCGGGTTTTGTCGGAATGCTTGCAGACAGATATCGCCAAAGAAGGAACCAAGGGGTTCTGGATTCCAGAGTAGTTTGTTGGCAACCCACGGTAAATAAATCGCTAGGGGGTTGTAATCCTCTTTGAGGATGTTGTTTTTGATAGCGTAGGTTTCCAGATGGGTATGGGGCTGTAGACCAATGAAAAAGATGGCAGGCTCCACTTTGTCACGGCCAAAGATGGTTTCCAACTCACGATGGTAGGCCAGGGTTTGGCGAATGGTTTCGGGCCGTTCGTCAATGACATTAAAGGAGTAGTTGACGGATACCAAGTCGTCAAATCCGGCAGCTTTGAGGTCACGGCAGTTTTGCAATACGGTGCGGAGGTTATAACCCATGCGCATTTTTCGCACAAGTTCTTGGGAGCCACTGGTAATACCGATTTCAAAGTAGTTCATCCCAGTTTTGACCATCAGGTCGCAAAGCTCAGGGGTGAGGTTATCGGCTCGGATGTAGGCGGCCCAGTGGATATCATCCATACCTGAGTCGACAATTTTTTGTAGCAGTTCAACGGCATCGTTAATAAATCGACGGGCCGGAATAAACTGGGCATCGGTGAACCAAAAGTTACGAATACCTCGGTCATAAAGCTGTCGCATTTCCTTGACAACTTCATCCGCAGGATTGATCCGTACTTGTTTGCCTTCGACAACGGTGTAAACGCAGTAGCAGCAGTTGTGGGGGCAACCTCGTTTGGTTTGTACCCCAATATAAAAGTCGTTTTCTTGCAGATAGTATTCAAACTCAGGCCAAATTTTCTCGATATAGCTATAGTTACAGGCGCTTTTTTCGATAGCGGTGGGCCATTCATGAATTAGACGCTCACGTGGTTCGGTTTCACCAACGACATAGCAACGTTCGCTACTAATGGATTCCTGGCGGATAAGTTTTTCTAGGAGTACTTCGCCTTCACCGACGGAGACAATAGTCCCCTTGGGCATCCAAGCAGCCACTTGCTCATAGAAAACACTGACAGCTCCCCCGCCCACCACCAGATTTGCATCGGGATCGTAACGCTTAGCACGTTTAAATCCACGTTTGATCAGACCTGTGTTTTGCCACAGTTCATTCATATAGGTGGTCACCATGCGCAATCCCCCCAGGGCTCCACGCATTTTTATGAAGGGGTTACTGGCGTAGTTAAACTCAAAGGCATTTTGTAGCGGGTTGCCACCGCGTCCACCAACGGGGGCATAGATCTGAATATCTCGCCAAGAAAAAACCAGTAAATTGGGTTGGAAGTTGTCAATGCAGTGGTCTAAGGCCGAACCAAAATCTAAGGGAGGAACCGTTCCTAAATCAAAAATATGCTGTTCTATCTCAGGAAAAACCTTGCGCAGATGATCCGCCAAGTACACCACCCCAATTGGGAAAATAGGATTACAGGGGAGGCGGACATATAGAACTCGATTAGCCATGGCTGCACTGGTGCCTTAAGTTAGCTGTCGTTAAAAAAATGAAACTAAATTTCAGTTTTTTCACATATCTTTACGATAACATTGCTAATCTTGGATTTCACCGTTGCAGCCAATTCCTCGTGCCCAAGAATGTGCCTAACGATAAATATACGCAAGCAAAGGGGTAAAACCTTGGGTTTTAATGGTGAGGTCAGTTGCATCCATGAATAGATATTTGGGTAGCAAATGAGTCAGAATTAATGTCATCTCATCAGAACATTAGCGATATTTCTTAACCTTTAAAAGGTGTGAAGTAAATTCCCTGATTTGAAATAGGAAAAAAAATATCTTTCAACATAGTTGAAGTTTTAATCTGATACTGAGTGCTACTTAAAAGAGTTCTTGAAAGCACTCAAAAACAAAGAAATGTTTTTATTCTTTCTCTGTAGTAATATACATGGTATGGATTTTATCGACGATTGAAGCGGCATATTAAAATTTCCGAAAGCCTCATCGGTAGCAGCTTTTACAGTTGTTGGGGATCGGTCGATGTTATCCTAATATTTAATGTTGGCATCCCTATATCCCCTCCTCTCCTCCCATGACACAAACACTTGATCCCATACCGTTTGATGAGACTGATGCGGTCCTATGTTGCTATGTAAATAGCGCTAGTAAAATTCAGGTAGTTAGAATTACCAATATCCAGAATTGGTATTTCGAACGAGTCGTTTTTCCGGGGCAAAGACTGATGTTTGAATCGTCTGTCAGAGGTCAATTGGAAGTGCACTCTGGGGCAATGGCAAGTTCTATTTTGGAAGATACAATCCCATGTGCCCGGCTGATGCTTGAGCAAGCTGATGAGGAAGTTAAAGGGGTAGCTGCTGGCTCAGCCGATGTGCCAGCTAGCTCGGCTGATGTAATGCAGCCTGTGCCGGGTTAACTGTAAACCTGACAATTAAGGTGATGAAATCGACAGCTGATTAGACATATCAAGCAAGTTGATCATGGAGGTTGGTTAGGCTGGTCTAGCATCACCTACATGTGGTAAGGCTTACACAGTCCTTGGTTCTTTTTGTTAGAGCCGAGGACTGTAAAGTTTTTGCCGTGGTTCGTCATGGATTTGCCTTCTTTTCTTTGGTTGTGGCGTATCGCCGCTTGGTCCATGGGCCTATCACTGACGGTATATACCTGCCTCTTGGTAACGGGAGGGATGGTTTGGTATAGGCGCTCCCATCAGATGGCTCAGCCAAATTGGCTCCGCATTCTACATATCTTGCTAGGGAGTGTTTTGGTCGCTCTGGTTTTACTGCTTTTGAGTGTCGGCATTGTTGGTACTTTAGGAGAGCACGGCAGCTTAGGCCATTCGTGGCATCTGGGGGCTGGATTATTGGTAGTTGGGTTGGTGCTAGCCTCGGTCGGCGCAGCTGCTCAGATAGCCACTCGCCCCTGGGCAAGATCGTTACACGTTGCCATTAATGGAATGCTTTTTCTAGCTTTTGCGGCAGTGAGTTATAGCGGATGGACTGTGGTGCAGCAGTACTTGCCCTAAGAATTAAGTGGATAGCTATGCATAGGGCTATCTTACTTAGATTTTCAGAGTGCTAAGGTATGGCAATAGTTGATTTTTGTGAGGAATTCGACACAGCTCGCACCTGGGTTTGCTACAATAGAACAATGTGCCTATAGCCTGTTGATTGGTGTTTCGACGGGCAAAAGATAGCTAGAACATGTTTATCCATTAATGTTTCGAAGCAAATAATATATTTTGATTTGATTCGAAACTATTACTCATTGCTAGGTATCTACTTATTGCTGATGCCTTATTTTATTGTGAGTGTTTATTTCTTAACAGGTCAATAAGGCTTATTAAGTTGAAATTAAGACTTCCTGACTGTTTAAGGTTAGGTTAAATTAATCAGCTTATATGGTTAACATCCGGTTAAATTTGTACAAACAGTTTTTGACAAAGCAAAGAACTGCTCATAAGCATGGCACATAAGAAAGGAACAGGCAGTACTAGAAATGGCCGAGATTCTAATTCTAAAAGGCTAGGCGTTAAACGATATGGTGGCGAACTTGTGAGCGCTGGCAGCATTTTGGTACGTCAGAGAGGTACTAAGTTTTTCCCTGGAAATAATGTTAAACGGGGAGGGGATGACACCCTTTTCGCTCTGATTGAAGGGATTGTGACGTTTGAGCGCAAGGGCAAAGCACGCAAAAAAATAAGCGTTTACCCCCTTTTTCTAAATTTGGATGCAAGAGACTCAGCTATGGACGGCAAGTTTACTCAAATAGATAAATATCAAGATAACTTTACCGATCTATGTGTTAATAAATCTAGCGAATCTGATATATTCCAAACGGCCCATCCAAATACTACAAATAAGCAAGAGTCGTTGGCCAAATCTGTGGCACGTCGATTCAAACAGGAGTCAAGAGAGCCTCTGAAAAAAAAATACCCTCAGGTAGAAATGACATTAAAGTCTATTGAGAAAGAGTTGACTAAACTCTTAGGGTCAGAGGCGGAAGCAAAAGCCTGGTTGAACAAGCCCCACCGTGAACTTGGCAACAAAACACCTGCAAAAATGATTCAAGCTGGCCATAGTAATGTAGTTTTTCAACTAATTTTATCAATTGCAAGCGGCATTCCAAGCTAGTTCAACTTTGAGTATAGTTTTTCAAACTATTACAAATCCACACTACTCTAAACACCACATTGCATTAGTTTATGTGGTTGTATAGACGTCTCTATTTACTTTTAGTATACTCTGATTCAAAATGTTGAAGGTATAGGTATATACATAGCGTGTAAGTTTCTACGGATTTATAAGCGCAAACGTGCATGATTTATGTGCAAAACATGAATAGCTTAAGTGTGATTTGCAGCACATATCAGTAATACTTGATGTCACGATATTTATTTGTGCCTTCAAGTAAAGTCAATTATATCGACTGAAAGTGGGTTCTCTGCGTGGAGTTTTGTAGTTGCTAATGCAAGGTCGGGGTTGGCGTCTTATTTTAGAACATCATTTTAATATGGAGCAGCTCATTGACGGGGAGGATGCCCTTGAACATGCAGGTAGATACAATCCACCAGCAGCCATAGTCGGTGAAGAGAATACTTTTAAGGTTGTTTACCTCTCAGGTAGTCTCAGAACTGCTCATCAGGAGATGCGAGGACGTGCAGATATTAGAAATCACGCACTTGTAGAGTTTGAATATGTGCTACAAGGCAATGCATGGATTGATCTCACGGATGAAGTAATCCAACATGAGTTTGGAGTTACTCTAAGCGAACTCTATGAAAACTGGCGTTCTCTCAATGCTCGGAATCAACTTTCTACAACCCAAAAGATCGGCATGAGTATCTATGCAGATGGTCGAGTTGAAGCCATCAAGGTGCCTTCAGTTCGAGATGATGATGGTTTTAACTGGGTGATTTTTCCAGACAGATTTTATGCAGGCAGTTGTATTAACTTTATATATTCTCAAAAAGGCAGCAACAGCCGAGACATAGATGAAGAATCTGATTCTAGCTCTTTGGATGAGGCTGATTCTGATGCATATGCTGAAGATGAACGAAACAACTCACTAAGCGAACAAAGAAATATAGCTGAAGGTCTCATGGGCGATTCTCAATTTTAATCACTCTAAATTTTTGGATTTCAGAAAGCTAAATTTACATAAGCTTTTTTGTCTTCTGAATTTGTATATATCTCAAACTTATTTGGGCAATTCGGTTGTTTGGAAAAAACTTGATTAGCTCTTCTAAGTTTTTGTGTGTCTTTGAAAGATAGTGTGAAACATGTTTTTTAGATAAAGCTTCTCGATAAAAAGCTTTAGAGTTCTTTCTATCATTAATGACAATATGATAAAGGGCCAAATTCAAAATGTTATCTATATCATTTGGATTTCGCTCATAAAATAACTGAGCCATTCGTATGGCCTTATAAATATCTTCTTTTGCGTTTTCTTCATTACCTGTAGCTTGATGTATGATGGAACGCCAATATAATGTCCAATTTGACGAAGGGCTTAATTCCAGAGCCGAGTTAAAATCAGCCATTGCTTGCTCATAATGTCTAATTAAGCCATATACCTCCCCACGTCTACGAATTGCCCAACGGTAGTCAGTTGCTAGTTCAATTGCCCGATTGAAGTCATCTAAAGCTTTTCCATACTCTTGCATGAGTCGATATAATTGCCCTCTTTGAGCAATAGCCCATACATAATTAGGATCTATTTCTATGGCACGGTTGAAATCTTGTACTGCTTCTTTATATCGTTCCGTTTCCCGATAAAAACGTCCTCTTGCCGCAACTGACCAAGCATAATTTCGATTAAGTTTAATAGAATGATTTAAATCTTTTAGAGCCTCTACATACTGATAGATTTGGCGTAACTGCCAACCTCGCTTGGCTAATGCACGATAATGATTAGAGGCTAGTCTAAGTACCTGGTCATAACTTTTAATTGCCTCATTATGGCGTCTTAATTCAGATAAAATATTGCCAAGGTTATACCAAGCTGTAGGATCATTAGGTTCAATTTTAGCTGCCCTTTCATAGAGATAAATAGCTTCCTGTTTCCAGTTTAAGCTGTCAGCAATGAGTCCCTGAAGGGTCCAAATTCTATTATCCTCAGGTTTGAGCTGAAGAGCTTTATCACCACTAACTATAGCTTTTTCATAACGCCCCAATAGAAAAAATGCAATGGCTTTGTTGTGCCAAAAATCACTTATATTGGGGTCCAATTCAATAGCCTTATCATAACTTTCTATAGCTTCTTCATAGCGCCCTAGCTTAGTAAGAGCAATGCCTCGATTATAAAAAGCTGTTGTATAGTCTGGATTTAGTTTAATAGCTTGATTAAAACTTGCGATTGCAGCATCTACTAATTTATTTTTTGTAGATGTATTCTCTTCAATGGACTCAATATTTGTTAATACTAGTCCTTTGCTATTCCAAGCAGTCTCCTTACCAGGATCAATCTCTATGATGTGTTCAAAACAATTAAGAGATGCCTGATAGTCTTTTACTAAATATAGGATCTCACCCTTTTGTAACCATAGATCTGTTGCGTTTGGAGCATCTGATTTTGTCTGATCTAATAACTCTTGAACTTGTGATAGCTTTTGAGTTAGCTCATTTTGAGTTAGATTATCGTATTTCCTAAGTCCCTCTCTTTGAGCTGGTTGCTTAGATTTTTGCGCTGTTTCCTTAGGCTCAACTGCTAAATCAAATACGCCTGAACTCCAATCAAAAAAATCTGGTGCACGACGCATAAAGTATTTGACTGCAAAGCCTGGTAAAAAGAAAAGAAAACAAACATGACTGAACTGCTCACGGAATCTTTCTCGTTGTTGATTCAGGTGGCTAAGAATTTGAGGGGCGGTATTGAGGTTGTAATAACGGCCTTCCCCACCATAGCCAGGTTTGATGTCAGCTTCTAAAGACTTTTCTAGACCTTGGATTAAGAGAATATCAACTTGATTTTGATTGTCATGATTTTTAACTAAATCATAAAGGTTTTCAATAGGGGCAGTTAGTTCTAAAGTGCCAATTTTTTTTTGAGGCAAATCGCCTTTAATCTGAGGAATCAAATCAACAGCTTCTGTTGGAGAACATTCCACAAAAACTATGCCAAACCCTTTGCGTCTCCTCAGAGAGCGGATTAAAGCTCCATAAACTTCTTCTTTGGTCAGAACAAGACTTCCAGTGTCCTTTGCCACTGTCATGGTTAGTTTACTCTAGAGGAGAGAGCTTCTTGAAATTGCCTGATACCTTCTACAAGGGGATGT
Organism: Leptothoe spongobia TAU-MAC 1115; assembly: GCF_018739885.1. Classification (GTDB taxonomy): domain Bacteria; phylum Cyanobacteriota; class Cyanobacteriia; order Phormidesmidales; family Phormidesmidaceae; genus Leptothoe; species Leptothoe spongobia. The sequence goes on along the minus strand of NZ_JADOES010000053.1, from coordinate 16,845 downwards.
ACATTACACCAGGTTTGTAAAGCTTCATTTGCATCATAGTAACGATATTCCAATAGACAACGGTTCAGTAGGAGTCGCAAATGAGCTTCATCTCGCTTGGGTTGCCTATGTTGGTAGACACTTGCCAATACGTCCCACTGATTTTCTTGAATTTGACGACGGTAGGTTTGTCGTGCTTCTTCAACAGCCCGCCTTACTGCTTGAGCATTGATGGGTAATTCCTCTGTCCAATCAATGGCTTTTTGAATTAGCTGCATGAGGTTTCTGACATGCCCTCCACTCATAAAACAAAGCTGATCTAACGTTTCTGGGCTATCAAAAACTGGAGGTACATCTAATCCTGCTACAGAACCCACTAAAGTTTGAGTAAGTCTGGGCTCGATGATTTGAATACGTCGCAAAACCACTTCCTTGAGCTTGGTCAGGCCTTGCTGATTAACACTATTGTCAGGATTACGCACCATAACCATAGGTAATACATCAGGCGTATCGTAATTATCTTCTAATCGCGTTGCCCGACCAGAGTAGACCATGGTTATAGGGACAGTGTAGATAACATGGCATTCTAAGCCCCTGAGCATTTCACTGCGATTCAGATAAATTTCATCGTAGTTGCTGGGTTTGCCTTCTTCTTTTGTTTCTACAATTCGGTCTAAATTATCGACAATAATTACTAAATCGCGATTTTTATCAGGTGGTAATACTTTCCGGGCTTCGTTAATAAAGTCGTTGAGCGCATCTATTAAAGAGCGAGTATTCTCATTAATTCTTTTACGTAATTCTCGTCGTTTACTTGGGACTGCTTTCAGGTTGGCCATGATTGTCGCAAATTGAGCAACCTGAGCTTCCAAGCCTAAACCTTCAAATTCCACTTCAGTTAGAGCTAAGTCCTTCAGGGATTCCCAACGTTGCTCAAGCCACTGAAGTAAAGGATTGTGATTAATTAGCTTGATTTCCTCCACTAAATGACGGGTACAAGCAAACAGAATTTCTGCATAGTCTGTGTCTTGAGGTTCAATATCTAGCTCATCAGCGGCAAAGTAGACGACAAAATACTTTTTTTCCTCTAGATACTCTTTGAGTCTTAGAAGTTCTGTAGATTTGCCTACGCCTCGGTGTCCTGTGTAAAGTTGGCAAGTTGACTTTTTCGAACGAGTAATCTTACGTCCCAGTTCTCGAACGACATCCCATTTGCCACGAACTTCTTGACAATCCACATAAGCTTCCTTTGAAGGTGGTTGAAAAGGTTCAAAAGAGCTGTAAATCTCTATCAATAATTCTTCTGAGTTCAAATTCAAGGGAAACCTCACTTAGACCGACATTCGAAGCTACGGTGATGACCTAGGACACGAAATTCTACGCTTTGAATTTTTACGTACTTGCCAAAGTAATGTCTCTAATAGTTTTTCCCTGATTTCTAAAGTTATTAGATATGAAATACAGAATGAGTTTAACAATAGATGTTTCAACTGTCGTTAGCCTATGGTACGAGTAATGTTTTCGAAGCTATTTCAATTCCCTGTATTAAGGATAGATAACCTAAACTATTAATGTTAATTTTTTTATTGATCTTTGACTAGATCATTAGTATTTATGCAATCGGATGATTTCAGTAAATCCTTTGATCGATTTCGGATTTCACCGTTGATTAAGGTGACGTTACTGAGTTTTTATGTGGCCCTATTGCTACCGTTGCCGTTTTTAGCTCAGGTGACAACTGCGCCCGTTAGTCCTGGGTTGCTAGTGGCATTGGCGCTGCTGGGTGCGTTGTTTTTAGGGGCGGGTTTGAGTGAGCGGGTGGAAACCTCAGATCAGGGGATTGCCATGGTATCGCCATTGCCATGGCGGGGATGGTCGCTGACATGGTCTGAGATTACGGCACTCAAGCCCCGCTCCACGGGACAGAATGGAACGGTTTATTACTTGATGACAGCAGCGGCAGACCGGGCCTATCTTTTGCCGATGCGGGTGGTAGGGTTTGCTCGACTGGTGCGTACGGTGGAGGCAAAGACGGGGCTTGATACTCAGGATGTGACACCGTTGGCACAGCCCTGGATGTATCTGTTTTTACTAATCATGACGGTCTTTCTGCTGCTCATGGATGCCTGGACAGTGTGGACTGCCACCCATGGTGGTATCGCATGAAAGACGACAGCATCCTAGACTTTACGGAGGTATCCTTGCGAGCCGGAGTCGGTATTGGTCTGCTGTTGGACCAGGTTTCGTTTGCGATCGCACCCAAAACCCGCTTAGCCATTGTCGGTCCCTCAGGGGCAGGTAAAACCTCCCTACTACGGTTGATGAACCGTCTAAGTGAGCCCAGCAGTGGGCAGATTACCTATCGACAGCGGCCCCTGTCCCACTATCCGGTGGTAGAACTACGCAGGCAGATTGGTCTGGTGATGCAGGATAGTAAACTCCTAGAGCAATCGGTAGAAGAGACCCTGTGCTACCCTGCTCGACTGCGGGGAGTGGGTGCTGCATCTGCCAGGCGTACGCTACAACCCTGGCTAGAACGGCTAAAAATTCCTCAAGATTGGCTAGGTCGGCAGGCTGTAGAACTATCAGTGGGGCAGCGACAGCGAGTTGCGATCGCCCGTACCCTAGCGACTAGCCCTGATATCGTCCTATTGGATGAACCCACAGCGGCCCAAGACATGGGCTATGCCCACCATTTGCTTTCCTATCTCGCCAGTCCAGATAACCCTAGTACCGTGATGATGGTAAATCATCAGCTAGAGCTGATGGCCGACTGGGCTACCCATGTTCTGTATTTGGACCAGGGCAAACTGGTTAGTTATCAGTCTATTAGCCAGGTAGATTGGTTAGTCCTAAAGCAAGGCATCATAAACGCCCAAAACAATGACGAATGGGGCGATGATAATTGGTAGGGGTGTTCTATGGAACGCACCTACATAGGTAGAGACAGCTAACCAACTGCATTAATCGCGTTTACGGCACCCACACTCACTGGCTGAGGACCACTATGGCTATCTAGTCGTTCAATATTGAGTCGATAGCCCACATTGCGCACAGTTTGAATAACACTGGGCTGACGCGGATCGACTTCAATTTTTTTGCGCAGAGATAGGACGTGGGTATCGACGGTGCGAGGGTTATCAATGGCATCAGGCCAGGCACGTCGTAGTAGATCAGCCCTGCTTAATGGAGACCCCTCGGCTTGGGTCAGAACATAAATTAGACTAAATTCCTGGGGCGTCAGGTCGATAAACTGCTCCTTGAACCTGACCCGACGCTGCACCAGGTCAATATTTAAATCACCATAGGTCAGGGAGACAGGGGCCGTTATCTTGCGATTGCGTCGGGTTAACGCTTCGACTCGGGCCAAAAATTCTTGCATACCAAAGGGCTTTTTCAGATAGTCATCAGCCCCAGCCTGTAGACCTGCTACTACATCCGGTTCGCCCGATTTGGCTGAGAGGATCATAATCAGTGGACGACCCCGCTGCTGTAACCACTGGCATAGCTCCAGACCATTACCGTCTGACAGCTCCGTTTCCATGATCACCAGATTCGGTTGGACTGTCTGAAAGGTTTCCTTGGCCCGCATGATATCAGCAGACTGGTTGACACGATAACCTGCCTGCTGAAGATGCCAACTGAGTAGCGATCTCAGATGGGGGTTACCCTCGATGATTTGAATACACGTAGAGGCCACGGCAAACTAAAGGAAGCCTAGGCTTCATAACACTCTCGTAGAAGAGTATCAAAAATCTCAATAATGTTTTGTAGTTGCGGCTACGGGCTAGGGATATGTCCGTATTTATATTCGATCATTATGTAGATACTCATATCAAAGAATACATGGACATTCGCTATCAAGGTAAATTCACTGGTCAAACCCTATACATTTGCAAAAGAAACTGCCAATCATCATGCCTAAGCTGATAAAATCTTAGAGAGAATACGGAAAAAACAAAAAAAGTTTACATAAACCACGTTCAAATTGAAACCTGTAGATTCTTCTACGGAAAGATGACTGTCCTAGACGTGGATGTGTTTTAACTCTGAGTTCGAGCAATAGACATCTTTGTATCTACCCCCTTCAATTCTCGTTCTCAGTCTTATTTTTTCCGTCGTCACATAACCTTGCCCCTTCGGTTAAATGTCGGTTATTTAGCAGAAAGTCAATTAAATCATCCCCCATTATTTGATCACCCATAGCGATAGCAAATAGGTCTTAAGTGAGCGGTATAGAGGAGGCCCATACATTATGCTTCAAGATGCAAAATCAATTCGCTATTACCAGCGGATTACAGATGCGTTAGTTGATCAGTGGAATCGTGGATATCGTTCTGATGATCTACGGCGCTACGTTGCTGGATATTTAGCAGCTCTTCACCATTCTGATGCGCTAGAGCCCTATCTTATTCATCGTTTGGAGGCGGAGGTAGGCCGATTTATGTTTGATTCATCCAATTTTGCATTGGCACAGCCCCAACCTGAACCTGACTATCGCTAGCGAGACAGAACCAAATGAGGTCATAAAGAAGGGAGCATTCACACAGACTAGAATGCTCCCTTCTTTATAAATTAATTATTTCAAGGACAATGGTTACATCCTCTGAGTCCCCATTAGGAGGCCAGAGCTACTTCAACCATCTCTTGTAGCTTACCGTTTTGATATAGCTCAATCAAGATGTCTGAGCCACCGACAAACTCACCACTGATATAAACCTGGGGAATTGTGGGCCAGTTGGAATATTCCTTGATGCCCTGACGAATGTCATAGTCAGCGAGCACATCAATCGATTCGTAGGGAGCACCCAGGGAGTTTAGAATCTGGGCGACATTATTGGAAAAACCACATTGGGGCATCAATTTGGTGCCCTTCATGAATACAACGATTTTGTTAGATGCGACCAAGCTGTCGATTTTTTCTTTGACTTCTGGAGACATGGCTAAGGCACTCAATGGTTAGGCTAATTATTTGCTGTTGCTGACTTCAAGGAATGACCCTGTCTGTTGTAATCACTAAATTGTCAGTACATCACAGATTAAGTCAATCGAGGAGCAGCAATGGTTAGTTCTTTAACGATCTTATCGGACTGTTTGCTGAGCTGCGTCAGGTTTGCTGAGCCCACTCTTCGGGGGTAAAGGTTTTGAGGGTAAGGGCATGGAGATCGCCAGATGCCATAGCCGCATTAACACTCCCATAAACCAGTTGATGCTGCTTAATGAGGTTGAGTCCCTCAAATGATGTGGACACAATTGTAGCCTGGTAATGATCGCGAGTGCCTGTCAGGTCCTGGATGATGACCTGGGCATCAGGTAGTTGGGATTTGATCAGTTGCTCTACTTGGTCAGCAGGAATCATAGGGTTAGCACATAAAGGCAATTCTAAGCCTAACGCGGACGGTGGGCATTGCCCAACCCTACGGCGATGTGGCGGTTTCTTCGGTCACTACATAAGGCTGGGCTACAAACCCAATTTCGAGCAGTTGGTCGTAGGCTTGCTTACCAAGGTCGCGGGTTGGATTTTGGCTGCTAAGCACTTCTACCAGTAGAGGAATGGCTAGTGTAGACTGCTGCTGTGCTTGATAGGCAAGGGCCTGTCGCAAGGAAGCCTGGTCTCGAAGTTCAGCTGCGTCTAGCGCTTTTTCACGCATCTCGGTACTAACGCGCCTATCAATACCGGTAAAGGTAGTAAATAGGCTCTGATAGTAGCTAGAGGAGGTATTTAAGGTCTCCCGCGCAGTTTGCAAACGGGCTACGGCTGTCCCGTAATCCCCAGCAGCATGGGCATCTGCGGCCTCGTCCATCAGCAGCTTAGCGGCTCTGATACCAGTGGGATTATCGTCTTGATTGAGGGGACGAGCAACATCGGCTATAGCGGTACTGGGATCTTCAGACCCGGTACGACGATAGGGACGGCTGACAAAACCCAGTTCGAATAGCTGGCGATAAGCATCTAGACCTAACTCACGAGTCGGCCCCTGACTCTGGACGATCTCGACCAGTAGGGGAACGGCCAACTCTGCCTGACCCTGGGCACGATAGATCAGGGCTTGTCGTAACGTAGCGCGATCGCGCAGCTGTGCCGAATCACGGGCACTGGTCCGTAAACTGCCGCTGATGTCAGCGTCTATACCTGTAAAAGCTTCAGCAATATCCTGGTAGCTATTGGACGTTTGGTTTAAACTCTCTCTTGCCGCTTGTAGCTTGCGGATGGCCAAATCATAATCCTGACTATCGATGGCCGTTTCAGCCTCTGCCAGGAGTGTTTCCCCAGCAGCAAGTCCCAGACCATCATCTAATTGAGCTAAGAGGGTGGCCTGAGGGGCTCCTTCTGTGGTGAACTCTGCTGTTGTAGGAGCTGCAGGAGCAGAGGGAGCCATCAGCGCTATGCTAGCGGCTGCTCCTATAAAGGAGAACATACCTGGTTGAAGAATGCGCGAAAAGGAAACCATGGAGCCGACTAAGTTGATGACAACGCGGGATAAAAAGCGTAACGATTTGATCTACGAGGGTGATTTAGTTTTAAAACCCTAATATATCGTTACAGAGGTTATCAATACACATGTCTTACATTTTCAGGCATTGTGCCTATTGTCAAAGTGGATATTGTCCGTGGGATACCTGAAATTATGACAGGAGAAAGCTTACAAGGAGTCAGTCCAGAGCAAGCGGGAGTCATCTTGCAGCGGGGGGGCGAGGAGCTATTACTCTACAAAGTTCCTAATTGGTTGACGATCCGGTTGGATGAGTTGACAGAGCAGTCGGCTCTGCTAGAGCAATTAAAGGCCCAGTGGCAGCCCCTTGCTATCCGCTCTGTTGCCCGAGGGCAGTTAGTCGCTATTAAGGTGCGGCGGCAGCAGCTGGAGTCTTGTTTACAAACTGCTCGACAGTTAACCCAGGTCAAGTTTGCTAGCCACGTGTATGAACTGGCCGCGAGTCCCAAGACCCATCTCTATTTACTTGAGCAACTGACGGTACAGTTTGCGACGGGGTTTCCATTAAGAGCCATTGATGAACTCGCAAAGGAGCTGGGGTTGATTCGAGAGAAAGGCTTGGCTGGGACAGAGCGGATCTATGTCTTTAGGGTGAGCAAGGCAGCGGCAGAAAATCCAATTAAGTTAGCTAACCGGTTAATGCGCTATGGAGAGGTCCTGGTGGCAGAACCGAATATAGTGGTATCCACGGCACCGCTGTATCGTCCTAGGGATCAGCTTTATAGCCAACAATGGCACCTACAACATCAGGGCGGTCGGGGGTTGGCGGTCAACTCTCACATCTCAGCAGAAAAGGCCTGGGATATTACCCGTGGCAGTCGGTCGGTGGTGATTGCGGTAACTGATGATGCCTTTGACCTTAATCATCCAGACCTCCAGGGGATCGGCAAGCTGGTGGCTCCCTCAGATCTAAAGCATCAAGATGGGCTACCGATACCCAGTCAAGATTATGAAAACCATGGAACAGCGGTGGCAGGTTTAGCGGTAGGCGAAGAAACCGGTAATGGCATCGTTGGTGTGGCTCCAGGCTGTAGCTTTATGCCTATTCAAACGACCGGGTATTTGGATGATGAATCGATTGAACAACTGTTTGAATGGGCCGTTGGGCAAGGGGCTTCGGTAATCTCCTGTAGTTGGTCACCAGCAGCGGTGTATTTCCCTCTATCCTTACGTCAGCGCAATGCGATCAACCAAGCTGCTACCCAAGGCCGAAATGGGAAAGGCTGTGTGGTGCTATTCTCAGCAGGCAATGCCAATCGACCGTTAAACGGCAAGGTAAATGAGAAAGGTTGGCCCAGGAGAGCGCTACAAGGTGTGACCCAATGGCTGGGTGGCTTTGCCATGCATCCGGATGTGATTACAGTCTCGGCCAGCACCAGCTTGAATCGGAAGGCCGTCTATAGCAATTGGGGCAGGCATGTATCGGTGGCTGCACCCAGCAATAATGGCGCACCGAGTATGGCGCTTCCCAATGTGGGGCAGGTAGAAACAGGGCCTTTGGTGAAAGCGGGATTTGACGGCCTGGGGATGACCACTGCCGATCGCACGGGGGGAACTGGCTATAACAAAAGTAACTACACCAGTAGCTTTGGCGGCACATCCAGCGCTTGTCCAGTGGTGGCAGGCGTCGTCGGACTGATGTTATCGGCGAATCCAGACCTAACGGCAGGAGATGTCAAACAAATTTTGCAGAATACCGCCGACAAAATTGAAGATAAGAATCCTGATCCTCAGCTGGGGCTAACCTATGGTGATTATGACGACAGTGGTCATTCCCGCTGGTTTGGCTATGGCAAGGTCAATGCCTACAAAGCTGTCAAAGCATCCAAAGATCGCCACTTAGCCACTCGCAGATTGAGTAAGACCATTGAGCAGACCAGTGCTGTAACGGTCGCGATCCCATCGGATAGAACGGCCATGCAACGGGCTGGTATTACGATTAATCAGTACGGTGTAGTCCAAGATATCCAAGTCTACGTAGATATTCGTCACGGCTTTTTAGGGGATCTCTCCATTTCAGTGATTGCCCCCCAGGGGAAGACAGTGCTGTTACAGGGACGTACTTTAGGGCGACAGACGCAACTGCGTAAAACCTTTACCTTTGAAAACACCCCAGCCCTGAGTCTGCTAATGAATCATGGGATACATGGTCGTTGGCAGCTCAAGATTATGGACCATACTGAGACACATCAAGGACAACTGTCACAATGGCTACTAAAACTAGGCGTCTAGCAGAGATATCTACGCCATTTGTCGTATAGATAAAATCCTTATGTCATGAGCTTCTCAGCTTGCGATATACCTATATGTAGGGTTGGTAGCATAGCTTACTCACTTTTCTTCTGAGGATGCTAAATTGGCAGTATGCCGCTTTTATTAGCGCAATACTCGTTGCCAGCATTTTTTTATGTGGTTGGCTTACTGGTTTTATCTACATGTCCTTAGTTTTTAGCTTCTACCGTATTTGTGGGGACATTACTGGTTCATCTCAGACACATAGATATCAGGGTTTTATGTTTCATCAGCGTTAGTCAAGGGACGCTGATTTAGGTGTGGGGGAGTTTTTATCGTCAGATGTCAGGTTATGGCTAGCTTCTTGGAGCAGTGCTAGAAACCAACTATTTAGATGGTAAAAACGAATCTTTTTAATTGGATCCGTAGTTCATTTTCTCAGTGGTTCGTAGTTCAGTTTCTCGAAGAGTACCAGCGGCCCTTTGGGCGTTGGTGGGACAAGTCCAAACGTGGGATGACTGGATTCGTAATTCAGCTTCTCGAAGAGTACCAGCGGCCCATTAGACGCTGGTGGGATAAGTCCAAAATCGGGATGACTGGATTCGAACCAGCGGCCCCTTCGTCCCGAACGAAGTGCGCTACCAAACTGCGCTACATCCCGTCTCAGTCAACTCTAAGCAGTCCTTAATGCAAGCAAATTATATTTGAAGCGTTGCTGCTACTTGTTGCTGTTACCAAACTAGGTTATCACACTAGTCTGGTGCGGTCTCTCGGTAAATCCTGATAAGGGTTTACCAGCATAAATCAGGCGCAGATTCATAGCATGGACTATTATTTCCAGAGCCTTTACCGATATTTCAATGTTATCGGTGTGTATCCGTTAGTTTCTTTATATACCTAACGTTTCAATCTGGTTTTATATGTGCATGCTTAACCTAAAGGGTGCTAATCATTTTCAATTCATTGATATACATTTTAAGTTTGCCGTTATTGGACGCTGTAATTTCCTGTAGATAGGTAAGGAATCACCGAGTCTGCCAATGTAGCGAAAAATGACCGCTTAGGAGACAATCCGTGTTTGCTCTCAATATTGACTGTTCAAATGCTGCCGACATATTAGAGGCAGATGTATTGAACATTACCGATGTCCCTACGGGATTCGATTTTCAAAGTTTAGCTCCCTTGGAAATGGTAACGACCCAGTTTTCTGAGGTTAGCTTTGGTTGCGCGATCGCACTTATTCCATCTAATCCACGCTTTGTGGCGAAGGTTGGTCAGCTAGTGGTCATGCCGACTGGCAACGATAACCACCTGTCCATTGCCCTGGACGATACCGTTGACTCCTTTTGTCTGTGGGGACGATGTACTCAGCCCATGCTACTCAAGGTCTTAGAAGCCAACGGTCAGGTTTTAGAAATACATAGTGATAAAGCGTTTCGATGGCCTAGTAGTTCAGAAACCCATCTGTTACCCCTGCAGATTCTGAAGCTGGAAAACATGAGCAAGATTGCCATGATCGAGCTATCCGCTGATGCCCCTTTTACCATTGAAGGACTGTCCGTATAACCTACCTGCCAATTAGGATGATTTAGCTATAGATTTTTGCCGAATTTACTGTCTAGGCAACTCTTCTTGCCCCTAGGCAGTCCATTTCAGTAAGGCTAAGTTCAAAAAACACAATGCTACTGAGTTCTACCCTCTAGCATTTCCTAGGGACACTGTTTAAACTGCGGGGGGAATCGCTCAGGATTCCCTGTTGCATCCGTGTATTCCTTAGACGTTGCATTACTGAAACTATTATGGCAGCTGTATTATCTCCATCGGTATTTGTAGGTAAATCAATCAAATTTGGTACAGATGGTTGGCGTGGCATGATTGCCGCCGACTTTACCTTTGAGCGAGTAGATTTGGTCGCCGCTCTGTCTGCCAAAGTGCTTGAAGAGTGCTACGGCAGTAACGGGAGTCGTACCGTGATTGTGGGGTATGACCGTCGGTTTCTATCGCCCGAATTTGCCAGTCATGCGGCTGAAGCTGTCGCCCAGGCTGGCTACGATGTGTTGCTATCCGAATGCTTTGCGCCCACACCCGCGTTTAGCTGGGCCGCCCATGCCCAAGGAGCCCTGGGGGCCATTGTCATTACGGCCAGTCATAATCCAGCTGCCTATTCTGGCTTGAAGGTCAAAGGTGCATTTGGCGGCTCGGTACCTCCAGAGGTCACCAAGAAAGTAGAGGCTTTAATCCCCGCAGGTAAACCCGTGGCAGGGACACCGGGTACGATCACATCTTTTGATCCCTGGCCCAGCTACTGCGAAGCACTCCAAGGCATGGTGGATATCGATGCAATTCGCGGGGCTATTGCCGATGGCAAGCTCACCGTGTTTGCTGATGTCATGCATGGTTCAGCCGCAGGCGGATTTGAAAAGATTTTGGGCATGCCCATCCATGAGATCAATGGCGATGCCGATCCTCTATTTGAGGGAGGGGCTCCAGAACCGCTACCTAAATATATTCCTAAGCTCTACAAGGCGATTAAAGATCGCTATCAGTCTGGTGCTGAAGGGCTAACGGTGGGGATTATCTTTGATGGAGATAGCGATCGCGTTGCCGGTATGGATGGCCAGGGTGAGTTTCTCAGCTCCCAGGTCTTGATCCCCATTTTGATTGATCACCTCAAGGCCCGTCGTGGTTTTGATGGTGAAGTGATCAAGACCATCAGCGGCTCGAACCTGATGCAAAAGGTTGCTCAGATGCACGGTCTGTCGGTCCATGAAACCCCCATCGGCTATAAGTACATTGCCGATCGGATGCTGGAAACCCAGGTATTGATCGGTGGTGAAGAATCTGGCGGAATTGGCTATGGCCACCATATTCCGGAGCGGGATGCGCTACTTTCGGCGCTGTACCTGTTAGAAGCTGTTGTGAAAAGTGGTAAGGACTTTGGCCAACTCAACCAGGCCCTGCGCCAGCAAACTAACTTCGAAGGCGCGTATGATCGGATTGATCTGCCCTTAGCCAATATGGATGTACGGGCTAAACTGCTAGATAGTTTACAAAATTCCACACCTAAAGAAGTGGCTGGTAAGGCAGTCAGTAATGTATTGTCCATCGATGGTTACAAGTTTAGTTTGGCCGATGGTAGCTGGCTGTTAATTCGATTTAGTGGGACCGAGCCAGTGTTGCGCCTTTATTCTGAAGCCGCGACTATTGAGGACGTCCATCAGAACTTGAACTGGGCTAAGGACTGGGCAAAGTCGGTGAGTTAGGCCAGCTATGATGGGGGTAATTATAAAGGATGGCCCATGTAGGTACCTACATGGGATGCCCCTCTGAATTGTCTTTTTGAATTTGGGATTTGGACCATGTCCGTTAAGGGCATGGTCCTTTTTTGTATGGTGTTGCTGATCCGAACTATAATTTCATCTGCCAGGTTTTGGCCAAGTCTGCTGTGTTCGGATCGATTCATCCTAAAAAATCAGCAACGGCTAATTTTTTTGACAAGAGGTCGGTTGTCCCGTGTGATTCATGGCTCGTTTTTCTACAGATACCTCGGATATCGAGTTAATTCATAGCCTGAGAGCTGGACACCAGGAAGCCCTTGCCGTTCTCTATGATCGCTATGGTGGTTTGGTTTATACAGTTGCGTTAAGACTACTCAAGCAACCGGCTGAAGCTGAGGACCTGACCCAGGATATATTTTTCAATTTCTGGAAACAAAATAAGTATGATCCTGGCCGAGCTGTATTGAGTACCTATCTAGGATTGGTTGCTCGCTCACGGGCGTTAGATCGGATCGCAAAACGAAGTACTCAACAACGTTCTCTCCAGCGACTCCAGGGAAGTATTCCGGAGCGTGCCATGACGCCTCTGGAAAATGCCACGTTGTCGGAACAACAAGAGACAGTACAACAGGCACTCTCTCAGCTTAAAGACCAGCAGCGTCAAGTGTTGGAGATGAACTTTTATCAGGGAATTAGTCATGCAGACATCGCTCGACAGTTAGATATGCCGTTGGGAACTGTAAAAACTCGAGCCCGTCAGGGACTCATTGAACTGAGAAGGCGATTGGGGGGAGCGGTCGGATGAATCCCAACAAGATGCCAAACCCGTTGCCTGAAGAGAAACGAATGCTGCTTGCCGGGTATGTATTGGGGGATTTGGTCCCTGAGGAAAGAGAGCGGGTGGAACAGCTGGTGCTGGATGATCCGGTGATGTTAAAGGAGCTGCAGGCACTGCAGGCAAGTTTTGAAGTCATGCCCCAGGGGTTGGTCCCAGTGGTGCCACCGGCTCATCTGCGGGAACGAATTGTGATGCGGTCTAGTAAGGCTGTTGGTGTTCGTGAGCCTAGAGAACCTGAGGTGAGACAATCTAGAGGAAAGATTTGGCCGGTGTTGGTGGGAGTGGTTGCGATCTCTACCCTGGCCCTAGCTATGGATAACCTGCGTCTGCGCAACCAATTAGCCCAACGGATAAAGTCAGACCGAGTGGCTTCAATTTTGCAACAGCCCAACAGTCGTCTGATTGCCCTTACGGGGGACGGGAACGATGCAGCTGGTACACTCCTCTTTACCCCTGGTAATTGGCAAGAGGTGATTGTCTCTCTGGGGGATTTGCCACCACTACCGCCCGAAGAGATTTATCGCATGTGGTTAATGCTGGAAAATGGCACTGTCATCTATTGTGGTGAATTTAATACCCAGAACGACGGTTCGGTTTTTGTCCGATTTACGCCTGATGAAACGCCCCCCAAAGGTGTTAAAGCGACGCAACTGCTGGTCACGATTGATGGCAGTCAGACCGAGCCTGATCCATCGAGAGAGCCAGTGATGACGGGGGCGATCTAGTGGTTGCTGCAGTTACATTTACGCCCATTGCCTATATTGAATCATGCTATCCCGATCGGTTTGGGATTCCCCGGCAGGCAGGGTTGGTAACGTCGGCCTATGGGGATATTGTTTTTGAGGCAACAGAAGAGAATAAGTTGGCACTACGGGGAATTGAAGAGTTTTCTCACCTGTGGGTGTTGTTTGTTTTTCATGGGCAAACCTATGGGAACTTTAAGCCTTTGGTGAGACCCCCTCGGCTGGGCGGTAATAAAAGCGTTGGGGTGTATGCCACGCGTAGTCCCAATCGCCCCAATGCCATTGGCATGAGTGCGGTAAAACTGTTGAGTGTAACTGAGAAAGAGAGAAAGTTACGACTACAGGTGCAAGGGGGAGACTTTTTAGATGGGACTCCGGTGATTGATGTGAAGCCCTATGTGCCTTACGCAGATGCGCTTGCAGATGCTCACGCAGCTTGGGCGGTCAGGCAAGAAACGTCTTTGCCCGTGCGATGGAGTGTTGAGTCAGAGGCGATATTATCTGAGTGTCTAGAGCCAGGGTCGAAAAAATTGCGGTGTTTGATTGAAGAGACATTGGGGCAGGATCCGCGACCGGGGTATGAACGGGGAAAGGATGGAAGACCAGGCCAGCGATGGACTATGCAGATCAGTCACTACAGGGTTTTCTGGGTTGTTCACCATGGGATTGCAACCGTCACTAAATTAGTGGACGTGGAGCACTAACCAGAACTAGCCCTGATGTTTGAGAGGTAAGATAATGTCAAAGGTACTTCCCTGGTGCAACGTAGATTGGCAGTGTAACTGACCGTGGTGGCGCTGAATCGTTTGATAGGCATTGGAGAGTCCTAAACCCACACCCTGGCCAATGGGCTTGGTGGTAAAAAACGGGTCAAAAATGTGCCCATAGTTTTCTGGGGCAATACCAATGCCATTATCACTAATACTGATCAATAAACAATTTTCCTGTTGCTGAGTGGTAATTGTGATTTCTGGCGCTGACAATTCCTGCGCACTATTCACTTTTGCATCGATAGCATCAATCGCATTGAGCATTAGTTGAAAAATAGCCTGATTGAGCAGCTGAGGGTAACACTTCACCTGACTGAGAGGCAAGTGATAGTTTTTATGTAATTGAATTGCAGCTCTTGATGGGGAAGCCTGTAGTCGATGGTTGACCATGATTAGGGTATGGTCAATTGCCTCGTGGATATCGATAATTTTCTCGGTTGCTTGATCCAGATGGGAAAAATTGCGCAGTTCTTGGATAATGGCTTCTAGCCGAGTTGTGCCGGTTTTCATGGAGCGCAGCACATTAGGGATATCCTTCAGGATAAAGTCCAGGTCGAGGCTATTTAATTGTTCTTGGGCATATTCTGACGGTATCAATGGATTAGTTCGATAAATTTCGATCGCCTTTGCTAACTGTTGAACATATTCCTCCATCGGTGCTAAGTTCCCTTCAATAAAGGTGAGAGGATTATTCATTTCATGGGCAATACCGGCAACCATTTTACCCAGGCTAGATAGTTTTTCAGCTTGGATGAGTTTACTCTGGGTTGTTTTGAGTTCGGCAAGAGTAGCCCTTAATTGTTCTTCAGCAAGGGTTTGTTGGTGTATTTTTTCTTCTAAAATGTTGTTAGTGATTTGGACCTTTTTCAGAGCTTGGTGTAACCTCAAATGGGTTTTGACGCGAGCAATGATTTCGGCTTCCTGAAATGGCTTGGTAACATAGTCGGCTGCACCCAATTGAAAGGCCCTAACTTTGCTTTCAGTATCGGTTAGAGCCGTCATGAAGATAATGGGGATATTAGCAGTTTTAGGATTGCGCTTTAACTGTTGGCAGGTTTCAAATCCGCTGATGCCTGGCATCATCACATCTAGCAGAATGATATCTGGCCTGGCATAGGTGACTTTTTCTAACGCACTTTCTCCTGACTTGGCAATGAGTACCTCAAAATCATTAGCATCTAGACATTCAGAGATCACGCTTAAATTATGGGAGTTGTCATCAACGACTAAAACGGTACCTAACGGCATAGTTTGCTCATTCATGGTGGTTACTCGGTCTGCCCATTCGCGATCGCATCCTTGAGAAACTGTGTCAGTTCTTGCTCTTGGAAATCTGTGACAAACATTTGAATCTGTTGAGCAAATGCGGTGTAAGTTGGATCTGTTTCTGTGAGTTGTTTTACCTGCTGTTTTATCTTCTTGAGATTACCTTGAAGGGCTAAGTGATGTAGGGATTGAAGGATATCCTCAGGTGGAAAATGGAGATTGATAGTGGTTGATTCTAAATCAGATGCAGGTATGGTTGCTGCGTAGAGCCAGGTTAAGTTTAGGTGGGCTTGGAGAACCTTGAAGAGACTGTCTGCCTGCACGGGCTTGGGCAAAAACTCGTTACTCCCTGCCAGTAAACTATTTTGCTCATCAACGGCGCTAACGCTAGCGGAGGAGGCAATAATTGGTAACGTTTGCCATGCATCCAATTGGCGTAGCTGTTTAATTAGAGTAAATCCATCCATCACCGGCATAATCAGATCTGTAATGATGGCGTCAGGTCGGCATTGGTCAAGCTTATCAAGGGCATCTTGACCATGGATGGCTTCAGTGACTTCAAATCCAATATCAGCTAACAGATTAGTCAATACATCCCGATTTTCCCAACGATCATCGACCACCAGGATATGACGGGGTGGTCCATCGTAGCCTGTGATCGCTTGATGGGGTTTAACTGAATTGGCTGCTGAATAACTTGAACAAGGGGTAATGGGAATGGTGAAATCAAAGGTACTGCCCTGACCGACCTGGCTTTGTAGCTGGATAGTGCCCCCCATTAGTGTCACGATTTGTTGGCTAATGGCTAAGCCCAGACCTGTTCCTTCTGAGCGTTTTTGTTGTTGACCCACTTGTTCAAAGGGGGCAAAAATCTGTTGGCTTTGTTCTGGAGAGATGCCGATACCGGTGTCTTCTACGGAAAAATTTAGCTTGCAGGCGGTATCATCATCACCTTCTTCCTCTTCTTGGTTGACGCGTAGAGTTACCTGACCATTGTCGGTAAATTTGATAGCGTTACTAAGGAGATTGAGGAGTACCTGGCGGAGTCGTTTATCGTCGGTGATGATGCCTGTCGGTAATGTTTCATCAAATGTGTATTGAAATCCGATACCCTTTTGTTCAGCCTGGATTTGACAAATTTCAACAATACTCTGTAGCAGAGCGCTTAAACTCAGATCTTGCACCCGTCTCAAATGAGACAGTAGTACATATAGATTAACCAAAATAGCCCAATTTCTGAGAAAA
>NZ_JADOES010000052.1 GCF_018739885.1 Leptothoe spongobia TAU-MAC 1115 | reverse complement strand
GCCTAATCTCTCAAGACCCTCCATAACCTGCTGGCTTCTCAAGAGAGAGCCTGTTTTTCATGGAAATAGACACTTACAAGCTATTCGCCGTATTCATGATCAATATGCCAGGTCGTTTAATATCGAAATAGTTTCATATCGGTGCCATAGCAACAGTGCCTGTCCCATCTGATCAAGAACGTCTAACACAAGCTGAAGAGACCCTGCTCCTGCTGATTCGTACCTATCTACAACGGGTGTCATCGAAACTTTCAGCAACAGAGTTTGTCGAGATGGCAAAAGCTGCCGTTGCCCTGCTAGACAAAGACCAATCAGGCCCAAGCCTCAGCTTTCCTGAAAGCAAACGTCTGCTTTATATTGCACTTCAAACCTTCGGCACGCAGTTATCTCAACCCATTCCGGCTCTAGGTGAGCAGATCCCTAAGCGAATAGCAAACCTATTAGCCCGTCTAGTCCGGTATCAAAAAATAATGCGGACTGGAGGGCTAGAAGCCACCCTGATGACGTTGGCTGCCCAGACCCTGGAAAATACAGCCCAACGCCTCAGCCCTGACATGATTCGTACCGCTCTGGAAAACAGCAGGATCACCATTGCCCCTGAACTCGCTACTCAAGAGGGGCTAGAAGACTTAGCAAGGGCACTTTTCTTCAAACTACAGCTCCAAACGCCATCCCCTACAGCGACTAAATCCGCCCAAGAAATTGCCGAGCAGCTAAATCAGGCGATCGCAAAATTCACAACTAAGTATCAGCCCCTGACAGAGGTCACCCAACCCCAATGGGACAACGACCTATCCGTCAGCAGCCCCCTCTTTACCCCTAGCAATTTTGAAACAGCCAGTAACGATTTCACCTGGCAACCCCCAAAAATCGCAGACAAAAGTTCAAAAGACGAAACAAACTCTTAGCACTTCGTTTTATTTACCTAGGAATAAAACATTCTTAACAATAATCTGAGCCCAAACTTTCAAATTCAGCACGAAGATTTTGACTCAGTACTTCATGTATCAACCGTCCTAATCCAGAAAGGCCATCTCTTTATAGAGATAATCCAACCTGACTGGCAGCAGGAATGATTCGGTTGACTGACTAAATTCCTTACCTTTGAGGGATCCCAAGAGATGGATACGGTTTACCTGAGTTGAGCCCCTTGGATACCCAAGCTCTATAGCTTGGTTCAAACCACATACCCAAGGATGGCTGGCAACATAATTAAGTATTTAAGTAGAAGCCATAGGCCTTTATTTTCAAAGGATTCAGCCAAAAACTATTTTTTGCCTTTTGTTCTTATCTTTATAAATTTGGATTGTAAATTCTATTTTTGGATTCAAATTTTGAATTTTAAGTCTTTATAGGTAATTAGCTTTACTAAATAAAACTATTGGCCCATTAAGCTGGGTTTTATTCAATTAAGTTTTTTTCTGCCCCCTATTCAATAACCCACTTATTCCCCACAATGACCCACAGACATGGTCGCTTCAGACCACCCACCAAAAGGAGACAACGAGCGTGAAACTCTCGGTCTACGGAAAAGGCGGCATTGGCAAATCCACCACCAGTTGCAATATCTCTGTCGCCCTCGCCAAACGTGGCAAAAAAGTGCTGCAAATCGGCTGCGATCCCAAACATGACAGCACCTTTACCCTGACGGGTTTTTTGATTCCCACCATTATCGACACGCTACAGGAACGGGATTATCACTATGAGGACATCTGGCCAGAAGATGTTATCTACCAGGGATATGGCGGTGTTAGCTGTGTAGAAGCTGGTGGTCCCCCTGCTGGAGCTGGCTGCGGTGGCTATGTGGTCGGTGAGACCGTAAAGCTGCTCAAAGAGTTAAACGCCTTTGACGAGTACGATGTCATTCTATTTGACGTCCTAGGCGACGTGGTTTGCGGTGGTTTTGCCGCTCCACTGAACTATTCTGACTATTGCATGATCGTCACTGACAATGGCTTTGATGCCTTGTTTGCTGCGAACCGGATTGCAGCGTCAGTGCGCGAAAAGGCCCGTACCCATCCCCTAAAACTAGCCGGGTTGATCGGTAACCGCACCTCCAAGCGAGACCTGATCGACAAGTACATCGAAGCAGTACCCATGCCAGTGCTAGAAATTTTGCCCTTGATCGAAGACATTCGTGTTTCTCGGGTAAAAGGCAAGACCATGTTTGAAATGGCTGAAACCGATCCCGCTTTGGAGCCCGTGTGTCAGTACTATCTGAATATCGCCGATCAGCTGATTGCCCAGCCTGAGGGTGTTGTGCCCAAGGATGCCGCTGACCGTGAGCTATTCTCCTTGCTTTCTGACTTCTACCTCAACCCACCTGAAGCGGCGGCTCCTCAGCAAAATGAAATGGACCTAATGATGGTCTAGGTTTCTGGCTTTAGGCCTCGATTTGGTAAGACTTTCCCGGTTAATCTGATCGGTTTCTAATTGTTTATTCGCGTTGAGTTTCTCAAAAGACTGGCCATTCTGACGCTGAGGTGCTAAATTGCTGCGTGCCCTGTCTACATTTTTCGGCAGGGTGATGTTGCCAAGTTAGAAACAGTCTCAAGATATGGCCTTTTTTGAGAATTTCACCACCTCCATCCGTGATAAGTGGTTGAACTATGTGCAAGACAATCGTGCCTGGTTAGAACTGCAGATGAATAACGTCTCTGTCAGAACGCCTGACGGTGGTCGGCGTCCATCTTCGCTACTAATTTTGGGTGTGATTAACGCCATAGAGCCTAAACTATCGAATCTGATGGTGCCGTTCTATAAGCTCAACTCTGATGAGGATGCACTAGTCGAGGTGCTTGGGCTTAATTTTGATCCAGAAATGGCCTTGGACGGTAAGGGTGATGTGGGACCAACGCTAGATGCTTCGGCAGGTGATGATAATACTCCCCTGTTAGAAGGACTAGAAGGTCTCTAGAGTAAGCAAGCACACAACCCATCGGATGATTGCCCGGCGAACGATTGCTGGAGATGGCAGCTCTGTTATCTCTCTTTGCAAGTGTCAATACTGTTCCAAGGACTTTAATCACGATGACAACAACTGCGAATACTCTCTCCCTTGACTTTGACTGCGACACGGGCAATTACCATACGTTTTGCCCCATTAGCTGTGTGGCGTGGCTTTACCAAAAAATTGAAGACAGTTTCTTTTTGGTAATTGGTACCAAGACCTGTGGCTATTTTTTGCAAAATGCCATGGGAGTAATGATCTTTGCTGAGCCTCGCTACGCTATGGCTGAGCTAGAAGAAGGTGATATCTCTGCCAAGCTGAATGATTATGAAGAATTGAAGCGGTTGTGTTTGCAGATTAAGCGCGATCGCAACCCCAGCGTCATCGTTTGGATCGGCACCTGCACCACCGAAATCATTAAAACCGACCTCGAAGGCATCGCCCCTGTCCTAGAAGACGAAATCGGCGTTCCCATCGTGGTTGCTCGCGCCAACGGCCTCGACTATGCCTTTACCCAGGGTGAAGACACCGTCCTCGCCGCCATGGCCCAGCGCTGCCCCACTGAAGAGCCTGCTGCCCCAGCCATCGAACCTGAGAAGCAAGAGCGTAACGGCCTTGGCAAATTACTATCCCTGGGCCGTAAAACCGAAGCAGCAGCTCCGGATGAAACTCCTGCCGCAGACGAGTATTATGACCACACCCCCCTGATCCTATTCGGCTCAGTTCCTAATCCAGTGGTCACCCAGCTCAATTTAGAACTGAAGAAACAAGGCGTTAAGGTATCCGGCTGGCTGCCTGAAAACCGCTATACCGAGTTACCCGTCATCAAAGAAGGCTATTTTGCATCTGGGGTAAACCCATTCTTATCGCGCACGGCATCCACCTTAATGCGACGGAAAAAGGCAAAGGTAATTGGTGCCCCATTCCCCATCGGCCCTGACGGCACCCGTGCTTGGGTCGAGAAAATCTGCTCCGTCTTAGGGATTGAACCTCAGGGGCTAGACGAGCGAGAGGCCAAAATCTGGGAATCCGTAGAGGACTACGTCAGCCTGATTCGGGGCAAATCCGTTTACTTCATGGGAGACAATCTCTTAGAGATTGCCATGGCCCGCTTTTTGATCCGCTGCGGTATGACCGTACCGGAAATTGGCATCCCCTATATGGATAAGCGTTTCCAGGGAGCTGAGTTGCTATTGCTAGAGCGCACCTGTGAAGAAATGGGTGTACCCAAGCCCAAGATTACTGAAAAGCCAGATAACTATAATCAGATTCAACGCATTCTGGAGATTGAGCCTGATCTAGTGATTACGGGTATGGCCCATGCCAATCCACTGGAAGCTAGGGGCATTAACACTAAGTGGTCTGTCGAGTTCACCTTTGCCCAAATTCATGGCTTTGGTAACACGCGTGACATTCTTGAGTTGGTGACCCGTCCATTGCGACGTAACAGTAATCTTAAGGATTTAGGATGGGACAAACTTGTCAAGGAAGAAGCTAGCGTTTAGAAAGCCTTTGCTTGCTTGACAGATCGCACGACTATCGAACAATAACAAATTGAATACGATAGTCGTGCGGCCATGCTGCTTCTAGTTTTTGTAAAAATAACCGCATTACCAGGGACTACCCACCAACGTATAAGTGGACCAATAAAAAGGATGCTCAAAATTCCAGCGTCCATGATATTCCAACTCTGGAAAGTGAGCCAACGCCGTCTGATCCAGGCCATATAATGTCCCGTCGGCAAATGTCAGCTCCCCCTGCAGCATGGCCAGCTGCGCTTGGCGTAAAGCATTAGCTCGAATCGGCTGTTGTTGTAAGTTCTCATAAAAGTAAGTCATCAATCCTAGGGTGCCTTCATCACTAATGGGCCACAGACTCGCAACAGACGTTTGCACCCCAGCATTTACCGCTAACCCAGCAAAACCATATTCTGCTTCACGGTCCCCTAAAGCGGTGTTACAAGCACTCAACACCATCAGCGCAATATCAGCTTCCTGTAACCCCAGCGTATGCACCTGATCCAGCCGCAGGGGCTGATCCCATAGCTGAATATAAGAATGGCTCGGCTCACCCGGCTCAAAAACACCATGACTGGCCAGGTGAACAATGCCAAATTCATTGCGAGCGACCTGGGTTTGGAGGTTATCCAGTGTAAAGCCCTCATTCAGAAAGACTTCGCTGTCATCAAACGATTTTGTGACGACAGTGAGTTCCTCTGGTACAGCGGGCAAAAGCTGTTGTGATGGAAACTGGGATGCTCCCATGGCTAAAAGCTGAGTATCTTCTAGCTGGTTATAGAGAAAGTTCTGAGGATTAAAGTCAGTCAAGCTAAAACTAGGAATCACACCCAGGCTATAGCGCTCAACGAGAAACTCTTCTCCACTGTGCAATGCGGCAACGGGTAGGGTGCGAAGGCCCGTATCCATGGCCAGGGCTAAACTCTGAATTCCCTGCTGTTGCAAATCATCCTCTACAGGGGTGATAAACCAATCGTAGAGCTGCTGAGCCGGTGGTAAATATTGAGACGATACAGAAATAGAATTGGTTATTTGCGCCAAAAAATCGTTGGCTATGGCCATCACCTGATCACGGGTCACACCTTCTACTTTTCTGCGGACAGTTTGTCCACTATGGGTGAGTAACAATAGTCCCAGCTCATCATTAGGATTGAGGCCACTGGAGTCTGGTATGGCTGTATCTTTTCCAGTTGGGGGTAAGAAATAGACATATAGAACCCCCGGTCTCACCCCCATTAACCCTTCAACATTTTCCAGGGTTTGTTGGGCTGTATCCAGATTGATGGGGGAAATGCTAACCCGTTCATACAGGTTTAAATGGGACTTAAACTGCTCAGAATAAGAATTTTCTAACCGTTCAAATAGGGTTTTGTTAGAGTCATCGGAGCCCATAGAGGCTGTTAGTTTTTCTAGGGAAAGGGAGTCATTTGTTAGGAGTGGGGAGTTGAAATTAATGGTAGGAGAGTTGGGCAACGTTAGGGGCAGACTGATGACTGGTGATGGATTGGCTACAATGGGACTGATGATATCCTGAGTCACAAGCGCGATGTTACCCAGGGAATAACTATTTAGAAAAGAACTGTCCGTTGGAATTTGAAAGGCCCCGGTGGTAAGGACAGCGTTGCTGCCTAAAAGGCTGCTATCACCGATCTCAAAAGGAGTGGTGCTGTTACCTCCATGGTAAATACTAATGTCACCTGTGCCATGGGTTGCAGCTGTGGAGATACTGGCAATGCTACTATCTAAACTGGTAAAGCTACCGGTTATTTGAACAAACTGGTCGGTGGTAATGGTGACATTACCGCCCGCGCTACTACCCTCGGCTCGGATGGATTCAACTTGGACGATCTCTGGTGCATTGAGATTAACATTGCCCCCTGCGCCCGCTGCCCCTGTCGTGTCAATTTGTTGTGTCGTGATGGTGGTGCCTGCATCGATGACAACATGGCCGCCGTTGAGCTCATCGTGGGTCAAAATAGCTTGAGTGTTAATGGCATCGCCACTCTTAAGAGTGACGCCATTGGGGGCGATCAGGTCGGCGGTCATAATCTCTTGTGCAGCTGACAGAAACAACTCAGAAGCGGTTAGATGAAATCCTTGGGTGTTAATTGAGCCATTGCCACTGGGAGATTGGATAGTTGTCGCTACTGATAATGTGACGGCTGCACTGAGGGTGATCTTACCCGTGCCTTCGGGATGCCCGATCGTGATGGCCGTAAAACTATTGTCGATGGTGGTAAGTTCTGGTGTGGAGATATCTAAGGCAGCTGTTAGCCCAGGTCCGCCCAGGTTAAGCTCTCTATCGACTGAAATAGGTTCAATCGTTAACGTGTTGGTGCCTGTAATGCTGGTGCCAATACCAATACTGTCGCCTTTGAGGGTCAATGGACCATCACCACCATCGAGAGCACCGGTAAAGCGAGCCCCGCCAGCGAAAAAGTTTACCTGGTCTGTTTGATTGCCAGCGATCAGGTTTTCGATATTTGAAAAGTTTGTGACGCCGGTGCCATTACCTGTATTAACAGCCGTTAGGTTCCACTCACTGACGACATGATCGCCCTGGAGAGTATCGCTTCCGGCTCCTCCGTTTATAGCGCTGATGAGATTGGTGGCGCTCAGTTTAAATGCATCGTTATGACTGCCACCGATGAAGGTTTCTACGGTATCAAATCCACCGGTACCGGTGGCACTATTGGTCTGTAGATCGACTGTGATGCCCGTGGTGTAATTGTTATAGTTGGCTCTGTCAATGCCATCGCCACCGGTTAGAACACCAGTGACTGATGTCCCATCACTAAAGAAAAAGGTGTCGTTTCCGCCCCCCCCATCGTGATTCTCAATGTTGCTAAAATTGAGATTGTTGAATGTGCCTGCATTATTTCCAGTGATGAGCACGATATCGTTACTGTTGGTGCCAATAAGGCTGTCACTGGCACTACCTCCGATCAATGTTTCAATGTTATTGATGGTGCCGATGTCTGTAGCTGTTTCTGCCTGAAGATCGACAGTGACGGCAGTGGTGTAGTTGCTATAGTCCAAGGTATCGGTCCCCAATCCTCCATCAAGGCTTGTCCAGGGGCCACCGTTGACAACAAATCGATCGTCTCCAGCGCCTGGGGTAACCGTTTCAAACGCTTGAAACGCCACTTCATTGATCGTGCCTGTGCCAACTCCAGTCAGCGTGACGACATCATGAGTATTAGTCCCCTGAATGGTATTAGATCCAGCGCCACCAATAACGCTCTGAATATTGCTAAAACCTCCAGTCCCAGACGCGTTACCTGTTTCCAGGTCGATCATCAAATCGGTGATGTAGGCACTGTAATCAAGGGTGTTGCTACCTGTGCCACCATCAATGGATCCATTGATCACGGCTCCATTGGCAAAAATAAACTGGTCATCACCGTCAGCCCCATCGAAATTTTGAATGCCAGCAAAATTAACATCATTAAAGGTGCCAGCATCCACACCTGAGAAAACAATCCTGTCATTTCCCGTTGAGCCGTGGAGGGTATCATTCGTACCATTGCCAACAACAATTGAGTTGATATTTTCAAAGCTCAACCCATTGCTAAATAGTCCGTTTAAATTACCCTGTCCACTACTGGTAATGGTCCAGGGGGTTAGCTGATCAGGACCTTGTAAGACATTGGCCCCAGCAAGATGAACAGGATCTTGAAAGGGACTAATGCCTCCGTTGGCGATAGAATTATACAGAGTAATTTTGCCTGTCCCGTCAGGACGACCAATCAGGATGTTAGCAAATCCATCGTTGAGGGCCAAGACTTCTCTTTCTTCAATATCCAGGGCGTTGATCATATCAACGCTTGACCCTAACTGAATATCCAACGATGGATCATCCGTTGCCAGGGAAAGGGTTTGACCACTGATAGAATTATCACCTCCATTAAAATTAATGCCATTACCTTGCAAGGAGATATGGTTAGCATTAAGGGTCTCTTCTATGGAGATGATCGAAGGGGTGACAAACCTAACATTTCCGATACTGTTGAGATCAGCTGAGCGCGTATCTAGAGAATGGATGACAACGGCATCACCAGAAATATTGATATCTCGCCCCGAGGTATTAATGACATCACCGACTTGAGTCATGTAAAAGAAGCCCGTGGCATCATTGTCAGCATCAGCACTAAATGTGATGGAACCCTTGCCTGGTTGAAATCTAAGCTCGTTATTCCCTCCTAGGTCAATGAGGATATGGTCATTGGCTTGGAGAATAATATTGTCATCGCCATCCCAGCTTTCTAGAGTTGCCTCATGCAGGATTAACGTGCCAGCATCATTGTCAATCGCACTAATTTCAGGAAATAAAACAGATTCTGTGGCGACGTCTGCCGCTGTGCCGCCATTGGTAATGAAAATATTGTCTGGGTCAAATAGGATAGTGCCCGCTTCTCCTTGGGGGGCAGCGAGGGAGAATTGTCCGGTAAAGCCTAGTTTTGACTTACCAGAAATTTCAATAAAGCCTCCATTGCCCCCTAGCGCTCCTCCCTGTGCCTGGGCATCTCCATCAAAATGAGTCACCCGGTCGGCCCAAACAATAATCTGGCCTCCATCCCCTTGTTGAAGAGCATTAGCGCTGAGGGTGGTGTCTGGATCGATCTGAGTCTGGGAGGCGTTAGGCAATGGCCCTGTCCCTTGGTAACTCCCCCCAATGTAAATCTGTCCCCCCTGATTGATGCCATCGACATTGATGCTTGCATCCACAAGAGAGAGCCGTTCTCCTAAGATGAGAATCTCTCCACCATATTCTCCAGCACTGTTTACAGTTCCTGATACAGTGACATGGCCAGTTTCTGGTGTCATATTGGCGACCGTTTGAGCCAGTTGCACGGTGCCATCGACTGCGATGGTGAGCGTATCGGCATTGTCACCACCCTGACCTGTCAAGAGTACGGGTAAATGTATTGGCGAGATATTTAGCGAGGTGTCTCTGGATGGAGTAATTTCGTTGCTCCAGGGCTCAATTTCTAAAGCCAATAGCTGACCGGTTTGACTGAGGCTGACCCGATTGCTATCGGCCACAGCGGCAATGGTGATGTTGCCTTCTGGGGCGCTTAAGGTACCACTGTTCACCACACTGCCCCCCAGGAGACGGATATTTTGGCCGGTAGGTACCTGCAGGTTCCCCAGGTTGATCAGATGTCCGGGGCTGGAGACAAAGGCAAAACTCCGGGGAGGGCCTACCAAAGCTTGATAATCTGCACCATCGGTAAACCAACCTTGATCAAACCCGATGGCATCCGCTGTGGTGGCCGTAAAGTCTCCCTGTAAGTTGAGATGGGCCTGGGGACCAAAGAATATGCCCGCTGGATTGAGCAGCCACAAGTTTGCATTGTTGGATACGGCTAAGCCGCCATCAATGGTTGAAGGCTGGAGAGTCGTGATCCGGCCTAGGATATTTTCAACTGAGGCTGGGGCAACAAAGGTAATAGTCTCAAGCGGATCTACATTAAACGATTCAAACTGATGGAACAGATTGGCTCCATCTGCTGATTGGGCACCGCCAGTAATCTGAATCTGTAAGCCTTCCGTCGTCGTCGTCGTATTCCCGGTGGGAACGACTTGTCCCCAAACGGGAGCAATACCTAGAGTAAAAACACTGAGCCAGCCAGCTATCTGTAGGACATGGCTGTTGAGCTGATTCCACCCTAAATGCCCCATGATGCTGATAATGCTGGATTACTACTGTAAGAAATGGGATCAAAATGAAGTGGCAATTAAACCTTGTTCATGTCCAGAACTGAAATTTTTCTGAACGTGATTTATCACAACTTCCCCTTTCTAATCACAGCTAACTTATTGATGAAACGTAACCTTAATGACACGGGTTTTTACCAGTCATTCCGCCGCTGGATAGGCACGTATAAATGCTGACCTTCGTAACAAGCTTTATAGTCTTTCTACGTAAAAATAGCGTTTATATACGACGCGCATTGCCGTTTGGCCGGAAGCTAACGACTCATCTGTTTTTTATTTGTTGAGTGGCATCAAATCTGGATTCTGGGATGTTTCTGTAACTGATCTAAAAGTTTAATTCATTTCTCAGATTGGGTTCCTAACATGGCAATAGAAGTGTCTACTCGATACTTCGCCCACTCACCCACCTCAGTCAATAGAGGCAATGGAGGTTCTATGGTTGAAACCTATCAACCATCCCACGAGGCTACGTTGGATCGCGACTCAATGACGCTGTCGCGTCACGTCCTGCAACAGCTAAAAAGTTTTGGTCCTGATGCACAGGACCTGAGCGCGTTGATGACTCGTATTGCCCTAGCGGGTAAACTCATCGCTCGACGATTATCGCGGGCTGGTTTAGTCGAAGACGCTCTGGGCTTTACCGGACGTGAAAATGTTCAAGGGGAATCGGTTAAGAAAATGGACGTCTATGCCAATGACGTCTTTATTTCTGCCTTTAAGCAAAGCGGCCTGGTCTGTCGTTTGGCCTCTGAAGAGATGGAGGAACCGTTTTATATTCCAGAGAACTGTCCCATTGGCCGCTATACCCTGCTATACGATCCCATTGATGGTTCATCTAATGTAGACATTAACCTTAATGTTGGTTCGATTTTTGCTATTCGGCAACAAAAGGGGAATGACGAACATCAAACAGGAGAGGATCTGCTACAGCCAGGCCGGGAGCAGATAGCGGCAGGCTATATTCTCTATGGTCCTAGCACGGTTCTGGTCTATACCATCGGTACGGGCGTCCATGCCTTTACCCTTGATCCCAGCCTGGGGGAGTTCATCCTTTCTGAAGAGAACATTACGATTCCCAATCATGGTCCTGTTTATAGTGTAAACGAAGGTAACTTTTGGCAGTGGGATGACTCTATCCGAGACTATATTCGGTACGTTCACCGCCATGAGGGATATTCGGCCCGCTATAGCGGTGCCTTAGTGGGAGATTTTCATCGTATTTTGACCCAGGGCGGGGTGTTTTTATATCCAGGCACTGTGAAAAATCCCGATGGAAAGTTGCGTTTACTTTATGAGTCGGCTCCACTAGCCTTTTTGGCTGAGCAGGCAGGGGGACGAGGGACCACGGGGACCCAAGAAATTTTGGACGTGCTCCCTGATCGATTGCATATGCGTACACCTTTGGTACTCGGTAGTACAGAGGATGTAGCACTCGTGGAATCGTTTATTCAAGATCGTTTCCGAGAACGAGAAACTGAAATGGCAGTGATGGGCTAAGGCTGACGGGCAAGTATTTTTTGTGGAAAATACTTGCCTTGGAAATTGCCGCTGCACCACCGACTGCTAAACCACGGTGTGATTAATGTTGGACAACATTAATGTCGCCTGACCCATACCTGATACAGGTTTAAACAAAAAACAAATAGACAAGTTACCCAGGATAACCCACCCATGACTACAGTCAATGACAGCCCAATTTTGCATCTAAAGGACCACGGTCAAAGTGTTTGGATGGATAATCTCAGCCGCGATTTGCTCGTTTCTGGCGAGCTGGTTGAGCTGATTGGTAGCCGAGATGTCCATGGGATCACTTCAAATCCGGCCATCTTTGAGAAGGCGATCGCAGGTAATCAAATTTACGATCAAGAAATTGAAGCCGGTGTCCGTGCCGGTCAGTCTGTTGATCAAATCTACGAGTCTCTAGTCTTTGATGATATTCGTCGGGCCTGCGATGTCCTCAAGCCTGTGTATGAGTCCTCCCATGGTTTGGATGGCTATGTCAGTCTAGAAGTGCCGCCTAACATGGCCCACGATGCTCAGGGTACGCTGGCTGAGGCCCGTCGCTATGCTACAGCCATTGGTCGCCCTAACCTGATGATCAAGATTCCAGGGACACCCGCAGGTCTAAAAGCGGTTGAGCAGACTATCCGCGACGGGATCAACGTCAACGTTACTCTATTGTTCTCGGTACAGAGCTATATCGATACTGCCTGGGCCTACATTCGCGGGCTAGAAGGTCGCTTAGCCGATGGTCATGACATTAGCTCGATGGCATCGGTGGCCAGTTTCTTCTTGAGCCGTATCGATAGCAAGGTGGATAATGTGCTAGACCAGCTGGCCGAGGCCGATGGTCGCAAGCGTGAGCAGATTGCTGGACTGAAGGGTAAAGTTGCGATCGCAAATGCCAAGCTAGCCTACCAAGAGTATAAAAAGATCACCCAGAGCGATCGTTGGCAGGCACTGGTGGCCAAGGGGGCCAAGGTACAGCGTCTACTGTGGGCCAGCACCAGCACCAAAAACCCTGCCTACAGCGATGTCATGTACGTCGATGAGCTGATTGGGCCTGACACCGTTAATACCCTGCCCCCCAACACCATCGAAGCCTGTGCCGACCATTGTGATGTCAGCAGCCGGATTGAATCTGATGTAGACCAGGCCTATAGCGTAATTGAAACCCTACCCGCTGTGGGCATCAACCTGGATGACGTCATGGACGAGCTGCTGGCCGAAGGCATCGACAAATTCATCAAGCCCTTTGACAAGCTAATGGATTCGTTGGTGATGAAAGTCAAGCAGTTATCTCCTGCGTAAGATAAGGGGGTAGCCGCATAAGCCGGGAAATTCCGATCAGGTAAGGAAGTTCGTGGTTCGTGGTAGGTAGTTAGTCCCTGACTGGAGTTTAACGACTAACTACCAACGACTATCTTCCAGAAAACGTCCCACATTAATTAAGACTCCCTTCCCCTGCTCCCCCCACCTCCCCTGCTCCCCCTCACTCCCACGTTACGTTGCCCGTTTCCCCTCTCTCCTCTTCCCCCATGGTTTCTCTTCTAGAAAATCCCCTTCGCGTTGGTCTCCAACAAGATCGTATTCCAGAGCCTCAGATTCTAGTTATTTTTGGTGCATCGGGGGATCTCACCCAGCGGAAGCTGGTACCCTCTCTATATAAGATGCGTCAGGAGCGGCGGTTGCCTCCTGAGCTGACGATTGTCGGTGTCTCTCGTCGGGAATGGAGCCACGAATTCTTCCGAGAGCATTTGAAAAAAGGGATCGAAGATTATGGCGGTGGTATTCATAACCAGATGCTGTGGGAGAACTTTGCATCTGGGCTGTATTACTGCCCCGGCAATATCGATAAGCCTGAGAGCTATCAGAAGCTAAAGGCCTTTCTGAGCGAGCTGGATGAAGAACGGTATACGCGGGGCAATCGGCTGTTTTATCTGTCAGTCGCACCGCGCTTTTTTGCAGAAGCCACCCAACAGCTGGGGGCAGCAGGAATGCTGGCCGACCCAACTAAACAACGTTTAATCATTGAGAAACCCTTTGGTCGTGACCTGGGATCAGCCCAGGCCCTAAACCAAAAAGTGAGGGCAGCGGTCCCTGAAGAGCAGGTTTATCGCATCGATCACTACCTGGGTAAGGAAACGGTGCAAAACCTGTTGGTGTTCCGGTTTGCTAATGCCATCTTTGAGCCCCTATGGAATCGACAGTTTGTTGACCATGTGCAGATTACGGTGGCAGAAACCGTCGGTCTAGAAGGGCGGGCGGGCTACTATGAAACCGCCGGGGCCCTGCGAGATATGGTGCAAAATCACCTGATGCAGTTGTTCTGCTTGACAGCGATGGAACCGCCCAACTCTCTGGCAGCATCAAGTGTACGGGATGAGAAGGTGAAGGTACTCCAAGCAACGCGGTTGGCTGATCCCCTAAATTTGGATCGGTGTGCGATCCGGGGGCAATACACCAAGGGTTGGATGAAGGGCGAGTCGGTGCCGGGTTACCGTGAAGAAGACGGTGCCCCGACCGACTCTACCACCCATACCTTTGCCGCGATTGAAATGCGAGTGGATAACTGGCGCTGGCAAGGGGTGCCCTTCTACCTACGTACGGGTAAGCGAATGCCGAAGAAAGTGTCTGAAATCTCGATACACTTCAAGCAGGTGCCTCACCTGATGTTTCAGTCGGCGGCAAAGCAGATGAATGACAATATTCTGGCCCTACGGATTCAGCCTGATGAAGGGATTTCGATGCGGTTTGAGGTGAAGACGCCGGGTAGTTCCCTGCGCACCCGTCCGGTGGATATGGACTTCCGTTATGATGCGGCCTTTGGTCAACCTAGCACCGATGCCTATGCTCGATTGTTGGTAGATGCGATGCTGGGAGATCAAACTCTGTTTACCCGAGGGGATGAAGTAGAAGAGTCCTGGCGGGTATTGACCCCCGTTTTAGAGGCCTGGGATAGTCCGGCAGATCCGGCCCAGATTCCGCTGTATGAAGCCGGTACCTGGGAACCGGTAGAAGCTGAATTTTTGCTGAATAAGGTCGGTCGGCGTTGGCGGCGTCTTTAATCTCTTCCCTAGTCTCCCTCGATCCACTTAATAACTATCCAATCGCGCGTTTAAAACCATGGTGACCTCTCTAGTTACACTACAAAAACCTAAGGACATTTCTGTTGACGATATTGAAGCTGAACTTCGGGAGATATGGCATAACTATGCCAGCGGTGTCTCTGGTGTGGCAACGCGGGCGACTACGTTTAGTGTGATTATTTATGAGCCTGAGGAGATTCAACAGCTCCTGGCAGCGCTTGGGTTTTATACTAATCCCATTGATGGGGAGCATGGACCAGCGACGAGGAGTGCGATCGCAACCGCCCAACAAACCTATGATCTACCCATCACCAATCGTGTCGATCAAGCCACATTAAAGCGATTGCGTAAAGAGTTTAAGAAGTTGCCGCCTGAAAAGCGACGGTTTAGCAATGCCGACCTGCGGGGCTTTAACCTAAATGAGGCCTTAGCCGCTCAGAACCCCTGTCGAGTGATTACCCTATGTCCCACCTTTGATGATGAAGACACCGGAGTAACGGCCCAGGTCTCGGCCTACTGCCCGGTGCAAAAAAGCAGCGGTAGTCGGTTGGTATGCTGTGAGTACATCACCCTGCGGGGGACCAAAGAAGCCCTGGATCGGGTCGATACCCTGGTCAAGTCTTTGGTCATCGCTGACCTACCCAAATTTGTCTGGTGGAAGGCCACACCCAATCCTGAGCAGCTGCTGTTTCAGTCCATGGCCGAGGTGAGTAACTGCATTATTTTAGACTCCAGCTATTACGGTAATCCTGAGTCAGAGCTGTTAAAAATTCATCAGCTGGTGGCCAGTGGGACTAAAGTGGCCGATCTAAACTGGTATCGTCTGGCCCCCTGGCAGGAGCTATCTGCAGCGTCCTTTGATCCACCTGAGCGACGGGTGGCATTGTTGGAGATGGACCAGGTAGGTGTCGACTATGAGAAGGGGAATGCAGCCCAGGCGTTGCTTTACTTGGGGTGGTTGGCTAGTCGTCTAAATTGGCAGCCCCAGGACTATAAGCAAGAGGGTGGGGACTATGATCTGCGGCGGATTACACTAGATGGCAGCAAGCATGGCCGGTCCATCGATGTGGAGCTAGCCGCGATTCCGGTGGCGGATGTCGGTGAGGTGCTCGGTGATTTAACGGGCTTGCGGATGTCGTCGACCAATTTAGATGCGAACTGCTGCACCATTCTTTGCTCCGAGACAGCAGGTTGTATGCGGATGGAATCTGGCGGTGGTGCCCAGTCCTGTTATATCCAGGAGGTGACTGCAATTTCTGACCAGCGGTCTGATCTGTTGTTAGAGCAGCAGCTACAGCGTTGGGGAGAAGATGTGTTGTTTGAAGAGAGTTTAGAAGTGACAGCTCAGATTTTGAAGCTGTTGGATGCTGCTCAGAATTAGTCTCTCAATCCAACCCAAAAACAGCGTCAGGTATAAGCCATGTGCCTATGCCTGACGCTGTTTTATTATGTTTAACTAAGCCTTGCCGAGCGATAGGAAATCCTGGTTGATCCCAAAAGCCATTGTCCCTAATGGGTAGGGTTATCCTGACTTCACAATTCTTCAGGACATTGCAGACAATAGAAAAAGAAATCAATCAGGTTTGCTGATGAAGGAGCAAACTATTGATCTTAAACTGTTGATCTGTTGAGTTGAGAGCACATCCTATGCGTCAGATACGGAACTACGCATTAGTCATTGTCCTGAGCGTGGCATTAACCTTATCTTCCCTAAGATTATTCTCTAAATGGATAATCCCTCCCAGCGTGGCTGAGGTCGCTCCACCGACCACCCAGCTGGTACAAGCTTCAAGAATTCCAGATACGCCCCATAACTTTGTCGCGGCGGCGGTGGATCGGGTAGGACCAGCCGTGGTGCGAGTGGATACGGAACGTACGGTGGCGCCCCGTGCGCCTGATCCATTTTTTGATGATCCGTTTTTCCGTGGTTTCTTTGGCGATGATGCGTTTCCTCGGGTACCCCAGGAATTTCGTCAGCAGGGGCAGGGCTCCGGGTTTATTGTCGACCGTAGTGGTTTGGTCCTGACCAATGCCCATGTGGTCAGCGGCGCGGATAAGGTCACTGTCACGCTCAAAGATGGTCGTACGTTTGATGGTGAGGTCAAGGGCACTGACGAGCCGTCTGATTTAGCCGTGGTGAAGATTCAGGGCGATAATCTGCCGGTGGCTCCTGAGGGGGATTCTAGTCAGCTGCAGGTGGGTGACTGGGCGATCGCAGTAGGTAACCCCCTGGGGCTGGATAATACGGTCACTCTGGGGATTATTAGTACGCTGAACCGGTCTAGCTCTCAGGTGGGTATCCCGGACAAGCGCTTGGACTTTGTACAAACGGATGCAGCGATTAATCCGGGTAACTCGGGCGGCCCTTTGGTGAATGAGCAGGGCGAGGTGATCGGCATTAATACAGCGATTCGGGCAGATGCAGAGGGCATTGGCTTTGCGATTCCGATTAATAAGGCGAAGGAGATTCAGTCCTTCTTGGCTGAGGGCAAGCGGGTGCCCCATCCGTTTATTGGCATCCAGATGACAAACCTGACTGTGGAGCAGGCGAAGCAGTTTAATGAGGACCCCAACTCGGTGCTGACGATGCCTGAGACGGAGGGTGTGTTGATTGTGCAGGTGGTGCCGGATAGTCCGGCGGCAAAAGGGGGACTGCGCCGGGGGGATGTAATTGTGAAAATCGATGGTGAGGCGGTGACAACGGCAGAACAGCTTCAGGATACTGTCGAGGGTAGCAAGATTGGTCAGGGATTGCGGTTTGAAGTGATTCGCGGTGAGCAGACGGAGAGCTTGACTGTGCGTCCGGCGGAGTTACAGGAGGTCGGTCAATAGGCATAAGGGGCTGGGCTGGAACAAGGCGCAGCCCCTAAAGTGTTAAGTAAGCGGCCAAAACTAAACGTAGTGAGGAATAATCTTCTATTAGCCTATTCGTCAAGCCCCCAAACTCCCAATACTGGGGGCTTTGAGTCAGTACTTTATTTTTAAGCAGATCCCTTACCAGGATTGTTTATCAGTCAAGCTCTGCCAGGGCTTTGGTCATTTGTTTTAAGGAGTAATCACGATGCTGCTATGCCAAATTGAGATGCAAGCGTTGGATCCTGTGGCTCAGGAGCCGACTTATTACATTGTCGGTCGTTATGGGTTTGATCCAGGTCTACAGGAACAGGAAGAAGTTTGGATCAATTGGCAGATATGGGATAAGAATTTTGAGATTAGGTCCAAGATTGTTGGGCGACGCAAAGAGGTCTATGTGGATGGCAAAAGCATTGCCCTGGGCATGAGTGAGAGTGAGAAGGCGAAGTTTTTGGCGATTTATCCTGATGGCATGGAGACGTTGTCGAACGGGGCGAGTTTGTTTTTGCTGAGAATTTTTGTTGAGGCTTTGGATAAGGAACAATTATTTGCCGTGCAAAAAGCACTGGCGCAGGGTGAACGTCAGCTGAGACCCCAGGGACAGTTGCCTAAAACTGAAAACTAGCTATATTGGTCTGGCTTACGACAGAGTGGCATCAGCTTTTGACTGAGCCTGCAACCAATCGGTCAAATCATTGATAGATGGAAAGTCTTTATAAGCTTCTTCTAATAGCTGCAACTGGCTGAGGGAAATTTCTTTGATCTGATCTGATGTAGATGCTTCTAATGCTCCTAACTTTTGAATTAACTTTTTGACAACTTCAGTCTGCTTTTCAGTCAGTTGATTTAACCAGGTGTCTAGATCAGCCATTGCCTGAAATTCTAGAAGGGCTTCACCTAAATCCCCTAATTGCCTAAAGGATAACTGCCCAACTTGTAAGGACGCAGACTGGGATAATTTTCCTACCTTGCGAGTCAGCATACGTGTGAGCAGTGCTCGCTCCTGGGCCAAACCTTCCTGTACACCTTCTTCCCTGGCTTCTTGGTACACACGGGTGTCTTGCAAGCGTATATCCAGAATCATTTCTACCTCCTGCCGACTGATGTGGGTGAACTGATACACCATGATAGTGATGATTAACTCTATTATGGCTTGCTGCTCAGTGGTGTTGGTAATTTCTTGCTGTGCCCGAGCAACTAAGGTGCGGGCTTGCTGGGTTGCCTGGGTTTGGTTGGCACTGGTGAGCAGTATTAGCCCCAAACCCAAGGGTAAGTCTTGAGGATCGCCTAGCTCATCCAAGTAAATACGATGGACCTGATCGCTGGCTAGTAGGGCTCGATAGGGATGGGTTTGGGTTTGCTCAGTGGTACGGGCGGGATAGATGATGACGGCTTGCCAGTCGTCAAAGCGATGGCGTTGTCGGTAGAAGTAGAGAAAGGATTCGCCAAAGAGGCGCTCATAGAGTTTTTCATCTTTTTGAAATTGGACTTCGCAAAAGTAGACGGTGCGATTGTCGCCACCTTCGGGTGGCAGAAAGACGCCGTCAATTTCGAATTTAGGTTCTTTGATGGCGACTGAGTCGAAGCGATAGGCGGCTGCGTCAGAGGGGGATACAGGTAGCAGATCAAAGAGCAGGCTAGGCGATTTTTGGAATAGGCGGTAGAAGAGAGAATCGCGCCGCATTGCAATTAATAGAGGTGACCAGAACTAATGTATTACAAGCGGATGTGTGATGGCAACCTGTTTCAAGTGTTAGCAGGTGCTGATAATTTTTGTAAGAGTTCCCTGCGCGGAGTCAAAGAAGATATATTGGCTGGGTATGTTGACTCCGACTTCGCGCAGCCAACAGGATCTCTAGGACAGTTACGAACTTTCTCAGTTTCTAATACCAAATCCGAATTCCTCAACCCTGATTCAAAATGGACCATCCTGTAGGGGCACTCCCTTGTGGATGCCCTTCGATATCGGGCGCTATCAGTCAGGATTTCGTATAGTTTGTTCTTGTGAAATAGGTTTTAAACCTGACGCTGATTGATCTTTACTGGCTCCGAGAAAGTCCCAAATCTCTAAATCTCCAGCCGTCTCTTGTCGCTGGATTAACGCGGGGGAAATCTGCTCCAGGCTTTTAGACGTAATGCGTAGGGGCACAAATACCTTGTCTAAATCAGGTTTAAAGTCCCCTGGGGTTTTGAGTCCTTGGGTGCGATAGGAGCGATAGCCATAAATTAGACTTTTGTAGTATTCACCCTTGAACTGGGGGGTGATCTTCCACCAAAAGTTAATAGCCGCCGTTTCTAACTGGGCGACGATCCAAGCTGCCAGGGAATCGCTGCTGGCGTCTAGTTTTTCTTCGATGCGATCTAAAATCCGATTGATCAGATCCGTCAGGAATTTGTAGGCCAAGGCCAAAACAATGACACCGATGGAGGCCAACCCTACCAGGACTGCCAATCCCCATTGCCCCTGTTTTAGCAACAGGATGGTCGGGGCCAGGCCAATGCTGCCAGTGGACAGCCCTAATAGTTGTAAGATCTTTTGAATCCTGGTTCTTCGTGCCGCAATGCGTTGGACTTGCGAATCTTCAGCGGAGTTAGAGGCAGATTGAGCAGCAGGCAGGTTATCCGCCATGGCGTCTTCCAGGATTTAGTTTTTCAACGTCAGTATATTTGATTGCTCAAGGTTATATCAGGGATTAAGGAGCTGTTAAGAAACTAGCTCATGGCCTGAATTGGGAAATTGATAATTGGCAAAACCGGTTGCTTGGGGTCCCTCCGAGTTCCCCAAACCCCCTGGGCATGGCCGTTACGCCGCCCTACAACCCAACGTACTAGGTTATCTTTAATGGCATTAAGTTGGGGTTACGGCGGGGTCGATTATCAGTGCCCTGAATCGATTTCTGCGGAAAATTTAGCACAGAAAACCCAAACCATGAGGTTGTTTTTTTATGACTCCAAAAAATAAACATCTGAAAAACTGCGCGCCAGTCTGAATGCATATATGGGCACCTACAGATAACAGTAGAGTCATGGGGAAGACAGTTTTGGTGGCTTAATTCGTTATATAACGAATAAGGATCGTACTTCTGTACCCTGGCTGTAACCCCTGCTCGCCCATGTCGAATTCGTCTAATGTGACGCCTGCTGAACAGCTGCCCCGGCGTCCATATTTGGCTTTGCTACTTAAAGTTGGGGCTGGATTGGGGGTGGTGATCGCACTGGGGAGTATTGCCGGGGCAATTTGGGGCAAACGGGTGATCAATAGCCAGGTGATGCCGTTGGTGGAAGACCGAGTGGCTGATATCATCGAGCGACCGATTGATTTGGGCGATGTAGAGCGTCTGTCCCTCTCGGGAGTACAGCTGGGTAAAACCACACTGCCCTCAACGGCAACGGATGAGTCATCGGTGACAGTGGACCAGGTGTCGGTAGGTTTCGACTTGAAAAGTCTAGTCTTTCAGAAAACCTTTAAACCCGATATTGTCCTTGTCCGTCCCGATGTGTCCCTGGTGCAGAGCAAGGATGGACAGTGGTTTGAGCTATCCCTGCCGGATCCGCCTGAAGAAGAACCCGCCATCACCACAGAAATTCAGACCATTAAAATCCAGGACGCCCGTGTCAGTGCGTCAACATTAATTCAGGAGCCAAACGCTTTGGTCCCTCGGCAACCTGTGGAGGTCACCGGAGCTGATGTTATTGCTAAATTTTCTGGTGAAGAGTCCAAGCAAGTCTATTTTGACCTGACAGGTGATGTGGACGCTGGCAGTTTTGATATTAAAGGTGAGGGCGATCTAGAAAATCAGGCGGTAAAGGCTAACTTGCGGGTGCAAGACCTGCCGACCACTGGGGTGAATATCCTGTTGCCGTCCTTGGTGGGCCTGAGTTCAGGGAGTCTCAATACCAACCTGACGGTGGCTGCAGCTCTGACCGAGGACGGTAAGCTCGATGAATCGTCTGTGGATGTGCAGGGAACGGCCCAGTTTCGAGATGGTCAGGTATTGGTCCAGGATCTGCCTGAACCGGTGAGCAATATTCGTAGCCAGCTCAGGTTTCAGGGACAGCGGGTCACCCTGGAGAATACGGAACTACAGGTAGGCGATGTGGCATTATTGACCGCAGGCACCGTGGACTGGGATGACGGCTATGACCTCACCGCCCAGATTCCTGAGGTTAGCCTGGCCGATGTGCAAGCGTTGGCCGCTTTCGAACTGCCTGAGAACTTGCCGGTCGATCCGACGGTGCCCTTTGAACTCAATACTCAGGTGACGGGTGAGCTGACCGAGCCTAATGTCAAGGGACGCCTGGTAAATATTGAACCCTTACAGGTGGACAAAGTTCGCCTGGCCACGGTGTCTGCTGACTTTGTACTGCCGCTGCCGGAGTTTGAGCTGAAAGAGTTTGAGCTAACGGAGCTGCGTCTGGTCCCGGAAGCTGGTGGGGTGGTTCTGGCCCAGGGACAGGCTGACTTGACTGATTTGAAAAATCCTCAGTTTGAACTGACGGGTCAGGCAGATTTACCGGTGGATCCGTTTACTCAGCTCTATGGTGTGACGCTGCCACCGGAGATGGTGATTGGCTCCTTAACAGCAGAGCTAGAAGCTGAGGGGACTCTGGAAGCCCAGACGGCCTTTGCCCAGTGGCAATTGTCGGAGTCTACGTTTCCTGGTCAGGGGGAGCTCACCTTTGCTGATAATAGGTTGGTGGTGGACAATACTAGTCTGCAGGTGTTTGGTGGCACCGTCACGGCCAATGCTGTTGCCCAGCTAGAAGGGGGTGCCTGGCAAGCAACGGTGGCCACGGACCAGGTGCCGGTGGACCAGTTTACGCCTCAGGCCCAGGGTCTGTTGAGTGCTGAGCTGGATGCGGCAGGGAATTTGTATGAGTTTGATTTGGCTACGGTGCAGGCGGGGGGTAGGGCTGCGATCGCAAACACCCTCATCCTCATCCCCAACACCAACCAGCCCCTGCTAGAACCCGGCGACTGGACAACGGCCTTCCAGTGGCAGGGAGACCAGATTGCCATCGAGTCCTTTAACGCTCCGGGGGTTCAGGCAGACGGCACCATCGGCATCGATTTTGACCAGCCTATCCCCATCGGAGACTTAAACCTAAACGTTGCCCTACAACAGTTTGACCTGCACCCCCTCAACAACATTGCCCCAGCCAACGTGCGAGACTATGGGCAACTGGCGGGGCTCACCAGCTTTAACGGACAGATCACCGGCACATTAGACAATCCCCTACTGGCAGGAGCCGCTCGACTCGATAACCTCGCCCTCAACGACCTTGTTTTTGAACCCCTGGCCGGTCCAATCTCATTCTCCTTAGCAGAGGGTGGTAGCCTGGACCTAAAGGGATCCCAAGATCGGCTACAGCTAGCGTTGGACAATCGCTTCTGGCCCGTTTCCTTTGAAGTACGTAACCAGGAATTTGTCGCCCAGGGCTATGGCGAAGGCAATCAAATCCATGCCGACATTGTTCAGTTACCATTAGACAAATTAAATGTCCGACCTGCCGCAGGCTTTGGCCAGGTAGCGGGTTTATTAGATGCCAGCATAGACGCTGACCTGACAGACTTTGCTAACCCCATGGCCAGCGGTGAGGTGACCATTGTACAACCCACCCTAGCTCCGGTCGATGCCCAACAACTTGCGGCCACATTTCGCTATGCCGACAATACCGCCACCCTAGAGCAGGGAGAACTGCTGCTAGACAACAGTCGATATTTACTAACAGGTAGCGCCAGTGTTATCCCTCAGCTGCAATACGAGGGAGAACTAACCGTCGAAAAGGGACGCATCGAAGATCTGGTAGCACTGGTGGAAAAGATTGATCTGAGCGTCTTTCGTTTCCGAGACCAAACTAAACCAGAAGGATCTGCCGCTGATTTAGCCGTGGTACCTGCGGAGTTACCTGCTGGGTCCTTATTGGAACAACTAGAAGCTTTTGTGGCCTTTGTGGAAAGTCAGCCTAAAGATATTGACGATGGGGGGCAGCTGGTGATTCCAACCTTGGCCGATCTATCCGGTGGCTTTACCGGCACTATCGCCGTGACTGGAGATTCCCCCTATCTAAACGATGTCAAAGCCACCTTCGATATTCAAGGAGATAGCTGGCAGTGGGGACCCTACGCACCACCCAATGAATTTGTTATTAGCGGTGATGTGCAAGAACTGAGTGTGAATTTCGAACCAGTTTTAATCACGGCGGGAGAGACAATCATCAATCTATCTGGAAACGGCGATCTAGAACAGTTAACAGGCCAGCTGACGGTGGATAATCTGCCGGTCGAGCTAGCGGAATATATCTATCCCTTGCCGGTAGCGGCAACGGGTGAGTTGGATATATTCACACAGTTTGACGGTAGTTTAGCCAACCCGATCGTTGAAGGCGAAGCCATCATCGTCAATCCTCAGATTAATGACTATCCCATTGAACGGGTGGAGACAAACTTTAGCTATCGAAATGCCAGTCTAGATGTAGCTGGTGATGTGGCCATTGACCCTGATGATGCACCCATTACGCTGCGGGGGACCATTCCCTATGCCTTGCCCTTTATGACGGTGAAGCCGTCTACTGAGCGACTGGCCATCAAAGCAGTGGTGCCTGACGACAGTTTTGATGTGATTAACACCCTGAGCCAGGATCAGGTGCGTTGGGAGTCGGGAAGGGGAAAAGTTGTTGTTCAAGTAGACGGTACCCTCAATCAGCCCGTTGTTACGGGTAATGTCAAACTGCGAGACGGTGTGGTAGGTAGCGAATTCTTAGAAGATCCGATTACCGACCTGACTGGAGATATTCAATTTGATTTGACATTATTAGACAAACAATTTTCCCTTGGAGAATCCAACATTCCCCGTGTGGCTGGTGGATTAACGATTCCACAGCTGCAGGCAAATGTGAAGGACGGACAGCTACAGGTGAACGGACGACTGCCCCTTTCCCCCTTTGATCAGCCGACAGATGGCATCAAAATTACCTTAGGAGAATTACCCGTTAACTACAGCGGTACGGTCAAGTCCATATTTGATGGACAGATCATGGTTGATGGTTCAGTCATTGCTCCGGTGATAGGCGGTAATCTGGCGATTGGAGCAGGGAAAGTTAGCACCTTTGAGCTAGCCAGTCAATTTAGAAACTCCAATCGCGATGCTGCAGAGACGGACGCCAATCTTCTCAGAAACTCCAATCGCGATACTGCAGAGGCGGACGCCAATCCTCAAGCTGCAGATGAGCCTAATAACCCCATCGTTAGACAGATGGCCAAAGCTGTTGTTCTATACCGAGAGGAGTTTTTTGGAGAAGAAAATCTGGTGACTGAATCTTCTGACGAGCTACCATTGGGCATCGTTGGTCAACTGGTTAGTTTCAATGGCTTTGAAATTCAGCTGAGCGATCGGTTGTTGATTGAAGGACAGCCCCTCTTTAACCTGAGGGCATCGGGGGATATTGTTGTTGACGGTGCCCTGGCTAACCCAAGACCTGAAGGAGAAATTGAACTGGAGTCGGGTTGGATCAATCTATTTTCCACACAGTTTCGGTTGGATCGGGGTGAGGAAAATAAGGCTACCTTTATCCCCAGCAATGGCATCTATCCGATTTTGAATGCGACCATGAGAACTAGGGTGCAGGAAACAGATACCCCACGAGTGCCTGCCATTTCTGAATCAGGCTTTGTCTCATCTGAAGTCACTGACGATCAAAATATTGATGCCCTGGGGAGTGTGGAATACGTCACTATAAAAGCAAGTGTTGTCGATCTGAATGCGCGAGATCTGGCCCAGGGATCCACGGGCGAGGCCCAGGATAAGCTGGGTCAAGTGGTCGTCTTAGAAAGTGATCCATCCCGTGGTCAAGGCGAGCTAATATCTCTACTGGGCAATAATGTATTCAGTGGCATAACCAGTGCTGGGTTAACCCAGCTGGCGGGTTTTGTTGGTGCTGGCAATGTAGTTGGATTCTTGAACAACTTAACAGATGCCATTGGGTTTCAATCATTTAGCGTGTTTCCCACTACCGATACGGCGACGGATAGTACCGCCGGCATTGGCATTGGTGTAGAGGCTATCTTTGAAGTTACCGACGATATTAATGTCAGTGTTTTAGAGATCCTTAATAACGGTAATGCGCCTCAATTTGGTTTACAGTACGAACTGACCGAAGAGGTTCGACTGCGAGGCTCTTCTAACCTGGATGATACTGAAGTTAGGTTGGAATATCGACTTGAGTTTTAGGGGGTAAGTCACGGTGCCTATTGATATCAGCTTACTACGTCAATCTATCCGTCAGAACTTGGATACGGAGGAGTTGCTATTTTTACTTGATCGGGCAATTGAACTGATTCCCCAAGAAACATTGCCCGAATTGCTTAAAGGCGTCTTAGATCTAGATTCATTTCAGGTCGATGAAATAGCAGATGAGTTAATCCTGGAAGAAGTGCTTGATTTCCAAGCAGATAGCCTGGCTGGAGTATATTACGAATCCTTCAGGGTTAATTCACGTAATTATATGGACCAGTCGCGAGGGACCATCAACTGGATTGCTGAGTTTAAGCGATTGATGAATCGGTGTATTAAAGAATGTCAAGCAGGCGAATATTTCCAAGCACATCCAGCTTTCGAGGTCCTGATTGAACTTTTGGATGAAGTTGATGAATGTCGTGATGACATTATTTTCTTTGCCGATGAAAGCGGTTCCTGGCAGGTTGGTGTTTCTTGGGAGAATGTATTACCTTCCTACTTTACCGCGTTAGCTGAGGTTGTTGAGCCAGAGGTCTATGCCGAATCTGTTGTTAAGGTTGTGAAAAAACATGCTAATTATAGGGGGGATATACACTTAAAAACAGCAATGAAAATTGCTCAACCTGCCCAGCGCAAAGCCCTCAAAGCAATAATTTGAAATAAACATTGTCCACCGCCAGAACTAAAGGTTTGGCCTGTAGGTTTCATCTTGGACGTGGTTTATGTCTTCGCTTAAGGTGTAGTTGGTAGGCGGATGAGGCACTCATCAGTAGTCGGTCAAGGGGGTTACGAGTGATTGGTATCAGTGTTATCAGCTTTTGCTTGAGCCTGCAACCAATCGATTAAATCATTAACAGAGGTAAAGTCTTTATAAGCCGTTTCTAATTGCACTAGTTGACTGAGGGAAAGCGCTTTAACTTGCTCTGATGTGTCGTCTTCATACCGAGTTTCACGACAGGCACAACTTTTGTCGTGAAATGAACACGTACTGAATCATCTACTATATCGCCAAAGCTATAACCCATTGTAGATATCATCCTCTGGATTGTTCCACACGTTAATGAAAACTGGTTCAGTCAACCGTACGGATATACTAATCAAGAAAATATCTGTTTATATAGGTCACGGATTGTACGATGCCTGTTCAACGTTCTTCTTGTCGAGGATTAGCAATGCCCGTTTACTTAAAGATTTAGTCAGCGGCTTGAGTTGACTCTGAAATCGATCCGTTAGCTTTGTAGATTTCTAAAGCGCGACTATTTCAGTTCATATGGCAGTTTTTTTGAAATATGCACTTCGATTGACTGGTTTGGCTGGTCTAATGGGGTTGATGAGCTGTATTCCTAGCGGGTTTGCCGAGACGTCATCCCCTGTAGGTGCTCAACGCTTATCGGCATTGGACTTACAACCGCTGGAATACAGGCTAGATGTGCCTGGACGTGGTC
Source organism: Leptothoe spongobia TAU-MAC 1115 (assembly GCF_018739885.1). Taxonomy (GTDB): domain Bacteria; phylum Cyanobacteriota; class Cyanobacteriia; order Phormidesmidales; family Phormidesmidaceae; genus Leptothoe; species Leptothoe spongobia. The sequence goes on along the minus strand of NZ_JADOES010000052.1, from coordinate 9,627 downwards.
AAGTAGTCACCACCACGATCACCTTTACTGAGTTTATGGACTCCGAAGGGTTTGATTATGGTGCCGTTGTGTATCTTCCCACCCACGATGTGGAAAGCGACTTTGCGCTTATCCACCATGATTTAAACGGTGATGACTGGGAAGATGTCCTGGTGCCGTTGATGGTGCTGCCTGAGAATGAACAGGATGCTAAAAATGAAGAGGATGGCTATTTTGCCTTAGCCGTAGTGCTAAATCAACAGGGTCGACCGGTTCATGCGGATACCGCTTTTTTTGGCGTGGTTTATGAGGTAGCGCTGGTAAATGATCAGATTGTAATCCAGGGTGCTCAAGAATTATGGGGAGACGAAGAGACCTTTGCCTATGGTTGGACAACAGAGGGCCTAGCTGAAATTAATCGGGTGCCGCTCGATCTGGATGCTATGCCGTTTCCTAGCGATAAGTTTGAATATCGTAAAGATGATTTGGAAAACTCACGCTTTATGCAGGCAGGTGCTGTGGATGATCCACTGGCGTTGACGCAATCACTGTTTGGTTATGTGCCGGAGCCGAATGAGGAAACTCGTCGTACTAATGCTGTCGAGGTTTTGGAAACGAGCGATCGGCGTCGGGTGATTGGTGTGACGACCAAAGGTGGGGGAGATGATTCGGTGTATGCCAGGCGCTATCGGTTAGTGTTTGTTCCGGATGGGGACCAATGGCGGATTGACTGGGTTGGACAACAGGTTTCTTGTTATGCGGATCGGGGACGTCAGGCATGGCATGGTGATTTGTGTTCGTAATTTCAATTATTTGGTTTTCCAGGTGCCGTGAAAGCCGAAGGGGATGATTTCGGGGAGCGCCAAAATACAAATGGGGCCTGCTTCTAGATTATCGGCGGGCAAAATCTGGAGGGTGCTTTGGTCTTGGTTGCCATCGAAGACTACGGTGAGGATCCAGTCGGTGCCTTGGGGGCCTGGGACATAGGTGGGTTCGATGGGGTAACAGCCGTTGGCAAATGTTAGTTGGCTAGTGCGACCGCTGTCAGGCTGTAAACAACCGATGCTGTCGAAATATTCTTCGTTTTTGGGTTGGGATTTATAACAATAGAAGAGAGAGTTATGGTACTGTCCCACATCCTGGGGCGCTACGATGGGAAACTCGCATTCTTGATCTAGCTGGGGCTCGTTAGATAGAACTTTGCCTACAGCGGCATCTATCCTCAATCGATATAATCGCGCCGATACTGGAGTTTTTGGATATCCTGTAACAAATTCTTTGAGCCACTGATTGGTGTCAAAGTTGTCGTAGCGGACATAGTCAATCACCACTGTCCCATCGGCTACTTGATAGCCATTGCCAAAGTGCCACTGAAACCAGGGATCGGTTTCAAATCGGGAGACTTCTTCTAGGGTATGGCGATCAACAACAATAACTTGCGTGCCATGCTGAGGTTGCCATTGCATGGCATCGCTAAAGCCCTTGTTCTGTAACAAAATTGGTAATAGCGACAGGACTACAGGTGGGATGAGAAAAATAAGGTAGGGACCCGCTAGGACAAAGTCATGGACCAGGGATGTTCGGGATAAAGGGAGCTGCCCCTGTTGGCGGATCTGGCCGGTGGCATCGCTGCGGTAAAGCTGAATGTAATTCCGACGACCTAAGACAACACCGAAGTTATACAGGTCTCCTGTTTGGGTATCCCATTTGGGATGAGCTGAATAGGGCTGACGGGGCTGCAGTATGCCTAAATCGTCTAAACCCAGGGTTTCTAGGGTTTCTAAATCCAGGGCATGGGGATTGTCTGCCTCCCATAGGGCCAACAGTTTATCTGGTAGGGCAAAGACAGAGGTATTGGCTACGTTTTTGGGTTTAGCGCTCAAACGCTTCCAGAATGGACCGGAGGCTGGTTTTCCATAGCCGGGATATAGATATCGGTTGGCGGCTACTTCTGCTTGGAGTCCCTGGGTTTGGACATAGCGATACAGTCCTGTTGCGCCCCCAGCGGCAAAGTGGATGGCCAGGATGCCCCCATCACCATCAAACCAGTGATCAACGGTCTCTCCTGCGCGCTGCAGACGACCGGGACCATTGCGATACAGGCTACCGCGTAAATCTGTCGGAACCTGTCCCACGAGTACGGTTAAGGGGGTGGGACCAAATTCGACGGTGGGGGTTGCGATCGCACGAGACCACAGTGGTTTACCCTGACTAAATGCATTGCGATCGCGGGTTGGGGCTGGCATCACATGACTGGGAGCTATGAACAGTTCCCAGTATAGGGAGCCATGGTATATCGACTATAGGGTATATCAGCTAGCTGACAACGCCGTTCTCATGCATTTTGTGAGCAGGTGATTGCAGTAGTCCATCATCTGAAACACAGAGGAAAAGCGATGTTTGAGCACATGGCTGTGGTCTAACCAAATCACAATGGTGACTAGGCCGAGAAACACACGCTGGGCACTCCAGCGGAGAGAATCAAGCAGCGGTGTGGATCGGGTCATATATTCGCAATGGAACTGGATGTGGGTGGTTTCATCCTGCAGAATCCGTTCGAACAGTTGTTTGGCTTGGGGATCCTGGCTGGCGCGGGCTAGGGATGAATAGTAGGCAATGGCAATAATCTCCGCCATGAGCAACAGTGATAACATCATCTCTGGTCCCACTAGTTTGCGCAGATGCCGAAATACGCTATCGGTCCATTGTTTGGTCAGTGTCCCGGCACCGTTGACATGGAGCACCCGACTTAAATAATCTGCATGGCGCTGTTCTTCACCAATAAACTGTTGAATCGCTTTCACATAATCTGGCGCGTTATGGCGGGCTGCATACTGTTGGGCAATGGCCATCAGCCGCTTACCCTCGGACTGTTCGGCTAGTTGAAAGGCTTGAATCGATTTGATAAATGCGGGGTCTAATTGCACCGTGTGTACATCGAAGTTGGCGGCAAATTGTTGCCATTGCTGGGTATTACGCGAAAATAGTCTGGCCCAGTCTTTAGTGAGTTTGACAGTCGATGTGAAAGTAGTGGCGGTCATGGGAACATCCAATAGCGTGAGCGTTGGACTTCAGGCTGACTAGGCCTGTTTTCCTGATGGATGATCTTGTCTTCATCGAGACTTTAGATCGGTATTTTAGATCGGTATTTCTGGACCTGGCACCAGCTTCTTCGGGTATGCCACAATGGCCAGACCGGCAACGAAAGATAACGAATGAATGATTATCGCGCTCCGTTAAGGCGAGTGGGTATTGTACTGATTTTAATAGGCATGGTCGACATCATCTACATGATCTATGCCCTATTAAACGATCAGAGTTATTCCTCCTGGCTCAATATCCTGGCTGTCATTGCCGGGGGCTTTCTGCTTCGGGGTAAGCCAGCGGCTGTTCCTATCGTCACCTGCTGTTCAGCGTTTGCGATCGCGAGCTTTGTGAGCACAATCGTTCTTTATCCCTTTTTAAGGCCCTTAGAACTATGGGCCATTCAGTTTCGCCTTGAGCCGGTGAGTCTTTCTGTGTCACTGCTGATGAAACTCGCCGTGATTATTCTCCTTTGCTGGGTATACAAGCAACTGTGGCAGACATCGGTGGTATCGGCCAGTCGTAAAGCTGGCCATGGGGTCTCTGTGCCGAGAGTCGCGTTTATTCTAGGTGCACTTTACACCATATTGCCGTTCGGCGTTATAAACGCTATGCGCAATAGCGCAGGTGCCTCTAACGCCTTGAAACTAGCTCGAACGCAGTACGGAAATGAGTATAAGTATCACCTGACGGGTATGGATTGGTCAGAGAAGCAGGTACGGGCAAGTTTCACTGCCTACAATGAGCAAGAGATCAAGCTTGTACAAGTAGAGTGGCAGAGGTGATTAGGATTTATTGAGAGAGTTCCAGTCGAGACCTGCACGAAAATAAAGAACCATTAAAATAACCTCATGATTTGAGTTTTATACTCTAAATTTCCCGCAGAGACCAGTCCAGAACATTTATAATTGACACCGCCGTAACCCCAACTTAATGCCATTAGGGATAACCCAGTATGAGGGTTGTAGGGCGGCATCCCGCCATGCCCATGGGGGTTTGGGGAACTCGGAGGGACCCCAAGCAACACCTTGAAACTCCTAACCAACTGTCCAAGCTATTGTCCTATTCAAAATCCCGCCGATTACCACTAGTAGATCGCAACAATTACTAGTTACAAACTCCTAAATAAATTCTTGTAATTCCTGGAGTAGTTTCTGATAAAGCTTAGTCTGAGCATCATCCAGGGTTTCTCGGGCGTCTTGTCGTTTCTTTAAGCCGTAGAAAATTGCTAGTTTGCGCAGTTTCTCAGCATCGGGAATGATGCGGTCAAAGTTTGGTTGCCAGTCTGCGTTAACATCCATCTGGCCATCCGGGGTACCTAGAGATGCCGCTAGTTTTTGGTTGTTTAAAGCGATTTCTTCACTGCTACCCACCCGGATAGGGGCCTGGACGACTTTGACGACAATGTAGTCGTGGGGCAAGGGTTTAGCGGCATCTGCTGGCGCTAGGTGTTTGACCTCTAGTTTGTGGAGTTTATAGGGGGAGGCATCGATAGGTTCTTTGAAGAAAATATAGGCCCCATAGCGCAGACGGGCTTCGCCTTCGCCGCCTTCTCCGTAAAGGTCTAGCTTGCTCAAGAAGATTTGACGCTTTTCGCTTCTGACGCTGTTAACTTTCTTCATCACATCGAAGGCCACACCACCAAAGGGTAAAAAGGAACTGAGAACAACGCCAAAGGTGTTTTTGATCATACTGAGACCTTTGGCGATACTTTTGTCCAGGCTAATGTCCCCCGGCAGTTCCATCACTTCGATTTCTAGATGGACCCGGTCTAGTTTGGAATAGTGGTCTTGAGAGTAGATATACTCACACAGCAGATTATTTCTGACGACTCCTGCAGGGACATCGTTCTCAAAGAAGTTAATGGATTCTACAATGGCGTCATTGCCGTATTTGAGTCGCGATCTCACCAGCAAATCATTATCACTTTTGCGATCGTACTTTTTGACAATCAGCAAACTCTCTAATGTGACCAAAAACGAATCACCCTCATTTGCCAGGGGTTCAGCTGCAGATGGTTTTAGGTCCGCTGGCCTTAGCGGTGCCCCCGCCTCAGCATCGAGCTCATTGAGGGGGACAAACCAATGGGTGGTGGGGTAAAAATTTTGAGTGTCGATTCCCATACTAAGGCATACCACAGGGCACAGCGATTGTTAACCATACTCAATAGCAACCCAATGCTCATGAAAAAATTAGCAATACGATACAGTATCGCTTCTTGTTCTAGCTTATCTGGGCATGTGTGGATATAGAGGCCCGGCGGAACCACCCCGATTAAACCGCAAGTCGATTTTCTAACTGGATGCCTTCGGAGATCGGATCCGTCTTTGTCGCGGTAAGGGGTTCACAATTTCGTAGGGAGTGCCCCATTCATTTAACGATAGCTGTAGGCCCGTCAGGGGGAGACGAATATCATTCAGGGTTAGCTGGCCAGAACGTTCTTGCTGCCGCTGTTGCTGCCGTTGTTGCTGTTGCCAGCGTCGATAGTTGTGATAAGCACGATGACATGAACCACACAGAACAACCTTAGAATTTCCCTGCAATCTTTTTCTAGGACTGCGTGATTTAGCCTGAGTGACAATAATAGGAACGTCCGTGTGAAGCTTTGTCACATGAAGCGTCCAGCGTTTTGGATGAGCGGCAATTTCATCCCTGTCATGCCCCACTCGGAGGGCAAAGTCATCCACTAGTTCATCATGACGGCGGCACAGTCTTCCACAGGCGCTACATTGCCAGTTAGCCGCTTGTTTGAGCGCTAGGGCATTCGGTTGTTTTGCATTTTGACTGGACGACGGCATCTATAGTAGGAACACTCTGGTCTGGGCCATAGCTTAGCGTTAAATGGTCGTTTTGCAAGGGGGGTGACCGTAATATTGCACCTATACCCTTGATGTAGTGTCTATACTGATGCGAATCCACTAAATATGGATTTCAGTCAACTGATAGGAATTGAGTAGAGAATGACAATACTGAAAAATGGCTTTGTATTTTTAGCGAAATTTAGTGACCCGTTTAAAGGCTGAGTCCACTATACGAGGACTGCCATCAACCAGCTGCACTATGAACGTTCGCTCTTCTGTTTGCGTGGAGCCATCGTTGTAAACATAGGTATTTTGGCCCAGAAACTCTATGTACTCGGGCGTTTGGGCGGTTACCTGCAAATTCTCGACAGAGACCTGCTGAAACTGTTCAAAAAAATCAGGGTTAAATTGCTGGGCTACAGTATCACTGGTTTGAGATTTTGCCTGATCCCAAGATTTTCTTGAAATATATTTATAGAAATCATCGATAACAGTTTGGGCGATGGCTGGCGTTAGGGCGGTGCCCTTGTCTTCGGGCTGGGGGGTGGGTTCCGGGTCTGTAGCGGGGGCCGGAATCCGATCTGGGATAGTGTCTGTATCAGTAGCAGTAACTGCTGGCTGATTGGGTGATATGGGACTACAGGCACGCCCAATCAGTAACCCCGTTGCCAAGAAAAGTGTGCCAATAATGATGGCAGGAATCGGTAGCTGACGGCGAGGGGATGGGGTAGACTCCACCGATGGGAGGGAGACTACCTCTGTAGCCATGGGGGCACGCGCTCCGGCAGCCACAGCCGTCGGGGGAGACTGTGCCATGGCAGGTACGGTCAATCCTGTTGGTTCAGGGACAGGGGGAGCGGGTTCTGTTTCTACAGAGACAGGCATGGCTGGACTATACTGCTCCAGCTCTTTGGGCAAGGCTTGTAGGGCATTTAGCGCCTCCTTGGCCGAGGGATACCGAGTGCGAAAGTCGTAGCGCACCATGGTGTCCAATACGCCCACCAGGTCTGGATGGAGGTGCCGGGCATAGGAATGCCAGTCCAGCTCCCCAGTTTGAGCATGAGGTGTGAGGTATTTGGGTAGCTGACCGGTGAGGGCTTGGATTCCCATGACCCCGACGGCATAAACGTCGCTACTAAACTGGGGCTGGCCCGCTAGCTGCTCGCTGGGCATATAGCCATGGGTGCCAATGGAGATGGTATGGCTGATCCCTCCTGCTGGTTGAGTTCCGGCTTGTTTGACGGCACCAAAATCGATTACGACAATGCAGTTATCTTGATTTCTGCGAATCAGGTTTGAGGGTTTCAGGTCCCGATGAATGACTCGATGTTCATGGACAAAGGCCAGGGTTTTTAGCACATCCCCTAGAAAATCAATCACTTTGGGCACATCCCATGGGGTGATTTCAAATTCGTCTGCTAAGGAATGACCTTCGATCAGTTCTTGGGCGAGGTAAAACTCTTTGTTTTCCTCAAAGTGGGCAAGCAAATGGGGAATCTGGGGATGGGAGCCTAGCTGGTAAAGAACCTTGGCCTCGGTATCAAACAGGCGACGGGCTACTTGCAATCCTTCTGCATTGTCTACCTGGGGGTTAAGCTGTTTGACCACGCATAAGGGATGCCCTGGCAGGTGCAGGTCCTGGGCACGGAATGTTTGGCCAAAGCCACCGACTCCTAGGTTTTCTACGATTTTGTACCGGCCTCCGAGGGGTTGGTCTGACCTGTTTTGGGAGCGTCGGAAGTTTAGGTCCATTGGTGTTAGAGAGCGGGAGAGGCGGTAGGTTGGATAACAGCACGTAGGCTTTGCCTTCTCGGAGAGTAACCCAACGAGAAGTTAGGGGGCAGGGGAGGTTCCGTTCAGCCTACAAAGGGCCTTTTAGTTGGCTTCGGGGGAGTAGATTTCGGTGATGGCTTGATCTGAGATTACAGGATTTGAAGGCGATTCGACGCTTTTGGCCAGGGCTGCGGGTGGATCTTGATAGAACTCTATACAAAACAGAAGAGCCCTATTATATAAGGCTTTCAGCTATGCGGGAATGAATCAGGGCTTTATAGTCTGGTCATCAGTTTGGATGCAGCAACTTTTACCCTGACCTTGCCGTAACTCCTGAATCTTTGCAACAAGCGACAACTTCCTTGCGGGGGGTGTGGGGGAGTTGAGGCCCCCACGAACAGGAGGAGTTCGGGGAGGAAAGCCCTGAGCAACCCCTATTGCAATTGCCCAATATATCTTGTGAGGTTGGCACGTGGCAAAACCGGCTGCATGGGGTCCCTTCGAGTTATACGAAATCCTGACTGATAGCACCCGGTATCGAAGGGCATCCACAAGGGAGTGCCCCTACAGGATTGTCTATTTTTAATCGGGCTTAATGAATTCGGATTTAGTATTATCTAGCCTTTGGGTAAACAAAATTGCTCATAATTATGACCATGAGCCTAATTCTTGAATAAGCCCGAAGTAAATTCAGTCTAATTAACCTCAGGAGAGTATATTTCAGTATCATTCCCATCTGAAATCACAGGACTTGACGGCGACTCAACACTTTTAGCCAACGCCGCAGGCGAATCCCGATAAAACTGATAAAGCGCCTGACTATCTTCAAAATCACGGTCTTCTGCGATCGCATAAATAAACCCTTTCTGCAGCAACCACCGACCCACCAACATCGCCCCACCATGGGTGTAATGACGCTGTTGCCGTAACCATGCCACCGCAGCCGTCCCCGTAAAGTAAATAGGCGCAGACTCAGGCTGCTCCGGACTCACCTGCAAGTCGATGCCCTGGGGTCCCTGCATAGCCTCAGCTAAAGCTTCCACATCAAGATTAGCCAGCAGATCAGGTAGAGGCGGAGTCTGCTCTACTGTTTGTTCAACAGGCTGCTCAACGGGAGGAGAGGGAACTTGAGACGGTAGTGGTTCTGGCGATGCTGTATGAATAGAAGAAGCCGGGACGTCAATGGCTTGCTGCTTGAGGATGGCAATAATCTCGTCCAACTGAGGCGATCGCAAATGCAGATCCTGCTGAGGAAACGGAACTTCAATACCGTAATGACGCAGGCTAGCCTCAATGGCATAGTTCAAATCACTCTTTACCCGAAATTGTTTACGCGGATCCCCGGTCCATACCATGATTTCAAAATTGAGGGCACTATCCCCAAAACTTTGAAACCAGATTTCTGGTTCAGGCCGCAGTAATACTTCAGGATGACGTTTAACCGCTTCTAACAATGCCGTTTTCACCTGGGCAATATCAGACCCATAGGCAACGCTAACGGGCACCCGTAGACGCGAGACAGAGTTGCCGTGGCTCCAGTTAATGACTTCACTTTCTAAAAAGCGAGAATTAGGCACAATAATGGTGACCTTATCCAGGGTATTAATTTCAGTACTGCGGGCTCCCACTTGTTTCACAATGCCCACCAGGTCACCGATTTTGATAAAGTCTCCTACCTGAATGGGGCGTTCCAGGGTAATAATAAAACCACTAATCAAGTTGTTGGTAATAGTCTGCACCCCAAAACCAATACCCACACCGAGTAAACTGGCTAGAATGGCGAGGGAACTGGCATCAATACCAAATGCTTGTAACAGAATGATGGTGCCCAAAAAGAGCAAACCGTATTGAATGGCAGCCCCCAGGATATCTTGGAGCCGAGATTCTACCCTGGCTCGTTTAAGGATATAAATCAGCCCTCTAAAGGTCATTTTAACTGTGTTTAATATTTGCGATATCCCTTTATCTATAAGCTTTTAAGCTGGCTATC
>NZ_JADOES010000051.1 GCF_018739885.1 Leptothoe spongobia TAU-MAC 1115 | reverse complement strand
CTCTATTATCCCTAACGGGGAAGAATCTGAACTCTACACTAAATGTAGGGGGCTCCACGGGAATTCCGGAAGAGCCAAATTTTAGCAAGCGCTTCTTTAAACCTGGCTGTAAATTACCCATGGATTGCAAGTGTTGACCAACCGATCGGGTCAGATAAAACCAGACTAATACCCGTAGAAAATCACGACCAGAGGTCAATAGGCGCTTTTTGCCAAACTTGCTGACACCTGAAAAGCGTGGGTGCCATGGAGTCGCTACCTCGACTACTGGATGGCCTAATCCGGCTAGCACAGCCAGTAAATACCGATGGGTAATTAACTCAATGGGCAATCCCTCAAGTGCATCTTTACGGACTAATTTAATCCAGTTCATATCATGGATTTGTAGACCAAAGGCATGTTGGCAAGCACGATTGGCCAAGTGAGAGGCTTGGGATTTGCCGTCACCACGTTGTTGACGCCAGCCTGAGATCGCAACCACCCCTGGTCGATAAGCCCGTAGCAGTGCCGGAATATCGGTTGCTGGATCAGACTCTAGATCTGCTTGTCCCCAGAAAATCCACGTTGTCTTGACATGGGACAAGGCTGTTTGCCAAACAGCCGCCACACCTCGACACTGAGAGTGTCGGACTACCGTTAAAAATGAATATTTTTCAGACAATTGAGCTAAAATTTCGGGGCTTTCATCAGTACTGCCATCGTCAACAACCAATACTGGAAAGGTTACGCCTAATTCATCAAAAGCAATGCAAATCTGAGCGAATAATTTCTCTAAGTTGCCAGCTTCATTGAGAGCTGGAATCACCACAGTAACGGATCCAGTTCTTAGGGGAGCGGTCCTTGAAAGCTTTGATACAATTCGATGAAAAAGATCCGCCTTCTTAAGAAGATTAGCAAGGGAAAAGCCTCTAGAAGGAACAATCTTTTCTCTCAAAGCAGCATTCTTTTCAATAACCGAAATACCCATTTGATTTCATATTTTGTGAGAAAACCATTACTAACCCCATATCTCTAGCTTCACTACTTGGGCCATTACACCAACCTAAAACTTTTGGCATACAGCCATTAATTCAGTTATTCCACTGGGTTAGAACATTAACAAATTATCAAGCCAGGCAATGTAGTTCTACCGAGTCATCACCGAGCCAAACAATGAACGTTATATCGAATTCACTTGAATTAACAGTATTGTTTGAGAGTTATCACAGATAATCCTGCCATTCGTTTAAATAACGTTGAACTTTATTCAGTAAATACAAGGAAACAACTTAGCAAACTTAGACTAGGTATTCATTTTCCTTAACAAGGCCATTGATAGTTTGAGCTCTGTTACTAGTTGATTTCTGACAATTTGCTGAATTTTTAGCTCCATGTCTAAACTGAGACTCATTAATGGATTAGTTGTTGCTTTAAACGTTCTATTCGTTCAAGCAGACTCTCGTTGGATAACCGTGCACTGAGACGCTCCACCAATAGAGGAAAGGCTAACGGTGACGGTCGTTTTGTCGTTTGCCAAACCCCATGAAACTTCTGCAAACGCTCTAACGTCACACTCAATCGTTCTAGCTCAAGCTGTTGTTCTAACACCTCGCGTTCTGCTTGTTGTAGCAGTAGGTTTTCCGCCTCATATTTAGAGAACACTTCATAGATTAAAGAGGCACTAACCTGGAGCTGACTACCGGTCTTACGTGACGAGGGATATCCCTGAAATACAAGGTTCGAAACCTGAGCAATACTGCGAAATCGTCGCTGGGTCAGTTCTGAAATATTGAGACTGGCTTGAATATCTTCAACAATATTGTTCAGATCAAAGAAATGAGAATGGTGTTCTTGAAAAATAGATTCAAAGGAATAACCCTTAGGCGCTAAGATTTCAAACCCATAGTCATTGACAGAAACAGTGAACGTTGCTTTTTTATGTTGGGCAAATCGGTAGGTCCATAAAAAGCCCAGTCCCTCATGGACAAAACGGCCCTCAAATGGAAAAACATAAAGATGTTGTCCTTCACGACTTTTCCAAGTTTCAATTAGTAATTCTTGTTCCTCTGGTAGATGCGAGATGCGCTCCTGTGCTGCCAAAATAGGCATCACACGGTCGATCTCAGGACTGACGCTTTCTCCTGTCTTGATTTGGGTAATTTGCTGGCGTAGATGATGGCTCAAACAATCAGAAATCGCTAAATTTCCGCCTGTCCACACCGGTACCGTTGTAGACTTTTTGCGGGTGTTTTTTACATACAACACCATGTCTTTCATCTGGAAAAACTCTAGCTGACGACCGGCAAAGAAAAATACGTCGCCTTTCTTTAAACGTGAGACAAAGCCTTCATCGACGGTACCCAACTTCCGCCGGTTGGTATAAATCACCTGTATCTGCTGATTGCCTGTAATGGTCCCAATGCTCAGACGATGCATGCGAGCAATTTGCGGAGTGGAGACTCTGTAGCGACCATTATCCATCACTAGCTTTTGATAGCGAGGATAGGCTTTGAGACAACGCCCCCCTTTTTCAAGAAAGTCCAGCATCCAGTCAAAGGCCGCATCACTTATATCCTGAAATGCGACTGTTTGGCGAATAGAGGCCAGAGTCGTCTCAGGTGCAAAGCCATCACCGCAGGCTAATGTGACCAGATGCTGTGTGAGTACGTCATAGGGCAACCGCAGAGGATGACGGGATTCGATATCTCCCTGGGCTAAACCTTGTCGAAAAGCAGCAATCTCAATCAGTTCTAAAGCATTGGTAGGTAGAAAAAATACCTCTGAAGTTCCACCGGGCTGATGGGCAGAGCGTCCCGCGCGCTGTAGCAGTCGAGCTAGATTTTTGGCACTGCCGATCTGCACAATACGTTCCACTGGATGGAAATCTACGCCCAGGTCTAAAGAGGATGTGCAAATCACCCACTTGAGGTCACCACTTTTGATACCGGCTTCGATGGCCTGACGTTCGATCATATTTATGGAACCGTGGTGCAAGGCCATGGGGCAGTCCGGTTCGGCAAAACTGAGGGCTTGAAACCAGCGTTCGGATTGCGATCGCGTATTGGTAAAAATCAGGGTGGATTTCGCAGGGTCTAAACTATCCACCAGTTCCTGAAACAGATGTAGCCCCAGATGTCCTGCCCAGGGAAAACTATCCACCGACTCTGGCAAAATGCTCTGAATAGTTGTGTCGCGCTTAATATCTGACTGAATAATGACTGGTTTTTCATCCAAGCCTACGGCTGTTTGGGCCGCTTCTTTCAGATTGCCCAGGGTGGCGGAGATCGCCCAGGTCTTGAGACTGGGCTGAAGCAACCGTAGCTGGGCCAAGCATAGCTCTGTCTGGGTGCCTCGCTTTGAACTCATCAGCTCGTGCCATTCATCCAAGATCACGGTCCGCAAATGGCCAAAGCGCTGCCGAGCGCCCTTATAGGACAGCAGTACCGATAAAGACTCCGGTGTCGTGATCAAAATGTCAGGTAGTTTCTTCTTTTGCCGAGCCCGTTGGGCCGCCTTGGTATCACCTGTGCGAGATTCTACCTGGAGAGGCCAGCCCATTTCTGTAATGGGCTTTTGGATGGATTTCTCGATGTCACGGGACAGGGCGCGTAGCGGCGTAATGTAAAGTAGCTGCAGTCCTTTGCCTGGGTTTACCAGCATGTCAGCGATAGGGCCCATGACAGCGGCATAGGTTTTACCTGAGCCGGTAGGTACCTGAATCAAGCCGCTGTGACCGCTTAGATAGGCATCCCAGGTTTGTTGTTGAAAGGTGAGGGGCTGCCATTTTTGGCGTTTAAACCATGTAAGAATGGGCGATAGGAGATTGGCCATGGCGAATGATGGGCGGTGCCTAGCCTACAGCTCCACTATGATTTCGGAAATGGGTTCACTGCAGTAGATTGACAGTTTACAGGCGACCTCGACAGCCTCACGGGGACTGTGGCCCAAATGGAGCGCTGCTTTAGCAAAGTCTTCGCCTGCACCAACAGCCTCAAATTCGGGGACTTCGTAGATATCAAGGCCGCCATAGGTGCGAAACAGTTTTTTATCGTAGGCAATTAGATAGTCATTTTCTGGGGAATGACCGGAGTCGCGCTTGTTGATCCATTCACGGAATTCAACAAAGAAATCGATGATTGATAAACGACTACCATCTACAGGCCGATGATTACGACTAAACAGCTCCATCATGGTGCCTTCATAGCCAGTGCCCGTACTACCGATAACCATTTCATTTTGCTGAAACAGTTTATTGTAGATAACCTCCTTCTCGGTGGCTTTGAGGTAGCCTGCTACCAAAATAGAATCAGAGGCAAAGGTAATGGCGTCTTTAGTTTTACGAGCGGCAATAACGGTCATAGGGCGGCCAAACGGTACGAACGATACTTTACCAGCTAGCCTAGGGGGATAGACCAAGGTAATTGGCACAATAACTGTCATACCTACCCCATACTCGCTGGACCTAGCAGATTAAAATCCTGACAGCATCGCTGTAGTAACCAGAATGACGCCGGAGTACCTGGATCAGTTTTTTCCTAAAGCACAACAACAGCTGTACGTGCAACATCTATTGGGTCGTGTGGGTCTGACACGACGCAGGGCGGACTGTTTTGTGCGTCTGTGGGCCTATCTACAGCTAAAGCAAACAGATACTCCCGAGGTATTACAGCAGCTAAAACCTATCGATATTTGGGTGGACTGCACCTGTCGTGAGGCAGCGGCTTTGTTCTATGCCGAATCTGAGCGGGGTAGCGAGCGCTCTGCTGGGATGATGCTGGATAAACTGATGGCGTTAGGGCTGATTCAGAAGCAGTTTGATGGCAATACGATTGCGATCGCAATTCCCCAACCCCCAGAACTCCACCAGGCCAAAGCCAAACCCGCCGAAGTCTTTGTCGATCAGTTTGACCCACGCTGCGATGCGATTCCCATTGCCAACCTGCTGGCCAGCCGCTACAACTGGATGAACAACAGCAATACAGCCGTCCCCTATCGCATCACGGAACTACTGCGCCAGTGGGCCGAAGGCTACAACCGTGGCATGCGCGTACTACGTCGGAGCGATAACCTAAATCCCGTCGGATTTTGTCTGCTTTATCCCACCACCCGCGACTCTGAAATCCACTTTTTTGGCCCACCGACCAAGGGCTTACACCTCAGTGGTATTGCCACCGATGATCCCTTTACCCTGGCCAAGCCAGGAGATGACACCTGCCGAGCCGTATTTATTCGTAGTTGGAATATTGCACCTGAGTACGAAAATCAGTCATTGTTGCTGCTGCAAGATACCCAAACCACCTTACAGACAATGCAGCAAGATTTTCCTAATCTGTGTGATCTCCATACCCTGATTATCCATCGTCATTATGAACCCTTAGCCACTGCCCTTGGTTTTCAAAAAACCGGCTTAGATAGCCAGGCTGCTATTTACTGGATGTATCTGGCATTGGATCGATTTCTTGCGATTGATATGGAAGGCTTACCCCATGTAGCTTTAAATCTCTCTTAGAAAAACATAGTTAGAGAAGTGTTAGTAAGACAGTTACAACAGAACTAACGTTGGTAATAGTCTGCCCCCTTATTCACAAAATCGAGGGTGAATGCTTTGGTATAGTCTGTATCCTTGCTAAAAACACCAGCTGCAGACATATCGTCAAAGAATGTTTGCCAACGTTCCGCCGTCATCGCTCCAATGCCTTTGGACTCAGCATCGCCTGCGATCGCAATGTCATACTCCTGCATCTTGCCAAGACTGTAGGCCAACTGCTCATCGCTCATTTCAGGATTATCTTGCTTGATCAGCTCATTTCCCAGGGTGGGGTCTTCAAAGTAGCTATACCATCCCTTAATCGAAGCATCGACAAACCGTTGTACCAGGTCAGGATCACTATCAACAATCTCTTGCCGGGTTTCAATCGTAGTCGCATAGGGGGTATAGCCATGATCCGCCAGGAGAAATACAACCGGATCAAAGCCACCTTCTTTCGCAATAGCTAAGGGTTCAGAACTCAAATACCCCTGCTGGGCAGATGTCTTGTCAGCCAAAAAGGGACCAGGATTAAAATTATAGTTACGCTTCATATCGTCAGTAAAGCCATACTTAGCGGCTAAAAAAGGCCAGTAGGTAACGTTTGCAGCCTTAGAGATAAAGATGGGTTTACCCTTTAGATCAGCAAGATCCTTAATACCCTGGTCAGGATGGGCGATCAGAATCTGCGGATCTTTCTGGAAGATAGCGGCTACGGTAACCTTGGGGATATCTTCTTCAACGGCTTTGATGGCATTGGAAGCATAGCCCATAAAAAAGTCGACGGCTTTTCCCATCAGTAGCTGGGTGCCATTGACCTGGGGGCCTCCCATCTGCACCGTCACGTCTAAACCGTATTCTTGATAAATGCCAGCGGCGACAGCCTGGTAAAAACCACCATGTTCGGCCTGGGCATACCAGTTAGTACCAAAGGTAATTTTTTGGAGTTCACTGGCTGTCGAGGTGTCTACAGAGGTATCGGCAGTAGGCTCAGCCTGATTGCCACAGGCAGCCATCAAGCCAGCCCCAGCCGCCAATGAACTGTACTGGATAAAGCGACGGCGATTGATTCTAGTCATTACAGATTCCTCCGTATATTGCACATGGGCATTTAGGATACTGCGCATACATAGAACGCTTCATCCCGTTACTTGGTCAGCCATTTTATGACTTGATGCCCCAGCTTTACCGTATTTAGACGATCAATTTCGCGAATGCCGGTGGGGCTGGTGACGTTTACCTCGGTCAGGTAGCCACCAATGATATCAATACCGACAAAGACCAGGCCGTCACGTTGCAGGGTGGGAGCCAACTGCTTACAGATTTCTAGCTCCCGCTCAGTAATATCCACCTTGGCACTACGGCCACCAACGGCCATGTTGCCCCGAAATTCTTTGCCGGTGGGAATTCGATTTACAGCCCCCAGGGGTTCACCATTGAGCAAAATAATCCGCTTATCACCGTCTTTTGCAGCGGGCAAATAGGTTTGCACCATGACGGGTTCTTGACCCTGTTTAGTACTGATTTCGATCATGGAGTTAAAGTTGGGGTCGTCATTGCGAAGGAATAAAATACCTTCTCCCCCCTTGCCCCCCAGGGGTTTGAGTACGGCTTTGCCACCGCAGCGCTCTACCATGTCGCGGATGACGGCTTTGTCTTGGCTGACGATGGTATCGGGGATGGCCTCAGTAAATTGGAGGGCATACATTTTCTCATTGGCGGCCCGGATACCTTGGGGGGAGTTGATGACTTTGGTTTTGGTTGGATCGATGTAGTCGAGGATATAGGTGGCGTAGAGGTAAGGCACAGTGACGGGGGGATCCGTGCGCATAAAGACGGCATCCATTGTGTCTAGGGGTTGCCATTGGGTATCGCCGAGGGTGTACCAGTCGGGGACGGCGTCCCAGCGGTTGTCGCCGAGGGTGACGGGGGTGAGGGTGACGGGGGTGAGATGGGCCATGGCTTGACCGGCGACGACACCCATTTGCTGTGCTTGGGTGATGTAGACCTGGTGACCGAGTTCTTGGACGGCTTCCATGAGAGCGACGCTACTGTCGTGGCCGGGGTCTAGTTTGGTGATGGGGTCAATGATAAATGCGAATTTCACAGGGCAGGCAAATAAGTGGGTCGGTTTGATTTTGCCATGGCTTGGGACATCAGGTTGCGAGGCAGGGAACACAACCAGCAGCCCTTGGAAGTTTGCTTAACTATGATGAAAATAGAATTGATGAATATGGAACGAACATCCAAGACTACAAACAATGATCAAGATCCAGTTGAGCTTGCCAGAAAGTGTTTTTTCAGTAACACGAAGTAAGCCGGAGCAGTTTGTACAAGAGCTACGGCTAGCAGCAGCCGTTAAGTGGTACGAAATAGGAATGGCTTCGCAATCTAAAGCGTCTGAGATTGCAGGAATTAGCCGACAGGATTTTTTAGCAGCCCTTGATCGGTTTGAGGTATCCCCGTTTCAGATAACAGCCGATGAGTTAGAAGCAGAAATAATTGATCAACCAATGAAGTGAGATTAACAGATTAACAGCCAATTCAAACCATATAGCCTAAGGCTTTCATGCCGT
Source organism: Leptothoe spongobia TAU-MAC 1115 (assembly GCF_018739885.1). Lineage (GTDB taxonomy): Bacteria > Cyanobacteriota > Cyanobacteriia > Phormidesmidales > Phormidesmidaceae > Leptothoe > Leptothoe spongobia. The sequence continues at coordinate 28,925 of NZ_JADOES010000051.1, read as the reverse complement.
TAACTCGCCCAGCGGTTTCCAGTCTGAGCACGATTGAAAATTAGCTCAAAGACGTTATCGCACTTTGTTTTGAAAATGGCTCGACCATAGCTATCAGGCAAGTTCTGGTCTAATACTTCCTCCACGGTTGATTTGACCTGTAGTTTACTTTGTTCGTCACGATGCCAGTCTTGTACTAACACTTTGGGTTGAGTGGTCAGCAGACGCTCTAGCAAAGATTTAGCAGCTAATTTCACCTTCTGAGTTTCTTCAGCAGTCATCTTGGCCTTTTTCAGCAGGTCAAAGAGTTCTAATTCCTCTTCGCTCAGACCTTCGCGGATGTGTCGTTCCGATTCATCCTTGAGACTACTGACAAAGTCTAGGAGTTCTTCGTAGGAGTTTTCTGTAGAAGAATTATCTGCATTATATTTATCGACGATGGCCTGTAGTCGCTTGGCAAAATCACTGCGGGTGCTATTTCGCTCTAGCATCTGCTTGAGTTTTTCTTCGAGGAAGCTGCGTAGCTCGGTAATTTCAATGTTTTTGTAGGGGGACGTTTTGAACGTTTGCTTGAGCTGTTTGACATTGAGCTGACTCAAATCCCAGCGTTTGCCCTGTTGAACGATTTTGTACTCGGCTGCAAATTCTTTTGCCTTAAAGTCTTCGTTGTCGGCAACAACACTTTCATCCAACAGTTCGCCAATTTTTAGACTGATGCTGTCAATGTCGAGGCGTTCAATAATGCTATCGATAACGCCCCGCAGGTATTGAAATACGGGAACTAAAGGCCGAGGCTGGGCCAGGATTTCTGGCTTACAAGCTTCGTAGAGGGCAGAAATGGTGTTGCTGTAGACGAAAAATGCTTTACGTCGTTCGTCTTTTTCTAGAATGATGTCGGCATATTGCTTGAACTGGTCGAGATTTTTGAAGGTATCTTGACTGGCAACAATGCGGTTGAGGTCGATGTCGTACTCACGAAAAAAGGTCAGACCTTCGGTAATGGCCGCATCAAGTAGGGCAAACAGGTTTTCTTTTTTCTGTACCGGCAGATCTTGATCGGAGGGTTGTTTATCCCCCAGGGCATAGGCAGCCAGGGCACGCTCCATGTTGCGAAATACGTTGCAGTAGTCGATGATCTCGCCGTTGGCCTTGGGCACATTGCCGATGATGCGGGAACTAACCCGGTTGGCTCGGGCAATGGTTTGCATCAGGGTGTGGCCCTTCATGGGTTTATCCAGGTACAGGGTGGATAGGCTGGGTACATCAAACCCGGTGAGCCACATGGCGCAAACAAATACTAGACGTAGGGGATGTTCGTCGGCTTTGAACTGAAATTCAATGTCGTGGCCTGCCTCGTCAACGGTATTGAGGCGATCGCGATGGGGTTTAATATCTAAACCCTGGCGGGTAAATCGTTCCACCTCCTTATCGCTATTTTCTAAGCTAATCACCACCGCCATTTCCGTTGCTCGCATAAAGTCACGGATCTTTTTGAGGCGAGCCTTTTCTATGTCGTTTTTAGACTTTGCAATGCGGCCGGTGAGGTTTTTGATTTCAGCTTTCCAGTGGATCTGTACCTTAGTGTACATTTTCACCGCTGTGAATTTATCCACAGACACCACCATGGCCTTGCCCCGATAGCCGCGCCGGGGAAAGTGATACACAATGTCCTTGGCAATGGTCTCCAGTCGGTCGTCCCGTTTGATTACCTCTAGCTCGGTAGCAAACTTTTTCTCTAGCTTGGCCTGCTGATTATCATCCAGATTTTCATCGGTTAAGAGCTGGTAAAACTCATCGCTGAGGTCTTCGTTTTGGATCAGCACCTCCGGCACCCGTTTTTCGTAGAACAGCGGCACCGTAGCCCCATCATCAATGGCCTGGGAAAAGTTATATTCGCTGACGTAGTCGCCAAACCAGGCATTGGTCTTACGGTCCTTGCCCAGGAGGGGGGTGCCGGTAAAAGCGAGAAAGTTAGCGTTGGGTAGTCCTGCCCGCATATTTTCCGCCAGGGGTGGTTTTGGGCAATGATTTTCTGAGTTTCCTTGTGATAGAAAATAAAATTTTCGATGTAGTCCAGCAGCTTGGCCGGGTTACACAAACCATCAATGGCTCGCTCCAGGCTGGTGGCCGACTCAGCAATGGCCGCCCGGTCGATTTTTTCCTTTTCATCCTCCACTCGCAGCCAGGCAAAGAAATATTCCCACTGGGCATTAAAACTGCCAACGCGGGTTTCCATGGCATTGGACAAAATGCAAAATGCATTGGCATGGAAAAGCTGGGGAATGTCTTTTTTATAGTCGTTGAGGTTGCCATCGTAGGCGGACTTGAGCTTAACGTTGGAGTTTTTGAGTTCGATAAAGACCAGGGGTAGCCCGTTGATGTAGAGCAAAATGTCGGGGCGACGATAGCCATGCTCCCCTTGAATCCACAGTTGGGATACGGCTAGAAAATCGTTTTGGCTGGGGTGATTAAAATCAATAAACCGTACCCGGCAGGGCTCTGTGCGGCCCTGATCGTTTTCGTAGTCGGTGGCAAAGCCGTTGCGAATCAGTTCATCTAGCTCGCTATTGGCGGCAATGGTTGACATGGCCCTACGGGGCTGGGTGATTTGGTCAACGGCGGCGTTGATGGTGGCATCGGGCAGATCCGGGTTGAGGCGACGGACTGCTGAGCGTAGGCGATCAGCAAGGATGACCTGGCGTTTATCTGTGCGGTTAGAGCCATCGGGTAGGGTCTCAGCGTTGGCTGTGAAGCAGTTGAGGAGCTGAAAGCCATAGTCGGTCTGCAATTTTTGCAGGACCGCCTGTTCGATGTCGTCTTCGGAGATAAAGTTGGCCATGGGAGTTGCCAGATGGGATGGGATTAAGCCAAATGCGCCTGTTTATAAAGAATATGCTGCCCGTAAAACCTGGGATGATGCGTTACGCTTCGCTTTAGCGTAGCCATGCCCTTTGGGCTATACAGCATCCTACAGCTGCTTGGATGATGTATCCCGAAGTTATTTACGGCTGTTTTCATCAAATTATGGCCATTAACCCTGTGATTTGGCATCAGAATTTGGCGTTTGGGCAGTGCTTGGTAGAATAGTAAGCAGCTTGGAGGCAAATCAGCGTATGGTTGCTGCGGTCCCGAAACCCATTACCCTGGAACAGTTTTTGGCCCTGCCAGATATTGACGCATCGCCTGCCTGGGAATTTATCTGTGGAGACGTTAGTCAAAAGCCGATGCCTGGAGGGAAGCACAGCCGGTTACAGTCTCGCCTGGGAGGTGCCATCAATGGTGCAGGGGCTGACTATGAGGCATTGCCAGAGCTGCGCTGTACCTTTGGCGGGCAGTCTATGGTACCGGATGTGGTGGTGGTGGCCACAGCAGATATTCCGGTGGATGAGAATGGCGATATTAGCAGTACGGGCATTGAATTTGCGCCACCGTGGATGATTGAGATATTGTCACCGGAGCAAAATCAGATGAAGGTGACCCGCAAGATTTTGCACTGTCTGCGCCATGGGGGACAGATGGGCTGGTTGATTGATCCCTATGAGCGGGTGGTGTTGGTGTTTTACCCGGATAGTTTGCCGGATGAGCTGACAGGGGAGGCAGTGTTGCCCTGTTTGCCGGAGGTGGGTTTAGCGCTGACGGTGGATCAGCTATTTGGTTGGTTGAGGGTTGGTGAGAGCTAATAGAGTTAGCTTAAAAGCTTCGACAGCCAGACTGATTCCTTTAGAAATCTGCTTCAATTACGGTCATTATTGCCAGCGTAATCTCGTCCATTGTCAGTTTTGGTAATGTGCCCAAGCATCGAATGAATCTGCGAAGATCAACTCCTCGTATCTGAAGAGTATCGACTGCTGACGGTTTACTCAAGCCATTTACACTATCGGGTTCGAGCTTGACATGCCAAAGATTGCGGGCAAAGTAAGGTTTCCAATCTGTGATTGGAGCTACCAACTTAACGGGTAACTTGCCGACGGCATCTGAGCTAATGACAACAGCAGGGCGTGTTTTCTTTATTTCTGAGCCCAGGGTGGGGTCAAAGTTGACTAGCCAGATCTCACCACGCTTTGGTGTATTAGTACTCAACGATGTCACCTGTACTTAGTTCTTGCCATTCAGTATTTTGGACATAATGGTCTGCCATTGCTTCGGCTTGCTGTGCTAAGAGCTGTTGGCGCTCTTCTAAGGGCTGTTTGAGGAAGTTTTGACGTTCTTGTAGGGTAAGGGAGGCTATCGATTGCTCCGATACTATGGGTGATTCGATAGGTAAGGTATCTTTGACTAGTTTGTAAGTGCCATCAATAGTCTGATTACTAGAGATGCTTTCAGTATGAATATCTTCAGCTTTAATCAATTCCTGCACTAGGATTTGCAGCAGCAACAGTTTCTCTGTATGGGATAGCCCTTGAACGGTAGGAATGAGTTCAGTAATGGTCATGGCGATTAGCTAAGACTTAGGGCATTGAGTCGTGAACTATTGCAAATTTACCTAACGATAGACAGGAGACAGCAATCTGGATTTCAATCTATTGGCATTTGCTATAAAAATTGTAGATCATGCCTGAAGTCAGTAGCGAATATTGCTGTTAATCAGCCCTAGAGTCAATGTCGTAAGCTTCCCCTGAGTGGAGTCGAAGCAGGGCTGTTTCATTGTATAGACAGAAAATTTGAAGGCATTGAATGCTCATCAAAGAAAGGTCTGCTCTGCGTTGGGGGCGTGCCAAACAACAAGGCAATAACCTGATTAATCGACCCCGCCGTAACTCTTATTAATGCTATTGAGGACAACCTAATAGGTTGGGTTGTAGGGCGGCCTTCCGGCCCTGCCCATGGGGGTTTGGGGAACTCGGAGGGACCCCAAGCAACCGGTTTTGCTGTTAGTTGATCTACAAAAGCTGGTGCGTGACGCTACGCTATACAGCACCCTACAAACTACAAAAGCTGGTGCGTGACGCTACGCTTTAGCGTAGCCATGCCCGAAGGGCTATACAGCACTCTACACGCTCTACACGTTGGTGAGAGCTTCGGTAAACCGCTCTCGAATGCTGGGAGCCCGAAAGCCAAAAACAAGATCACCAGGGGCTACACCCTGTTGAATTAGTTCACGGTCGATGTAGATTTCGGTGCTGTTGTGTTGAATCCAGACCTTAGCGTCGATCAGATCTAGCTGAATGGCACAACCATAAAGGCGATAGTCATTGCGCCATTCATTATGCATCACCAGGTAACGGTCCCGCTCTGGGTCAAAAATCAGCTGGGCGTTGGGGTCATTTTTGGCAAAGTCTTCCAGGCACTGGCGAATGATTTGGCGATATTGGGTTACTCGATCCATTGGTCGATGACCTCTTGGTTAGGGTTATAAACAATCAGACGTACGTCATAGCGCTCGATTACCGTTTTCGCGGGTTCAAACCGGACAAACATTTGATAGGTATCGTTGGGGATGGCCAGGTATAGAATGCGCTCGGGCTCGTCGGAGACTTCAATGGCAATGCGGTAGTTAAGAAACTGACCCAGGGCCGTATGAAATTCAGAGATGGTAGAGCCCCCCGCAAAGCTTTTCACCTCTACCGCTATTTTACGTCCATTTTTTTCAGCGGCGATCGCTTCCTCAGCTGCCAGATCGATGTAGACATCGGCGACACCATAGCGGAGCGGGTAGGGATCGTGGGTAATGCGCCAACCGTCTTTTTGCAGGGCGGTTTTAACCGTATCGTGGAAGATATCTTTGGCCATCAGTCGGTACCCATACTAAGAGGAAACTGAATATCGAGATCTTCGACGGAGAGTTTGCCAGAGATGAGGCAAGGAAGTAAGCGATCTCGGTTTTTCTTTAGCGTAGTAAATGTTCTTCCAAGAGCATCTAAAGAGTAAAAGTCTAATAAGACATTCTTAGGAGGTATCAATATTGGAAGCCTCCTGATTATTTCCGTATTGATATTTTGGATAGCAGCTCCATAAGAAAGGCTATTTAGGTGCTTTTTATAGTTGTTAATAACGTAATACATGAAACATAGTTTGAAATTATGTTCATATTCTGAAGACTCTCATCAGCCGCACCACTGAGTCTGGAGTAAAAAACTCACCCCCACCCTGTCCCTCCGCCAAGGCGAACGTCCCTAGAAAATACTGATAGATCTGGCCAAACATATCCCCAGGAGCATTGGCCGGAATATTGTTAAAATTTTGCAGCAACCTTTTAACAATGCTGTTATCAAATGTGCTGGAGTCAACGGCTTAGTGCCTCAGAAAAAATCAACGGCACGCCATTGTATCAACTTTGACTTATTAATCATCAAGATTTACCTTAAATTAAGCTGTTTGTGGATATGTAAATAATCCCGAAGATTGGCGATATTCTAGCTATCGGAACTATGCAGAATTCATATGTCAAACGAGCAAAATGCTGTCCTAGAAGCCAACCAAACGTTTTATCGAGCCTTTGAAAAAAAGGACATGGAGGCGATGGAGGCAGTTTGTTCGAAAGGTATTGGCAGCCTTTGCATTCATCCCGGCCGTGAGGCTATCAAAGGTTGGGACGCAATCCGCCAATCATGGGTGAAAATTTTTAAGGCCACGCGCTACCTCGAAATTGATCTAGAGGTGATTTCTGTAGAAGTCTCTGGAGATCTGGCCTATGTGGTTTTGGTAGAGAAGGTGATGCAGGTCGCCGGGAGTCGACGACTAGAGGCCAAATCGATGGCAACAAATACATTTGAACGGATGGCAGGACAATGGTATCTGGTGCATCACCACGGCAGCCCGATTATGGGATAACTCAAAATTCAAGATTGGAATAATCGTGGCAAAACAAGAAGCCTAAAATGACAGCTGAGATTGTACAAAAATGCACGATATTTGCCACCTATCAACGATAAACTTGGAACCAAGGTGTAAATTGTGACACTCTTAGTATCAGTACAGTGTATTGAGTTTGGTTTGGCATAACACCATCTATGAATCCTTGGCGTTCCAATTGGAAAATCAATATCCTACCGGGATTATCCATTACAGGGCTGATTATCCTAACGCGATTGCTTGGGTTACTCCAACCATTGGAGTGGAAAGTCTTTGATCTAAGCCTGCGATGGCGTCCGGCTGAAACCACGGATTCACGGGTCACCATTGTCACCCTGACGGAAGACGACATCCAAACAGTTCTGGGCTATCCGATTACAGATCGTGCTTTGGCAGAGCTGGTGCAAACAATCCAGACCTATAAACCTAAGGCCATTGGTATCGATATTTTTCGAGATCAGCCCGTGGGAGAAGGCTTTGAAGAACTCACCGACACATTACAGGCGTTTGACAATGTTGTTGGTATTTATCGCATTGATGAAGATGTAACAATCCCACCGCCACCGATGCTACCTGAGGAGCAAGTGGGTTTTGCTGATGCCGTTTTGGACAAAGATGGCTTCTTGCGCCGGAGTCTCTTGGGTACAGCGGATGCAAAGGGAAATTATCGCTTTGCATTCACGGTTCAGCTAGTTAGCAAGTACCTGGCTGCTGACGGGATCATCCTTGAAAACGGTATCCAGGATGCTGAAACTATGCGATTTGGTCCAGCGGAAATTCCACGGTTTTGGCCGAATACGGGGGCTTATATTCGGGAGGCTGCTGGGGGTAACCAAACTCTGATTAACTTTCGTGCAGGAACTCAGCCATTTACTAAACTAAGCTACCAAACTCTCATGTCTGGCCAAGTTGATGCCAGCCTGTTGCAGGATCGGGTTGTTTTAGTCGGGTATACGGCGGAAAGCGTCAAAGATTTTGTGAGTTCTGGCGCGATCGCAGGCACAAACCCTAGCCTGGTTCCCGGTGTAGAAATTCAAGCCCATGCCATCAGCCAAATTCTCAGTGCCGTCCTTGACCAGCGTCCTTTTTTGAAAACGCTGCCAGATGGCCTTGACTATATTCTGATCATGGGCGCTGGTCTCCTCGGCCTAGCACTGGCCCACTGGCGACGCAAACCGCTGGGACATTTGCTGATTATTGTCATTGTCGGCAGCACAGGGCTAATCCTAAGCTATGGGTTAATGTTAGTTAGCTGGTGGGTGCCCACGGTACCCATAGTCGCTGCATTTTTGCTGAATGCAGCTGTGCTCTATCCGTTTTATCAGGCGCAAGAACGATTGCGGTCTAAACTATACGAACGGCAAATACTGATCAACCAAACCTATAACACTATTCACAATGGCCCTCTGCAAACCTTGGCCAGCATGTTGAGTCGGTGGCCCCTGGAAGAATCAGCCCCAGCCAAAATGCGTGAGGAACTACAGGTCCTTAATCAAGAATTGCGCGGGGTCTATGACACCATGCGTCAGGAAATGTTGCTATCCACCGAAACTCTTGTCCTCAGTGGTCAACAAACCATTGACCTGCAACAGCCACTGAAGGAACTACTCCAGGAAACGTATCAAATTACCCTGGAGCGGCATCGAGACTTTTTTACGTCCATCATTCGCATTATCTCCTTTGAACCAATGGATGATACTCAGTTAAGCATTGACCAGAAAAGAGATCTGGGACGGTTTCTAGAAGAAACTCTGCTCAATGTGACCAAGTATGCGAAAAGTACCACTCGTCTAAAAATTGAATGTCGTCAAGAGGGTGATTATAACCTGATTCGCATTGTTGATAACGGTAAGGATGGATTAACAAAATCTACCTCCCCTATCCAAGGGGGCTATGGTACCAAACAAGCCGAAACGTTGGCCCGTAACCTGGGTGGACAGTTTCAACGTACCGCTATGGATCCTCAGGGGGTATGTTGTCAGCTACGGTGGCCCATCCGTCAATCTTTGTGGTGGCATTGGGTAAACCGCTGGGCCGCCCAATAGGCAGATGACTTGTCTAGGAAGAAGAAAGCCTTTGCTGGGGCAGGTCTTGTACCTATCCTCCAATTACTTTGCAGTTTTCTGCAATCTAATTTGATAGTCTTAGCAGCTAAATTGTCCGGTTTTGTAGCGGTTTCTTGTCAGCAGATTTTCTAAAGTAAAACCAAGAAGCAACGAGGAGCTAGTCCCATGCAACTTGAAAGCCTTGGTCCTCTCATTCAGAAAGGTGCGATATTGCTGGTCAGTTTTTTAGATGATATTGCCATTTTTGCACTGACTCGTTTGGGTCTTTATTGGAGTTGGTTACACTGGTTAAGTACAGTGCTGCTGATCGCCACCCTGATTTACTGGAGCTTTCGCCTGTACCGGTATTATGATCGTATCCGGGGACAAAACTAGCCAAAGGGCTAACACAAGCCAGAGTTGAGGTTGTCTAACGGGTTATCAAACTATGCTTATGCCTAAACGTATTGCCGCGCCCCATACAGCATTACCAGTCTTAGCGATCGCAAGCCTATCGTTTCTGGCACCGGCCCATGCTGCCCAGTCACTGTTAACATCCACACCGACTGAGACTACCGGTAACCTGGCTAATTTGACCTCAGGCAGCTATTTTCGCCCGCCTAGCAATCCTAGACCTCGTTCGGGACCTCGCACTTCGACGGGGACTCGTCGAGGGGGGTGTTTGGGGGCTACCGAAACCGCTTTCACTCTTTTGGGACCTGATGCTGGAGATGATGTCTCTGGTCTGACCACCTCTAGCCATCCCACGTTTGCCTGGCATTTACCTGAGGCTGACGCCACATTTCCGATTATTTTTCGGCTGCTGGCTCCCGATATTGATAATATTCCGGTACCTATTTATCAGGCCACCTTGGATTATGAGTCTGGGATGATGAGCTACCAGCTACCTGAGACGGTGGCGGCTCTCACCACGGATACGGAATATCGCTGGCAGGTGATTGTTGAGTGCAATCCTGAGTATCCGGCCCAGGCGATTGTTCAGGAGTTGTCGTTTGAGGTGGTTCTCACCAGCGGCACACTTTCCCAGGCGTTGTCTGGCTCTATAACGGCGTCTGACCGGGCGGTTGCCTATGGGCAGGCAGGGGTTTGGTATGATGCGATCGCGGAAGTTGCTCAATCGACAACAGCGATAGGGGCGGAAACGAGGACGGGGTTACTGGCTGATTTGGCGGCTTCTTTACCAGATGAGAAAGTGCAATTGCGGCAGGATATTTTGGACATTATTGAGTTGACAGAACGTTAATGGTTTTTGTAGGGGTGGTGCCTTGTGCCCACCCTCGGCTACTGAATGCCAATAACCAGATTCTCTTTAGAGACCCTGTCTCGGCTACTGAACAGCAATAACCAGAATCTCTTTAGGGACCCTGGCAGAGAATTTAAAGATGCTGCGTGGGGCTCCTCCGAGTTCCCCACACCCCTATGGGCAGGGCCGTTACGCCGCCCTACAACCCAACGTACTGGGTGATCCCTAATCGCACTAAACTGAAGTTGCGGCGGGGTCGATTAATTTTGTTTCGGCCTTTTTGCTGACAAACTATTGCTGCTTTTAACCTACAGCCAGTTGCCGATGAGGATAAATGGGGCCCAGCGGTAGGGGTGTTGTCGGGTGACGTCTTCTGATTGCAGCATGGTAATTTGGGCTTGTTGTAGGGCTTCTGCTTTGGTTAGGGTGGGATCTTGGAGTTTGGTGTAGAAGGTGTTGATGATGTCAGGGGTGGAGTCGTCGCTGACGGGCCACAGTGTTGCGATCGCACTTCGTACGCCTGCTCGCACAGCCACCCCCGCCAGACCCAGTGTGGATCGATTCCCACCAATGGCCGTTTCACAGGCTGTCAATGTCAGTAGCTCAATCGGTTCTCGGGTAGGATCGTTTACATTACGAATCAGTTCGTCTAGCTTACTAATGGTCAACGTTTCGTTATAAGTATTTGAGCTATCTTTAGCTCCTGCCACCAGGTAGTTGTCCTCTGAGGCAAAGCCAAATGTACCATGGGTGGCCATGTGCAAAATTCGATAGTCTTTGTCTACCAGTGACTGCTGCAAGGCCTCAATGGAGAACGCTTCATTGCGCAATGTCTTGCTATTAGAAAATTGCGCGGACAACAGATCCAGTTCTCTCTCTACAGCGGGTAACGCTCCAAAGGAACGTCCCTGAGAAAGCTCAGGTTGTTTACTAACGCCCAATAACAACGCACTCAGTTCTGTTTTCTCTACTTTTTCAGGTGTGGTCAGGGTCAAACTGGGGGTCGTGGCAACCGCATATTTCTCAATGAGAAACTGTTGGCCATCGTGTAAGGCTGCCATGGGCACACTGCGCAACAGTCCATCATTCACAAAAACTAAGGTTTTGACACCGGCTAAATCAGTCTCAAAGGGTTGAATCAAAAGCTGATAGAGCTGGATCGCTTGTTGTTTATTAAAGCGATAGTCTCGACTACCAAACTCCAGACTCTTACGAAAATCGTTGATTTTGGTTTGGATACGGGTCTGGGTCTCACGCACCCGCACTACTTTACGACTACCATCGGGCAGACTCAAAATCACGGTCACTCCATCATCTGAGAGCGCGGTACTAAACACTCCCGTTGCCGTACTTTGTCCCACCTCATCCGCACGGGTCTGGGCGGGTACAATCACACAATCATTGGCAAAGTAACTTTGGAGTTCTGCCACTTTAAGTGAATCTAGTGTGGTCAGAACTGTCTCTAAATCTTTAAACGCCTGTTTCTCTGTTTCTTGAGTCAGCGCTATCTGTTTGGGAACAGCGGCCAAGTTTAGATCGGCATACTGGCGATAGATCGGCTCGACGGTATCGCGAAAGTCAAACTGCAGGTCGCGGTTGGCACTGAGAATGTCACTGCGAATCTGTTCTAGCAGCGCCACTGCCTGACCATAGGCTTGGCCAGCATCAGCCACCTTTCCCTGGGCTTTATAAATCCGCCCCAGTTGCCATTCCCAGAGATATAGGCTATCCTGAGCGGCTCGATCCTGGTCAGCTGCCAGGCGGGCCTGTTGAGTCTTTTTGAGTGCTGCATGGTATCGACCAGACCGTTCATCCAGGTTACCGAGTTTTCCCAGGGCAAAGGATGTAATCCGGGGGTTGTCCGTGGCGTTACCAATGGCGAGGGCTTGTTCTAGTAAAAGCTGGGCTTGGTTAATCGATGTGGGGGGAGTTGTACCTAGTAGTAGAGGAGATTGTCGTACCTCTAAAGGTTCTAGAAAACTGGCTAGTTTGATTGCGGCAAAGGCCTTGGTCTTTGAGTCTGGCAGTTGTTGAAGTACATCTAATGCCAGCTGATAATCTTGTTGAGCTGCCGCTTTATTCTCTGCCCTCTCATGGGCTGGAATCAGATTTAGCAGTGCATATAGCTGGGTCATTGGGATTTGCTGGGCCACTGCCAAGTCATAACTCTTTTGAAAGTAATCAATAGCCTGGCGGTTAGAGGCCGCCGCTTTGGCGCTCAGAGCCTCTTTATCCGAGGCATTGCGGGCAGCGGCTTCGCCAGCACGACGATAGTTGATCAGGGCTATGTGAGTGGATGTATTGCCCAAGCTATTGAGCAGGGAGGCTTGTAATTCTGGGGTTTCCTGCTGTTGGCTGCGGGTATATCCCTGTTGGAGGTATGCGATCGCAACATCAGTCTGACCACTGGCAAGATAGGCTTCTCCTAAGCTACCCAGGGCTGTGATTTCTCCCAGGGGGTCATTGAGTGCTTGGGCCAGCTGGAGCGCACTACCAGTTTTGCAATCGCCTTCTTCAGGCGCTGTCCCACACAATAGGGTAATGGCCCGTCGATGTTGCCCTAGACGACCATAGGCTTGGGCTTGCTCTGTCAACAGACGACCCAGTTTTTGAGAATTCCCTAATGTCTGGCCTAATGTCTGAATAGTTGCGATCGCTTCATCCCAATAGCTAATTTCGTCTGAGGTCCGCCCCATTTGTTGATGGGCTCGTGCCAAATTTTCACTAACTATGGCTAAAGCGTGTAAATCTTGACTAGCTTTATAGGCTTGATAAGCCGTTTGCCAGGGCTCAAGGGCAGCCAGAAAATTTCCTGCTTGGTAGTAGTCCACCCCTGTTTGCACCAAATGCTGTGCATCCACGGCTTGTGCTACTGGCATCGTTCTTTTTAAGGGATGACCTAGCCACAGGGTCACCCACAGGCTAAGGGCACAGAGAACAATACAGGTCCGACGGACAGATAACCGTAGATGGGGGCGACGCATTGAGGCAACTCCGGGACTAAGAGTCTGGGCTAGTTTGGTAATAGGTTACCAGATGTATTTTAGGCTTGGGTTACGCACTGTTTCAGTCAGTACTGGTGCGATCTTACAGTCACTGTTGAGAGTGTTCAAACTATTGATAATCCTGGCAGCACAGCAAGATCACGGCAATCGAGTAATAATAGTCAAGAGCCATCCGGGATTTATCAACTGGCCGATGGTCGCCTGATCATGAGCCAGGAATGTTCTTGAAGTCACTGGTCATTGATTCATGGGTATAAAACGCCATTGTTACCATGCTTTATTTTTTAGGACTGTCTTAGCGTTTGTGCCGCTAGCTACAGTATTTCTGCAAAGCGATTATGCCAATGCACAACTTATTCCCGATACCACTGTTGACACACAGATAATACCTGTTGATCCAGATACATCTATCATCGGTGGGGGCGCTACAGTTGAGCAGAACCTATTCCACAGTTTTGAGGCGTTTAACATCGCTCCTGACAAACGTGTTTTCTTCTTTAGTCCCACTGACGTTGATCACATCTTTAGTCGGGTTACGGGGGATACCGCCTCACAAATTGATGGCGTACTGGGCACCTTTGGCTCCGATGCAGACTTGTTTTTGATCAATCCTAACGGCGTAGTGTTTGGTCCAGGGGCAAGCTTATCTGTTCTAGGGTCATTTATTGCGACCACTGCTGATGGTGTTCAACTAGGAGAAGGTGGTCAGTTTAGGGCAACAACTCCGACTGCTGATAGCTTACTTGCCGTCAGTCCATCGGCATTTTTCTTTTCTAGCTTGGCCCAGTCTGGCAATATTCAAATTGACCAATCCAGATTATTTGTCCCAGCTGGCGAAGCTCTGGTGCTGCTGGGGGGAAACGTTACCATTAACGATAGCGTACTTATATCTGACGGGGGACGTTTAGAAATGGGAGCCGTCGCCACAGCGGATACAGTTGCATTTTCTCCCGTAGATGGAACTCTATCGATTCCTGACACTGCTCAAAGAGCAGATATTCAAATAACAAACGGTACAGAAGTTAGCTTTGCGAATTTTGCAAGTGACCAAGCAACGTCTATCCGAGTCTATGCCAATAATCTAGACATCAACAATGATGCTTTTTGGGGTACGTCTATTGGCCAAGGTTTAGATTTGGGTGATTTGAAAACCGGCAATATTCAAATTAACGCTACTGGTGATGTCACCTTATCTGATGGAGCTAGCCTGTTCAGTTCCGCTTTGGGGAGAGGACAAAGCGGTGATATTGCAATCACTGCAGAAAATTTATTTGTAATCGACTCGCTAATTTCAAGTCTAATAGTTGGTGAGGGTAAAGGTGGTGATATTGTTATTGACGTCAATGACCAGCTGACAATAGCTGATTCTGACGAATTAGGTAATGAACCTGCCAGTGCGATACAGACAGGTGTAAATTTTGACGGAATTGGAGAATCTGGAAATGTCGTTATCTCCGCCAATAATATAGACATTAACAACGGATTCTTGCTCGCTACGTTTTTGGGCAATGGTCAGTCAGGCGACATAATAATTGATGTCCAAGATCGAATAGGTCTTGTAAATGGTTTCATAAGTAGTGTCACAAGCCCAGATAGCACAAAGAACAAAGGTGGAGATATTATCATCTCTGCTAATATTCTTGAGCTTTTTGAGAATGGTGCCGTGATTACTGATACTGCTGGCATAGGAGATGCTGGCGATATCAAGCTAAATATACGAGAACGTATTGTACTTAGGAGTGGCGAAAGCAGCAGCGAGCTAGGAGGCACTAATATTTCTAGTGAGGTAGGATCCAGCGGTGAAGGGGGTGGGGGGGATATCGAGATTTTCACCACTAGTCTTGAACTACGCAATGCAAGTAAGATTAGTACTGCTACTGGCGGTGTGGGAGATGCCGGTGATATCAAGCTAAATGTTCGAGAAAGTATTGTTATTGGTAGCAATAATGCGGAAGGCGGCCTTATTTCCAGTGGGGTAGCCTCTAGCGGCAAAGGGGATGGGGGGGATATCAAGATTATTGCTACTAGCCTTGAGGTACTCAATGCAGGTCAGATTAATGCTCTCACTAACGGCATGGGAGACGCTGGCAACATTTCCATTGACGCTTCAGATTTTGTTGTTTTTGACGGTGAGCAAGAAATAAACGGTAATATATTTCCTAGCGCTGCCTTTTCTTTCGTAGAAGAGAATGCCCAAGGAAATGGTGGCAATGTGGAGATTTCTACTGGTAGACTAGAGATAACTAGCGGTGCAGGCCTCAGTGTCAGCACATTTTCGAATGGTGAAGCAGGGAATATTCTGATTAATGCAGATGACTCTGTTAGATTGAATAGAGGTAGTATTTTTGCACAATCTCTTTCTAACAGTTCGCCTGGCAACATAAACATAACAGCCGAGCAATTATCCATAGAGAACTTAAGCCTGGTTAGTACAGCGACAGAAGCCTCAGTAGATGGCGGAAACATTAATCTCACACTAGGTAACCTATTGTTACTTCGAGATCGCAGTGATATTCTTACAGAGGCAGGAACATCCGGCGTGGGCGGTAACGGCGGCAACATCAGTATTGTTAGTCCATTTATCGTCGCTATTCCTGCTGAAAACAGCGACATTCAAGCCAATGCCTTTGAAGGAAACGGAGGCCAGGTCAATATTATATCTCAGGGTGTGTTTGGTATTGAACCTCGCCCGACCCTCACCCCACTAAGCGACATTACCGCTAGTTCTAAGCGCGGTGTCAGTGGCATCATCGCAGTCAATGCCCTCAATACCAGCTTTATTCAGGGCAATCTAGCCACGCTGCCAGAGCAATTTATTAATCCCGATAGTTTAATTTCCAACAGCTGTGTTGACCGTAGTCAAACCGAGACTGGCAGGTTTACCATTACTGGAGATAATCTTTCTGAAACTCCAGATGATCGAACAGCGGAACTATACTCCACAGGCACTGTTCAGGCACTGGATACAACAGACAGCACGTTAGCACAGTTTAATGGTGAAATCATTGAGCCATCAGGTATTTATCAAACCCCAGATGGACGACTAGTGATGGGTCGCAGTTGCTAGTCGTGAGTCACAAGGCTAGCCTGACTAGGCATATCTAAAACGTTGTTGTCTGAAGCTCCATTGGCGGTCGCGTCAGGATTTATACTGTGCTGCAAAATCACCAAGCCAAGGGTGACCACAACCGCCGTCAAAAACGTTTCCAGTTTGTTCTCCATAGTCATGGAAAGGCTAAACTCATAAAATTGGCGGTCTCTAATAGTTGTGTGCAACCTGAGCAGCGGGTTGAGAGACTGATGATACTTGCCCAGAGGTTAAGTCGGTGACAAAGGCCATAATCTCATTGGCTGAGATCGCAAAACTCATACCGCTATAACCATTGGCCTGACCAATCACCTCACCATCAGCTGTTTCAACAGTAGCGTTATAAATCCAGGTATTCATACCAATCACCTGCCCCTGATCATTCAATAGAGGTCCCCCAGAATTACCTCCATTAATCGTTGCATTGTGTAAAATCTGGGTTTGATCCGGGGCAACATTACCCACAATGCCAGAGGTCATGGTGTTAGAAAAACCCCGAGGAGCACCAATGGCATAAACAGCCTCTCCAATCCGGGGCATCTCCCCAGTCGCCAATGTGAGCGCTGATAGCTGAAACTCTCCGATTAGCTGTAGTGCTGCCAAATCACGGCCCTGACTATCATAGCCAACCACCATTGCTATGCCCTGGGAACCATCCGCAAATACAACCGCAACAGCCGCCGTTTCGCTATTGATAACATGGGCATTGGTAACAATCAATCCATCAGAGCGAACCACAAATCCACTACCAAAGGTATCTAAGGTATTAAAGTCTTGATCCACCGGATACAGCGTCACCACTGAAGAGATAGTTTGCTCATAGATTTCACTCGCAGGCATCTCTGCCGCCAACAGCTGTCCCTGGGTTAGCCAATGGGATTGGGAAAATTTTGGCAAACTGGGTTCAGCGAGGCCAAAGGCAAAAATAGAGGTAGCGGCAAACAGGCTAGAGCTAGTTAGGCGAAAGAGTGCATTTTTCATGGAGGCTTTTGCGTGTAGTGTGTGGGCAATCGGTTTTTGTTATCCGATTACCTAAACGGTAAAAGCCCCCCACAGATATTTCAGGGATCAAAGCAGTTAAGTCAATATCTCTAATCAGAAAAGATTGATTGCACAAAACTACACTGTTGATTTGATCTGCCATTAGTCATTAAAATCCACAAACTAGCTGCCTGCTCCAGGTTTCCTAAGGGATTTCAGACTTCCATAGCAGAGTAACCTGTCAAAAATAAAGTTTTCCAACAAAATAAATTATCTAAATAGAGTAAATTTAAGAAGCCTAGTATTATTATCGACCGTCAATTCAACCAAAAGAATGCGGATATTCAGGGTTCCTCCTCGCATTTTCGTCACTATCGTCAGCTGTTTTACCATCACTAGCTATAGCGCACCGGTAACCGCCCAGGTAGTTAATATTAATCTGCCTGCCCTACCTGATATTCCTTCTCCCGAAGAACAGGCGCTTCCTTCCCAGGACACGATTCCCGAAGAAGCACCCAGTATTCCAGAGGAAATTCTACCCAGCGAGCCACCCGCTGATGATATTACAGATGTCTTAAACCTGGATGCTTGTCCTCCCCTTGCCAACACCCCAGAGCTATCGTTCCAGGCCCGTGAAATTAATGTGGTGGGTAATACGGTATTGCAGCCTGAAATCGATGAACAGGTTGCCTGTTATCTGGATCAGGAAATTCGTCTGTCTGATTTATTTAACTTGCGATCGCGAATTACCAAACTCTATCTCGAAGCAGGCTACATCACCTCTGGTGCCTTTGTTCCCAATAATCAGGAGTTAACCAACGGTACCGTCCAAATTCAAGTCATTGAAGGAGAAATCGAAGACCTGCAGATCAACGGTCTTACTCGTCTTCGCCAAAGCTATGTGCGCGATCGGTTAGTGCGGGCCATGACTCCCCCTTTTAACCAGCGAGATTTAGAACAGGGATTACAACTTCTCCAAATTGATCCAGCCCTAGAGCGCGTCAACGCTGAACTTACCGCTGGGAATGGACCTGGTAAAAGTCTCCTGATTTTGGATCTGCAAGAAGCCGATACCTTTGGTCTTTCCCTGGGGACAGATAACTATCGCTCCCCCAGTATTGGTTCTGCCGGAGTCAATATCGGTTTAACCGTCCGTCATCCCCTGGGAGTGGGAGATAACCTGACAGCCAGCTACGGTAATACCGACGGTCTAGACCTATACGATGTCAGCTATGCCATCCCGGTCAATGCCAGAGACGGTACACTACGAGTTAGAGCGAGCAACAGTGATAGCCGTATTGTCCAGGATGACTTTCGCGATGTGGGTATTCGCAGTGAGACCACTACATTGTCCGCCGGATTTCGTCAGGCCCTGATACAAACCCCCGCCGAAGAATTTGCCCTCGGGTTAGACTTTGACTGGAAACGCAGCGAGAGTTTTATTCTCGATGATATTCCTTTCTCCTTCTCCTTAGGTCCCGAAGAGGGAAAATCCCAAGTGAGTGCCCTACGCTTTTATCAAGACTGGGTTAAACGCAGTCAGTCAAGGGTTTTAGCCGCAAGGTCTCAGTTCAGCATTGGCTTAGATATCTTTGATGCGACTACCAATGATTCGGGTATTGATGGTCGCTTTTTTAGCTGGCTGGGTCAATTTCAATGGATTGAACAAGTATCACCGCGTTTTTTGGTGCTAACCCGAGTGGGGGCTCAGCTCACCCCCGATGCCCTCCTTCCCATCGAACGCTTTAGCCTTGGCGGGATCGGTACTGTGCGTGGCTATAGTCAAAATCAGCTAGTGACGGACAATACCGTAACTGGGTCAGTCGAGTTTCGAATTCCTGTTACCAAAGATCCCAATAAATTACAGCTAACGCCCTTTCTAGAAGCCGGAGTTGGGTGGAATAATCAAATTCCCGACCCGGATCCATCGTTTATCGCCGGTCTTGGATTGGGGATGCGTTGGGCCATCAACCCTGATCTATCATTGCGCCTGGACTATGGTATTCCCCTGATAGAGGCTGACGATACAGGCGATTCACTCCAGGAGAATGGCCTGTACTTTTTACTTAACTATCAGCCTAGTTTCTAAAAGGGGGTAATTTACGTTTGCCATATAGCCTGCAAATGAATCAGCACATCGCGTAAAGACGAGACTATTTTGAGGGCATGCTGCTGAGCATAGTCTGTCGGTGTTTGTAAATTAGGCACCATAATAGCTTTCATACCAGCAGCAATAGCCGCCTGCACACCAGCATTGGAATCTTCTAAAACTAGACAGTTGGACGGGGTGATATTGAGGGCATGAGCCGCCGTCAAAAATATGTCAGGTGCTGGTTTACCGGCACCTGCCTGATCAACAGTTACAATGGCATCAAATCGTGGCCAAAGCCCCGTACTTTTCAAACTGATCTGAGCTTCATGATCGTTGCTGGATGTACCGACAGCCTTGGGTAGGCCAATCTCATCCAACCAGTCCAAGAGGGGCCACAGCCCTGGTTGGGTAGGTATCCCTTGAGCGACTAAAGCATCCCACCGCGTCGTCCAACCGTCACGAAAACGTTCAAGTGGAAAATCACCCCCTAGCCATTTGAGCAACAATTTTTCGGCCAAATCATTACTACAGCCAACGAGTTGTAGGTAAGCATCAGTATCAAGGAAAGCACCATAACCAAGCTCTACCAGGGTTAAGTGCCAAGCTTCACGGAAAATTACCTCGCTATTTAGCATCAGACCATCCATATCAAAGATAATGGCCCCAGGACGGCTAAATGTATCACTCTCCATAGAAAATTGAGTTAGACACATCAACATTCAGTATAGAATCGTTGTTGATCCCCTATATGATTTCGTAGGATAAATTCCGTTATATAGCCGTTTCAGAGACCCAGTTTATCCTCTAATTTAGCAACGGTAGTATAGACAAAGCCGTACCATCACATATGACGGTACGGCTTATGACTCAAGGAAATCAATTTTGAAGTGCCTGGAATACCAATAGTCTCTTAATCTCTAGCCCTTTTTCGATAGGCAATTAATGCAGTGGGCTAATAGTTAGAGAGGTAGGTTTCCAAGATATTGAACTGTTCAGGGTTGAGGCTATAGTACATCCAACGACCTTGCTGGCGAGCGGTCACAAGACCAGCCTGTTTTAGCGTCTTGAGATGAAAAGAGAGTTTTGACTGAGCAATGCTCAGACGCTCACACATATCGCCAACACAAAACTCTCCTTCGCGTAAAAGCTCTAGCACCTGAATGCGAATTGGTTCTGATAGCGCATGAAATCCTGAAAATACGTAATCCTGATTAGCTGAACTATGCATGGTAATTGATTAATAAACACTAAACCCAATATCCAAATTCAGAAAAATGTGATAGCACTTACCTGAATAATTTGAATTGTTTTCAACCTAGCCAAAGTGAGATCGGCTGGCCATCCGGACAAATACGCGAGATTTGTTGATAGCAACTGTTGTCTCTCAAAACTCTCCTAAGCATAGAAGCCTAATACTTAGATATGAATTGACTCTGACAGTAGATATTTTTGTCTTCACGTAGTCCTTATAAGTTGAATGTTCCATGGTGATCGATTGGTAAATGCAAAGTCCTCTAGCCAAGTGCAGGTAAGCATTCCACCGCCTGAATCTTTATCTTTTCTTTAAATTAATCAAGGTTAGATCGTATGGCCATCCGAACAAATACGCGAAATTTGTTTATAGCAATTGCTCTCTAACTGACGAGATAATCGCCAGTGCGGTAAGCGAAGCTGTTGTTGCACGTAATATCCCTGAACCAAGAGATGTTGCTTGATAACCATGCGCGATCGCATCCGTAATTTCCTCAGGCGTCCAACCCCCTTCTGGACCAATCACCACCTGAATCGATTGCTGAGGAGAATCGCTCAGAAGTGCTTGTACACAAGGTAATAGCCCAGGTGAATTGACCCGAGCCACACAAAAATAGTTCCCTACTTGTATAGACTTGCCACCAGACTTACCGCGAATCCACTGGGTAAATTCTACAGGGGTAGCAATATCAGGGACATAGCCCCGTTCACATTGCTCCGACGCCTCCTGCGCGATACGTTGCCAACGGACTAGCTTTTTAGGGCTGGGTTTGAGCAGCGTCCGTTCACTCAATAGGGGGCGTATATGGGTAACCCCCAATTCTGTTGCTTGACGTACCACCTGATCAAATCCGGTTTTAGGCAACGCTGCTACTAGTTCTAGGGTCACCGGTCGTGGAGGGCGAGTTAGCACAGAGAGAACCTGCGCGCGGCCCAGGACCTCCGTCAGCTGACTTTGCCACTGCTCACCTTGACCATCCTGGGCGATAAACACATCTCCCGGCTTTAACCGTAGGACCCGCTGTAGGTAATGTATCTGTTCATTGGTCAACTGCAGCGTGTCAGCCACCCGCTGGATTGGATCAATAGTAATGCGCTGCATGGATTGTCTTTAGTGCTTTCTGCGCTCTTACTAAAAATACTAGTCCGGATCAGACCTTTAGCCTGGATTATTCCTAACGCATACGCACAACCCTGGCATCTTCAACCAAGGTTTGCCCCTTGGGGTAACAGCATTTTGATCCCAGTACCGGATCCAGGGGCACCGGTCGATGCATGAACTGGAATCCATGGGGTGCTACCACCGCTGAGATGATATCTGCACTTGGGGCAAAACATGTATAGATGTATAGATGCTCAAAATACAAAACCCTGCCCCTGGGGAATATAGCTCTGCTCATAAGATTGGCGATCGCAAAAAGCCTTAAATGCTAGTAGCTACGCACAGTGAAATCTGACTGCTCTATTAATCTGATCCGGAACGACATAATGTATGGAAAAACGACCGGAATCGGCAGCTCTTTTATGAAGAACTAGTTAAATTCCCGAACTCGGCCTGTCCATCCATAGGATTAACTTCATAAATCATCAAAATAAATCCGCCTGTTATGCATCGCCTATGTAGAAAACTTGTTCAGTATGCGAATTTAAACGGGAAAGCTTAATCAATCCTATGTTAGGTAACTCGGTAAAATTATTTTGAACCTATAAAAAATCACAAACATGGCGGTTTTACTCTGAATGACTTGTGCTAAAGGTTAGTCCAGCAGCCACGCTCTGCTCCGATGCCAATCTAAGCCAATTTCAGTTCAGAGTTTTCCATTGTCGATTCAGATTATGAGCTGATCTGTCAGCAGTGCCACGTGCCAGTATCTTTCAGATGCAATCTTAGTTTGGTTCAGCAGTGCCAATGTTCCCTATGAGGAGCAGGTGTTTTTTTGTTCTAACTTTATTCCTAACTATTTATTACTTTCTACGTTTAGGGAAAACGCTACATTACTTAATTCAGTCAGGGTTTTCATAATGGCAGCAGTTTTGAAAATTGGTGATTCGGAGCTTGATATTCGAGCATTGCTAGAGCAGCTACAGCAGCATCAGCTTTTACCCAGGCTGGTGCAAGAAGTCGTTCTAGACCAATCGATCGAATCAGTTGCCTGCGACCCGGAGGAAGCCTACAAAACGTTTTGTCTTCAACGAAATTTGGTTTCCGAGCAGCAGCAACAGGCATGGCAGACTCAGCACAAGCTAACCCAAGAGCAAATGTATATGATGGCTCTACGGGATGCCAAAATTGCAAAATTCAAAGAAGATACCTGGGGCAATCAGGCGGAATCTTACTTTTTAGAACGCAAGATTAAGTTAGACCGAGTGCTTTATTCCCTGATTAGAACCAAAGACCCCAGTCTGGCCCAGGAACTCTATTTTCGTCTCAATGATGACGGGGGGTCATTTGCTGATTTGGCTCGGCGTTATTCAGAAGGTCAGGAAGCCCAAACTGGTGGCCTGATTGGACCTGTAGAGTTAAGTGTTCCCCATCCTATGATTGGAAGGATGCTGTCTGTGAGTCAGCCGGAACAGTTGTGGTCTCCCACACCCATTGGTGAATGGTATGTGATCACTCGTTTAGAAAAGTTTGTACCGGCACAGTTTGATGATTCAATGCGTCAGCGCATGATAGACGAACTATTTAAAACATGGCTCCAGGAAACCACTCAGTCCACAGCGGTCCAACCTCTTTTGCCCTGAAACATACGCCACTTAGAAGCGCATAGTTAACGTGCATAACTTATGACTTATACCGTAAATCCTATACATCAACAGCTGAACGATGTAGAGCCTTTTATCCACCTACCGGCAGAGGCCCTACAAAGTCTGTCTGAGAAAAGTCAGCTGCTACGCTACCGCATGGGGCAGCCAATTTTGAGGCGTGAAACTATGCCTCACCAGGTTGTCCTGATTAAAGAGGGTCAGGTCAGGCTATTGGGATATGATCCCTATACCAAAAATCCCATCACCCTAAAACTGTTGGGGCCTGGGGATATCCTGGGTCTGGCGGGTCCAGCGCGGGGAGTTGCTTGTGAAAGTGCGATCGCATCAACGGAAATTGTGGCGGTGGCCATCCCAGTACAGGCGATCAAGCAGCTGATTTCGAGACACCCTAACTTTGCCAGTGCGATTCAAAATCATTGCTACCTGGCCGAGCTATTTGAAATTATTAGTACGTATTTTGAAAAGCAGGCCCACAATGTTGGCGACATTGCTGAATTAACAGAAACGATTAAGCAATCGGGCATCGTCGTCAAGGAAGTCCCTGCAGGTCAACTCAAGAACAGTGAACTCGATCGTCAGTATCTCTGGTTTATTAGCCGGGGTAATATCGCGTTTCATGAGCAGGGTGCTCAGCTGAGTCCGACGATGGCCTCCACCGAGGTGCTCAGTCAGAGCGGTGCTCGTCTAGTGGGGATTCCCTCGGCTATCATTGCGGCTCAGGTAGAAACTAAAGCTGCAGAAGTCCTCAATGACGATCCCTGGGACAATGACGCTAATCCTGTCGCGGATATTCCCTATGCCGATGCGCTGCCCAAAGACATGGGCATGGATGCAGAGCCCGGCAGCAGTCAAGTAAACTATCCCCACATCCGTGCTCGCGGCGAGGTCGACTCCTTGCTGGCCTGCTTTGAGATGCTGGCCAAGCACTTTGGTATGCCCTTTAAACGGGATGTGGTGCGACGGGTTCTTACCAATCAAAAAGCCCGTTTGGGTCAGGTTTCATTACCCTCTTGTGGCGCTGTTGCTGACATGCTGGGGCTTAAACCTCAGCTAGCCAAGGTCCCAGCCAGTGCCATTGGTAGACTGCCTAAGTTAGCTCTGATCAAGTGGCGTGATAGCTATGCGCTCCTTTATGAGACTTCGGCTAAGCAATGCGTTATCGGCTGCCCCGAAGATAAGGGAATCGTCCGCCACTCAATCGAGGCTTTTGAGGAGATCTGGGGACCTGAGGGTGAAATTCTACTGCTAGAAACCACCGCCCAGACACCTCAGCAACGGTTTGGTCTGTCCTGGTTTGTCCCATCACTGATCAAATATAAGTGGATTTTGGTGGAGGTGCTGGCCGCCTCATTCTTCTATCAGATCTTTGGATTGGCCAATCCCCTGATGATCCAGGTGATTATTGACCGCGTGATTGTGCAGCAAAGTGTCGACACCCTGCATGTACTCGGCATCTTCCTGGTAATTATGGCGGTGTTCGAGGCTATCCTCGGCAGCTTGCGCACCTATCTATTTGTCGATACCACCAACCGGATCGACATGACCCTGGCCTCCCAGACCATCGACCACTTACTGCGGTTACCCCTCAAGTATTTTGACCGCCGCCCCGTGGGTGAACTGTCCAGCCGAGTCAACGAGCTGGAAAACATTCGACAATTCCTGACTGGTACTGCCCTAACCGTGGTACTGGATGCTGTGTTCTCGGTGGTCTACATCGTCGTGATGCTGATTTACAGCGTCAAGCTCACGCTGGTATCCCTGGCCACTATTCCCCTATTTTTGGCACTCACCCTGTTTGTCTCACCGATTGTGCGGCGTCAGCTACGGGCCAAAGCCGAGCAAAATGCCAAGACCCAATCCTTTTTGGTGGAGGCCCTATCGGGTATTCAAACCGTCAAAGCTCAAAATATCGAGCTCAATACCCGTTGGAAGTGGCAAGATCGCTACGGTCGCTACGTAAGCGACGGCTTTAAGACCGTCCTCACCTCCACCACGGCAAGTTCAGCCAGTAATTTCTTAAACAAGCTTTCTGGTTTGCTGGTGCTATGGTTTGGCGCATACCTGGTACTAGAAGGGGAACTCACCCTGGGTGGACTGATTGCCTTTCGCATCATTTCTGGGTATGTCACCCAGCCCCTACTACGCTTGACTCAACTGTGGCAAAACTTCCAAGAGACGGCCTTGTCTTTGGAGCGTCTGGCTGACATCGTCGACCATCCCCAAGAACAGGAAGAAGAGCAGCGTAGCCAAATTCCCATGCCGGATGTGAAAGGCCATGTGCGCTATGAAAATGTGTCCTTCCGCTTTGGCGCATCGGGACCACTCCAGCTATCCAATATCAATGCTGAATTCCCGGTGGGTCAGTTCGTCGGCCTGGTCGGTCTGAGCGGCTCAGGTAAAAGTACCATGATGAAGCTGCTGCCCAGGTTGTATGCACCCAACTCAGGTCGGATTTTGATTGATAACTACGATATCAACAAGGTCGAGCTGTATTCCTTGCGACGGCAGGTGGGGATTGTGCCCCAGGACAGTTTGCTATTTGAGGGCACCATTCAGGAAAATATTTCCTTAACCAATCCCGAGGCCACCACCGACGAGGTGATTGAAGCGGCCAGGATTGCCTGCTGTCACGATTTCATTATGGAAATGCCAGTGGGTTACAACTCTCGGGTGGGTGAGCGGGGCTCATCCCTATCCGGGGGACAGCGCCAGCGAATTGCGATCGCACGCACAATTTTACAAAATCCCCGTCTACTAATCTTGGATGAGGCCACCAGTGCCCTCGACTACGATACCGAAGCTCAGGTATCGATGAACCTGAAGAAATGGGCAAAAAACCGCACAGTATTCTTCATCACTCACCGATTAGGGACCCTGCGTAGCGCCAATACTATCTTGGTAATGGATCAAGGCTCAATTGTCGAAGAAGGTACCCACGAGGAGCTGCTGGCTCTCAAGGGTCGTTACTACTGTCTATATCAGCAACAAGGGAACGGTTAGTCCAATGACATCTCAACAAGTCCAAAATGGCGGTGTCCCGAATGCTCCCAGCGCTCAGGCCCAACCCTTTGATCAGCCAGTTATTCTCAGGCAATCCCCCCTCTGGTCGCGGGCCATTGTGTGGGCCATTCTCGGCGTCACCAGTGTTAGCCTCATCTGGGCATTTCTAGCCAAGGTCGAAGAAACCATTCCCGCCCAAGGAAAATTAGAGCCTGTCGGTGTTGTCCAGCCAGTACAAACCCCCAGTGGCGGCGTCATCGAAAAAATCCATGTCAAAGAAGGTGACCTGGTTAAAAAAGGCGATGTGCTCATCACCTTTAACCAAGAAGCCGCC
The DNA here is from genome assembly GCF_018739885.1 of Leptothoe spongobia TAU-MAC 1115. Lineage (GTDB taxonomy): Bacteria > Cyanobacteriota > Cyanobacteriia > Phormidesmidales > Phormidesmidaceae > Leptothoe > Leptothoe spongobia. The sequence continues at coordinate 2,325 of NZ_JADOES010000051.1, read as the reverse complement.
AAAGTTGAGTTGGAATCTTTACTGCGGATTCGCGAACAGCTCACCAGCCAAAATGAGGTTTATCGAGCCCAAGGTGGCAATGGAGATGCTGCAGCTCCCATCACAAGCGATCTGCAGCAGCGTCTAGAAGAAAAAAGAGTGCTCGAAGATAGCAATCGCATCTATCAGGCCCAAATTGACGGTAATACCGCTGGTCTATCGGCTGAGGCCACTGCCGACGTGAACAGTGCCAGAGGTGAAGCTCAGGAGCGTCAGACTCAAAACCGTGAACAAATTAAAGATCTAAAAGGTCGTCTCAGCCAGGCTCGTGCTGAGTTAAGAAATGCCGAAAATGACCTCGATACCAACCAAGAGATTCTGGATCGTTTGGTTTGGCTAGAAAAGGAAGGTGCCGTTGCAGAACTCAGCAAACTACAACAGGAACAGGAAGTCAGCACCCGGATCACCCGAGTCAGTACCTTAAAAGACGAGATCAGCCGTCTTGATGCCCAAATCAATCAAGCGGAATCGGAAATTAAGCGGGCCGAGTTCGAATTTGAGCGCAGCCGTCGCGACCAAATCCGGAATAATCGTGAGCGCCTTTCATCGATTGAAAGCGATTTGGGCCAGACCGTATTACAGAATGAAACTCAACGCCAAGAAATTGGCAGTCGTATTGCCCAGCTCCAGGAACAGCTAAACTTCCGTGAGCTTACAGCTCCGGTTAGCGGTTCTGTCTTTAACCTAAAAGCCAATCAGCCTGGCTACGCCGCTAACTCCACTGAACCGATTTTAGAAATCGTCCCCCAGGAGAATCTCGTTGCCCGTGTCTTTATTCCCAACAAAGACATTGGTTTTGTGCAGTTGACCGATGACTGCCGAGCCGCTGTGCAAGCTGAGAACCAAGAGGGTATTGCGGCTGAATGCAAGTCAGTGGATGTAAGGATTGATGCGTTTACCTACAGTGAGTACGGTGATATTGATGGCCATTTGGTGAGCATTGGCTCTGATGCCCTACCCCCCGATGAGATTTTTCCGTTCTATCGATTCCCAGCCGAGATTCAATTACAATCCCAGGTCCTAGAATCTAGAGGGGAAACCTACACCATCCGCTCAGGGATGTCCATCAATGCCAATATCAAAACCGAGAAGCGTACGGTTATCTCTTTCTTTACCGATTTGTTCGTCCGCAAAAAGGACAACTTCTTCTCCAAGTAGGAGGACATCTACTGCGTAGAACAGCGAAGGTTCCAAAACAAAAGCTATCCAAGATTGGATAGCTTTTGTTTTGGAAGTTTTATATTTTAGAGTTCAGAAACTTTACATCCTTCCTGCCTTGGAGGAGTAATCACACGTTAGGAGGCTGTTGTGTCTGAACCAATGTCCTCAGTTTATGGGACATCCAGGTCAACGACCAAGTCAAATCCGAATGTCCATAACCTTCTTCGATTCTGATCAGCTTCTCCACATCTAACCAATTGGCAACTAACTGCAGTTGCTCAGGGGTAAGGGATTCTAATAAGGCTTGTTCCGATGGATTAGGCGGTTGATCAATCATATGACTAGATATCAGACACTCCTTACTCTCCTAATGTCTGACAGTTGAGAGCTGAGAGAATTGGTAACTTGGTTGATTCGAATGCCCCCTGCTGCCATGGCCACATCGTAAGTCAGAGCAACTGGAACGTCGTGAGGCTTAGGACCTAATCTAGACCTAATCTCCACAGGACTTTAGTCCTATCAAGGTCATTTGCCAACATGTTGATGAATGTAATGGATGCTGTTGCTCAGCGGAATAGTGCGATCGCAACCGTAATCGCAATCAGCCCCAGCACTAAACTACGACTTAAAATAAATAAAACCAATAAACCAGTAGCCACACCTAAGGCCCTTCGCCACCCATGCACCTGACGCCGCATAGGAACAGGAACCTTTGAGTAATTCCATGGCGGACTGTACTTAGAGATCAATACCTTCTCTAGAGCACGGGCCTGTGCCTTTGGGACAAGCAAATAACGCAGACTCGGACGTCTAAGCTGCTCAGCTTGCAAAAACCTGTGATGGCTCTTCCCACGCCATCTTTGATTTAGGTTGGTCGAAACGCCGATGTAATAGATTTTCCGATACTTAATCACTGCGTACACCCCTGATTTTCGCGGTAGCTGACTACGATCCTCTAGTAATACAGAAGCCCAGCGCCGGGGATGATACGCATTTCTCATGTCATCAGTGGTGATGTAGATATGTTACTAATCCTCTAATTCTATAGTTATAGGAGTTACGCATTGACAAAAGTCCATCAATAGTATCAGGCAAAGGTAGCTTCTGTTGCATGGTCCAGAATAA
>NZ_JADOES010000050.1 GCF_018739885.1 Leptothoe spongobia TAU-MAC 1115 | reverse complement strand
TCTCTTTTCAGCTTAAATTCTTTCTGCTGAGTGCAGAGATAGAGACACCTGGAATATTTTTTTGTTAAAAGTCCAATAAATATTGTCTCCAATCTGTGGTTGGTGCCCAGCCAACTTGTCTTTTAATTTTGTCGCAGCGGATAAATGCTTGGTGATTTTCTAATGGGTTTACCAGGGGAAGCCATTCTGGTTTAAAGCGTTTGATTAGGGTTTGAGATGGTTCTAGGGCATGGGTGTCATCAGCATTTACAAAATAAACATCATGCTCAGGTAGTTCTGATGCAGCTTCCATGAGAAGACGCTGGGCATGGGCCAAGTCTTCGCTACCGACCCACCCCCAAAACCATGGATCCCATGCTTTGGCTGGTTTAGCTGTGTTGGCCATTTCATGGCGTTGGATTTCGGTGCGAATGCCAGCGGGACGGGTGACATAGGTGCGGATGCCATAGGCACGGGTATAGCTAGCCAACAAGGATTCCCCAGCATGCTTGGTAAAGCTGTAGGAGTCTTCGGGATAGCAGGGATGCTGTTCATCAATGGGTAAGGACTGGATAGGGAATGGTGTGGAGCTGATGCGAAAGCCATGGCCGAGGGCACAGTTGCTGCCGGTCATGACGACGGTTTTAACGCCGACTTCGACGGCGGCCTGCATCAGGTAATAGGTGCCGAGAAGATTGGTTTTGAAGGTGGTGTCGAAAGGGATGCCCTGGGTGGTAAAGTCAGTTCGCATTTCCGGATGATCGGTTGGCTCTGACTGCGCCCCCACATGTTGAATCGCATCTATCCCCTGCATCACTCGTTGACAGTCTCCAAAACAGGTTAAATCTGCTTGTAACCAGTGTAAATGAGCAAATTCCTTGGGTGGCGAATGACGCGATGTCAGGACTACCTCATAGCGATCCGCAAGCTCACGGATGACAAATCGTGCAAACCGACCGCTAGCTCCTGTAATCAGTACCTTCATGACAGCCTTCTAGTCTCACGTAAACCACTAATTCACAAATACTAACAATACATCGATGAATAGTTGTTGCTTTTAAAGAACTCTCTTTAGTTTAACCCATAAACTAAAAGAAGAAAGACTGTTACAATTGGCTCTCTTTTTACTCGTTTACGTTTTTTATCCATTGCGTAAAATATTAGACAAACCCTGAATGCTTATGAACCATGGGTAAAACAGAACGGCAAAAGATGTTGGCAAGTGAGCCTTATTTGTCAACTGATCCAGAGCTAGTGACAATGCGGCAAGCAACTCAGCACCATTTACACACATTAAATATTGCAACACCTGATAACTTAGTCAAATGCCAGCAAATACTACAGTCACTTTTTAGTAATCTTGGTGCCGGATTTGATATTAATCCACCCTTTTATTGTGACTATGGTTGTCATATCCAAGCTGGCAAAAATCTCTACATCAATGTCAATTGCACTATTCTCGATTGTAACTGGGTAACAATTGGCGATAATGTACTGATTGCCCCCAATGTGCAGATTTACACGGCCTACCATCCCACCGACCCAGCCATGCGACTAACGGGGGTGGAAATGGCTGCTCCCATCACCATTGGCAACAATGTGTGGATTGGGGGTGGAGCGATCATTTGTCCTGGAGTGACCATTGGTGACAACAGTAGCATCGGCGCAGGCAGTGTCGTAACCAAAAATATTCCAGCCAATAGCGTGGCTGTAGGTAGCCCCTGCCGAGTTATTCGCCAGGTCTAGTTGTTTAATGGTTACCCATCGCCAACAGTTCAGAAATTTCAGTATGACAAGCCTGGGTTATGGTTTTAGCCAATATACCTGAGGACTTACCCCGGTATTGTTTCCGCTGATCATCAGTGATCCATAGGGGTTGACCAATCCTTAAGTGAACTTGGTGATAGTAGACTGCCGGGTGCCATCCAGAACGGTTAAATAGGGGCTCAGAGGGAGCTAGCCACTGAAATAGCTTAAATGGAGCCACTGGAGTAATAGTTTCCCTGGTAGCGGCAATAGCGATGGGCAAAATTGCCAACTGCTCGACGGGAGCTTGTAGGGCCAGGTGGGCAAACCCTCTTTGGAAAGGTCCAATTTTCTGAGATGGCACTGGCTGAATCATGGGCTGGGCTCCCTCCGGAAAGAGGCCTACCGATTCACCAGCTTGGAGAAACCGAGTCGCCTGCTGGAAAAAAGCCTGGGGCCGTTTACCCGGTGGATCCAACGGAAAACAGCCTAGGGCGTTGACTACCTGTTTTATCCCAGGAACGTGTCCCATAAAATGGTGACAGGCAAATCTGACTGGGTGATCCAGGGCCGTCATCAGCAGTGGTACGTCTAACAAACTGCGATGATTACTAATCACTACCAGACTGCCTGTCGTTGGGACCCTCTCCTGGTGGTGGATAGTTACTTGGAGGCCAGCCAGTGCGAGCAATCTGCGCGATAGGTCTAGAGCTGTGTCACCAGCCATTGCAGCGCTACTCAGCTACACGAATAACCTTGAAAATTTGCTCAGGGGGTTTACTAGCCGTCACCGTATCCCAGTTTAGACCGGCTAAAAATTGATCGGGGGAGACCGTTTCCACCACGTCCACACCCCATTCACCAGGCTGCAGAGAGGTGGGGGAAGTGCCTATGGCTGGTGAGGTTTTCAGGCCGCCTAAGAGCATCACCGTATGACGGTTGATCTGTTTGTCCGGCTCAGCTACACGTTGGGATGCGAGGGACTGGGCACATAGTGCGGCAATGTCTGTAGGGGATTGTGTACTAAACAGAACTTCTACCATCCAGTGAGGATTTTCGATCAGGCTGCATTGAATATCCCCATGGGCCTTTAATCCTTCGATAAAAACATTGGCAAAGTCGGCACGACTTAGGGTGGATACTTGGCCTTCGGGAAGTGTGCAGTTGTGGGAGAGGAGCATCCGTGTCGTTGCTGTCATATTTGCCTCATAAAAAATATTAGACCTTAAACAGGATATCAGTGGCTCGTTGAATCGGATACTGATTTGTGATTGGACAGTAATGGCTTGGTTCAGTTTTTTGCATCGGACATTTTGGCATTACTAACGCCTTCAGCTTTTGAAAAGTCTCATCAGAAAATATTTCCTATTGGGAGAGCTAAGTAGGTTTCCCAAAATAATTGCTCCTGTAGGGTGCTATTAGGCGAAGCCGTAACGCACCGTATGGCTTTGTAGCCCTGATCTTATTAGTTTGTAAATGATCAGAAAAAGCCCAGGACTCTGAACTATCCTTAGCAATAATGAAGTAACGTTGCTCCTGGGGTTGCCGCAATGTCTTTTCAGCTATCATTACCGGATAGTTCAGACCTGCTGAGTTTTGCCCAAAACATCAGTGCAGATATTGGCAATCTGTCTTTGTCAGACTTCTCAAACCGATCGATTCGTGATGTTACCAATAGCCTAACGTCAACGAGCCTAGAGCTTGAGCCGCTTGTAGAGGCAGGTTTGCAAGAGATTGATGTGCTATCAAGTCAAACTATCAGCCAGGTATTACCAGGTATTGTCGTATCAGCAGAGTCACCTATATCGTTGGACCAGACTGTTGCTGACCCAGGCAAAGATGGGCTTAATAATCTACCTATAGAGGGCCAGATTGTCGGTGAGCGCGGTTCTGAGGATTTAACATCATCGTCGCAAGTTTCAAGCCAAGGCTTTTTTGATAATTTCTTTAGACGAACAGTTGCACGGTTTGATTTGAATGCTGATCTAGCCAATGAAGACAGCTTTTATAATCTGCCCTACCCCTTTGACCTGCGTCTGGATGAATTGGGACGCCCAGAGCTATCCGACTTTCCCATTTGGGATGATAACCCAGTTATTCGTGGGTTAAGACAGATTGCGGATGACGAAGTTGGGTTTTCTACGGTTACCGCAGGCTATTTTCGGTTTAATCGGCCCCTGGCTGACCTGGATCCAGAGGATATTATTCCAGCCGATTTACAGTCTCCTATTTTATTAATGGATGTGGATCCAACGTCTCCTGAACGGGGGAAACTCTATCCCACCATTGCCTCCACACCACGTCCTGATCTAAATTATGTACCTGATTTTTTATTGTCAGTGGGACCCGCACCCGGCATCGTCCTACATCCAAAGCGTCAGTATGCCTATGTGGTACAGCGCTCTCTTCGGGATATCGTTGGGCGACGTTTAGATACCCCCGATACGCTAGAGCGATTGCTGGCCAATGGCCCACCTCAAAACCCTGCTGAGATAGACGCCTATGAGGTGTATCAGCCTCTCCGAGAAACTTTGCAACAAGTCGGTCTCTCTCGTCGAGATATTGCGATCGCAACTGTATTTACCACCGGTGACCCAGTAGGTGAGATGGCTCAGCTTTCACAGCAGGTGGTCGATCGATATGATCTGACAATTGAAAATCTACGTCTAGATCCGGACGATGGGGCTACCCATGAGCGGTTCTGGGAATTTCATGGCACAATTGAATTTCCCCAGTTTCAGCAAGGGACGCCGCCCTTTAACTCTGAGGGATTGTTTGACTTTACACCCGACGGTTTGCTGGTAGAACAGCGATTAGAAAATGCTCCTGTTGTGATTACGATTCCCAAGGGACAGTTTTTGACTGATGAGGGTTTCCCACTGCTGATGTATCAGCATGGTTCCAATGGTTTAAGTACGCAGGTTGTGGATCGAGGACCGATTTTAGTACCTGGTGGTGAGAGAGTTCCAGGCTTGGGGCCAGCTCATGTTGTTGCTGAATATGGCATTGCCACTGTCAGCAGCGCTCTACCCCTCAATCCAGAACGTTTAGAGAATGCACCCACGGATGCTTATCTAAATTTTGCTAACCTAGCCGCTTACCGAGACACGTTTCGACAGGGAGTGTTTGAGCAAAGGTTACTATTAGAAGCTTTGGAAGATCTCGAAATCCCAGCTGAGTTAATTCCTGAGGATGATGTCAATTTTAGGGTAGACACTGACGCGTTTAGGGTGGACACTGATGCAGTGGCTGTTTTAGGCCAATCCTTAGGGGCTCAGTTTGCCAATATGCTGGGGGCAATAGAACCTAACGTAGGAGTTGTGATTCCGACTGGATCGCCTGGGTTATGGCCCCTGCTCATTTCAGAAACAGAATTGTCAGATGCAGCAGGCTTATTATTAGGGACATTACAGCCTCTTGATCCATTGTATCCAGGGTTGCAGTTGTTGGAAGAAGCTTGGGAGGTAGCTGATCCGATTGTTTATGCACCTTATTTAGCTCAGCGACCGTTGGCAGGGCATCCTGTTCGGTCTGTCTATAAGCCTGTGGGACAAGGGGATACGGAAGTACCTGAGGTCGTGTTTAATGCCATGGCACTGGCTACGGGACTGAGACAATCGGGAGCAATTATCTGGCCCGAAATGCAGGTTTCATTGGCACTTGATGGATTAGAGGGGATTGAGCCTTACCCTGTGGCAAACAATTTATTGTCAGATGATGGTAGGCCTTACACAGGTGTTGTTGTGCAGTATCAGGGAGATGGTATTGCCGATTCCCATACGATTTTCTCGCAACTGGATGAGGTGAAATTCCAATATGCAAACTTCTTGACAACGTGGTTTGAAACTGATGTGGCGGAGGTGTTAGATCCGTTGTTATTTGAGCTGGATTCTCAACCTATTGTTTTAAATGCTTGATCCATGTATTCGTAAAGTGTTTGTAAAATTTAGTGGGATACATGGGTGGCAAAGGGGCTGAAACGGTTTTACACTGCCTGTCAGTTCTATGGACAGGATGATGACTTGCAGGTTGCGATCGCAGTAATAATAAGAGCCATCCAGCTATAATAAGAACACTTATTCTGATAATTAACCGCAGAGGGGTAAATCCAAAGGATTCTGCCTAATACTTATATGCCGGCTCCTCCTATTCCTGCAAATGATGGTGACCGACTGACGGAATTAGAGCGCTATAGGATTTTAGATACTCCACCTGAAGCATCCTTTGATGAGCTGACCAGTTTAGCCGCCTATATTTGTCAGACACCCGTCAGCCTGATCAGTTTGGTTGATAAGCATCGTCAATGGTTTAAATCTATTTGTGGTCTCGATGTATCGGAAACACCTAGGAAACAGGCATTTTGTGGCTACACCATTTTGGATAATGTTCCATTTATTGTCGAAGATGCTTTGGTTGATGTCCGTGTTCAGGATAATCCATTGGTGCAACTAGATCCGAAGATTCGTTTTTATGCAGGAATCCCGCTGATGTCGCCTCGGGGCTATAATCTTGGCTCACTCTGTGTGATTGATTTTATTCCCAATAAGTTAAATCAAAAACAGATCAACGGGCTCAAAACATTAGCCTCTCAGGTTGTCCATTTGTTAGAGGCTCGGTTGTTTTCTGAGAAAATCACTCATTACACTAATGTATTAGAGAAAGCCCATGCCGAAGCATTACAGGCAAATCAGGCAAAATCTCAGTTTTTAGCCATGATTAGCCATGATATTCGCACACCATTGTATGGCATCATTGGCGCTTTAGACTTATTAAGTGATTCTCAGCTTTCAGCTCAGCAGCAACAACATTTAGACACTGCTAATACATCGGCCCATATGCTGCAGTCGATTATTAGCAATGTCCTTGATTTTTCAAAGATTGAGGCGAATAAACTAACTCTTAATCCGACATCAACATCATTAATTAACTTGTCTAGGAAAATACAACAAGTTTTGCAAGATGAGATCACCCAGAAGCAACTTCAATTCTCAATTGATATTGAGTCCTCTATTCCAGAGAGAGTGTCCATTGATAAAAGTCGACTCTCTCAGGTATTGCTCAACCTGTGCAGTAATGCAGTGAAGTTTACACCACCCACTGGTTCAATTGTTTTGAAGTGTAGCTTACAGCAGCTCAGTGCTAGTAACGTCACTGTTCAATTTTGTGTGTCAGATACCGGCATTGGCATTGCTAGGGATCAACAACAATCAATTTTTTCCCCCTTTGTGCAGGCTGATAATTATACCTATCATGAACATGGAGGGACTGGATTAGGGCTAGCGATTTCGTCACGCTTGTTAGAGTTAATGGGGTCACATCTCCAGGTCCAAAGTACGTTGGGAGAGGGAGCGTCTTTTTACTTTACGTTGACCTGCCCTATTATGCAGGCTCAGCCTGGAAAAGTGGTCTCTAAAAAAACGTTTCAAGAGATTCTACGTTGTTTAGATCATTCGATTCATGTTTTGGTAGCAGAGGATAACCCTGTGAGTCAGCATCTGTTACAACATCTGTTAGAGAAAAATGGATGTATTGTTAGTTTGGTAAATAATGGACAGGAGGCCTGTCAACAGTTTCTAGAGCATGCCTTTGATTTGGTCCTGATGGACTTAGAAATGCCAGTCATGGGTGGGGAAGAAGCTGCTCAAAAGATATTTGACCATTGTCAACAGCAGCAGAAAAAGGTTCCTATTATTATGCTCACAGCCCATGCGATCGCAGAAACTCAGGAGCGTCTGATCAATAAAGGCATTGATGGCTATTTAACGAAACCAATTCGGGCGCAGGAGTTGCTAGATGCGATCGCATCAGTCCTCAATTGTTAGTGAGGGATAAGGATTTTATAAGATCCAAAAATTATGTCTGAAGAGATTGCCATGGAACGCCTGTACATCAACGGAACCCGTTACATATGGGGCTCACCAAACAGCACAATAGAACAGGCCAATTCCCGGATTAGTTTGGTTGTAACATCACTGACCATGAGTCCCCCTGCGGTTCGTCGTCGCATGGAGCGAAGAATCACTAAGTCGAAGCTCTCTCCTAGCCGAAGTAGAGCCTGGGTGACATTATCATGGGCAATCGTTTTGATGCGGTCCACCGATTTCAGGTTATCGTGGGCAACGATTGCTTCCAGGTCTTTCTTAAACTTCACCATATTCTCTTTAGGCGTACGGCGATCGTAGACATGCACCAGGGTGACTGACGCATGGTGAGCATCGGCAAATAGCTGAGCAAATCGCACCGTGTGAATCGTCTTGGGCATTAAATCCCGCACAGGTACCAGAATCCGATGGATATCGGTGGGGTCACTCTTAAGACGCATGACAGCCACTGGACAATGGGAAGACCAAAAAACACTTTCCAGTGTGGTGCCAAATAGTCTTGCCCGCACTCCTGTATTCTCTTCACTCCACCCCATCACCACTAAATTGGCATTTTGCTCACGGGCGGTGTGGCTAATGCCAGTGGCTTCATCATCCGCGATACGGACAATGGGGGTGGCCTTTACACTTAGCGTTTGACTAATGTCGCTGGCCTCCTGCACCATCACCTGGCGTTTTTGCAGGTCATCCACCAGGATCGGGTCATCCATATGGGCATAGGCACGGGAAATAGTCAGGGGAACAATCTGTCCTGCTTCATGGTGGGCTAGCAAGACCGCTGTTTCCATCAGGTGCTGATCGGCACGGGGATTAAAAATAGGGACAACAATGGTAAAAGCGCGAGGTAGATGACACATAAGCGGTTCCCTCTGATATCCCCATTCTTCGGGATTCAGGGGATCAGTGTCGTCCAGGGTATTGGCATCTGCAGAGATGGCCAGCTGACTGGCAAAGGCGCGAGTGGCGATGGGACCGGCAATGGCCGTTACCAGCATCAACACAATTACCGCATTAAACACGGCCTCATTGATTAAGCCCACCTCACGGGCCACAATCGCTGCCGCTAATGGTGCCGCCACATGGGGCAAGCACAATGACCACATGGTCAATATCTCGTTCCAGTTATACCGGTAAAATAGCTTGGCCAGATAGATGCCTAGAAACTTACTGATGACTACACCACTCAAAATGGCAAGGGTAAGCCCCAGTTCTGATGTAAACGATGAGACAAAGACTGGCAGATCTACCAGCAGACCCACATGGACAAAGAAGAATGGAATAAATAAAACACTGCCGACAAATTCAACTTTCTCTTTGACCGGTCCTTCCCCTAGAACGTCATTGACCGCCAGCCCTGCTAAAAATGCGCCAACAATGCGTTCAACGTTGACTAGTTGGGCACCAACCGAGGCTAAAAATACAGCTAAGAGAACAAAGACAAATTGATTCCCCTGTTCGTCCCCTGTCCGACGAAAATAAAATTTCCCGGCCCAGTCCAGGCCAAAGAGGACGGTAGCGGCATAGATCGCCAGGGCGAGGATCTGAGCCACCAGGCTAAACAGGGAAAACTCTCCGGCATGGATAGAAATAGAAATGGCCAGCAGTAAAAGGCCGAGAATATCGGTGAAAATAGTGGCCCCAATGGTAACGGTAATGGATTCGTTACCCATTACCCCCAGTCGATTCACGATGGGGTATGCCAATAATGTATGGGGGGCAAAGATGGAGCCCATCAGCAGGGCCGTATTCCAGTCAAAGCCCAGCAGGCGTCCGACTAACAGCCCGGCAGCCAGGGACGAACCAAAAATAAATAATCCTAGACTCAGGGAACGGTTACGGGTTTTATGAAATCTAGCCAGATCGATTTCCAGGCCGATCACAAACATCAGGTATATTTTCCCGATTTCTGCCAACAGTTCCATGGTTTCGGTGTCGGCTGTCAAGACAGCCAGACCGCTTTTTCCCAGGACCACGCCTGCAAACAGTAGCCCGACTAGGCCAGGCAGTTTGAGCCGTTCAAATAGGGGGGGTAAAATTAAGACCACCAGTAGCAGGATGGTCAGGGAAATAAACGGGCTATGGAGCGATAGAGGGGCACCGTGGTCAACTGCGGCTAGAACCATATTGTGCACAGGGGAAAGGCAATCGGCAGCATAAGACAGTGGGCATCGCCCACCGCCTTAGCTATTCTGCATGAATAAGGTTTGGTGTAAGGGGTTTCTTAAGTATTAAGAAGTTATTATTCGAATTGAGAGCTGCAAAAATTGCATAGGGGAGTCACCCCGGAGCTCTTCCCAGGAGGGGAGAGTTACGGAGTCGTGGCATAGGTTTTGCAAGCAAAGATGGAGTCTGCTTGGTGCAAAAAATCTTATAACGAGAATCCATCCCCTCTCGGGAGGGGTGCCTGAAAGGCGGGGTGGGTTTCGACCGCTAACGCCACCAGCGATCCTCTCTCCATCTCCCAACTTTCCTAATCTCCCTGCAACTCCTTCGCGAACTTCTCCAACTCTTTCGCAATATCTGTCCAAGCCTGATCGCGCTCGCCATTGTCATTCGGAAATGTGATCACCGGTTTCCCATCTTTTGGTAAAGCTTGTAATCCCCTAAACATCGGCTCACTGTCCCACATGCAAGGCCGAATAATGATGGGGACAACCCACATGCCTTCCGCTTGACGACGGGCCAGTAGTTTAGGCACTTCTTCCTCGTTGATAAAGCGTGAATTGATAAAATCTGCGCTGATTAGCAATATGGCTAAGTCGCATTCGTTCATTGCCTTTTGAATTTCTTGATGCCAGTCATCGCCAGGTCTAATTTGACGATCTTCCCAAGCCTCAACCAATTTATGTTGTTGGAGTCCCGCTAACATTTTGATCAACTTATCTTTCAAAGCTTGCTTCATCTTCGTGAGCATAGCTAATAAAGACTTTCAGAAGACTTTTTTCAGGTTTCGTTGTGTTCTAAAAAACGTAAGGCTCCTAAGAAACACAACCTAATTCACTCTGAAAGAGGCTGATTGTCGATGAAATTGCAACAATCGTGTTTCTTTTAGGTTTAACGAATAGCAACGTTATTCGTTAGGGGCTCAGATCTTGGACTAAGGTCGGTTATGAAGCTCAAACCCACGTTGGGTTCAAAACCCAACGCTAATTGAGGGCTGTCCACTAGAGGGACAAGATTGGCTGGGCAGCTCTAAATATAGAGTGTTTAGGGCTTCTTTAACCGCTTGAGCGGTTTTGAGCCAGTTAGCCTTGCGACTTTGAGCCCAAGGCGTGTTAATGCTGCCTTGCCAGGTGCAAGATCTAAGTAAGATAGATGATCTAGCAAAATCTGTTGTTCAGGTTTTGCTAGATCATCAAGTTCTTTAAATGAATATTCTCCCTTCAAGAGTTCTTTTTCACTAATTTCACCTAATTCACGAGGATGTTTGTCTGTCAATAGAAGAATGTTATACCAAATCCAAATTCATTAAGCCCGATTAAAAATAGACAATCTTGTAAGGTCATTCCCTTGTGGATGCCCTGCGATACCGGACGCTATCAGCCAGGATTTCGTATTAGTATCTCCTGCAGAACTTTTCAGACTTGTAATATAGCCATGGGTTTCTAAATGACCAATTGCAGTCATCATTTCAGCATTGGTGAATTGCCAGCCCGCATCAGTCTCTTGCGGTTGTTGCCGTATATCTTACGAGCCCCAATTAATACACTCGGAGGGAGTTGTTTTTACCCTTGAGTTTCTCTAACCAAAAATCTGTTCCTTTAAGAGGCTGTTGGCGATTAGTGGGATCGAACAGCATGAGTGCAGCATCGACATTATTGAGGAAAATGGAATGAATGGAACGATAAACATGTTGTCCTGCTAAATCCGATAGCACTGCTTCTCACTTGGTGCCATCATCTTCACACAAAGTTGCCAGTACTGATAGTTGAGGATGAAAGGCACAAATCGAATTTCTTACGTTTTCTCAATTTTGTATTTCAATGAATATCTATGTCATAAAAATAGCGGGCAAAATTCATGAAGAATTCCACCCGCTGCTTTTGCAAAAAAGACGTCCGTAACCTTACTCGTCGTCGTCCTCATCCTCATCATCCTGAGGATACTCAAAGCTATTGGACCGATTTGTCAATACCGACTTACCAAGACTCAACGCCCGCTGAGCCTGTAATTCTGCTTTCTTCTTCCAAACCGCGCGGTGCATATTGCGCTTCGATTTGGAGCGTTTCTTCTTAGGAACTGCCATGGACCTGGGAAAAAGTTAGATAACCTATCGATGATAGACCAAAGTTGCACGTGGAGTACAGGGTTGGAAAATAAAAAGGTTGGCAGGGGCAGGGGAGGTAGGGGGTTAGTGGGTTTTGAGTCAATTAGCCCTGGGTTTTGAACCCTGGGCGGGTGAGTGCTATCTTGTCGACAGCCTGCAGACCACTTCTAAAACGAACTACTCGACGACGACTCCAGCAACGTCTGCGCGCCACGAAAATAAGTCGCCCAATACTCAGTCACCGGCTGCTGACTCCATTCCTGACGACTCACCCGTAGAGTCAATACCGGTACCGAAATGCCATCACTATTTTCCCCAGTCACAATGATCACCACTTCCGTGATCAACAGATCCTGATCGAAACTACGCTGTGCCCCAGCCCGTGCCGCCATATTCGCCCGACGGACCAGGCTCCCATAGGGCTCATCCTGCTCTAACGCCAAAAATAAATTTAACCGTGACGTATACGCATAGGACGCCTTTGGCATAATCAGCGCTTCAGTCAGCCACAACGCCCCTGACGTTCCTAGCAAGATTGCTAACCCTACGGGCGCAAATGAGGCACCGAGACGCCGCGTGAGGGGGCGCTTGCGTCGCCGTCTGGAATAAGGCCGGTAGGGAGATGTCGTGGACATGTAAATTAACAGGTGCTATAGATTAACGCCGTACGGATAGAACTGTAATATAAACCGCGATCAAAACTTTAGATTTAAACCTTGTCTATGCCCAGAATTCTAATCTGGCTTTAGAAAAAACCTCAGGTTTTAACTGGGGTGTGGTTTAAGAAAGCCCTATAAGGTTACGGTTTAATCAATCAACTATCGTCAAACTTTCCCACTTTTGTATCGTGAATGATCAATGAGTAGGCAGCTGCCCAGGCCAAAATTTTGATTGGATGAATAACTATTCTGGCTGAAGCTACGTAAATTTGAATTGATACAAGCAGGAAAATAATGGATTAGTAGGCAATAAGATATGCATTGATCTATAAGTTCATACCGGATATAAGCGCAAACTGCTCAACTTGCAGTACCATATGGCGCTGAATGCATTTGCTTCCTTCAACGTCCAATCTGTACTTGGTGACCTCTGATGTCGACTTGCTGGGCAATTATTATCGGAATCAATCAGTATCAGGGCTTTCAGCCGCTGATGCAGGCTCAAAATGATGCAGTGGGTATTCGACGATACCTGATTGATGATGCCGGGTTTGCGCCGGGAAACTGTATATTGCTGAGTGATTTGTCCAAGTCGACTGAGCATGAAGCGGTCTACCCAGACCGATTGTCGATCATTGATTGGCTGGAAACCGTTTGTCAGGGACGGGTGCAAAGTGATGACACGCTTTGGTTTTATTTCAGTGGTTATGGAGCCCAGGCGGATAATAAGGATTACCTAATGCCGGTGGACGGTGATCCGGCCCAGATTAAGCAAACGGGTATTGCTTTGCAGGATGTGGTTAAGTACCTCAAGCAAGCGCCCACTAAAAACACCATGATGGTGCTGGATATGAACCGCAGCCAGAGTGCTCTGGCTGGTCAGGCGATCGGTGAGCAGGTGACAAAGCTGGCTCGTAAGGCCCGGATCCCGCTAATTCTCTCCTGTCAGCCCAATGAGTTTTCCCATGAAACTTTGGCGGTGCGTCATGGCTTATTTACAGCCGCACTCCTGGAGGGACTACGCTATGACGGTTGTGCCACCCTCAGTCATCTAGAGCGCTATTTGGTGGAGCGGGTGCCTGAGCTATGTGACCAACATTGGCGACCGATCCAAAATCCGGTGGTTGACCTACCGGAAGAACAAAAATTTCGATTGCTCTGGCATCAGCGGGATACTGCTGCGCCTGAGACCGCTGATGTGGCGGGAGATGTGGGCTCAGTGGGTGCCTCTACAGAGGCCTCCGCAGGAGTCGATTCCCTAATTTCCGATAGCCCGTATGGGGATGAGTATGTGCCGGAAGAACCCCCTCTTATCCCTGATAATCCGGATGCTGAGTATGTCGATGGGGCAGATCTGATTCCAGAGCCGATGCCAGAACCGATAGAAGAGTTTGTTCTGGAAGATGAACTACCGGAAGAGCCACCACAAGAACCCTTCTCATTGGATCTGGTAGAAGGTGACGTTGATAATCCAGATGATTATGGCACAACGCTGACAGATGATTTGCCGGACGTTGAGCCAAGCAGGAGCAATGTGGGTGGTTGTCTAGGGGCGCTGGGTGCACTCGTAGCTTTGCTGTTGTTAGGGGCTGTTTTGTTCCGCGATCAGCCGGTGGTGAAAAATGCTTTGAGTCAGTTGCCACCGGGCTGGTTGGCCCGTGTGGGTATGGACTCTGATGGTACGGATCCGTCTACATCGGATGTTCCAGATGCAGATCCGACGGTGGATCCGACAGTAGATCCGACAGTGGGTGAGGCTGGGGCTGGGGATGCTGAGGCTCCGGATAATCCAGATGCTGAAACCTCGGATAACCCGGATGCTGAGGCTCCAAATGCTGATGCTTCAGATACTGAGACCTCAGATGCTGAGGGGTCGGATAACTCGGATACAGACACCCCAGACACTGTTGATGTGGATCTCGAGGATATTGGTCTGGAGGTGGATGAGTCTGATGCCGCCGCTGGTGATGGGGAGACGACTCCAGATGACCCAGATGCGGCTGCCTCAGAGACGCCAACAGAGACGCCAACAGCGGCTAGTTCTAACACGGTGACATCATCTAGTAACACTACGTCTGGTAGCGCCTCAGGAGAAGATACGGCGGCACTGCTAGAGGAGGCGCGACGGACATTGCGGCCTAGCCAGGCGTCTCGGTTTGCTAGCGCGATCGCAACCGCCCGCAAAATTCCCCCCGGTGACCCCAACTACAACCAGGCTCAGGCCGATATCCAGCGCTGGAGCCTGGTTATCCTTGACCTGGCCGAAGGTCGAGCTGCAGAGACCGAACTACAGGCGGCCATTAATGCCGCTAAGTTGATTCCCCGTGAGCCTGCCGATGTCTATCAAGAGGCCCAGGAACGGATTGGCTTCTGGGAAGCCCGTACTAAAACCCGAGAACTAATCCGTGAAGCCCAGGCCATTCCTCGTATGGGCCAGGCCAGCACCTATCAAAAAGGGATTTTGAAGCTTCAGGATGTCCCTTCTAATCAGCCCATTGAATATGCCGATGCCCAGCGTCTAATTGCCGAATGGACGGGCAAAATGCTGACCATTGCGCGCGCGCGCGCAGCTCAGGGACGATACAGTAACGCCATCGAAGCAGCGACATTGATTCCTCGGAACACCCCCAATTACGACCAGGCCCAGGCCGAAATTAAACGTTGGCAAGGTCAGTAATTACTGAAAACCGGCAGTTGAGATGTTCCATGGAACGTCTCAACCAAATAAACAATAAGCCCTAGTCCGTCAATACGCGTTGGGCATCTCCCAATATATCTACGACAGCCTGGAGTTTGGTCTCAATCTCTTGTTTTTGCTTGATCAGCTGATTGAGACGTCGGTAACGGGCAATGGCCATGCTCAACACCGGTACCTGTTCTGGTGGACAGGATTCAGCCTGAATTTGGCCGCTGCTGTCCAACTGGCAAAGGTAATATTGGCTGGGATTCCCAATGTCCTCCGATGAAGGTTGATGAGATTGGGAATTGCTACTCGCCACCTCATCGTCTGATGCCCCCTGTTCTAGCATGGAGCTTTCTAGGGCTGACAGATAGTTCATCAAATCGTTGGCATCACCATGGCGGAAGAGCGCCACATCTATTTCGTTTGGAGATTGGTGGGGCTCCAACTGCTGCTGGGGCTTGAGAGGGTTGTCTACCTGGATATCTTCTGTACTCAAATGACAACTACCAGAGGAGGCTGCAGGGGTTACATGCTTAACAGCAGGAGAGTGCTTTACTGCCGCATTTAAGCTGGCTTCAGAGGCTAGCCAGCCCGAAACAACCGGTCCTTCTGCATAAACCTGATGAATGTTCTGGGCCAGATGTCGCAGTTGTACCTGATACTGTTGTACCTGTTTATAAATATCGGTCAGTGCATTCAGGGCAATAGCCGGATTGACTTCATAACGAAGGCTACTGGCTTCGTTATCGTCTGTGAGAGGAAGTTGGGGGACTTTAGAAGTAGACATTACATGTGCTACCAAACCGCCAATGTGGTACGAGAAATCTATGCTAACCCTGATATAGTCTGCGGGGTGCCGCAGTCGTCAATAATATTAGAACAATTGATACAGGACCGTTTGAAAGTCAGAACGCTTAACCAAATCTTTGAATAGCGGTTGCTGAGTTTAAGGTAAGTATACTTCGAGTTTTTAGAACCGCTATCGGCAAGCTGAATAAACCTTGCGGTTATGGAGTCAGGTTTTTGACCATGACCTATAATCGCTTACTAAGAAGGGGTTAGCCTCTGTGCCAATGGGGCTATTGTTACGCTTCTATAGGCAACTTTTTTTGATACGTGTCAGCATAGGCTTAAAGGGGCAACCTAGTTAGCAACTGTGTCCGTGCTTTTTTTGTAAGATCGTCACCCCAGGCGATGCCAATGGCTATCGTTGATTTGGGGCATTTACTTATGCGGTTACCTCCATCTGTCCGATACCTGCCGTCTCGATTACAATTTGCCTCAAATCCATGGTTATGGCTTGGCATTCTAATGACGGGGATTGTTGGTCTGTATGCCTGGGAATATCGTCAAAATCCGGGGCAGCTACCCTGGCAAATCAATGCTCAAGGACTAGGAAACAACTCAAGCAACTCCAACTCTACGGATAGGTTGCTTGAGTCCCTGACACCAGAAGAGCAATCGATTGCCGCTGAGCTGGATAATGTTGAGCTGTTGTTGGCTCAGCTGGATTCTGACGTATCTGCCTTGACAACCGGCGGAGACTCTAGTGCTGCTGCTGCTCTCAACGCTGCTATCGATGCTTCAGAGGTAAGCGAGTCGAATGTTGACCGCTTAAAGCGCTACATCGGCGAATATAGCTTTCTGGGTACGGGGGCGCGAGGGGCCAATGTGCAGTCTAATGATCCTCAGACCATAGCTCCGGTACAGCGACCGACAGAATCCATATTGAATCTCAGGTCTGAGTCTGAGTCTGGGCAAGCAGCAAGTGCTTTAGGGGCTTCGTTTGCCCAGCGTCAGTTGGAGTTGCCTGCAAGCTCACCGACTAGCCCTGCGAGGACTGGTCTAACTGGTGGAACTAGCAACTCTGATGTGGACTCTAGAGAGGGCACTACGAGTGAAGCTGCTGCGGTTGACAATGCGACTGATAATCAAGCAATTGGTCAAACAACCTTTTCGTTTGACCAATTTGGTCAAACGGGTGTAGCTCCCGGCAGTTTAGAGGGCCTCAATCGGCCATTTATTCGCACTACACCTAATATGTCTCCGCCACCGGGGACAACGGGCTATGTTCCCCCTGCATCGCTGTCAGATTTTAATCGTCTAACTCAGCAGCGCTCGGGGGCCGATCCCTTTTCAACCCAACCAGCCACTGGCTCCCTGGGGACGACGGCTCCGTCGGCAGGCAGAGCTAATACTCAAGTATTGCCCCCTGCTGATATAGAGACTGCAGCGCCTCTACAAACACCAGCATTTGATAGTTCCTCTCAGATCAATCAGAGTCAACCCCGCAATGCGTGGGAAAATTTCTGGGATTAAAACAAGGAGCCATGCATGGCAAAACGTAAGGGGAAAAAAACTGGGCAGGCTACCGATCGGGTGGTGTATTCAGAATTTGGACAAAACCCGGCCATGGAAAGGGCGGTACCTGATCGACCGCCAGCGGAGCAAGACCTGCGGGTACAGGTGAGTGGCAAAGGGCGTAAAGGGAAGAAGGTGACTGTTATTAGTGGTTTTCAGCACTCACCTGAGACTTTGACAAAGCTGGCTAAGGCGCTCAAAGCTCAGTGTGGTTCTGGTGGCACGGTGAAGGATAACACTATCGAAATCCAGGGGGAGCATGCGCCTAAGTTGGTGGAGCTCCTGATTGCTAAGGGCTATCGTGCCAAGCGGAGCGGGGGCTAATATCCGTGTTTTTTTCTATATTCTCTAGACGCTCAAAGTTTGGGCGCTACGGTCTGTTAGGGCTATTAATTTGTGGTTGGGTTGGCTGGCTTAGCATGAGTGCCCATGCTATAGATGATTGGCGTCAGCAGCCCTGTGTTTCGGTTTTGAGCCAGCGTCAAATCTTGGCTGTGGATCAGGTGCGTTATGGGGCACAACCGATTTCACAACAACAGTTTGCCACCTCGGTATTAGGTTTATTTCCAGGCAAGTTTGCGGCGGCTAATGAGGCCCTGGGGCTGACATTTGAGGGTGAGTCCGAAACGGAACAATTGCTGGTAGCTGCCTTGGGAGATGCTGCTGGAGGGCAACGACATATTTTGCGATCGCAGGCCCTCTCTGTGCTCACGACTGGAGCCGCCTTACCCTACCAGGCCGATGCCACCCGTTTACTTAAAGCCACCTTTCGCGATAGCTCGCTGATCTCCACAGACTACCGCGAAGGCGTAGCCGCTGCCCTGGCGCAGGGAGTGATTCCGGTTGAGGCCGATACTTCAGGTAGGAAACCGCGTCTAAACCCTAATCGTAGTGAATCCTACCGGATGGCGGCTAATTTGCTCTGTGCTGCCAGTGCCGATCAGACCATGGCAGCCCTGATCCCCCAGCGGATTCAGCCAGTTCCCTTGGCCCCTCGTCCAATTCCCGAGCAGGAGATTCGAGGAGCGTGGCTGACGAATATTGATAGTCAGGTATTGTTTTCCCGTGAAAATTTGGAGTCGGGTCTGCAGCGACTGGCCTCGCTCAATTTCAATACGGTGTATCCCACCGTGTGGAACTGGGGATATACCCTGTACCCTAGCGCTGTGGCACAGCGGACCTTTGGCTACAAGCAAGGGCTGTACCCAGACTTGGACAATACCGGTGAGCGGAACGAGGCATTGGAAGCCGCTCAGGGCGATCGCGACATGCTCAAAGAGCTGATTGGTCTGGCCCATCCCCTGGGGCTGCGAGTGATTCCCTGGTTTGAGTTTGGGTTTATGGCTCCAGCAGACTCTGCCCTAGCCCGGAGTCATCCAGAGTGGCTGACCCAAAAAGCTGATGGCAGTACAGTCAAAGCGGAAGGCACCCACAATCGGGTGTGGCTAAATCCCTTCCATCCGGAAGTACAGCAGTTTATGCTCGATATGGTAAGTGAGCTAGTAGCCAACTATTCCGTTGATGGATTTCAGGTAGACGACCACTTTGGTTTACCGGCAGTCTATGGCTACGATCCCTACACTGTTGACCTATATCGTCAGGAGCATCATGGCCAGGCTCCTCCAGCCGATCATTTTGATCCTGAATGGACCCGTTGGCGCGCTGACAAAATTACCGATGTTATGCGACGCACCTTTGACGTGGTCAAGGCACGTCAGCCCAAGGCTATTTTTTCGGTGTCTCCTAATCCCCATGAGTTTGCCTACAAGTATTTTTTGCAAGATTGGGATACGTGGGTAAACCGAGGCTATGTAGAGGAGTTGATTGTGCAACTCTATCGCAGTGACCTGGGTCGGTTTGTGTGGGAGATGAACCGTCCCCC
This sequence comes from Leptothoe spongobia TAU-MAC 1115, assembly GCF_018739885.1. GTDB lineage: Bacteria > Cyanobacteriota > Cyanobacteriia > Phormidesmidales > Phormidesmidaceae > Leptothoe > Leptothoe spongobia. Next base: position 19,901 of record NZ_JADOES010000050.1, on the reverse strand, counting down.
CGCTCAAGCAGCCCGCCGTCATATTCCCACGGCAGTAGGTGTACTCAGCGGTTTGCGGGGACGACCTGTACCCATGGAGCGGATCCAGGAACAGGTGGGGGCTGTGCGCGATCGCAGTTATGCAGGTGTGTCCTTCTTTTTTTATGAATCGCTCTGGTGGTCAGATACTGAGACCTTAGAACAGCGTCAGCAAAGTTTGCGTCAACTCTTTCCGCAAAAGGTTCCAGTTCCCCAGGTGTGAGATTTTAAGTATGAGGTTCAAGTGTGAGGTTGCCATTAACCCCACACTTAAACCACGTCCAAGTTGAAACCGGTAGCTTCTTCTACGGAAAAACTCCAGTTCTGGACGTGGACAAGGTTTAAATCTCAGTTAAATATTTCCTCCCTGTCCAGGCGTGGCCCCAACTTGACCAGGGGGCGGTTCACCTGACTGGCCGGGGGTGGCCCCAACTTGACCGGGCGGTGGGGTGTCTGCAGGATTTGTTTCCCCAGGATCTGTTGTTGGCGGCAGTGCTTCTTGCACAATCACATCGTCTGGCAACCGGTCAATCTGGGCTTCAGTTTCTGGTTCTACAACCGTCTCGATGGGGGGAATGATCGTCTCCGGAGGTAAAACAGTGGGTTCCACAGGGACAACGGGGGTGTTTGGCAATTCTGTTGGTTTTTCAATCAGTTGATTGATCAGCTCATTAGGGGCCGCCGTGGGTGCTTCCGGAGCAATGACAATCTCCGGTGTTGGCACAGGTGCGGGCGCGGGCTGTTCGATCACCACCGGTTCGTTGATGGGAGTGGGTTTATCAATCGGCTGTACTGGGTTAGGTGCCGTAGTTTCAGGGATAACTGGCTGTCCACCCGGCTGATTAGGACCATTCCCTGGTGTGGTTGGTCCACCAGCATTAATAGGGTCAGGGGTAACAGGCTGAGTCGGCTGAGGCGCAATCTCACCCACCTCTGGTTTGACCGGTGGTGTTGGCGGTTGTGGCTCAACAGGTGGATTTGGGGTCGGGGGGTCAGGCTGGGGGGTCGGTGGTTGAGGCGGTGGCGGCTGGGGCGTCGGGGGCGGCTCGACCTGGGCTGACGGTGGATTAGCAAGGCGACTAAATTCGATGCCGTCTTGTTGTAAGAAATTAGCGGCGGGGGATCTGGCAAAATCCTGAATGTATGTCACTGAAGCGATTGGTGCATTAGGATTGGCCGACAGAAATGCCGGATTTTCAATGACATCATCATCGTTTTCAAACTGTTGTTGTTGATTTAGAGCGTCTTGAATTTCTTGTCTGACGGCGTCCAACCCAACATCCCCTGTGGTTGCTTCAGGATCGTCCAACTGCATATCAGCGAGTAGATCACTCGTTTCATAGAACTCAACCATGTCAAAGGAGAAGTGCTGCAGGATGCCATCTCCTTGCAGTACTGCCATTTCCCCTGCATAGAGAGGTTGTTGCACAGACCCATCTTCATTGAAGGCCATCATGGGACCTTCTGAATTGTTGGTCAGAGCTCCAATAATGGTGGTGTTAGTTTCAGGTACAAAGCGGACAAACAAAGCTGATCCGTGAATACCCGTAGTGGCATTGGGGGTTTGAATCGTGGTGCGCCCCTGTCCTGGGGGAATCAGTAGCAGTACGGTCCCGTTGGATAGGCGAAAGTTTCGAGTGTTGGGGGTAAATCGAAAAACTGCGCTTTCACCGATGCGGGCGAGAGAACCATCGTTAAAACGGAGTTCTGCACGGGCACTACGAGCTGTGCTCAAGGAATCATTGACACCCAAAACATCGGATATCTTCGCCCTGCGGGACTGCCCATTTGTAAATAATTGAACTTGATTTCGGGTGAGTTCTACCCTGGCCCAAGTGAGGGCTGACTGCGCGTTAGCAGACCTGGGCATTGATAACAACATCCCCAAGGATGCACAAACCAATGACAGCCAGCGACCAGTCGCTGCTACGTTCAATTTTTCCATTACTGTCGGATGTGAACCAGCTAGATAATTAAGGACTACTCTGCAATGACCTCAGTTCAATTTGCTTGAATCCACTGATTCATCAGTGGTTAATCTGTAGTTACGCAATGGACTAATCTGGGTCCAGCCAGCTACAGAGATGGTGAGATCATTAAAACCCCCGAATATATAAAGTTCTTAATACACCCTTAGATTTATGCTACCGGTGTTATTCCCAAAGGTGGGCAAGATTTGATGAAGTGTGGGACATTCATTCACACTTTTCTTGAAGATTTTGTTGGATTGTCTGTCACTGGTTACACGATTGAGGTCTTTTCTTATGGGTGGAGCCAGGTCCGTACATAATTAAGAACGGTTATAAACCCTGTCCCTACAGACTCAAAAGTCATCTAATAACGGTCCCAAACGACTGAGCACGGGATCATCACTCATGCTGGAGTCATGGTCTGTAGGGAGAACGTCATTGACTGTTTCTGTAATGGTGTCTTTGGTTGCCGCTATGGGTGACTCTGGCTGGCTAAATGCTGATGCAATGCTAGTTTCGTCTTCAAGGGCGGCGACCCGGACACCTAACTGGGCTACCTGGTGCTGTAGCTCCATAAATAGTAGTACCGACTGGGTCGGTTCTCGACTCAGTAGATACTGATGCAACGCTTGCTTACATAGCTCGTTAAAGCTTTGGGCATGCTCAGACTGGTGGGCTGCGATCGCATCCAACAAGGCCTTATCTCCCTTGCTTTCATCAAAGGAAACGCTCTTACGGATGGATCTAGCAGCCATATTAGTCAGGAGCAATAAACCTTATCCACGTCCAGAACTAGGTTTTACCGTAGAAGAAACTACGGATTTCAACTTGGACGTGGTTTAGCACTGCCCCTAATAACGCATAACCAGGGGTTATCCGTCAATCTAACCAGCGGCAGCGGCCTTCAGGTTAGCCAGCTGAGCTTCACCATATATGTATTGCCCAAGGGCATTTGCCTGGCGTGAAGGCTTAGCCAGATGTCCCTTGAGTCTGGCCTCCTTTAGTAGAGGCCGCAGCTCGCCCCAGAAAAACTCACCGCCGCCACCCGTCACAATTACATCCGTAGCCCGCTCCGGCAGCCAACTCAAAAAACGCTGGGACAGCTCACGAGCAAAACTCTTACGTAAACTGGGCAAAATTTCGTCTAGGTCGGTGGGGCGTGATGCTCCCTTAGGACGATAGAATCGCTCCCCCTCTGGGTTATGAACGGCAGCAATTAACGATAAGGACTGACTATCTGCTCCATCAATCTGAGCCGCTACCCGCTCATAAAACTGCGCCATCCCAAAGGATTCACTTTGCGACGCACCGCGAGCAAAACGGAAGCGATCAATGGCCAAAAAGTCTGTGGTTTGATGACCAATATCCACAATGGCCACCGATAGATTGGGAAAGTCAGGGCTAGATGTGCGCTTATTCTGGGCTTCACTCCAGATCAGACTGCCATACCCTTCTGGCATAACCCAGACCTTCTCCACATTTATGTCCATGGACTCTCCCCGGTAGACCATGACATGGGGGGACGTCAGCAGGCTAATAATTTCCGCTTTTTCGCTATCAAACTGTTCCTGGGAGTGATATGGCAGCCCCAGCACAACGCCAAGGTTGCCCTTCAGGCCAAAGTAGCCCACACAGGCTAAGGTTTTGACCAAGGCATCATCTACTTTTGACTGGCCCACACCCAGGTCCGCCCCAAAGTCAGCGGCCAAATGACCAACGGCATACCCCTTACCCTGATATTCCAGCCACATATCCAGCAGTGGATCGCTCGGTTGCGATTCAAACCCACCGCGCCGCGCCTGCTCTACTGTCAGATGGGCAACATTCGAAGGAACGAGGACCACATCATTCTGGTTGCGCTTGATGCAGGTTTTAGTGGCTGTACGACCAAGGTCAATGCTAAGGAGCTTCATTCTAGACGTAGGCATAACGCAAGTTGGGAACTAAAAAACCTTTGAAAACGAATAAGTAACTAAAACCGATACTAACTGTGAAGGGGCTACTAAGTAAAAGCTCCACAGAAAAGCAACTGCTCAAGTTCTGATACATCATGCCGTAAACCTGCTTAACCCTGCGTCGCCTCGGTGACAAAGTGGGCATTGCAATTAATTAAGAAATATCTGAACTTGGTTAATGGTTCAATTGTACTATAAATCACAAAAAACACCGAATACCTTAAAAGAACAAGCATTCTGGTAGCAAATGAAACCTTGAATCCATCGTTATTACATGGAGTTTGAAGAAAACCTATGAGTCCGTCCATGTTTTAGAAAATAGTGTCTACGCTGGTAGCCAAGACAGCGCCCGTATCACATTCAAGTTGAACTTTGAGTTTTCCTCTACGAAAGATTTGAGTTTTGAATGTGGCCACAAATTTAGACACTAGGAAACAGGTTATGGCACAAAGTTTTGGAGTAATTGGTCTGGCGGTGATGGGGGAAAATCTAGCCCTCAACGTCGAACGCAATGGTTTTCCGATTTCTGTTTACAATCGATCCCGCGAAAAAACAGATGCCTTCATGGCTAATCGAGCGGTGGGCAAAAATGTCGTGGCTGCCTATTCCTTGGAGGAGTTTGTGGCGTCCTTAGAGCGACCCCGTCGGGTTCTACTGATGGTCAAAGCAGGCAAGCCAGTGGATGCGGTCATTGACCAGCTGATGCCGCTGCTCGATCCCGAAGACATGATTATCGATGGTGGTAACTCCCTATATGAGGACACCGAGCGTCGTGTGAAGACCCTTGAGGGTGCTGGCTTCCGTTTTATCGGTATGGGTGTGAGCGGTGGTGAGGAAGGAGCCTTAAATGGTCCTAGCCTTATGCCCGGTGGTACCCGTGCGGCCTATGAGTCCATCGAACCCATTGTCAAAAAAATTGCCGCCCAAGTGGATGACGGTCCCTGTGTCACCTATATCGGTTCTGGCGGTGCCGGCCACTACGTCAAAATGGTGCACAACGGCATTGAGTATGGCGACATGCAGTTGATTGCCGAAGCCTATGACCTGATGAAAAATGTCCTGGGTCTGAGTCATCAGCAACTGCACGAAGTTTTTGCCCAGTGGAATACCACGGAGGAACTAGATTCTTTCTTAATTGAGATCACGGCTGATATTTTCACTAAGACCGAAGGTGATACAGCCCTGGTAGAGAAAATTTTGGATGCCGCTGGTCAAAAAGGTACCGGTCGTTGGACCGTGATGAATGCCTTAGAAATGGGTGTGGGGATTCCCACGATTACAGCGGCGGTCAATGCTCGGATTATGTCATCGATTAAAGATGAGCGGGTGGCAGCATCCACTCAGATTAGCGGTCCTGATGGCAAGATCACCGAGAACACTACCCTGTGGATCAATAAGATTCGCGATGCCCTGTATTGTTCCAAGATTTGTTCCTATGCCCAGGGCATGGCCCTGTTGCGCAAGGCATCAGAGACCTATGGCTATGATCTAGACTTAGGCGAATGTGCTCGCATTTGGAAAGGTGGCTGTATTATTCGAGCCCGCTTCCTAAACAAGATTAAGCATGCGTTTTCTGAAAATCCTGCATTGCCTAACTTGTTGTTGGCTCCTGAGTTTAAGCAAACGATTCTGGACCGACAATCTGCCTGGCGGGATGTGGTAGCAATGGCAGCCCAGTATGGTGTGCCGGTACCGGCTTTTAGCGCGTCATTGGATTACTTTGACAGCTATCGCCGGGCTCAACTACCTCAGAATCTCACCCAGGCTCAGCGCGATTACTTTGGTGCCCATACCTACAAACGTGTGGATCAAGACGGTACATTCCACACTGAGTGGGCAAAGGAAACAGCTGCGGTTTAAATCCAATGGCCACTAGCTAGTTGAATATAAAATCCGAGGGGTTCGCATTCGAAAGGGTGGCGAGCCCCTTGGATTTTATAATGTATGGAGTCTAGCTGACGGTATGACAAAGGATTTCGTTAGGCGATTTTCAGATAATTATGGTCTGCATTATTTTCAACTTGAAAAATGCTTTCAACGTTAACGTTTGTTCTGTGTTGAGGAAATGCAGCAGTGACTATGAGTCGAACAGATTTATCAACTTTGTGAGCCATGGCTTCAGCTAATCAATCAGTCCTAAGCCCCCCCGAGCTTGAAAATGGCGATCACCTCAGTCGTGATGAGTTTGAGCGGCGATACGCTGCCATGCCTAATCTCAAAAAAGCCGAACTGATCGAAGGAGTCGTCTACGTGCCTGCTGCCCTTAGATATCGTAAGCATGGTAAACCCCATAGTGACATCATGATGTGGCTAGGCGTTTATGCTGCCCTCACTCCTGGTCTAGAAGCGGCAGATAATTCTACGGTTCGTCTTGACCTTGATAATGCACCACAACCCGATGCGCTACTTCGTGTTAAGACAGCTTATGGTGGTCAATCGTATATTAGCGAAGACGACTATGTAGAGGGTGCGCCTGAACTAATCGTAGAAATTGCCGGTAGCAGTGCCGCCTATGACTTACACGAAAAGAAGACTGTTTACCGGCGCAATGGTGTCAAAGAATATATTGTATGGCAGGTACTAGATTGTCAGATTAGCTGGTTTCAGTTAACCGATGGTGAATATCAGCAACTGTCCCCCGATGAGCAGGGGTTGATCTGCAGTAGTTTCTTTCCAGGCTTAGATTTGTCTGTGGAAGCTTTGTTAAAGGGTGATATGGCTACTGTGTTAGCAGACGTGCAAAAGGGATTAGCAACTGCTGAACATTCAACATTTGTCGATTGGCTGGATAGTCAACATAAACCACGTCCAAGTTGAAACCTGTAGTTTCTCCCACGGTAAAACTCCAGTTCTGGACGTGGACAAGGTTTAAATAATTTGTTTAAACCCACAAGGTTCATCATCGTAAAAAATGATGAACCTTCTCAGTATGATTTTTGTAAATTGGGCTTAACTACTACGGTTGCTGCTCGGTGGGATTTTGAGTGAGCTGAATAGGGGCCGTGATGTCTGCAACGGCCAGGTATAAAAAACCAGAGAATAGGCTAATGCAGCTTAGGGTCAGCCAGGACCATTTAATACGCGGCTGTTCGAGATTGGGTTCTTGAGGGTGTTGCATTGGACCAGTATGGGTATAAAAAGGCACGTCTATCTCAAGCTAAACGTGCCCACCTGCCTTGAGTGGCTATCGGTGACAAAAACGATTCACTGAAGGTTCAATAATGAGGGATCTAGACAACATTTATAGGTGTTTCTACTGGGGCAACGAATCTTCGCTATCTGAGATTACTCTGAGACTTCTCAGGCGATTGATAATAGCGGCTAATTCATGGCGGCGGAACTCACTGAGATCATTCATGGGGTAGGGGGTGAGCGCATCAAAATCCTGTCGCTTTACCCAGCTCATGATGTCGTCTAGGAGATTTTTTAGGGAGTGGCAACGGTTCTGTTGTTGCCAGGTAAGGATGGCATGGGCAATGGCTCTGGTTTGATTCGGTTCTATCAGTTGTTCGATGCCGCGTAGGTCGATGTCTTCTGGGCCAATGGTGAGGGTGGTGAGTCGTTGGGTTTTGACTTTGGCGGGCTTGCGACCATGATCAAATTGAGGGAGTTGGATACATCGCTGGGTAATGGTACCGAACTGCTGTCCTCCTTCGCCCTGACGTTTGCTGGGGTATTCAGTGGCGATCGCTTTTGCTTTAGCCGTGACATCATGGGCCATGTAGTTGTCTAAAGCGATAACGTGATCGGCCACTTCAAAATAGTCGCCGCTGCCGCCCATGACGAGCACTGTGGAAATACCGTGATCGGTGTAGAGCTGTTGGACCTTATCGATAAATGGAGTGATCGGTTCTTTTTCTTTGGCGATCAGGGTTTGCATGTTGCGATCTCGAATCATCAAATTCGTTGCTGCCGTATCCTCATCAATTAGCAGCACCCGAGCCCCTGCCTCCATTGCTTCTAGAATATTCGCAGCCTGGGACGTACTACCACTAGCATTGATGGTACTAAATGCCTGAGTGGATATCCCCTGGGGCAAGCGATCAATAAAGGGAGAAATATCCACACCTGTAACACCACGACCATCTTCCGCTCTAATTTTTACCGTCTCTGCATCAGCTACCACCTGTTCTCGACCATCACCGGGGATGTGATTATAGACACCGTGGGCAATGGCTTTAAGTACCGTAGATTTGCCGTGGTAGCCGCCACCGACAATTAGAGTGACCCCTGCAGGAACTCCAAGACCTGTAATGGAGCCTGTATGGGGAGCTTGTAACGTCACCTCTAATGCCCTGGGGGATTTAAAAGGAACTGCCTTTGATAAAGGTTTTGGATTAACACCACTCTGTCTTGGCAAAATTGAGTCATTGGCAATGAAGGCAACCAGGTTGTGATCGGCTAGCTGTGCCCTCAGCGCATTGGCATTTTCTACAGTGGTGATGTGCTCTTCTATAGCCAACTGCCACGCTGGCTGGTATTGCAAGGCTGTCGTTACTAATTTAGGTAGGTCCTGAGTTAAGAGGTCCCTGGCTGCTGTCCCGGCAATCCTTCGCCCAAAGGCAGGCAGTCCCACCCCTAGTCGTAGCTCAATGCCCTCAGGGGTGACTTGCACTGCTGTGCGTGCCAGGACCACCTGGCTAGTGGGAGCCACCATTAAACAACCACTTTTACCCGAACCCCGTCGCTGTTGAATTTGGGGAATGACATCAAGGATGTGGCGATGCAGAAAATCGGCCAAGGTCGCCTGTCGTGTTTGGTCATGCCAATAGATAGCCGGGAACTGAGCCTGCCCGTGACTAATCCAAATACTGACTCGACTGGGAGCCGCAAACGGATCGCCTTGTATATGGGCCAGGGTGAGATCGAAATCAGGAAAGGTATAGGTGCCCTTCAGGCTTTTGTAAGCAGAGTAGCTACGTCCATCGAGCTGGGCTAGCTGTTGTTCAAGGTCACGGTGTGACGGCATGGGTGGAATCGGGGCTCAAAGCAATCCTGATTTTACGTTTAAAGCTGCATTTGCTTGCCTTTTAAGGTTTGCTTAAGACTGTATAAGTCTTGAAATACAAGCAATACAGTTCCTTGTGACAGTCATCACAAGCCCTTGTGTTAAACGTCATCCCCCAGGCCTAGAGGTATCACTTAGCCAACCCTGAAGTTCATGAATACTTGAATACATAGAGGTGTAACCACGTATCCCATGGCTTATTTGTCATTTCGCCCCCACTGCCCAAAGTTCATCCAGTCCGCCCTCGTTTTACTCAGCGCTACATTGCTGAGCAGTTTATCTCCCATTACTGCCTTGGCTGATGCGGTCTCCAATGCTCCCCTAGCAGATGGTGTCTACCTATATGGTCAACAGTCAGTTGCGGCTCAACCTGGCTCTATCTATATGGTGTTTGAAGTAACAGGTCGTCAGACCGTAGGTGCATTTTATATGCCCAGTTCTTCGTTTGATTGTTTTAATGGTGATATTTCATCGACTCGTCTGGATCTAAATGTGATCGATAGCTATGAGCAGACCAGTCACCCGTATTCTTTAGCTGTACAGTCTGAGACGTTGGCAGCTGGACAGGTAGGCCCCGAGTTGAGTATTAGCGGCTTTACCCCCATTAGTGCTCTATCTGAGCTGGATGAGCAAATCCTTGAGACTTGTCAGACGGTTCAAGCTGACATCATCTAGGATGGCGGGCAGTAAATAATCAGGGGTGATGACTCATCCTTGGCGGCCATTGGGTAAGGATTTGGCATAAATCCATCAGTGGTTAACGGAGTAATATCCAATTCCGGTTTGCACTCTATTTTTTACTTTTGACAAAATATTGATTTGCCTCAATTAATTTATAGTCAATCAGTTTCTATAGTTCCTTTTTGTATAGAAACAAATAGTTGCAGCGAGATAAATCGTTATTTGAAGCCCCCCTTACTTGCCACAGGTCAAATGCAGGTGAGGGGGCGATTTCTTTATGAATCTTTTATGCACTCTGCGTAGATATGGAGATTAGATGGCCGTTTGTTTATATTCCTATAAATTCCTTTATCCTTCGGGCAAACTGAAACCATACCCATTGTCTATGAAGATATACGGGTTACCCCACCTACTTAACTTCGGCTCTCCAACCTGTCGAGATGTCTCGAAGATGGGTATATTTTTATTACATAGTTAAAAATCTTAATGTCTGATGTAACCTTGGTTAACACCAAGTTATTCAACTTATCTATAGGTTTCGGCTCCATATCCTGGCAGAGGTCCATAAAACATGTTTGAACATTTCACCAATGCGGCAATTGCGGTGATCATGCAAGCCCAGGAAGAGGCAAGGCGTCTCGGGCACAATTTCGTCGGCAGTGAGCAACTGCTGCTGGGAATTGTTAAAGAGGGTTCTAGCATTGCTGCTCGAGTACTGAGCGATTTTGGAGTCAACCTGGCTAATTCTCGTGCCGAAGTAGAGTCCATCATTGGCCGTGGGTCTGGTAATGGACCGACCGAAATTCCCTTCACTCCTAAGGTTAAGCAAGTCTTTGAGCAAGCGTTTCAAGAAGCTCGTAAGCTGGATCATCCCTACATTGAGCCAGAGCATTTGCTGCTGAGCCTGACTCAGAATGTTGAGAGTGTTGCCTATCGGGTGTTGAATAACTTAGGTGTGGACCCCAATCAGGTACGTACCCAGCTGATTCGGACGATTGGTGAAGTGTCGGCGATTCCGGCTGGTGGTGGTCGTCTTCGGGATGATGAGAAGGCTGGACCCTCCTCCAAGCGGGGTGGGGTACTGGCTGAGTTTAGTACTGATCTGACTGAGCTAGCAGCGGCTGGCAAACTTGATCCGGTGATTGGCCGGACGCAAGAAATTGAACGGGTGGTCCAAATCCTGGGTCGACGGACGAAAAATAACCCGGTGTTAGTGGGTGAACCCGGTGTCGGTAAGACTGCGATCGCAGAAGGTCTAGCCCAGCGTATTATCAACCAGGATGTTCCTGAGGCCTTGTTTGACCGTCGTGTAGTCAGCCTTGACCTGGCCATGCTGGTATCTGGTACTCGCTTCCGTGGGGACTTTGAAGAGCGTCTCAACCAGGTCATAGCCGAGGTGCGTAAGGCCCAAGACATTATCCTGGTGATTGATGAGATTCATACCCTGGTGGGGGCTGGTTCCTTAGAAGGCAGCATGGATGCTGCCAACCTGCTCAAGCCCGCCCTGGCCCGAGGTGAGCTACAGTGTATTGGCGCTACCACGTTAGAAGAGTATCGCAAGCACATTGAGAAAGATGCTGCCTTGGAGCGTCGCTTCCAGCGAGTTATAGTCAAGCCCCCGACCGTGGAGGACACCCTAGAGATTTTAGGCGGTGTTCGGGGACGTTACGAGCAGTTCCATCACCTCACCATTACGGATGAAGCCCTGGCGGCAGCGGCCACGTTGTCGGATCGCTACATTAGCGATCGCCATTTACCCGACAAAGCCATTGACCTGATTGACGAGGCCGGTTCACGGGTACGACTGCGCTACTCCCAAAAGATTCCGGCTGGAGATAAGCGTACAGAGCTGCGCAAAGTCCAGTCTGAGATTATGCAGCTGATCGAAAGCCAGGCCTTTAGTCAAGTTGGCGAACTCCGGACCAAGGAGCAAGGGTTACTGACAGAGCTACTCCCCAGCGGTACCCCCCATCCCGAAGTGACTGACGAAGACATTGCTGATATTGTCGCCTCCTGGACTGGTGTGCCAGTAAGTCGTCTGACCGAGTCAGAGTCTGCCATGATTCTGCATCTAGAAGATACACTTCACAAGCGTGTAGTTGGCCAGAATGAAGCAGTTGAAGCAGTTTCCAAGGCTGTACGACGTTCGCGTGTCGGCATGCGTAATCCCAACCGTCCCATTGCTAGCCTGATTTTCTCCGGTCCTACAGGTGTAGGTAAAACCGAGCTGGCTAAAGCTCTAGCTGCTGCCGTATTCGGGTCTGAAGATGCGATGATTCGTGTCGATATGTCAGAGTTTATGGAGCCCCAGTCCACATCTAAGCTGATTGGTTCTCCTCCGGGATATGTGGGTTATGACGAAGGTGGACAGCTGACTGAAGCGGTGCGCCGTAAGCCCTACACCGTGATTCTGCTAGATGAGATTGAAAAGGCCCATCCTGATGTCTTCAATATTTTGCTGCAGCTATTGGATGACGGTCATCTGAGTGATTCAAAAGGTCGTAAGGTGAGCTTTAAGAACACGCTGATCATCATGACCTCAAATATTGGTTCTAAGGTGATTGAGAAAGGTGGCGGTGGTCTAGGCTTTGAGCTGAGCGAAGATGATGAGATGACCTCTCGTTACAACAATATTCGCAACCTGGTCAACGAAGAAATGAAGCAGTTCTTCCGACCTGAGTTGTTAAATCGTATTGACGAGATTATTGTCTTCCGTCAGCTGATTAAGTCTGAAGTAGCTCAAATTGCCGATATCCTACTGACTCAGGTAACCGGGCGGCTAGCAGAGCGCAATATTACCCTGGAGCTGACCGATGCCTTTAAGCAGCATCTGGTCGATGAAGGCTATGACCCAGCCTACGGTGCTCGTCCCATGCGTCGTGCTATTTCTCGCTTAATTGAGGATCAATTGGCAGAAGCCCTGCTGCTGGGAACGATTACCGATGGTGATACGGCGGTATTTGACCTGGATCAGGATGCCCAAGTGGTCGTCAAACCTGCTAAGCAGCCTGCATTGGTAGGGGCTCGGGTCTAGAAAGTCTCGTCGGGGTAGTGCCTTGTGCCTACCCCACAATCCCTACAGATTTTGGTAGATTACCGTTCCATTTGCTCAATCTGCCTTACTGCTGTCAAGGCTGCATAGCTTACCCCAGCTGTACCTTCTCCCGGATGCACGCAGTCTCCCACTAGCCATATCTTAGGAATAGGTGTGCGGGTGGCAAAACCGAAGGGACCGAAGGTAGAGAGTCGCTGACCGATGCCACCGACCATGCCCTGGTGGCGGGCCGTGTATCGCTCAAAGGTGCGGGGTGTGCCGGATTCAGCGTGGATGATATGTTGGGGGGCCAGGTTAAAGTACTGGTTTAGCTTTGCGATCGCACCCTGCTCATACTCTGCCTTTAATGCGTCATAATCGCGACACTGCTGCCATGCCTGCACATCCGTAAATGACGACGCCACAATAGTTGCTTTACCTTCAGGGGCACGACCATCGCCCGGACGGCTAACCGACACAAACAGCGAATTATTTTCCCCAATAGGACCGTCATAATCATAGAGAAACTGGAGATGCGGTGGACAATTTTTAGGAATGGCCGCCTGCTCCACACCGAGATAGACCACGAAGGCCCCCGATGGTGAGAGCAGCTTATCTACCCGTTGCTGATATCTTTTGGGCGTTTGCTTCCCTAGGAGTGTTGTCAGGTTTTGGACAGTGACATTGGCTACCACATGGTCTGTAGGCGCTAACCAGGTTTCACCTGTTTTTTGATGGCATACCCTGACAAACCGAGGACGGTTCCCCTCAAGCTGAATCTGCTTCACCGAATGTCCCAGGAAAACCTGACCGCCATATTGCTTGATTGCCTTTACCAAGGCATCGCTAAGTACCTGCATGCTGCCCTGCAGATGAAATAATCCCTGGGGGGCTTGAGATACCCCTAGAGTCGTGGCCGCATACAATAGGGCCGTTTCATCCGCACCGACCTGAGAATAGAGTTTGAGCTGTAGATCGAGGAATGTCTTAAGTCGCTGATTTTCATAAAGACCGTAGCCCTTGAGCAACTGTCCTACCGTTGAGAATGTATAGGGTACTGTCAGCAGCGTATTCGGTCGCAGAGAATTCGTTAACTGCCAGGTATCCCATAGACTGCGAGGGGGTAAGACCGGCTGTCGAGTCTGAAACTGCCAGCTGTAGTTAAATAAATCACCGAGCTTTTGCCAAAAGGGTTCACTGCCCGGAAACTGCCGTTGCCGTTCAATTTGCCACTGATTTGGATCCCGCCATACATTAATGGGTGTGGTTTCATCCGGCAGAAAAACAGCGCAGGCCGGATCACAATGCTCAGCTGCCGGTAGATCTAATCCTAGGTCTGAAAAAATCTGATGATGAATGCCACCGGGTTCTAAGCCCGCGACTTGGGTGGCTCCCACATCAAAGGTAAACCCCCGACGTCGAAACGTAGATGCACAGCCCCCGGTCACCATGGCCTGCTCATACACCTCAATCGAGTAGCCACGCTTAGCCAGCAATGCCGCAGCGGTTAGACCACCAATCCCTGCCCCAATCACAATTACCTTGGGCTGTCTATGGGCGGGCTGAGAACCGATTGATGGGGCCATGTTTACATTTGTTAACCTGACCCTAGTGTAACTGTCTAAGCTCCTAGGAAGATGTCTTTGGGACTAGAAGCAGACTCTATATCCAGATTTATCAGGCGTTGTTCACTATCCATAGCTAGAAAATGGAGTTGGCCTGAGAACACAACGGTCAATGTATTTTGCTGAGTATCGTCAATCACCAAAACAGTTTGATCATCTACCTCCACATGCTCGGCTTTGAGAATGCGACGAGGTTGCTTATCTGGTTTGGGTAATGTGCCTTCAGACAGGACAATTCCAAGGGTCTTAGTCACTTTAATCAATAAAAACAAGGGCTCATTCTGCTTTACCTGACAGCTGGCAGCTTCCGGTAGCCATAGGGTGTCCCATAGAAAACAGAGAACCGTTTCCCCATAGGTTTCGGCACTTTGATAAGTGCCTAACAAATAGGAATCGTGCAATGTATAAACATGATTGAAATCACTGTAAGACTGACAAAGACTCTGCTGCCAAGGCAAGTGGCCGATTAAGATTTTTTCGCAGAGCCAGCGTGGAAGGGTGGGTTTGGTGCTAACGAATACCATAGTCAAGGCGTATGGACTGAAGATTCAAGAAACAGTAATCAGATGAATCACCCAGACGACTTCAAAGACGTTTGCCATAAATTACCGTCCTTACCTGAGGTTGATGCAAAAACCAGGCATTTAATACAGGTGTAATTTATCTGCGGGAAAAGAGGTCCCTTATGAAGCACTCATAGAATTATTCCGAATAAATCTATGTATTCTGTAGCTTCTTAAGAAAGTCTTCTTGATAAAATTTACTTCTATTGGCGAAATAACGTCTCTTAACAGTCTTAGGCAATCACACTGCTGTATTCCAGATCTGATAAGTACTAAAGGGTTTTCAGGAAACACTCGCTTAGTAGTTTGAGCAGTTGATGAAAAATCATCATGCGCTCAATGCTATCCAATAGCGTTCTAAGTAAAGAACTTGATACCAAGATCTCATAAAAAGTTAATGATTCGGTTAATCAATGGGGCCAATAAAAAAATAGGAACATAGAGCATAACCTATTGAAGAAATAGAGGATAACGCAGTTGGTGAGCTTACTAATACGTAAGGTGTATCATTATGCCGTATTTCAATGAGACCGCTCGTCCAAGTTGCTTTCGACAACGGGTTTACCCTCGATGATGGACTTGTCTCTGCCCTGTTAGAAGCAGAGGGCGAGGTTGCAAGCAACCTCTCTGAATAGATAGAGATTGTGGATTTCTAGTCTTTCAAAACCTTATCTAGAGTGAGGTTCAGCGTTTTTTCTTTTTCTTGCTCTTTTTCTCCTTGTTTTTGGATGAGCCAAATCCAGCTTTTGGCTTAGGAGATTTAGATTGTTCAGCGGCAGCAAGGTCACCCTTTCCAAACCGCGTCAGTCCTGTAGGATGCGCTGTTTTTGTCGGTAAAGCAATCGACGATTTAGATTGAGGCAGTTGCCGAATACCCTGAGCAGCATGTTGGATGGCTTCCATCCATTCCGGCATGAAGTGATGAAGTTCTTCAGGGGTGAAATCTGATTCTGTGGCCAGCCCTAACTCGATTTGGACCCTGGCCCAGGTACCACAGAACATTTCATCCATGGGGCCTTCTTTGTAGGCTTTTTCAATTACGTCTACAGCGTCTGTCGCCTCTAGACGGAGCAGCTTGGCAACCAAGCTACCATTGAGGTCTGGCGGCTGCTGTTTATGACGAGCAAGGGCGTTTGATAAATGCTGAACACAGTCATCTCGATAGTCAGGATGGGCTTTTGCAATTTCTTGTAGCCCCCTTGCGGTTGCCATTTTGGAGTATGAGCCAGGTTCCGGACTGGTTAAATAATCGACTAATGGGCCAATACAAGTTGGCCCGATCATGGCAAAGACTTCGGGGAGTTCTTCTAGAATCCAATCATTGGTCTCATCACCTAGCAGCTGGATCAGCGGTTCTATGGCAGACTCTGCTTTCAGTTGGCCAAGGGCACGATAGGCATGGATGCAGGCATAGATTTCTACGTCGTCGTCGTCATCGAGTTCTTTATCCGAGGCGAGGCGAACGAGTTCAGGAATATGTTCTGTGGTCAGTCCCAATTCATCGACATAGTTAATCCATTGGTCTGAATAGGCGATGTTAGGCCTACCGTAAGCGAGTAGTTGATCAATAGGAGGCTGATAATCTTCGGCAGACATAGCTTTGAATGAGGAGTAGGCTGCTAAATTTTAAGAATAATCCAGGGAATATGTGTCAGTAAGATATCCCACAAATTAACTTGCTTGTGGTTTCTAATGCGATCGCACACACCAGGAACTGCAGCAGTTTAGATCGAAACCCAAGTTTCGTACCAAAAATGTCCGTATTCCAGAACGACCAGCTCTGCATACCTGAATAAACTAAACATAAAATCTAGTTCACATTTAGTTCACGCTTTTTGCCAACATCTGAAACCTATGGACGATACTGGGCTCGAACCAGTGACATCCTGCGTGTAAGGCAGTAGCTCAAGCTTCAGAAGTGACCTCTGAATAAGGATTTCAGACTAGCTGAATATGACTGATCTAATTTTGATCTAAATGATAGCTTATAAATTGACATAAATTTCGTTGAACTTTCACGCTGAAGACGTAGGTGAGCAGGTTGAAATGATGCCGTATATCGCCCACTATTCTGTCAGACTAGTTTCAGCGATATCGATTAGCATCCAATGCCTCAACGGGACACTATTCATGGTGTTGTCAGACAAGCTCTGATTAAAGATGGGTGGACAATTACAGACGATCCCTACGTAATATCTTATGGTGAACGATTTTTGTTCGTTGATTTAGCAGCAACTGAACTGGGCCAATTCAATGGCTTTCAAAGTCAGTTCATTGGGGCCTCCCAAGGAAATAGTCAAATTGCTGTGGAAATCAAATCCTTCCGTGGGCAGTCAGCAATTAGCGACCTTGAGCAGGCCATTGGTCAATATGTGCTCTACCGATTACTGCTCAACCAAATCGATCCTGAACGTCGACTTTACCTGGCTGTGGGAAATCCAGATTATGATCAGATTTTAAGTGAGCCGATTGGTGAACTCGTCATTCATGAGTTGCCTCTCAACTTACTCGTTGTCAACCTTGAAACAGCAGAGGTTCAGCAATGGATCCCACCACGCAACACCAAGCAATCGTAAAGCAGGTAATTCAACGGTATGCCCAATTCAAACCCTCCCATGGTGATATTCGTCTGGATACCGTCTTTGATGATCAGCAAAGTCGGTATGCTCTTATGCAAGTCGGTTGGGATAGAGGTCGACGCATTCGAGGCAATCTGATTTACATCACCTTGGATAGCGGGAAAGTTTTGGTTGAGTATGACGGCATGGAGCAGGGAATAACCCAGGACTTAATTGCAGCTGGGATTGCTTCAGAACAAATTGTCTTAGCTTTTTTAACTGACCCTCAACCAGTGGCACAAACTTCTTGAGCCATCCGCTTGGAATTAAAGTGTACGATAGTGGTAGAACGTCATCAAGTGGATAAAGCCCTTATTTGTAAGGACTTTCAGATTTATAAAAATTTACTGGCCTAAATTTGGACTATTCGGTCTGACGCCACAAATCTTCTTTATAGGCATAGACATTTTTGCTGTGAGTAACCAAGCACAATTTTCACCACGAGTAGCAATCCCGTAGGCTAAATTTGCCGCTACAGTTTCTTCAACTCCAGCTATAAAAGTGGAATTGGGAATATCTATAAAATTCACCTAAAACGACGAGCACACTATTAGTTGCGAAGAGAGTCAGCTCTGTTAAGCCGATAATGTGTGCTGTTTAAGAATACGATCGCACCACTCCTGAGAAAGTCGTGCCACCTCCTGCCGTTTTTGCTCGTCACCCCACCAATCCGAGCAATTTAACTTCCAGCGACTCAGCAACCGTTGCAGGTCAGCCAACTCAATAGCCTGGTCCAGGCTAGTCTCCAAATCAATATCTGGCACTATCCACTCGATAAAAAACTGACTTTCCCTAATAAGGTGTTCAACAACTGATTCACCCGTAACGCTATCAGCAAAAAACTGAATGCGAGTTAAATTCAACGCAAGACTTTCCAGCTGAGCTGTTTGGTCAGCCTGAAGGAATCGTTTTTTGAGAATGTCCCAATTCACTCCCATTGAATTTTAACTCCTTCTAGAAATGACCTGATAATTTTCTCTATCTTTTGACGTAACTCAAGATCTTGAATTTGCATCGAACGATTGTTTGCGCTAGGGCGAATATTAATGATCGATTCAAAGCCCACAGACTGATTAGTGGGATACCAGTCCGCCCCCCAAACATTTTTCTGCTCGCTACCATCATCCAGCAAAACCAGCTCACAATCAGCGTGCAATTCCCCGCCCCCAGCTAAAACTTCACGCTCAACGTCCACCGCCATCTTAATGTAAATTCCCAGAGCCTTTAACATTTGGTCAACCTGCTCGGGGGTAGCACGGCCTCTAACGATCACAATCATGGTTCATCTATTCGTGCTTGGCATTCTCTAATCTATGTATCGTCAGCTTTAGCCCAAATAGTACTGGCGCTATGATGACATCTCCATGGCAAAAAAGCAGAGTACCATAGCCCCATCCACATGCCGTATTTCAAGGATGACTCTAGCGTACAGCTTGCCGCTAGATCAGCATGACATCCGCAAGTTCTATGGGAGTATGGTCAAAACGTTAAGTTATCTAGCATAGTATCAGCATTACTGAGCTTGAACGTTAAGCTATGGGCAAATGAGCATTGCCATAGAATTAGCCCATGCCTCGTAAACCCAGCAATGACGATCCAGATAAGCCAACCAAATCACGGGTGCGCTTTATTTTTGAACCAGACCGTAGCTCTCCTAATGGTGTTACATATAGCTGGCTGATTCATCGTACTTACAAGGGCAAAGAGAAGGCGGCTACTGCGGCTCGCGCGTTTTGGCTTCCCTTTGCTTATAAGGATACCGGCAAGCGTTCGGAGACAGAGCTAAAGGACCTGGCTCGTCAGTCGATTATTCGGATGGAAGAGCAAATTCAGCATTTGCGGGAAACGTTTGGAATTGAGCCCCCTTCAAGCGAATCTGATCAGCCTCAGTTTCCGGAAATTAGCCCCATGGCGGTACCAACAGGGGAGATTTCTCTGTTGGCTCAAGATGATCTACTCAACGACTTTTCGGATGTGTTGTAGGGAGTGATCATGGCAAAGTCTCCTAAAGCTGGTAAAGAAACGACTTCGGAAGAGGCTCTATTGTTGCCTCGGGAGCCTGATACGGAAAAGGGACAGCAGGCGAGAGAACAGTATTTGGTTCTAGCAAAGGCTGCTCTACGAGTGAATTTTGAGGATTATCAGACGTTATTTCAGGCTTACGCGAGTGAAGATCCGGAGGATCAACAGACGGCTCAACAATTGGACCGTACGGTTGCTCAGGTGGCGCTGCAAGCGGGGCATTCTCCTCGGCAGGTGATTCAGTTTGTTGCTCAGGGACCCTATGTGCAGTGTGAGACGAGGGCGCAATCGCCAGAGGAGAAGAAGGCGGCTCTGCCTAAGTTACTGCATTATGCTAAAACGCAGGTGGATACGGCTCAGAAGCAGCGGTATACGGAATATGCGAATGCGGTGACTGGCAAGATTCA
>NZ_JADOES010000004.1:173580-248774 GCF_018739885.1 Leptothoe spongobia TAU-MAC 1115 | reverse complement strand
TGATAGGGGACTTTATTCCCTGACACTACCCTGCTCAACTTCAATTTAGCAACCTCCCTGAAACAGCTATTGAGCCTTGAAATTTACCATAGTTCCTCACACCATTTTCTCTCCTGAGGAAATAGACAGCTACCTAAAAAGCTCTGCTCCGTTCGCTGCCGCTCCGCCTCAGCCGCCCACTTCTGCCACCGTTCCAAAATATCCGGCAAATCACTCTTATCCGGCTGTTCCGTCCGCTTATCATCCAGGCTAAACCCGTCCGCCTGCATATCATAAAACCACACCTGGTCCGTCCCACCAGAGTTAGTCTTCGTAAACAACACAATCGCCGTCGACACCCCCGCATAGGGCTTAAACACCCCCGACGGCATCGAAATAATCCCATCCAGCTTTTGCTCTTCCACCAGCATCTTCCGCAAACTCTTATGCGCCTTCGATGAGCCAAACAACACCCCATCCGGCACAATCACCGCCGCCCGTCCGCCCGTTTTCAACAACCGCAAAAACAACGCCAAAAACAACAGCTCTGTCTTCTTAGTCTTCACCACCTTCAACAGATCTTTTGACGTTACCTCATAGTCCAAACTCCCCGCAAACGGCGGATTTGCCAGGATCAACGAATAAGCTTCCTCATCATCGTCCGACGTCTCATCCGGTTCCGCCAACGAATCCTTATAGCAAATATCCGGATTCTCCACCCCATGGAGCAACATATTCATACTGCCAATGCGCAGCATCGTCGAATCAAAGTCGTACCCGTGAAACGTATCCTCATTAAACCGCTGCCGCGATTCCGCATCCTTATAAATCACCTTGTTGTGGTGATCGACTAAATACTCCGATGCCGCAATCAAAAAGCCCGCCGACCCACAGGCCGGATCGCAAATCACATCCTTCGGTGTCGGTGCCGTCAACTCCACCATTAGCCGAATAATGTGGCGCGGCGTCCGAAACTGGCCATTTTGCCCCGCACTGGCAATCTTGCCCAGCATGTACTCATACAGATCGCCCTTCGTATCGCGATCCGCCATGTCAATGGCATCAAGCTGGTCCACCACATTCGCCAGCACCCGAGGCGTCGGCATCATAAAGATGGCGTCCTTCATATGGTGGCTGTAGGTAGATTCGGAGTCCCGGTCGCTTCGGCTTCGCTCAGCGACCGAATGGCTAGGCGTTCCCTGAGTGGAGTCGAGATTGTTAAGCGTTCCCTGAGCGGAGTCGAAGGGACGCTTGGAGAGTTCTGGCTGCCCCAGGCTCTTGATAAACGGAAACACCTGATCCCTCAGCGTCTCAAACATCTGCTCCGGGGCTGTCTCCTTAAACCGCGACCAGCGTAAATGATCCTGCTCGGGGGTGAAAATCGGCTCCTCAATGGGTTTCTTCGTCCGATTCGCCTTCCGTTCCTTCAGCGTATGCTTTTCGTCTAATTGCTTAATAAACAGCAAATAGGTCAACTGCTCAATCACCGACAGCGGGTTTGAAATCCCCCCGGACCACATGGTGTCCCAGATTTTGTCAACTTTAGATTTTAGTTCGCCAGTGATCATTAAGCGTGCCTGAATTGCTCTAAACGACTTTACCCCCTGAGGGCGGCATCAAATCATAAGGTAGTTCAAAAATATACGTAGATAAATTGATGCATCAGGTTTGAATAATGCCCAAAAAAGGGGCTAAAACCTTAGCCATTTATATGATATTCCTGCTTCTAGAAGCCTTTAACCGCAAATTGCCCACTTAATGAGCTATTTATTTTACTGCCCCTACTTAAATGTGGGATTATCGCAGCTTATAAAGCTTGTCGATTTTCAGGAGGTGAAACAATATGGCCGACCGACGCTTAGTCTTTCGCTACGATCAAGAAGGCGATATCCCACGTCCAAGTTAGCACCCCTATTTCCCTTGCCGATGCTTTCTAATTCTGGACGTGAAGAAATTTATTCGATATATCGATCAATGCTCACCTTATGCAGCGCAAGCATCTGAAGAAATCGGTGACGAAATTGTCGCTCGACTCAACCCAGATTCTGGTGCAGTCGAAAACCTGGAAATTCTCTTCTTCTCTAAACGACTCACCGCGAATGAAAAGATAGAACTCCCCATCGAGATGGATCTGCGTCTCGCCAGCTAAATATAGGCCGCATCCTGATCGATTCATCTCGCTGATTATTCGTATCGCTTATCATAGAGACTAAGCTGCCTATCCTTCCCTATGGTTCAATCCAACCTCAGAACCTATCTACCCCCTAGCACTGAGTTACCCGACTCAGACGATATCCCAGTGGACAACGAGGATCAAAACCTAATCCCCAACGTTTTATTATTCCTCCTCAACTTTATCTGGACCCAGCGCCAAGACTGGTACTTCGGCGTAGACATGGGCATTTACCACTCCACCGGAGTCCACCCACGGGTACCAATTGTTCCCGATGGCTTCCTTAGCCTGGGCGTTGAACGTCGTAAAAATGGCCAATCTCGTCGCAGCTATGTCACCTGGGAAGAAAACGATATCCTTCCTGCCTTAGTTCTGGAGGTCGTCTCCTGGACTCCCGGTGGCGAGTATACCGAAAAGCTAGAGGTCTACCGCAAGCTAGGGGTGCTCTATTACCTTATTTACAACCCTAACCATTGGCAGCGAGACGGGCATCAGCCTTTTGAACTTTACAAGCTCATCGACGATGACTATCAACTACAACTAGGCGAACCCTTCTGGATGCCCGAAGTCAATTTAGCCATTGGTCGCTATCAAGGCCATGTCGGTGGCATTCAGCAAGAATTACTTGGCTGGTTTGACGGCCAAGGCAAACGCTACCTTACCCCTGAAGAAAAGGCTGAGCGCTTAGCTGCTCGACTGCGAGAACTTGGAGAAGACCCCGACCAACTCTAACTGCCTCCAAGTAAAATCTTGAGTTTCTTCTAACACGAAATCCTGACTGATAGCGCTTGGTATCGAGGGGCATCCACAAGGGAGTGCCCCTACAAAATTATTCATTTTTAATCGGGTTTAATGAAATTCAGATTTAGTATAACTTTGAGCATAGTCGCGCACGGCTTCACACTTAATTTCAACCGTTAGGGCACCTTCTCTGTACTGTTTAACAGTCTTGATCGCCTCTTCTGGCTCATACCCCTGTTCCACCAAGCAGGCAGCCGCCAACATACCTGTTCTGCCCCTGCCCCCTTTGCAATGAATCAAAACAGTTTCTCCCTTTGCGAGAGCCGTTGTTGCAAAAGAGACTGTTTGTTTAAACTGTTCCATAGACTCAGGCTTGCCATTGTCATCCACTGGAAAATGGGCGGTTTCAATGCCTAACTGATTAGCCTTTTGTAGCAAGTCTGGAATGCCCAGCTGGGCCATTTCCTCGGTTTCTAACAGACAAACCAGCTTACTTACAGCCAGCTCATTCTTTAATCGGGCTAAATCAACATCAAGATCGCGTTTCCAAATAGCTCCGCTATCTTCATCCTGCTTGCCTGGGGCAATGGTCATGCCGATGCGCCCTGGTGCACGAACCACGTCAGCTTCCATAAAATCTACTGTAATGGGATCATTAACTGACGTTTTTACAGGTTTCATGGCCACTCGGGATAGTCGGATGATTGATCCATTTGACTATACTCCCGTGGGCGTTTGTAGGAATGTATTAAAGACGCTAATTTGCCCAGCAGGATGCCATTTTACGGACCAATGGTCATAATTAAGCCTGGTGCGGTGAGTAAGATTGATGCCTGAGCCTGAAGTCCCTGAAAAGCTTAGTGAAAAGCAAAACTGGATTGATCGACAAATAGACCAGCTGCTGAAGCTATTAAACGATCGGCTGTTTAAGCCCCTGGACCAGCTAACGATTTTACTGCGACTGTTTCTGGTAATGGCCCTTACCATCTGGTTTGGCTTTACCGCTGTGGACCTATGGCAATCGGTCAGCTTTAATGTCATCCATCGTCCCATTTACCACGTTAGCTTTGCCGTGGGCGGCTCCGGTGGCGAAAGCTACATTCTCGGTAAGGCGATTAAACAGGTGGTGGAAAACTACCATGCCAATATTAGGCTGGACCTGCTAGAAACCATTGGCTCTGTTGATAATATCAATCGGTTAGAGTCTAGAGAGGCTGACCTGATTACGGTGCAGTCTGACATTACCCCTGGTCCCAACGCCCAGACTGTTGCCACCCTTTACCGAGATCTGTTTCAGCTGATAGTACAAGATAAAACCGACATTCAACAGTTTACGGACCTGCAAGGGAAACGCATTGGCGTCCAACGAGAGAGTGGCCAGTTTCTATCGTTTTTAGAAGTGGCTAATCATTTTGAACTAACGGTGGAAGACTTTGACTTTGTGGGGGTGGATGACGACGAGGCGGCGGTTGCCTTTGAGGCGGATCAGGTGGATGCTATCTTTCGGGTGCGGGCTCCTGGTAACTGGATCATTCAGGATCTGGTGGAATACCATTGTGGACGGTTGGTGCCCATTGACCAGGTCTCGGCGATGAGGATAAAACACTCGGCGTTTAAGGCGGCCACCATCCCTAAGGGCACCTATCGCGGCAGTAACCCCATTGTGCCCGTCAAGGATATTCCGACGGTGGGGGTGTATAAAATGTTGTATGCCAGTAAACGGGCGAATAAGCGAGTGGTGCAGGCGATCGCAACTATTTTAAAGGAGCATCATCAAGAGATTTCTAATGCCATTTCGCGAGATACGGTGGAGGTGAAACCGCTGGTGGCCAACATTGGTCGGCCTAGCAGTAGCTTTGGGATTCCCATTCATCCTGGAGCCATTGCTGCCTATAAACAAACTAAAACAAATCCATCGTTTGTTGTTAAAAACTTTGACTTTTTAGCTTTATTGTTATCCATTGTGGTGCCCATTGCATCCTGGATTTGGGAGTTGCGATCGCGCGCTGAAAAACGTGGTAAAAGCCTCTGCGAAGGCTACATCAGCGATGTAATCAAAGTTATGGACGATGATGATAACGATGCGGCTGAACAAACCCTGGAAGAACGTCAGAAAAGACTTTACCAAATCTTTGACCGGGCAGCCAAAAAACTAGTGGATGAGGACATTTCCCAGGAAGCATTCCGCACATTTAACGAGGCGTATAAAACCGCCTGTGAGAAAATTGAGCGGGACATCGAAGCCAAAACCCAGCATCAGCAATCGATTCAGCAGCACACAACGGCTCAGTATATTCAGGACCTGGTGGTAATCCATCAGGCGGATAGCCTGCCCCATGGAGATAGTCTGCAGCAAATGGAGCTGGTGTTGCACCGGGTATTAGATGATTTGGCATGCGATCGTATCTCTCAAGAATCGTTTCGCACATTTATCGAAGTTTATAACACCACTAAAGAATCACTTCAACAGAATACTAGGACAGGGGAAACAGAGGAGACAGGGGAAACAGGGAAGGAAAACGTTAATGCCCCCCAATCAACAGGAACCATCTCGTAGGGGCTGCACCTTGTGCCAGTGCCCCTACAGGATTGATGCGTTACGCTCCGCTAACACATCCTACAAACTATCCAATCCTTGTCTAAGAATGCAATGCCCCTACTTGACAAAATCCTTCCGTAAATAATTGCTCAAACCGTCCACCAGGGTGACCATTATCAACACCACCAGCAACAGTGCCGAAACTTGCTGATACTGCAAAATGCGTAGGGCGCTGATAATTTCTAATCCAATGCCCCCTGCGCCTACGGCTCCTAAAACCATAGAGGCTCGAAAGTTATATTCCCAACGATAAAAGGTGACATCGGCCATGCGGGGAAAGACCTGGGGCAAAATGCTATGGACAATGACCTGGGGAGTCGTCGCGCCAACCGAACGGGCGGCTTCTACGGGAGCTTGGTCACTGAGCTCAATGGCTTCAGCAAAGAATTTGCCGACCATACCGACAGAATGGAGTCCCAGGGCTAAGGTGCCGGGTAATTTGCCAAAGCCGACTGCGGCAACTAAGACCATGCCTAAAATTAGCTCGGGAATAGCTCGGGTGATATTTAAAACAGCACGGGCAATGTAAAAGGCAATGGGATGGGGGGTGGTGTTGCTGGCAGCTAGCAGGCATAGGGGAAGGGATAGGCCAATGGCGATGGCTGTTCCGGCGATGCTCATGGCTAGGGTGTCGAAAATGGGCGCGAGCCACTGGGGAAAGCGGCTGAAGTCGGGGGGCCACATTTCGTTGAGGAGTTTGAAGGTGGCGGGGATGCCGGTGGCGATGCGTTCGATATTTAACAGTTCAACAACAACAAAGCTGGTGAGAATTAGGCTGAGTAGGAGAAGGCTACGGACGAGTTGTTGATGCCATCTTCGTTGGTATTGTTGGAGAATCCTGTTAAAGGAAGATGGCTGGGATGGTTGATGGGGGGTGGGCATGGAAAAGAATTTTTATTGAACAAACTCTCCGAGGTTTAAGCCTAAAACCTTGCCTGCTTTTCGAATGCCGTCGTAGTCTTTGTCTTCCATGGCGGCAAATCCGTCGGCTTTGAATGGTTTTAGAATAGCTTCGTCTTCTAACTCCAGAAAGGCTGTACGAATGTCTTGCTTGAGTGCTGGATCTAGGTCGGAACGTATGGTCCAGGGGTATTGGGGAATGGCTTCGGATTCTGCAATGATGGTCACTTTTTCAGGGTCGATGGTGCCCTTTTCTACTAAGGATTCAAAAATAGGGCGGCTGAGTCCTCCGGCTTGGGCGTTGCCGTTTTGCACAGCTAGGGCAACGGCATCATGGGCACCGAGAAATACAGCTTCATAATTCTCTCCCGAGATGAGACCGGCATTGGCTAGGGTTAGTTCAGGGAAGAGACGACTGGAGGTGGAGGCTGGATCGCCCAGGGCTACTGTTTGTCCTTCGATATCGGCAAACTCGTTGATGCCGGCAGCGGCATTGCCGACAATGATGGATGTATAGGTGGGAGAACCGTTTTTGACGCGGGCGGCAAAGGGTTCTAGATCACTCTTTGTCTTTGCTAAGACATAGGACAGGGGACCAAAGTAAGCCAGGTCTAGACGCCCATTGCTGGCGGCTTCGATCATGGAGGAATAGTCGGTGGTGACGACTAGCTCGATCTCTTTGTCTAGGCTTTCTTCTAAATGCTTTGC
This sequence comes from Leptothoe spongobia TAU-MAC 1115, assembly GCF_018739885.1. GTDB lineage: Bacteria > Cyanobacteriota > Cyanobacteriia > Phormidesmidales > Phormidesmidaceae > Leptothoe > Leptothoe spongobia. The sequence goes on along the minus strand of NZ_JADOES010000004.1, from coordinate 241,674 downwards.
TAATCCCTGGTTATCTTGAACAATGGTGGCCGCATCTTCATCCGGTAATAGGGCAACAACTAGCTTGGATGGATTTGTTTTTTCTTGGGTATCTTTGGCTGCTGAATTTGAGCCACTGCATCCCATTAGGGCCACCATACCCATTAGACAAATAGTGGTGAAACCCTGTTTTAAGTTGATACTGACCATGATTCTTTAAGACGACAATTAACCGTTATGTACTCTAGGGATCATTTACGTTACATGACGATGGTCTGATCGGTATAAATTTCAGCTAGATGATGGGATTCTAAGGCGGCGGGTGGACCATCGAAAATGATTTGGCCGTGGGCTAGACCAATGATGCGATCGCAATATTCCCTGGCAAATTCTATCTGATGCAAACTCAGCAACGCAGCAATGCCATCGGCCTGACAAATCGTCTGTAGCAGGGTCATAATCTTGTGAGCACTGGCCGGATCCAAGCTGGCAATGGGTTCATCCGCTAGCATGAGCTGGGGCTTTTGGGCCAGGGCACGGGCAATGCCTACCCGCTGCTTTTGACCACCGCTCAGGACATTGACCGGCGTCAGGGCTTTATCGATCAAACCCACCCGCTCTAGACAGTCCAGGGCAATCCGCTGATCGATCTGGGGTAGGGGCAGTAGGCTACGCCAAAACGAATGGTAGGCCAATCGCCCCATCAAGACATTTTGCAAAGCAGAATGACGTTCGATCAGCTGATGCTGTTGAAAAATCATCCCGGTTCGTTGGCGATGGGACCGCAATATCTGGGGATTGGATAAATCACCCAAGCCATCAGCGATGACAGTCCCCTGGGTCGGTGGTCTGAGATAATTGATCGTGCGTAACAGTGTGGATTTGCCCGCACCAGACATCCCCAGCACCACTGCAAATTCGCCGCGATTGAGCTGCAGGGATATGGATGTCAGTGCCGTTACCCCATGGGGGTAGGTGACACTAACATTCTCCAGTTCAACAATGGCAGCTCCCGATAGCGCGTTTTGCATAGGTATAACGAATACCTCAGATTGACTCCTTAAGACAGGCAAGGGCAAATACAAAGAATGTAGTGCCCCCAAAAAGCCTAATGACGGGCATTACTCCCATGAAGATAGCCTCTGCAAAGTTATTAGAGATAGTAAATGCGGCAAACAACACCAAAATTGCTATACCCATGAAAAATAGGAATAGCCAACGAAACATACTAAACGCGAGTTGTGCGATCGCACTATAGGGTCTACGCCTATAGGGTCTCATGGGTTGTTGACTGTTTAGATCGTGTAGTTGCTGCAGTAAACGAGCCAGTATTGTGTCACGGCGAAATCTGATAACCATAGCCTGATCATCTCCATTTTGATTAAAAAGCAAGAAGGTCGAAGACAGTACCCGAAAGGACCATCCTCGACCTTAGAAATCTCCCCATAAGTCGAGCCTATATTCGATTGTTTTTGATTATTGTTCAGGTTGCCAGTTCGCTAGCATCCCTGCCGAAATCTGAAATGAGAGCTTGAATCTAAAGATTCATCTCTGAATAGTTGACATGGATTTGGTGGGAAATACCTCCACCAATCTTAAACACCTGCTGATGTCTACCCTTAGCAGTAGAAAGACAAATATGTCCATAGCCAGTGCCACCTTCTCCAAAAATGGCATGGAATCGATGTCCCAGAGTCTGCCATAGCTCTGAACTCACATAATCAGCTGAAAAGTGAGGACCACTATTGAGTAACTGCCGCATATCGTCAGCCGCCACTTGATAAAAGTGATGGGCCGTATTCTTCACAATAATCCGCAGTTGTCTGGGGTCGCCTGAGGGCGAAAACTCTACATTAAGTTCACCAAATCCTGTATCTAAAACCATTGTTCGAATACATCGATCAATGAATGTGAGCACTTCATAGAGTGGTTTCCTCTTGAAGTGCGAATCTCGACTAGACATAAATATCCCCTTTGTGAGTCTTAAATTCATGCGAGATTATCACTTATCAGCAATTTATCTCACATAAATACAGTGATTGATAGGTGTACATCTGTCAATATCTCACATAAAAGATGATTGACAGGTATCTATATAAACCCAGACATTACCCGACTGGAGTTAACTATCCTTTTTCAGCCTGAGTCCAGGACCATGGGCTGAGATGACCATCGGACTTTTAGGTTGAGCCCCTGATTTTCAGGCTTTTATAGATAAAAATAATATTTTGCAACTTAGGCTCTCACTAATGTGAGGTATCCTATCAAGGTACTGTCACTATTAATAAGTTGGCTGTCACCTGAGGTTGCAGCCGCTTTGGAGTCTGGAGTCTGAAATGGAGCCTGAAATTTCCGCTGACTTTCTTGCCTCAGAAGTCAGCGACCACGGCATCACCGATGCGGAATATAAAGCCTTAGAATTAGCGCTCAATGGTTTATCCACAGCTGACATTGCCCAGCGGTTGCGCATTAGCGATGCGGCCGTCCGTAAACGACTCGGTGAGGTCTATCGCAAGTTTGATATTGGGCGCAAAGGACCGGGCAAGCTGACTCTACTCAGGCGTAAATTACTAGCCGCGCAATCAAACCTATCGGCAGCAACGACTAAACGACCTCCTGATTTAAGCAATGCTCCCAGGATTAGCTCATTTGTCGGTCGCAAACAGGAATTAGATACGTTATGTCAATGGATCAGAGATGATCAGTGCGATCTGGTTGCCCTCACCGGTATAGGAGGTATTGGGAAAACGACCCTTGCTTTAGAGTTAGCTCAGCAATTGACCGATGATTTTGATTTAATTATTTGGCGTTCAATCCGCCAGTTTGATTCATTTCAACATCTACTTGAGTCTTTTCCCAATGATTTATCAAAACCGACGCTAACGGCATTACTTGAGCTACTTGCCCAAAAACGCTGTTTATTGATTTTTGACCAATTTGAGCACCTATTTAGAACCAATGCTAACCCTACTGTAAAATCTATTGAAAAAAAGGCCTCTCGTCATCTCCAGGCCGGAGTTCTAGAATCTCGTAGAGATCGAGAAGAACATGGAGATGTGGATAGTTATCGAGAGTTGCTAGAAGAGATTAGTAGTGCGCGACATCGAAACTCCCATCACAGCTGCGTGCTGATTGCCAGTCGGGAAAAACCTCGGGAACTAATCGCCTCAGAGGGAGACCAGTTAAAGGTGCGGTTATTTACCCTAACGGGGCTTGGAGGTAGCGATGCCGAGGATATTTTGGATCAGACTGGCCTCCAGGGTGGCACTCACCTAGAACGACGCCAGCTGATTGGGAGCTATGCGGGTAATCCCCTGGCGCTAAAGTTGGCTGCTACCACCATTAAGGATTTGTTTGCTGGTTCCATTGAACAGTTTCTTGAACAAAAGCAGTTGGTATTTGATGATCTCCGAGATATTCTGAGACAACAATTTTCTCGTCTATCACCTCTAGAAGAGGAAACAATGTACTGGCTGGCAATCAATGGCTTGCCTACAGCTTTCCATAATTTACAAGCGGATATTGTTTCACGGTCTAATCGTAAAGATTTAGTTTATACGCTTCGTTCTTTAGAGCATCGCTCGCTGATTGAGGTCGTGGGTCAAGGGTCTGGATTTAAGCTGCAGCCCATCGTCATGGAGTATGTAAAGCAGCACTTAGTTAAACGGATTGTCAAGGACCTGACTGAATCAGCAAAAACCAAATCGGCATCAGTATCAGGAAATTTGTTACTCAATAGTCATTCTTTATTGAAAGCGAACGCAGATAGTTTTACGCAACAGAGACAAACAGACACTCTGTTAATACCCGTTCTAGATTCGCTAAAGCAAAAGTATGGCAGTGCTAAAAATACGCAACATCAGCTAGAAACCATTCTTGAAATCCATCGCCAGAACCCGGCCTATAAGACAGGATATTTAGGCGGCAATTTATTTAATTTGATGGCCGAACTGTCAAAGGAGATAACTGAGTCTAAAGACTTAAGTCATAAAAACTTCTCTGATTTAGCCATCTGGCAAGCCGATTTGGAAGGGGTTAAACTGACGGGTACCAAGTTTAACAATTGCAATCTCGAAAAATCTGTTTTTACTGACACCCTGAGCGATGTGGTAACGGTAGGGTTTACTAATCGTTCTGATAGTTTTAAGTCACCCTCCGATGCCTATTTTGCTGCCGCAGACATTAATGGCCATATCCATATTTGGAATCTTAAGACTCATCAAAAATGGGCCTATTGGCAAGCCCATATCAGCTGGGTACGCTCCCTGGCTTTTAATCGAGACAATACATTAATTGCTACAGGGGGGGATGATAGCACTCTCAAAATTTGGCGATTTCAATCCCACATGGGCAGCACCCCCCACTTAGGCAATATTACGTTGGAATGGGAAGATCGTAATTTCCCAGATTGGGTACGTTCGGTGGCGTTTCACCCTGATCAAGCAATTGTGGCTTGCTGTAGTCGTTCAACCATTTATCTGTTTTATGAGGCCGATGATCATGAAGCGGGGCATCAGGCAGGGGATAAAATATCTAGTTTTGGACCCATCGCACCTGAAAAGTTTATAGCTAGAACAGAAGAAACGATTCGGTATATTACCTTTAGCTTTGATGGTGATCTAATTGCCAGCTGTGGTGACGATAACCATGTGCGTGTATGGAATTGGCGCACGGGGCAACAACTTTCATCTAAGGCTTTAACCCACGATGATTGGGCCAGATCATTAGCCTTTGTGCCTCAGACTCAGTACCTTGTCAGCAGCAGTGATGATCAGACCATTCGCATTTGGGATTTAACCTCCCACGAGCTGGTTAAAACGCTCAGACATCATACGGATCGTGTGCGGTCTGTAGCGGTGAGTCCCGATGGTCGTTACATGGTTAGTGGGAGTGATGATGGCAACGTGGTCCTATGGGATCTTGAGACTAAAACCCCCCTGACGACATCCCTCATACATCACAGTCGAGTTTGGTCAGTGGCGTTTTACCAAACGCCAAACGAAACCCTATTGGTCAGCGGAGGAGATGACCGGTCAGTTGTCTTATCTCGGATCGAGGGTGAAGGGTCACAGATTCGTTCGATCAAAATTCTGCGAGGATTTGCCATGGGGACTCGTTCAGTCGCCGTACTCCGACGAGACGCTGCTGAGAATTCCGATTCAGAAGACTTGATCGTCAGTGGTGGTAATGACTGGCATGTGAAGCTGTGGCAGCCCTTCAGCGGTAGGGATACCCCCATTCGTGATTTGGCAGACCATACGGGGCGAGTGCGTAGTGTAGCGGCCCATGGTAAGTGGGTAGCGAGTGCGGGTGATGATGGTACGGTGAGAATTTGGGACATTGAAACCAGCGCCTGTGTAAAGGTGTTTACTGGCCATCCACACTGGGTCAGAGCTGTCGTCTTTAGCCCTGATGGTACCCTGTTGGCCAGTGGTGCTGATGATAAACAAATTTTTCTCTGGCAGCTACCAACAGGGACTAAATTGTATAAGCTATCTGAGCACAAGCATTGGATTCGTACCCTGGCCTTTAGTCCTGATGGTCGATACTTGGCCAGTGGCGGCGATGATAAACAAATTTTTCTCTGGAATACGAGAAACGGTCGGCAGCAGCTAAAGTTCGAAGATCGACATGAGCATCGCATTCGTTCAGTGATGTTTAGGCCTCTCTCAGAGGCAGCTGATGGCCATCAAAAGCTGTTGTTGGCTAGTGGCAGCGATGATAAAAAGATCATTATCTGGGATGTACAAACGGGACAATGTCTTAAGGCTTTTGATGATTGCCATCGGGCGGGGGTAAAAGCAATTGCCTTTACCCTTGATGGGAACCAGATGGCTAGTGGTAGTGATGATCAGATGATTTATTTATGGGATACCAGCTCTCCAAACCCGGCCGATTGGGAACCTAACTTGTTAGAAATCCCCATGCCCATGGGACAACCGTTAGGTATTCAATCCCTGGCGTTTATGTCCGATGGACAACATCTGGTAAGTTGCGATCGCAGCGATGCAATTTACATCACCAATATTCATACAGGAGAATCCAGACCGATCAAACCTCCCCGTCCTTACGAAAAGATGCAAATTAAAAATATTACTGGCCTGGACCCGGTTCAGCGATCAAATCTCAAAGACCTGGGAGCCGTGGATGTGGATGAACTCAATCTGAGCTTAGGACGTAAAGAAGATTAACCATGGGTGCATCTGCTATTTCAAGTCCACAAACCAAAGATCTCGATTGTCTGTTTCAAACGTTTATTGCACCTCAAGCTGCTCAGTTAGATCGAGATCCAAAGGCATTACACAAGGCATTTCAACAGCTGGGAAGTCATGGTTTACTGGGTCTGAAAGCGTCGCGGGACTGGGGTGGTCAGGCGTGGGAGTCCCAGGCAATTTATGAATTTATTGAGCAACTGGCGCGCTATTCTGGGGCGCTAGCGTTTTTGCAAAGTCAGCATCAGCGATGTGTTCAGGAGCTATCGAATTCTGGCAATCTGGGGTTGAAAGAGCAATATTTGAGGGCTGCGATCGCGGGTCAAATAGGTCTTGGTGTGGGATTCTCTCATTTGCGGCGATCGCAACAACCGGTGATGGCAAAAGAGATTGCTGGTGGTTATGTTTTTAACGGTATGGTTCCTTGGATTACGGGATTTGGGATTTTTGAGCATTGGATGTTGGCGGCGCAGCTACCGGATGGGCAAGCGGTGTTTGTGTTGGCCCCGTTCCATGGTGTAGGGGAGACTCTTTCGTTTAGTGCGCCGATGGAATTGGCCGCATTGGGAGCAACGCAAACGGTGACAGCTACTTTACACGATTGGTTTGCGCCCCAAGAGTTAGTTTTGGATATTAAGCCCGTTGGCTGGATCCAGAAGGCTGACCGAGGTTATCCACTGACGCACAATTTCTTTGCATTGGGCTGTGCTCGGGGTGGATTAGATATTTTGGAGAGGGCTCGATCGTCTACGTTGCCAATGATTGAGCAGACTTATAACAGACTGAATCATGAGTTGATTAGATGTCGACAAGAAACCTATGGGACGTTGGCAAATCCATCGGAGGAACGGCTACGGCTACGGGCTTGGGCAATTGATTTAGCGGTGCGCTGTGGCCATGGGGCGGTAATTGTGTCGCGAGGGGCGGCAAATTTGGCGGGGCATCCGGCACAGCGGGTTTATCGGGAGGCGTTAGCGTTTTCGGTATCGGGACAGAATAATCAGGTGATGAATGCAAGTTTGGAGAGGATTGGGCGTTTTTAGGCTGGGGATAGGCGGACACCATTCCGGATGTCGTTAAATGGGTTTGACTTTCCTGGGTTAGTAACAGCTGTGCTAAGCCTTTGCCAATGGCAGATCGGGTATTGTCCAGGGGATAAACAATGGCCAGGGGATAGGCCAGGGGATAGGTCCCTGCTCGAATGACATCGCCATGGGGGGCGTAACTACCCTTGCGATCGCACAAATCACTGGCTGGCGTCACCACCTTCCCCGTATCAAAGACCAGCGGTGATATGGCTCGACGGCCATCTTCTAAGGCCAACGGATAGACAGAACATTGGCCAAATATCTGACTCAGGGGAGCGATGGCCATACTACCCGTGTCATCGGTTTCAAAATCCTGCAAAATGCGACGTAACATGGGCAGTAGCGAAAGGGGCTGCTCTGAGGGTTGTTCATTGACCGATGATGGGCTGGTCGAGATTTCAGAAGAGCGGTTGCCAGTAGCGAGTTGTTGAAAAATCTCTTGGTTGGTTCCATCATCGGACCAGTAACGCTTCACCGGCAGTTCAACAGAACTCAGCTCGTCCCAGTTGGTGATCTTATTGTCATACAATTTTTCCAGGTCGGTCATGGTTACCTTGCCCTGGAGTGCCGTGGGTAAACTCCCCTTTCGCTTAAAGTAACTAAAGGCCACCACGGGTACCAGGCTATCGTAGGCAATGATAGTCGCTGTTACATCAGGGGGTAATGACTGGGTGATGGGCACAATGGCAAAGTCGGCCTGGCCAGATTGGACGGCTGCGATCGCAGCCGCCACCGATTTATCCTCAAAGTCATCAGTCTTTGGCTCAGACTCAGGACGGTACCGCTTAAACGTCAGATCAGGCTGAAGCATTGCCGCTCGATCTAATAGACCAGGAATCTGGGCAACAATATTGGTGCGATCCTGGGCATCTGGCAAAGGTTGAAACAGCGGTTGCCAATAGGCCAAATCTGGGATGGCATAGGTATACTCCCCCGAGGGAATACCGTCCACATCCTTGAGACAGCAGGGGGGTAACACGGACTGTGCCAGACGTCGCGTCTGTTGCGATCGCCAGACTAACCATAGTAGTCCCCCCAGAACAGCCAGTACGACAGCCCCCACGGCAACAAAGGGAATTAACCGCCGATACCATGTCTTTTTAGGGGCGACCACTGCCGCAGCCCGTGTCTCTCTGTGACTGATGGCCAACGGCGGCGGCAGTTCAAGTAAGGCATTACGAGCTGCTTCAGCACTTTCAAAGGTGACGTCAGGGCCAATTAATCGGCGAATAAACTGTTGCAAGTCTTTATCAGTCTCCTTGGGCCAGTGGCTATTAAGACGAGGATTGAGGGAATAACCATGGTCATCTACGGTCGTGCCATTAAGTACCCAGAAGGCTACCTGTCCCAGGGACCCCAAATCATCTTGAATACTCAATTCATCCTGGGCTCCTAAATCGCCACGCTCGATGATGGCCGGGTCAAAGAGATTGGTCCAGAGGTGAAAGTCAGTAACATAGACAAACCCGTGGGGAGGCCTGTCATCGGTATTAGCCGCCCACAACAAACTATTGAGGTTCAGGTTTCCGTGAATAACCCCCTGCTGCACTTGACCAGTGGGTACGGTAAACCGTTGTTGGTGTAAAAAGATCAGGGTTTGAAGGGCCTGATTGAGCAGGTCTCGCACCATTGACTCTGTAAAGGGACCGTGGTGGGCACAGTACTGATTTAAGGTGGGAGTACGGTTAAAGGCAGGGGTAATTAAATAACATCGATCTCCAGCGGGATCGACAATGACGTCTGAGGGAGCAACAATGCGGATATCCTGAGAGCGACCATCGGCGAGGGCAATTCCGGCAAGTCCGATAAACTGTTCCTGGTAACGGCGTTGTTCGTCGGTATTAAAGTATCGCGACGGTAAGAGATATTCTTGAATAATGATGGACTCTTCGGAACCCAAATGAATGCCTGCGTAGAGGCGACTAATGCCTCGGCGGCCCAACGGTTGATTGATTTGGTACTGGCCCTGTTTGCCGATGAGTTGTTGCTCGGGGGTGAGCCAGGCAGGAAAGTAGCATTGGTGGCAGATGAGGCTGGTGGGTTCGCCAGGGGTGCTGGTATGCTCTCGACAGATGAGGGGATCGCCCTGGGTACAACGGTATTGGCGATAGTAGGGCGGCAGGGGTTGAATAGTATCTTGCATCTCCCCTTTCTCTAGATCGGAAGGGAGACTTTCATCGGGTAGTACCTCTGGCTTAATCTGCTTTAGAGTGGCCTGGAGCCAGGCTACCGTCATCAGAGATTGATATCGTGATACTCGCTGGGATAACGGTAACCTGAGTAAGTAGCGTCGGAGAATGTTAGTCGTTAAAGGATTTAGGATCATTTAGCCATCCTCAGCAAATAACAGTTGGTGATCCAAATCTCAGCGGTTTCCTATGGGATATTTATCTGCCGATGGCTTACCAATTTACTGGAAAATTGGGGCTGATATAGCTTAGTTACTTAATATCAAGGTTACTTAATATCACGACATATCATAATGTAGCAGAAAGGCTATATGTATCAGTCCTAGATAATACTACCTGAGTTTTTTATTACATAATGTTTCTGACGGCGACAATGCTAGCAGATATTGTGTGAGAAATTTGTAGTATTAGGATGCTAAATAAGGATGTCAACTTAAGCTGAAAAAATCTAATTGGGACATTTTCAAGAATCTAGGATGGGCATAGTTTCTGAAGCATATGCCTTACTTTTGGGAAGATGGCTCGCGTTATGTTGATGTCTCTAAATAATTGATTAATCTAGGACAACTACTATGAATGGAAAAAAGTGGTGGGGAATTTCTAATTCTATTTCTCTTCTATTTTTGATTTTAATTGGAGGTATGTGGGTTTATACCACCCGAACCTATAGACCGAATAAGCAGCAATTGATGGGAAAGGCAGACGTTGACGAGTATTTGTCTGAAAATTTCTCAAACCTATTAACAGAGAAAATACCCACAGGAGTTTTTATTCAATCACTTAAGTTTAAAAATTCGTCAGAGGTAAATTTCACAGGCTATATTTGGCAAATCTATGACAAAGCCTATACCGAAAAATATAAAGACTCGAACGATATTCCGGTTGGCTTTGTTCTGCCTGAAGCCGTTGAAAGTGGCAGTAATATTGAACCTAAATTTGCATATAGAAAAGTCAAAGGCGATAAAGAAGTTGTTGGTTGGTATTTTGAAACGACATTGAAGCAAAAATTTGATTATTCAAAGTATCCATTTGATCACAAGATAGCCTGGATCCGACTATGGAGCAGTGAATTTGGTCAGGGTAAGTTTTTTCTACCTGATTTCGACGGATATGAGTCTACCGAAGCTGGCAAAGCATTTGGCTATGATGAAAATATTGTTCTAGGTCATTGGGATATAGAAGAGACTTACTTTGATTATAAAGAGTACAAATATAATTCTAATTTTGGCATCTTTGAAGAAGGAATGCAGAATGACTATCCGGAACTTTATTTTAATATTGTGCTCAAGCGACGTTTCTTAAATTCTCTTGTTATTTATATTTTGCCGCTTGCTATTGTTGCCTGTCTGACATTTGCGACGTTAATAATGATTACTAACGATCCTGCAAAAGAATCAAGGTTCGGCATGAACACTAGTGGAGTGATAGGTGTTTGTTCTGGTCTGTTTTTTGTGGTGCTGTTATCGCAGGTGCAGATCCGCGAGCAGTTTGCGGGGTCTAGTATTGTTTATGTTGAGTATTTTTATCCGTTAATGTATCTGGCATTGTTGGGGGTCTCGGTTAATTCTTATTTGTTTGCATTGCCGGATGATGGTAACAATCGAATTATGTATTGGATTCATAAAGATGACAATGTTCATCCGAAGTTGTTGTTTTGGCCGGTGTTGTTGGGCAGTGCGGCGGTGATTACGGCTTGTGTGTTGTTGCCGGAGGGGAATGGGCGTTTGCAATCTGGGCAGGAGCAGGTGTTTAGAATGGAGGGAAAGCGAATGGTTGATACGGTGGAGATTCCTGGTGTTTATGATGCTTTGGCTTCAGCTACTGAAACTGGTGCGATGCATCGCATCCTACCCGGATTGGGGCTATTCTCACAAGAGTGTTTGCCACAGTGCCGGAGAATATGCCCGAGATGACGATGGGGATGGCTTCTGTGAAGTCCATGTCAATACGATGGAAGGTTTCTAGTCATTGCTACGGTCATGGTTGAGACCCCATTGAGGTATCTCGCAAGAGAAATTACCGATCTATTTGGGGTTCTTTGAATTTGTGCATAATGCTAGAAAAAGGGGGAAAGCCTTGCTGAATAGTCTATTGAGCACCTTGCTCGTCTAACTCCCTGAAACGCCGATTGAGCCTTTTAGGTTTTGTTATCGGTTTTAAAATAGATCTAGTTCATTATCGTAAAATCGCCGCAGGACGGGCTAGCGGTCGTTCTAAGTCAGCCCATGGCTTAAACTGCGAGCGGGTTTGTTCAGGAAGAGTGTCTAAAAATGATTCATAATTAGTTTGTGTTTGTTCATCAACCGAAGGAGCACCCTCTGCCGAGGTATGAGCATAATTACCGCCCGTATCGATAAAAGCGTGTTTATCAACGTCCACTAACTTTCTAATATTCACAGGAGCCGCATCACCCACACCGGTGGTCACAATTAAAAAACCCACCTCGGAAAGCATAACTACGTCATCGCTTGCAAACTTCTCCTCAACCTCCATATCATCAACTTCCTGCAATGGCATACCTTTTACAATTGCCACATTCTGGCCACCCAATACCATTGCGGTTTTTTCTGGTCCAGCAGTTTTTTGTAATTGGTGTTCTGTAATAACCTTTCGTAGGCTGGTCGCCGCTGCAACTCTATCACCATAAACATCCTCTTTAATAAAAAAACGCTTATCTCTGGTACACATGATATCGGGTTTTATCCACTCAAAGAGCATTGGAAAATTCTTTTCCAGCTCAGTCATTACGGCTATTGCATTGCCCAACCCCGAGTAAGCCTCTTCATCCTTAGTCACTGCCACCCATGCAACAAAATCACTATATGAACCCTTAAAAGCGGCTTGCTCATAAGCTTCATCTATCGCTTGCTGTGGAATAACAAATGACTCTATTGTGGTAAGGTCTGCCATTATTGGCAACAGTCTCTGTTGTAAATTGGCAACAGAATGGTTTACCCCCTCATTATCTAAGGCAAACTCAAATAGCGTTTGATATTTACTGCCTATCTCCGCTACAGCTGCCAAGATATCATCATAGGTATCTTTTCCCTTATAGAAAACCTCTGCCTTTATGCCTGCGCCTTTATCAGCTAGCGGCTTTAAAACATTTTTTAAATACCGTTTATAATAACTATTACTCACGCGGTCTTCTGATTGTTCATTTGCAGTAAGGAAATTACCAAATGATTGTACCCGCTGTAGTATGGCTGATTCAGAATCCGTCTGAACCACATCGGCACTAGAATTCTGAATTTTTGGAACCTGAGAAACTAACTGCCCTGATTTTCGGCCACCATTCTTAGCAACTTTTTTTATAACTCTTTGCGCAACATTCTCTGGCCTGTTGTCGACAAATTGAAAAATAGACTCAACACAGCTCAGCTTTTGAGAAATATCATTCGCAACTGATTGGCTTTGATTATCCTTTGGTCTTTCTATTTGTTCATACATCTCTCAAACTTTTTTAATTGTTCTTAGTGGATGTTATAGACTTTCATCGATTGCCTATAATAATTGGGCTAAAAGACGTTTGCAATGGCTTTTAGTTTTTGTTATAGGCTATATTAATACTCAATGAGAAGCAAAAAATCTATCGAAGCTTTAATATATAAGCAAAGTGCTTCTTTATTAAGATATGAAAATCTTGGGACTGTCAAAGCAATCTCTATTTCTCTAGGAGCCAATTATGTTTTTGGATATGTTTTCTTACATTTTGTTCAAAAGTTGAACGGTCTATGGCCTCCGTTTTGCCTATGATTCCTTTCAACCCATACTTAAGCTTTAGGTTATCATTCTCCTTTTGTATGTCTTCTCTACTCATTTCTTTTGTGTTTTTTAACAGCAAACGTTCATCTATATTTAGTCCCAACATTTTCCAGTAACCAAAAGAACCAACCATTGATGATGCTCCCGCATTTTTTACATGTTTATGTTTTTCCAGAACAGATAATATTAAAATAGAACCAACCCCTGAGACATCACTATTGATGCCACCGATAAAAAGTGTGTCATCTTTAATATTGGATTGCACAGAGCCTATACATTTCCCCTGCCTGTCGTATGCGTTATTATTCTCTATCCAAATAGCCTCTCCATTATTATTTTGCCATTTTTTCCCAGTTTTTGGTTCCTTTTGCTGCTCAAGATGCTCAAAAGGATTGAATAATATAGAATCATAGATTTGTCTTAATTTGCCATCTTGTATCCACCCCTTATTACCTTCTACCTTAGACCAGGAGTGTTGATTCTTTACCCATCCTGCTTTGAAATATGATTCACGATCTCCCTTGTCAAGCACTTCAACTTTCGTTTTTTCATTAAGTTTTTTTATAATATTATAAGGACTGTTCTCTTCTCGTAGATTGGTGCCATCGTTTTTGATTTCATATAATCCATGTTTGTGTTGTTTTTGTGCAACAGACTTATTTGATTGATGAACAGAGTTTTTCAACTTGACCGCTTTTTTGGTATGCAAACTATTACTTATAGTCTCTTGTAGTTTTTTCTTAGCAATAGCCTTCGATCGGCTATCCTCAAAACCGACCTTCTGGATTAGATTACTTTTCTTTTGAGCTAAAAAATTAGCCACCGCTCTACTTTTAGTCTCTTTTGATTCTTTGATTTGTGCATGCATAACTCAAGCCTTTTTATATTTTTCTTTATTTAATGTTATAGGTTTTCTTCAATTGCCTATAACATTGCCAGTAACCGTCCCTATTCCGTTTATTTCCACTGTGTCATTACTCAAAAGGTGCACATATATCCCCGATTCAGCGGTATATGTGCACCCCCCTTTCCTCCATCTCATCCGGCATAGACTTCAGGTTCTCCCCTCCTTTGACATAATATCTGTGTAAATTTTCACCGTCACCAATCTGTAATACCCTTTTCCCAAAATTTTCACCTAGGATCGAGGATTTATTAAGGGGTGCAAGTTATAGGCAAAAGCTTTGCTCTGTGGCTATTAGCCCAATTAAGTCGCATAAACTATTCAGTACTCGATCCCTATTCTATTTCACCTATCACCTTCCCCTTGCCCATCTGAACTTAACGCCTCCAAAGTCTCCTTCGCCAATTCATCCTCTGGATTCAACGCTAACGCCATCTGGAGATCCATCATCGCATCCTCATCCTCACCCAAATGAAACCGCGCCACGCCGCGCCCCGTCAACGCCGCCCCATATTTCTCATCTAGCTCTAGCACTCGATCGTAACTTTCAACGGCACTCCCATAAGCCCCCAACGCCGACTGAGCCGCCCCCCTGTTATACCAAGCCTGAACCGACGACGGATTAATTGTGATCGCTTCTTCCGCCGATATGAGGGCATCCTCATACTCTTCCAGCTCCCACAAAACCAAACTACGGTTCGTCCAGGCCCACTCATTCCAAGGATTCAACCCCAACCCCCGATTATAAGCCTCCAACGCCTGAGGATATTGCCTCTGAGCCCGGAAAATTAACCCACGGGTAAACCAACCATGGCCATAGGACTCATCCAATGCCAACGCATGAGCATTCGCCTCTAACGCCCGGTTGTAGTCCCGCAAATACCAATAAACAATACTCCGCTGATTGTAAGCCTCCGCATAGCGCGGTTCTATTCCCACAGCCCGATTAATCGATGCCAGAGCTTCTTCATATTTACCCGTTCCCGTCAAAGCAATGCTGCGCTCATGCCATGCATTCGCCGGAGTATTCTCTCCCCAATCACCATCCCCGGCCAATGCCGCATCACAGGCAGCTAGAGACTTTCCATAGATTTCTCCTGTTTTATCTGGCTTTGCATCCACTGCTAACCGATTTAAAGTCTTGCATTGGCCTAATAAAGCGTCAGCAAAATCTGCCTTAATGGCTACCGCCCGGTTATAAGAAATTAACGCTTCTTCGTTATGTCTTAGGTATTCAAACACCTGCCCTTGAGCTGCCCAGGTGACGGCACTCATTGGATCCAGACTCAGAGCCTGATCATAGGCAAAAATCGCATCATCATATAGGCCCAACTGGGTGTGGGTTCGCCCCAGTGCCATCCATACCATTGCTGGACTGGCCTCTCCCCATTGGTCATTGCCTGCCAACGCTGCATTGCAGGTTTGAATTGCCAGAGACGCCTGTTGCAATGCTACATGGGCTTCACATTTGCGGGCTAGGGCAAAGGCGTAATCGGGCTCCAACAATAGGGTGCGTTCATAGGCCACCAGCGCCTGATCATATTGGTTTTCCTGGGCCAGAATAATGCCACGATATAACCAGGCTAAGGTGGGATTGTTGTCTCCCCAGTTGCCGTTCACCCGTAGAGCCTCATTACAGCGATCCAGGGCCGCTTCGGTTTGGGTGAGGGCGCTATAGGCCATACACTGGTAGGTCATGGCTAAGGAATGCTCCGCATCAAATAGTAAGGCTCGATTGGCCGATGCGATCGCATCCGGATATTGCTTTGTATTCAGTAAAATACGGCTGTGCTGCACCCAGATACCCGCATCTTCCGGCTCCAGGGCAATGGCCTGCTCACAGGCCATCAGCGCTTTTCCATAGTCTGCTTCTTTTTCGTCTGCGGCCGTCTTATCCTCTGCCGCACTAATGTGGAGCTGGCACAGATTCTGCCAATATTCAAAATCTTCAATTGCATCTTCTAAAGGGGATGTTTGTGCCCAAGCCATCGATGATGGCAACACCAGGAAAACCGCTACCGGCATGGCACAACTAACTATACTACGGACTATGTTACGGCTCACAGCCATACTCATCGTAGATCTACGCAGCATAGACTCTCTCCTTTTAACGCTGACGATATTGACGACGGGCCTGCTTTGCTTGGCGCAAGGCGACGTCCAACGCATAACGGTCGCCGCCTTTACCACCATACTGTAGCTTCTCAGTCTCCAGCTGCTTGACCTGGTCCGACAAACTTTGTTCCCGACTTACTACTACCGTGGCCATGTCGTCAAATACATCCGCAAGAATACTAAACTCATCTGGACGATTTCTTACATCCGCCAGGGTTTGAGGTTCAAACTGATGTTGTTTAATATCATCGGCAGCCTGGTTTAGCTTTTCAATGGGACGAATAATATACATTGCACCAATTAAGGCCAGTAGTGACGCAAGAATGGTAATCCCAATCCCAATTAATAGTGCCTTTTGGACAATGCTATTGATGGATCCCATATAATCCTGCTGAGGAATGGTGACCACAATCAGCCATTTAATTTTAATATCCTGATCTCCAAGGTAATTGACCCGAAATCGATATCTTTTTCCATCAATCTTGAATTCACAATTGTCATTTTTTTGATTGATGGTTGCCTCATTAGAAAGTTTACTTAGATCACAATTTGGAAATAGAAGATTATTGTTAACATCTAGAATATGTTTCGCTGTTTTTTGTACCAGCTCATTTTCACTATCTTTAGCTTGAATGCTAGCATTCATTCCCGCCTGTTCCTTAAACAAATCCTCATCTGTAGGTGTGGCGATGAGTTCCCCAGTGGACTGCTGAGAATCTATCATTTCTAAAATAAATGCCTGGCCCGTTTTGCCAACCTCTAAATTTTGAAGAAAATCACTAAGGGAGTCTAACTTGATATCAATTCCAAAAACACCTTCCAAATTTCCGGCTTGATTTTGAATAGGAGTTGCACGGGTCAAGACTAAATCAGAGGTTTTTTGGTCGTTATAAACTTCTGCCCAGGTTGCTTTTTGAGCTTTCTCGGCTGCTTCATACCAGGGACGCTTCCGTCGATCAAAGTTGGTGGAGTCTGACTGACTGGTAGCGTGCTTACCGGCTTCATTAGCATAAAAAAGATTTGCAATATTCTGACTTGCTCGTGTCGTTTGGAAGGTTTCTCGGGTTTCCTTAAGATAGTTGGTGAGTGTGGCCATATCCTGAATATTAAGGACATCACTATTGACTTCGGCCACTAACATTTTCGAGGTCACAATGGACACTTCAAGATAGCTGACAACTTCCGTCTGAATATTTTTTGCAACTTCTGTACTGATTTGATTAACGGTGTCTTCAACGGCTTGTCGACCACTGATATAAGCGAACCAACCCGTTAGAGCGATGCCGGCAATAACAGGGGCAACAACAAACAAGGGTAAAATCCAACGGATTGAAATGAATGATTTTTTCGGGGGTTGAGTGGGTGACTCCCCAGAGTATTCAAATGGAAATAGTTCTGACATGATTCTTCTAAGGCTGTTGATAAATTAGAGTAACTAAAGGCTGAAAGTCCAACTTCAGTAGAAAATCATTCAAATTGAGGGGGTAATTCTACAGGAGAGACCTTCCCTGGTTTAATGGTTACGGGCGGGCCTTCAAATGTCTCTGATTCGCCTGAAGAATTCTCTCCCGTCGCTGCACCGTTGGCTGCTCCAGCAGCTGTCGCACCAGCTGCCTGGTCACTGCCCGTATTAATAACGATTTCGGGTGGTTTTTCTGGGGTAGGATCATAGGGGGTAATACTAAAGGATCTCGCCTCCATTTCCCCGGCTGAATTTTGAACTTTAAAGGAGAGGATGGTTTTTCCTGAATCTAATCTGATGGGCACTGATAAAGTGCCCACTGCTGCGACAGGTCCTGGTGTCGGTAGGATCATCACCTGAGTGCCTACATTCTCCTCCACTTCCCAGTTCAACGTGACTATCTTCTGAGCATTTCCTGCTTCAACGGCTACGAAAAAATCGGATAAATAGTTGGGTATACCAGGTGTGACTAGCGGTATCGGACCGGTTGAGTCGTTATACGTAAGAGAAATTATTTTAGGTGGACGAGGACTAATCTGGGTGGGCTCGCTTGTGGTGACAATCGCCTCTGCCAAAGGTTTATCTCGGAGAATTGCAACAACATCAATGGTGTAAGTGCCCGGCTGTCGTAAACCCGTTGGCACATTCTCGCACTTTAAGATTTGAGTTTCATCAATATTGCAAAAGCCATCGGCCAGCTTTGTAGGAATTATATCCTTTAAGTTAGCTGGCTCCTTGGGCTGCTGCTGCTGATTAAATTCAAATGTTAGAGGCTTAGCTGCAACAGCTTTTTCGGCATCCCTTACAATTAACTTGATGGCTTTGATTTGCTCAGGATGACTGATATACCAATTTGCCCGAACTACATGGGGATCTTCAACAGGTGTAGAGGGTTCAAAATGCTCACTATTATTGGGATCTAAAAAGGTTTGTTCAGCTAAAGGGACCGCCGAGGAATCAATCTTTGCAGTTTGAGTATTGGTCTGCTCGATTGGATCTTTTACGATAGATGGAGCTTTTTCTACATAGCTTTTGGCAGAGGGAGCGACTTCAATACTGGGTAATGGGGCCGGTGGAATGGGTGCGATCGCAACCAAAGCCGACTGAGCCTGGGTCGGAATCGCATTACGCCCAGGCTTAGGAATAACATTGAGAATAAACTGATACTCTCCGGCCCGTTTGGCATCCGTGCGCACATTGCGGCAGGTGAGGGCCTGTCGTCGCTCAATACAAAACGATTCAAGCTCTGGCGGTAATGTTTTGCCACTGAGATCATAGGTTAAGGGACCACTTAACAAATCTCCCTCAACAGACTGACCAATGATTTCTAGCTGTTGAATGCGGCCAGGATTGCTAATCTCAAACCCGACGGATACCGTATCGTCATTACTAGCATCATAGGCAGTACTTTCTGGGGCAAAGCGTAGCACCCTAGAGGGCGCGGGGGGATGAATAAAGAACCACCAGGTCAGCCACATCAGCCCGATAAAAGAGCCAATCAGTAACAAAATAAAGGGTAAAATTTGCCACCAGGGCCGTGCCTCCCACATCAGTAACCCCTGCATCGGGTTCTCGATCAATGGCTTTTTGGCAGGGTCCGTGGCCACCACTTCAAACTGAATCACCCGTCCGCCACCAAACAGAGGTCGCTTCCACGGATGCTTGGGCTGAACCATGACATCACTTACCAAAGCCTGTTGAGGGGCCAGGGTTAAGGATGATGGGTGGATAGTGTAATTACAGAGATCTCCCCCTTCCAACCCAACAATTTGAAAATCCAGGGTTCTGGTGGTATTGCCTTGATTGGTGGCCTGCACGCTATAACGTCCCGGCTGTTGCTGAATGCGGCTGACCAGGGTGCGAAAATGGGTCGTCACCTGATAAAGCGGTTCAATCTGCAGGTAGAGAACATCCAGCAACTTAAGTTTTGGGTTGTTTTCTGATTTGACCTGGAGGGTAACCAACATGGTTTGGGCCAGGGCATTGGGGGGCGGTGTCAGGGTGAGTAAAATCACCCCTTCCATGTCTGGATTCAGATCCAGCTGGGATTCAACAATAGCTAACCCAGGGGTGCGAAACCCTTGGGGATAATTAATGGTGACCCAGTCCTCTGGCAGATCGGCACAACGCAGCCGAAAGCGATCAACCCGGTCCGAGCGATTGTAAACATACACCTGAAACTGCAGGGGGTTGCCGGGCAGAACCTTGATCGGTTTGGTGTGGGTGGTCACCGGTTCCACCGCAAAGGTGGGAGTATTTTCTCTTAGTGCCGATTGGGGTGGGGGCAACACCTTGAGGCTGTGCGGATAACGATGGGGCGGTCTACCGGAATAGTGATCCGGGGCATCCACCACTAGCCAATAGTCATAGGCTCCAGCCAGAGCCGTGGCCGGGACATCAAAGCGCAAGGTGACATCTTCTCCCTCACCTGGGTCTAAGGCCAGCTGGGTCTGAATTGTTTCACACCAGGGGTGAATGGCGACGGGCAGCTCATCCAGGAAAATGTCAATGACGGCACTTTTATCCCCTTTATTGGTAACGGTAACCCTGATTTCTAAAGAGTCCCCTGGTAAGACCTGATCTTGACCCGATGACGAGATAATCACACCAATGGGATCGGTTGCGGCAGCATGATCCAGAGCAATTTGGGGCAACGCTTCCATTGGCACAGAATAGCGGGTCATGGCGGGGGAAGGGGGGAAGAGGGGAAGAGGGGAAGAGGGGAAGGGGGGAAGGAACGAGGAACGAGGAACGAGGAAGATTTTTAGGGGCAGGCTGTGTTGTCGGCAGTAGTGCGGTGTAACTTAACCTGGTGGTTATCGCCGCCGCTGACTATGGTCAGTTTATTCTCCTTTTGAACAATATCAACACTGTTGATAGATTTTGAAAACTTAGCGAGTTGTCGGTGTTCCATGATTTGACCATCGATATTGAGGGACCACAGCATGACTCGACCATCGTCACCGCCGCTGACTAGATAACAGCCATCCTGGGTCAGGGCCACTGCGTTGACAGGTCGTTCCCGATGGCCATCTGTCCATTGGTCAGTGGGTAAACAGTTTGTATTATTTGTATGATCAGAGCTATCAGGCCTGCACCGACTCATATTCCAGAGACTAATGCGGCCCTGGTTGTCGGCGGTTGCTAGACGAGTTAACTTATTTTCAGCCGTGTCCAGGCTGGTGATATAGTCTTCTTCTTGCCCTGGGGGATAGGGTAGGGATCTTACCCGGTTGGTCTGGGTATTCCATAACCGGAGCTGGTTACGACGCCCACCAATAGCCAGGGTGGCGGCACCATTGGTTTGTTCGTCAGGAACTGAACCAATCGGGGCCATGGCTTGAATGGCAAAGTTAAACTGTTTTTCCTGGGCCGGGGTGGTGAGTCGATTATGGGTCTCTAGGTCTTGTAGGTGCCAGCGCAACACTAACCCGCTACCGTGGGCACTAAACAAACTGCGAGAATCTGGACTAAACTGCAGGTCAAAGACGCGATCATCTCGTTTGAAGACGAGGGCTTTTGGGGATGACTCCGATAGCAGATTCCAAACCTGAATTTCACCGTTTTCCAATCCGGCGGCTAGGACATTATTGTTACGGGGGCGATAGCGCACCACCCGCACGGCTTTGCTGATATCCTTCCGCAAAACGTCAATCCGGCGCAGCCGACGCACTATTTGCCAACGGCGAATGGTGTTGTCATTGGCTCCGCTAATCACCATGCTGGCCTGACCGTCAAATTGCACCGCATTAACCGGAGCCCGGTGGTTGGTCAGGTGTTTGAACCATAGTCCCAAAGCCAGGCCCAATAGCAGCAAGGCTAGACACTGCAGCCAAAGTGGTATTTTGGGTGGAATTACCAGCTCAATTTGTTGATCGGCGGGATCAATGTCGGTTTGCTGCAGTTGGGAACGTAGCTGAAACCGTTGTCGCCGTCGCCACCCCCACCAGGGGGGCTGGGGTTGAACCGTCAACGCCATGGTGGTGCGCGCGCCTGGCTTTAAAGCGACCTGGGATGGACTTAATTGCAGGCAATGGCGAGTGGTGCGGGCGGGTGTGGGAAAATCTCGTTGTAATGTGGCCCATAGTCGCTTAAACCAGGGTACATCAATGCGGTTTAAGGCAATCCTGACAGATTGGGCCACATTACTCGCATTGTCAAGGGTCACCCTATAGCTAATGGGATCTCTTCCGTTGGACGTTCTGACTGGAGTGGTTTCAGGTTCCGTCGATGGGGACTGGTGCGATCTCGATTCCCACAATTCAACATAATCCGCATCATCGTAGGTCCCATCATCCCCTGGGTTAATTCCCGCCAGGTCACAGTCAAACAACAAAGACCCCACGGGCAAAATCTCCAGGGTGGCCGCCTGACTCACGGGCTGGGTTTGAATTTGGCTGGCCTCCACTTCAAAGTCATAAACCTGGCTGGGCGCTTCACTCAAGGACGGTAGTTGACAGATAAATAACAACTCAGCCTGGCCCCGAGGCGACAACTGCAACCGTCGTTTATGACCATCAATCAGCCAAGATTGTGGTAACCCCTTAAGCTCAACCTGAATATTGGCCGTATTCCGCTGATGGTTGGCGATGTGCAGCGGAATTTCGATCAAATCCCCAGGCTCTCCTTGAAAGTCAAGGGTAGACATCGATATCTGGGGAGGCGTGATCCCCGGTCCCTGCACCACCAGGTTAATAATTTGCCGATCTTTTTCCCCCAGTTCTAAACAGGTGACATTCACATTAAGGTTCATCTTGCCGGTGAAACCACCAGAGACGGGGGGTAGCGCCAGCAAATTCACAATAAAGTTAGCCTGATCCCCCGCTGGAATTTTGGCAGAGATATCGGGAGTCAAACGATACCAATCCTGACTAGCGTTACGGGCGATGCCGGGCGCAGATAACTCCAGGGTAAAGGTGGCAAAGCGATCGCTGAGATTATTGACCATCACTTCAAATTGGTCACGGCCTGCGCCAACCTGAAGCGAATGGGTGGACAACTGGGTCAGAATCTGTTTAGCCATTAATCGAGCGAGATAGCCTAGTTAGACGGTGGGTGGGGAGGATGACTGACAGGCATCAGCCACTGGTGTAGCTGCTGGTGACGGGCAGCAAAGGTGAGGAGATTAATGCCCAATTCCTGGGCCGAGCGAATCTCTTCCCGGTCAAGATACAGATCATCGTTGGCTCCCCAGGCCTGGAGTAATGGACCGATTAATAACAGCACACCACCCCAGCGATATAACCCAATGGGTCGCTGCTGCACCGTGGGCAAATGACTAAAGCGAAACGGATGGGCGCGCGCCAGGGAAAACTCTCCCTGGTGAACCCGTTGCTCGGCAGTTAGGGCATTTGTTCCGTTTGTCCTATTTGTCCCTAAGGGGTCTGACAAGCCTTCGGTGTCTAGAAATGTGTGAATTGGTGCAGCGAGGGTGGCAATTTCATCGGTAATACAAGCTTGGATTCTCTGCAATTCTTCCTGGGCCTTCTCCCTCAACGACGGCCCGCCGCGCTGAGGCTTAGCGGCCATCGCCTGCTGTAGCTCTAGCTCAGCCCGATACAGATTCAGCACCTCATCTTCAGCCGCATCAATTAGCAGGACACACCCCCGCTGCAAATATTGGGCCAGTTGATGGTGGGTGGACCGATCCAATTGACAAAACTCATCGTAGGATACATGGCTGAGATTCCCCTCCAGGGGAGAGTCCACCATGGCTCCCTGGAGGCTAGGATACAGTCCTGGCAAGGATTCAAACAGAGACTCAAACTGAGCTGCACCCATGGGAGAGTGTGCCAACAGACCCACATGACAGGTTAGGGATGACTGGGATTGTACCGAGCGGCGATGGCGCAAATCGAGCTGATCAAACCCAGGGGCAAAGACATTTTCTGGAGCGGAGAGGGCATTCATCCCCGGTGATAATTGCACCCGACATAGCTCCACCTCGTCGGCCTCCGCAGGCACGTCTTTCTCAATAATCTGGAAAGCGTCCTGGACAATCTCGGTCTCTGCTTGAGATGTTTGCTCCGAGTGTTTGAGTACAATGTAGATAGTCGTTTCTTCAGTGGGTCGGGCCGACAGATAACAGTTTTCAGGTCGGGAGACGACAATGGGATTGCCCTGGCCATCAATCGCCAAGCCCGGTTGGATCGTCAGCCAGCGCGGATAGCGATAGCGACTGGGGGCCGCCTCAGGAATCTCGGCCACACTAATGCCTAAGCCATCGACAATGCCACCCTGGTGGAGCGATTGATAATGAATCGTCTGGCGGTTTTGGTGATAGCTATGGGCAATCTGCCAGTGGTTGGCCGTAATCAGTAGACCGTCGTTGACGTGGAGGCGTTGGAGGGGTTGGAGGGGCATGGGGGGAGAGAAATTAAAAATTAAAAATTAGCAATTAAAAAGTCAAAAATGAAAGTTAGGCTTGGGGTATCGGACTTGCTGATTCATTTTGACTTTTGACTTTTGACTTTTGACTTTTTAATTTATTAACTACTGTCTGACGGAGTTTCAATGGCAAGATCGTAGCTAGAGAAGGCGGGTTTTTCTTGATCGATGATGGTGCGAATTAAGGCTTCGTCTAGGGAATAGTTGTCGGGGGCGCGCAAATGCACGGAAAAGTGACAGGGACGACTGCCGCCGAGAATGGTTGAGCTGCCGAGAACGGTTTGACCTAATACATGACCAGGGCTAAAGTTTTCATGGATGCCGATGGATTTTTGTGATTCATCGGGTAAATGATCATCCAGGGGTAACCCACTAGCTAAATGTAGATAAAACCGCAATCCTCGCCGGGTGCCACGCCAACGATAGATCTCCATGGCGTAGCGAATCAGGGTGCGTTGTTGTTCTAAACTTAGGGGAGCTTCGAAGGACCATCCGACCCAATGGGACAAAAACGGCAACATGGAGCGGGGCGCGGTCAGGGGGTCCAGGTAGGCCCAGAGATGATCCAGGATATCAACGGTGGGTTCAAAGGTGGTCTCAAAAATTTTGAGAAATCGACCAACAATATCAATGCGTCGGTAAATATCGGGTAAAAAGTCCAGATATAAACTGGGGGGACGCACTAATACTTCAAAGGGACTGAGATGTTCTTCGCTATCACCGCGTGGAGAGATGGCGGTTACCTTAAGTTGTCCTTTGTAATCTAATCGCAGGGGCAATTGTTGCGGCGATAGGGGACGTTCAAAGAAATCGGATGCGATCGCAAAATACAACACCGCCTCCATCTGATGATTAGCCGGTAGCTCAGACCCCTCCGTGCGTAGCTGCCACCAGTCTCGGGGCACATCCCCCGTCACTGAAAACTGGAGCTGCAGCGGCGTGTCCCCCTGATGTTTAATCCGCACCACTAACTCTCCCAACTCTCCAGGATGCAGCTGCAGACGGGTGGCCTGGGGAGAGGACGACGGGGACCCGGCAATTTTGGAGAACGTGCTAGAGGGAGAAAACGTCATCGCCGAGCCAGACGAGAGATCTGGTTCTTGCAAAGATACTAGGGAAATGTCTATCAGCCGTCCGGTTTGGGTCTGTGCCATGGTGTCTCCCCTAACCGATCAAACTAATGGTGTGGCCCGAATGCAGTTGGGCATTGGCCCAGGAACACACCAGGCCCAGCGGGTCAGGCGTCACCACATTGTCCGGGGCCAGTCGCCGTACCCATGCTGTTCCCTGTTGCCGAATTTCATACAACATCACCGTGCCCAAATATCGCACCCCGGTCATGGTTTGCAACCGGGTAATAATATCGGACGGATACACGGGTGTGCCAAAGGGCCAGCCGTCTCCATGGGGGCCACCGGTCAACGGATTTAAGAACCGATATAGGGCCACTTGGAGATCGTGTAGTATGACCTGTTGTGCTTCGGGCGAACCGTAGCTGGGTTCAATCGCCACTTCGGCGGTCACACTCACCCCCACATAGCTGGGAGAGTCTAGCTTGACCTGTAGCCCCAGGGGTCGCCGTTCGTCTAAATATTGCAGCACAGTTTGGCTGAGCTGCGGTGTGAGACTGAGGGCCTGGGGAGAAATGCCCATACCTGCCTCAATATCACCCAGGTTGGTTTTGGGCACCACCATCACCGTGATCAGCCCTGGCTGGGTGTTGAGCTGACGCGGACAAAGACTGCGGGCCACGGCCCCCGCCCCCGCTTCTATGGCCAGGGTTTCAAAGTCTTCGGCGGTGACGGCGCGATCGCGAGTGCGCAACAATTTGGGGACCCGCAATACCGCCGAGTCCAGGGATTCTGCATCGGTACCGTAGTAGGCGGCTTGATGATTAGTCACGGAGGCCACATAGGGCACCGCCGACTTAATCACCCGCAGGGTTTGGGGTTGCACATTACCCTGTTGGCCA
The DNA here is from genome assembly GCF_018739885.1 of Leptothoe spongobia TAU-MAC 1115. Lineage (GTDB taxonomy): Bacteria > Cyanobacteriota > Cyanobacteriia > Phormidesmidales > Phormidesmidaceae > Leptothoe > Leptothoe spongobia. Next base: position 215,601 of record NZ_JADOES010000004.1, on the reverse strand, counting down.
CCGCCGGTGCGATAGGCCCCCATGGTGAGCACCGCCCCTCGGGGGGGGACTGCCCCATATTGTCGTTCTAACAGTTGGGGAGACAGGGTCAGGACGGCGGTGTCGCGGGAGCTGTGGGCACTGGAGGAGAGAGATTGTTGGTGCGATCGCACCTGAGTCGCCGATTTCAACTGAGCCGGTTCTCGAATCAAAGGCCCAAACTGTATCAACCCCGTGAGAGAGTCCAACGTGTAATGTAGATCCTCTGGCCCCGAATCAGCAAAATCCGGCACCTCCTGCCATTCCTGCCGCTGCCCATCGGGCAACGTCACCACCAATGTTTCTGAGTCTTGCCGGGGCAGGATGGGGGTAGTTTGCACTTGAAATTTCTGTCCCGCCTGGCCATTGCTTTCCCCCAGCAGTTCATTGTGAATAGTCAGGCATTGGCGAGCATCCACCGTCCCCCCAATGGCCCGCGCAGCCACACTCAGCAATTGGGGGGAATTGGTATACGTCGCCACTGTCGAATCTGTACACACACACCGCACCCAACGTCCCCGATAGCTAGCAAATTCGGTTACGGGGAGATTTTGGGGCAAATGTAAGACCACTTCCCCCTGCTGCACATCACTGTCACTGCCAGAATCATAAAAACTAAACCCGTGGGTTTCATCATCACTCTCCTGCATCAGCACATCCGACACCCAGGTTTGACCATTCCAGGCCTGCCATTGTCGGGGGGGAACCTCTGGGCGAATGCCTGTGGGGGTGGCCGACTCACCTTCAAAATTTAGAGCAATGACATTACCCTCCAGGGCCTGGTCCGGATCAAGCACCAGGTAAAAACAATTCCCCACTTGGGGCGTGGGGTCAAAGATCGCCTGTTCGGCCCCGGCCCAGCGACCATCGGACCGCCGAGTCCACCGCACCGACAGCCGATCATGCAGCACAGTCGGCTGCTGTTCGTCAGTCTCCGCCGTCAGCAGATGAACAATATGGGGGATCCCCACCGTCAAGGCCCGATCCGTACTAAACACAATCGCCTCTTCTGTCTCTGTTCGTTCGGTGGCCACTTCCACCGAGGCTGGAATGGTATAGGGGTCGGGCAAGCTGGCGGACAGATAGAAGGTGAGTGCCGTCTGGGCCGGAGCCGGAGGCTGTAATCGAATCCCGAGTAATTCTAAAAATGCTACATAGTTACGACGCGGCACCTGGTTAAACCGCATCATCATTTGATCCGTCAGCCAGCCAAATAGCTCCACCATGGTAATCCCCGGATCACTGGGGTTATGGTTGGTCCAGTCGGGACAGTAGCGGGGAATGCGCAACAAACATTCTTCCACCAGGTCCTTAAACTGACGGTCATCTAGGTTGGAGTTTGGCAGCTTAGGTAAAAAGTCAAATTCCATAGCGTCTGGGGGGCAAACAGATGGAGTTAGAAATGAGAATTTAATTAGGTCTCAGTGAAAAAATATCTCTTAGCATCGATGCCTTTAGGCGGGGTGGGTTTCATAGCTAGCGCCAGTGGTCAACCCACCCCGTTGCCCCTCCCAGGAGGGGATTACATCTCGGCCTTTGTCTTAAGTACTGCATTTCTTGCTGCTCCATTAAACAGAGGGGGTGAGATAAAACGGATACACTAAACTGCGTCGGTGGTGGGTGGTGCGCACCCGATAGTGAACGGTAATGCTCAAACTGGCGGCATCGGGCAGGGGAGTGGCCGTCACTGATTCAATCGTTATCCGGGGTTCCCATTGTTGCAGGGCCTCACGGGCATAAATTTGGGCCAGCAACAAAGTGTCATCGTTTAATGGGGCAAAGACGAGTTCATGGAGTCGAGAGCCAAAATCGGGGCGGTACACCCGCTCTCCTAAGCGGGTGCCCAAAATAATCACAATGGACTCATCCAGGTTGCGATAATCCTGACTTTGCTGAAACCCTCCTTGTACAGTTACCCGCACAGGAAAGCCCCAGCCTTCTCCTAATAAGTCTCGTTCTTTTGGTAACGGGTCTTGGGTGTTGGCCACTGATGGTACATCCGACAATGATTATGCCTGAAGCCTCGAAAACAGGAGAAAAGGAGAATACGGATGATAATACTGGTTTATAGGGAGGTGTAGTTGTGATCACACAATTACACATAATCAACAAAGAACATCCAGAAGATGTCATCTCCTCCCAGAATGCTTTTCAATAATAGGTGTGATTTTCAGAGTTGACACCGCTTTTACAAATAAATTCTTTTTGATACTTTTCGATTGCGTTTTAGTTACCTATCGTTAAATAAGTTGAGATTTAGAGGCTGTCTGTAACGTTAAATAAGTAATATTGCAAATAATCTACGGAAATCGTGGGTTCACGGATGAAATTAAATTATTTAGTAAACCCATCAATAAAAGTTGCTAGTATTATTCCTATCTGCGCCACAAGTTGCATAACAGTCTTTATTCAACCTTAGTTACTCAATAGTGTCAGGAGCCCCCTTAACGATGGCTAAAGAGCAGGTGATCAAGCTTTATCGTGAAGCCCAGTCGAATCCTGGTTTACGGGATTCGTTGAATACGGCCCCCAATGTGGAATCGTTTGTGACGATGGCGAATCAACAAGGGTTCACGTTTACCCTCAATGAATGGCAGGATATGATGCGGTTTTCGGTAGAAGAGTTGGAATGTGAACTCTCGGAGATTCCAGGCATTTAACCCCGTAGGGTGGGCACTGCCCACCGGCTAAGGCAAAATCGTTATCCACCTACCTGATTCGCCCTTGAATGTCGGCATTGGTGGGTAAAGTTGTTGTTGAATAATTGCAACAGGTAATCCAGGGGGTTACCCACCCTACGGTTTTTTCTGATGCTTGAATGTTGGCATTGGTGGGTACGGGTGTTGTTGGATGATTGTAATAGGTAATCCAGGGGTGTTACCCACCCTACGGTTTTTTGGGTGCAAAAGAAGTGCCGTCTAAGGTGGTTTATTCTATCTTGTTATGAGTAATTCGTTGGCCATTGCAGCGGTCACCACCACCTTGCAGTCTTTGATTAATCAGGGAATTCGCAGTGCCATTGATAGTGCCACTGTCACAGCCGTGACGCTGGAAAAAGCCCAGGCCAATGGTGACAGCAATCGGATTAATCTGTTGCTGTATCACGCCATGCCCAAGCTAGAGTTAGGGCATCAACAGTCACTCCAGCCCCGTGGCAAGGTGAGAACGCCCCAGAAAACGTCCGTTGCCTTAGATCTCTATTATCTGGTGGCGGCCTATGGTGAAAATGGCAGTGAAGCGAAAAGTCATCTTTTGTTAGGGCGGGTGATTCAGTTTTTGTCGGATGGTCTTACCCTGGGTGCGGCCGAGATTGAAACTGCTACGGCCCGTGAGTTGCCCAATAGTGATTTACATCGCCAACTTGAAAAGATTCAAATTAGCCCCGTTGCCCTCACTTTTGAGGAGATGTCTAAGGTGTGGCAGGTGCTACAAAATCCCTATCGACCCAGTGTGGCCTTAAAGGTATCGGTGATTATGATCGACATCGGTGGCCCGGTGGGTGGGGCGATGCCGGTGTTGTCCCGCAGTGGTGTGGGGGATGGTCCCTTTGTCATGCCGGGGTTGCCGCCGATGATTACGGGGATAACATTGCCCCATCGACAACCCAGTGCGCGGGTGGGCGATCGGGTGTTAGTTCGGGGTGAACATTTTGCTGGGGATGCGGTGACGGTGCAGTTACGGCATCCGTTATTGGCGAAGCCGATTGATCTGGTGCCCCAGGTGCCACCTTCGGCGACGTCGGTGGAAACGATGTTGTCCCCGGACTCTCCCTGGCTGGCCGGATTTTGGACGGTGGCGGTGGGGGTGTTGCGGGCCTCTGGTTCAATGCGGGTGAGTAATGAGTTTCCCCTGGCGGTGGCTCCGATCATTTCGGGGTTGGATCCGTTGGAGGTGTCGGCGGGGAATGTGAGTTTGTCGTTGACTTGTGTGCCTGCGGTGCGTGGGGACCAGCGGGTGATGCTGATCTGGGGCGATCGCACCATTGCGGTCTATGAGATGTCTCATCCTGAGGATGATCCGAGGGCATCGCGACTCACATTTCGGATTCGTGAGCTGACGCCGGGGGTATATCCGGTGCGGTTGCGGGTGGATGGCGTGGATAGTATGCCGGTGGATGTGTCTGCTGTGCCCATGCAGGTTGACCCGCAACAGCAGGTGAGGATTACGGTGCCATGAGTACCTGGGAAGAGAATAATCGGTCTTATTTGTTAGCGGTCTGTCAGGGGTTGCGGCTGCGGCTGCGACGGGTGGTGGGCGATGAAGCGGTGACGACTGAGATGATGGCTGAGGCGGAAGCTGCGATCGCAGCCTCCGCTGCGGTGGATCCACCCCCGGCGGCGATCGATCTGGGCGATCGGTTTAATCTCTCTGAGCTGGAAATGGGGATCTTGTTGCTGTGTGTGGCCATGGAGGTGGATCCGCTACTGCCGGAGCTGTGTGATCAGGCCCAGGGGGGCCGGGGTTGGGCGTTTCCCACATTTGCCTTGGGGTTTCAGTTATTTGAAGCGGTGCAGTGGGATGTGATGACCATTGATGCACCGTTGCGGTACTGGCGCTTGGTGGAAATCCATGGGAACCAGCCGCAGCCGTTGCCCCAGTCGATGCTGAAGGCGGATGAGCGGATCGTCAATCATATTATGGGCTCGGGGCGGTTGGATCATCGGCTGGCGTCGTTGTTGACGCCGTTGGTGGGGTCGGACCCGGTTCAGGAGCCCAGGATTTCGACATCGCAGCAAAAAGTGGTCGCAGAGCTGTGCGAGTCGTTGGCGGGGGTGAGTGGGCCGTTGCCGGTGGTGCAGTTGTTGGGCACTAGCGAGGAGACGAAGTCGTTGTTGGCCCAGGTGGTGGCGGCTCAGTTCGGGGCGCAGCTGTATGGGTTGATGGGGGAGTTGATCCCTGCGGGTAATAGCGACTTTACGCAGTTTCTGCGGCTATGGGAGCGGGAGGCGTATTTGTCGCGGGTGGGATTATTTATTGATACTCAGGAGCTGGGCTCAGATGCGCAAAATAAGGTGTCGCTGCGGCGGTTTTTGAGTCAGTGTAGTGGGTTGGTGTTTGTGGATAGTCGGGAGGTGCGGTTGCCGCCCCATCGACAGGCGATTACAAGAGAGGTGGGCAAGCCGACGGCGGTGGAGCAGCGGCAGGAATGGGTGGCGGTGTTGGGTAAGGACGCGGCGGGGCAGGCGGCGGTTTTGAGTAGTCAGTTTTGTTTAAATTTTTCTGAGATAGGGGAAATAGGAAGTCAAAAGGCGACAGGCAAAAGTCAAAAGTCAAAGAAAAAAAGTAACAAGGAACAAGTAAAAAGTAGCAAGTCTGACACCCCCTCACCCCTGCTCCCCTGCTCCCCTGCTCCCCTACTTTGGAACGCCTGCTTAAACCGTACCCGCCCACGCCTGGAGTCATTGGCACAACGGATCGATGTAAAGGCGACCTGGGATCAGTTAGTGTTGCCGGATGAGGCAATGGGTGTACTACGCCAGATTGTGGACCAGGTGCGGTTGCGGAGTCGTGTGTACGATGATTGGGGCTTTCGGGAGCGGATGAACCGGGGCCTGGGGGTGAGTGCAATGTTTGCGGGGGTGAGTGGGACGGGGAAGACGATGGCGGCGGAGGTGATTGCGAATGAGCTGAATCTATACCTTTATCGAATTGATTTGTCGTCGGTGGTGAGTAAGTATATCGGTGAGACGGAGAAAAATTTGCGGCGGTTGTTTGATGCGGCGGAAGAGGGGGGGGCGATTTTGTTTTTTGATGAGGCGGATGCGTTATTTGGGAAGCGGAGTGAGGTGAAGGATAGTCATGATCGGTATGCGAATGTGGAGATTAATTATTTGTTGCAGCGGATAGAGGCGTATCGGGGGCTGGCGGTGTTGGCGACGAATTTGCGGGGGGCGTTGGATGATGCGTTTTTGAGAAGGCTGAGGTTTTTGGTGGAGTTTCCGTTTCCGTCGCAGGAGTATCGGCAGGCGTTGTGGCGGAAGGTGTTTCCGGTGGGGATACCGATGGGCGTGATGGATTATGAGCGGTTGGGTGGGTTTAATGTGACGGGGGGGACGATTCATACGGTGGCGTTGAATGCGGCGTTTATGGCAGCGGAGCAGGGGACGCAGGTGGGAATGAGGCAGGTGTTGGCGGCGATGAGGACGGAGTATGGGAAGTTGGAGCGGCAGGTGTATGAGGCTGAATTTGTGTGGGATGGGCAAGGACAACCCGCGAAGGATTGGGAAACGATCTCCTCCGGCGACATCTAAGGATGTTTGAATTGGTGGAGCACACAGGGAAAAAACAAATCCAAGTTCATCCGAGATAGGGACGTGTCTGGAGCGGCTTTTGCACGATGAACGGAGCCATAGGGTGCAACTGATGCAGGGGCGGGGGAAATCGACGATGCAGTTTAATTCGTTTTTGTTCTATTTTGTTCTAGGAGTGGGGACACTGGTTGAATGATAGCCATGGCGACCATGACCAAGATCATCAGAGTTGAAAAGACGATTCATCGTAATCAGCAACGCCTGAAACTCCTGTTTGATCGGGATGATGAGTTGATTCAGCTGGTGCGACGGATTAGGGACTGTCGGTGGAGCACTACTATGTTATGCCAATCATCTGGAATTTTTGAACCGGAAGTTCGGTGGTCAGATCCGCTTTGTTCCAGTGCAGGAAGTGCCGGTGAAGGAGGCAAATGCTGCAGATGCACCATCTTCTAACCAGGCCAAATCATCCAGACAGGTGCAGGTTCCACCCGCCTTTGTGGAGCAGATGAAGATACGGCGGTACAGCCAGAATACGATCAAGGCTTATACCTCTACCCTGGCTCGGTTCCTCGAATTTAATAGTGATCGGGAGCCAGACCAGATCGAGCCGGAGCGGATACGCGCCTATATGCTGCATTTGGTTGAGTACACGGATCTCTCCGCCAGCTACCAAAATCAGGCGATCAATGCGATCAAGTTCTATTTTGAAGCGGTGCTGGGCCAGTCGGTTGATCCCATTGTGATTCAGAGGCCCAGAAAAGCGAAGAAGCTGCCCGCTGTGTTGAGTGAGGAGGAAGTGGCGCTGATTTTCAAGCAGATCAAAAACCTGAAGCACAAGTGTGCCATCTACTTGATCTATTCTGCGGGATTGCGACGGAGTGAAGTTCTGAACCTGAAGCCGACGGATATTGATTCAAAGCGGAATTGCATCAACATTCGGGATGCGAAAGGGAATAAAGATAGGATTACACTCCTATCGCAAAAAGCATTGTTGCTGCTGCGAGAGTATTACAAGCAGTACCGCCCAAAGGAGTGGTTGTTTGAGGGTGCTGAGGGCGGCAAGTACAGCACTACTAGTCTGCGCAAGATATTGCAACGGGCTGTGGAGAATGCGGGGATTAAAAAGGAGGTGACGTTACACACGCTGCGACATAGTTTTGCGACCCATTTGCTGGAGCGGGGAACGGATCTGCGGTATATCCAGTCGTTGCTAGGTCATAGTAGTTCGAAGACGACTGAGATATACACCCATATCACGTCAAAGGGATTTGAAAATCTCAAGTCACCATTGGATGATATGGATGTGTGAGAAGGTGCACATATACCGCCAAATCGGAGGTATATGTGCACCTTTTGAGTAATGACACAGTCCAAATAAACGGAATAGTGTCAATTATTTGCAATGTTATAGGTAATGAAGAAAAGCCTATAACAAACACTAATGAAAATTAAAAGGAATTGGAATATGTATGCTCAAGAAAATAAAGCAACTGAGAATAAAAGTAGGGCTGTTGCTAATGCGGTTGCTCAGAAGAAAAGTGTTGTGAAGCAAGGTTTTAGGTTTATGGATAACCGAACTGAGGCTGTTGCCCAAAAAAAAATCCAATCAACTATGAATAACTATTCCATGAATAAAATAGTAGCAAATAATTTACCAAATAGCCAAATTATCATGCAGAGGCGGAAATACTTGTGGTCATCAAACCGGTGGATACATGATAACAAACCAGTAGCTGGAAACGCACCTGCTCGCTCTGGCGATTTCGATGGACAAATATTCGACGATGCAACTCAAACATACACCCGGCAAATTTTAGTAAAAGGGGAGAGGTTTCTCCATGAAACCTTCGTAGAACTTAGTCAAGGTCAAAACTTTCAGCAATATCTTGCAACTGGTGGACACACTACCAGACTCACGCCAATTGCGAATACACCGCACAGTGCATTCGTTTTTTCAAATTTACTCACAAGAGCTAACATAACCAAAGAACCCGGTTTAGGCCAAAGAAGTCGCGAAAACTATGAAAGATATGCCAATCTGGAAAGTGCTTGGCTTAATTATCTCGGACAGGCATCTCAGCATTCTGCGGCTGTTTTTACCACCAAAATTTCTGCATGGGAGGGAGATCAAGGACCTGGACACGCATTTGATCCTAATAAGGGAGTGGTTCAAGGTATCGACCTTACTGGGGCAATCAAAATAACCGATGGAGCACATAGAGCCGCTTATCAGATAGCGAAGGAAGCTTTGAATATACTGCAAGCAAATAGAGGCCGTTGGCTAGATGCACAAAGTATCTTAACCACACAAAATTTTCAAGAACTACTCAGGGTTGCTGCCAGATCGAAAACTCTTACGGTGAATGTCCCCTAAATTAAAAATAGAAGAAAGGTAATACAGGAATTAGAAAGCGAATTAGGATAGTAGTAGAAAAACGGGAAGATGGGATTATGAAGACTTGTTTCAAGAAACTTATATTATGACACCTTGAATGATGAAAAATAATTGGGACACGAATAACAAAACCGAAATGAAGAAAAAGCCCATAACAAAACCTAAAAGCCATTGAAAAGGCTTTTAGCCCAATTGTTAGCGTCACCGAGCGTAGTCACCGAGCGTAGGGTGTGACGCGTCGCACCGCTAACTCATTTCGCCCCAAACCCGATTCCCCTCATGAAAAAATCCCCGCCCGCAAAAATCGCCCCAATTTCTGTTGCCAATAAGTCCTCCAACAATCCTGGCGGTGCGTTACGCTGCGCTAACACACCCTACCGATGACCGACGACCCACGGTATGACCGATTGTCGAAAAAACTCTACCGGCCTTTTTACCGATCCCACGACGCATGCGGAATGGCCGGACACTCATCCATACCCCAATTTTCGGGATAAATCCCCTGCGCAATAAACCGATGAACACTCGAAAACCGCCAATCCTGCGGCCTTTCACATAACCCGTGCCGCACCGGATTGTAATGAATATAATCACAATGCCGCGCAAAATCACGTTCATCCCGGAACAGAGGAAGCCAGGTAGGGTGTGTCACCGAGACCGTAGGGTGTGACTCGTCGCACCGCTTTCAACCCACCCCGCTTCACTTAATTCACTCTTTGCAACATAATTAATCTCTCGCTTTTGCCCACAATCCCGAAGGTGCGTTACGCGAAGCCTCGCTAACACACCCTACCGCTGGTATCGTCATCTTGGCCCCAATTTGAGGGATAAATTCCCTCTGCGATAAATCGATGCACGCTTGAAAAGCACCAATCCTGAGGATTCTTACATAACCCATGCCGCACCGGATTGTAATGAATATAATCACAATGCCGTGCAAAATCGCGTTCATCGCGAATCAAATGTTCCCAATACCGCCGCTGCCAAAGATTCCGTTCTCCACGCTTTTGCCGAGATAACGAAACCCCTCGATTTATCCCCAACGCCGATCCGTAATGCCTCGTCACATACCCCTTAACCAACCGTAACCGCACCGAAAAATCCGCATCATCTGGCGGCAGCGTCAATAAACAATGAAAATGATCCGGTAACAACGCGATCTCATCGATCGAAAACGGATGCGTCCGCTTGACCTGGATGATCGCCTCTCGCAGCGCTTTACGACCCACCTCCTCACACAACCACGGCACCCGCTGATACGTCACCTGTGTAATAAAATAAGCCAGGTAGGGGGCGACACCGAGAACCTTGTAGGGTGTGACGCGTCGCACCTTCTCCGCCCCATTCTGCCAACGATCCTGGAGGTGCGTTACGCTGCGCTAACACACCCTACCGAAGACTCCGCCCCATTGCCCCCAATACAGACATCGTTTTCGCACCGAACATAATCGCTATAATGGTTGAGAGCAATTAATTAAAAATTACACCATAAAAAATAGAAAATCCTATCTTCGCACTATGAAAACATCTAACTCACAGGTATTAAACAATTATTGGGGCTTAATCAAAAATCTGCATATCAGCTGGAAATTAGACTTAATCGAACGGCTCACCCAATCCATCCGTCAAAATCTGTCTCAAGGTCCAAACACCATGAAAAATGCCTTTGGTGCTTGGCAGTCTGCTCAATCAGCAGAGCAAATCATTCAGGAACTACGAAATAGCCGAAATACCAACCGACAAATTGAAGAACTATGAATGGATATTTGCTTGATACAAATATCTGTATCTATTACATCAAGGGTAAATATAATCTAGATAAAAAATTCGACGCCGTAGACGATAACTCGCTTTTTATCTCCGAAATCACCCTGGCTGAACTGAAATTTGGTGTTGAGAATAGTGCCACCCCAGATAAAAATAGAGTCGTCCTACAAGACTTCTTATCTGGACTACAAATCTTGCCCATTTTTGAAGCCCTGGATATATTCGCCAAAGAGAAAGCAAGATTAAGAAAATCAGGTATTCCAGTTGATGATTTTGACCTACTGATAGGAACAAGTGCGATCTCAAATGATATGGTGCTTGTAACCAACAATGTCAAACATTTCGAAAGAATAAATAGCATTCGTATAGAGAATTGGACAATAAATTGATGTCATCGAATGCCAGCTCGTAGGGTGTGACTCGTCGCACCGCTGCCAACTTAAAACCGAATGCGTCGATAGATTTCACTGAGGGGAATTTCCACATTTAAACAGTTCAAAAAGACCGCTTGCTCCAGGTGCGAATGATCCTGCCATTGCCAAAAATCATTACTATCCCGATCAAGGTTATGGTATTGCTCAATATAAGGCTCAGTTTGGCTAACCAGCAAATATTCACAAAAACTGGAAAGAGAGCGATATTTTCTGAACTTATCACCCCGATCGTACGCCTCAGTCGAGGGCGATAATACCTCAACAATCAATATAGGATTGAGAATCTCATCCTGGCGATCGCCATTTAACGCGGGTTCGCCATTAATCACCATCACATCAGCATATGTGCCGCACTGATAGTCAGGGATCCACAGCCGCAAGTCACTACCGTACAGCCGAAAGTCAGTATCTCTCAATAAAAAACCCAAATAAATCAAAAAATTACTTGCGATCAAGCTGTGGATCTCAGAACCACCCGACATCGTAAAAATTTCTCCATTCCGGTATTCGTGGCGTTCTGGATTATTTTTTTCCATCGCCCGATACTCATCTAATGTGAGACGAGTTGAGATGTCATCGGGGAGCTTGGATTGAGAAACAACCACAATCAGACCTCTTGACTAATGGGCTCTAAACCTATTATCCCCACTGGAATCAATAATGGCCAACTAATTACTCACACTTAAAAAGCCGGGTAGGGAGTGACTCGTCGCACCGCTTCCAACCCATTACGCACTTACCCACAATCCCGAAGGTGCGTTACGCGAAGCCTCGCTAACACACCCTACCGAAGAACTTGCTACTCGTTACTTTATTCCCCTGCCGCAAATACCGCATCTGTGGTCAAATCCAACTCAGGAAATACCCCAGAAACCAACTTTTCTCCCGCCACAAATCGTCGAATTTGATACTCTTCGCCCTCAAGCTGACAGATCGTAATCGTTGGCTGCTTCGGCTTACCAATATGACGCACGGCACCTAGTGCCCGAAAATCAACCAGCCAATATTCAGCAATACCCATCGCCTCATATTCGACAAACTTGTGACCATAATCATCCCGCCAGTTGGTACTCACTACCTCAACAACCAACGGAGCCGTTTTACCATCCTGAATCACCGAAGCTGTTGGCCAGAGAGGCTCCTGCTTCAGCAACTCACGATTTAGGACCACCACATCAGGCATATAGCCTGAGCCTGCCGCATGGGGCTTAACTAAACAAGTACGCGGAATTGAATAAGGCAACTTATTTCGCCGAATTTCAAAGTTGAACTCCGCACCCAAAAAGCCACCGATATCTTCATGGGGACCTGTTGGCAACATCTCAACCACAACTCCCTCAATCAATTCATACCGACGACTATCGTCTGGATACCATTCCAGAAAAGCCTCAAAACTCATCGGGCTGGCTACCCGCACCTGAACCATAAGAAATCCTCAACCCGGATCTAAAAACTGGCTTTAGGCCTAGAATTTGCTCACTTTCTTGCTTCTAAGGAAACATTGTTATGTCCACCCTAACAAATTTAATGCTTTGCCCGGTTGAGCGAGTAGGGTGTGACTCGTCGCACCGCTTCCAACCCATTACGCGCTTACCCACAATCCCGAAGGTGCGTTACGCGAAGCCTCGCTAACACACCCTACCGAAAAACTTGTTACTTGCTACTCGTTACTCTCTACTTCAACCCCCTGCTGCAAATATCGCATCTGTGTTCAAATCCAACTCAGTGACTCGTCGCACCGCCTACACTAGGAGATCACCGTATCTGGATCAATCCCCTGCGCGCGTAATATTTCAGCCAATCGCTCTGCTCGTTGTCGTTCCTGTTCAGCCTTTTGAGTAACGGCAGCCACTTTTTCTACCGCCCACGGGAGTAATTGCCCATTGGCATCCCACCATCGTAGCCAATAGCCATCGGCAGGCACCTCGCCCTCTAAGTTGGGAGTGTAGGCTTTTCGGGTTGGTATTGGCTTATTTACTTTGGCAACATAAAGCCAATCAGGAGCTTTAATCACCAGGTTTTTATTCATCGTGGCGCATAGGCCAAAATTAGAGGCAATCAGCATCTTTGGTTGGATCCAGCCGCTGAGTTCTAGGGATTCTCGCAATGCTCCTGCCAGCAGCGGTTGACCAGTATTTTCCACTGGCTTTTCATCTAGCTTAAAGTCCTCTGGTAATGGGTCCCAGGTGATACACAGCTCTGCTGACTTAGGTGACGCTGCAACCATCACTGTTTCCTTAGGAACTACCGTTTCCCATTGTAGGATACCTTACTGAGATGTGAGCCATATAGGGAGCAATGCATCGCACCGCTTTCATCGCTAGAAAACGGTCCATGGTCCACCACCCGTCACCTGTTTACCACCACTTGTCCAATCCGCTTCAAAACTTGCAAAATCCCGTACAATTCCTGATTAGACGTCAGTGCCGCAAACACCCTCGAGAAATTGTACTCTCCGCCCGACGCCCTAGCCAGCTTTACAAATACCGAGCTATCACCATTCGTCATCAGCGCATAACCTGGTTGTTCAGACTGCGGATTCGCCATCAAATAGGCCAGCGTCTGCGGTAACGCCGACCATACTGACAAAGCCTTCTTCTTCGATTCCAGCACCACAACCCAAAACTGATCCGTCAGCACCAGTACATCTAACCGTCCCTGCAAAACCTCCTGAGGATCCTCCAGGATAAGCCGGACCGACTCCGCCGCCTTTAGCCTAAACGGAGGATCATAAAACCCCGCCAGGGTAAGCAATGGCGATGCAAACAACAGTGTGACTGTATTTTCTAACAACTGCCCCTGGGCACGCTGATACTGGTATCGACGACGTAGCTCCGTTAAGCCTGTTTTCTCCTCGTCGAGCAGAGCTGGTAAGTCAGTAAACCATTCCAGAAAGAAATCGTCTGACTCCGTACGGCGCAGATCAAATCGCTGCTCCGCCTCTGCCAGGGTGGTGATCGCTTCTGTGATCGCAACTGACATTGTTTGTCCCGTCTTTACCGCTCTGTCTTTACCGCTCTGTCTTTACCGCTCTATTGTAGTGGGAATGCTATATTTCCCCCGATCAGACCCTGAAAAGATTGATAGACTATTACCATTAAGGACAATCGAACCCCATAGGTAACCCCAGGCCTACGATCGAGGAAACTGACGATGCTTGCCCCCAAAGACCGCAAACGTAATCGCCCCGGATCGGAACCCACGACAGCGGATAACTTTTTTGCCCCATCCTGGAAAAAAGGATTAACCTCTCAGACAGCCACGAGTCCCGTGCAGCAACAGGTGGCCGTGAACCAGGCGAAGAGCAGCGGCCTCCCAGCCTATGATGTGACCGAAATGCTCCAAACCTCGCCAGCCCAGCTCAGCACCGCCAGGACAGATCCTAAATCCCCGCTTCAACTCCAGCCAGAAAACGCTCCCGTGAAAAATCGTACGGGCATGCCCGACCGCTTAAAGGCAGGATTAGAACAAATGTCCGGCTTTGACCTCTCCGATGTCCGCGTGCATCACAACTCCGCCAAACCAGCCCAACTAAATGCCCATGCCTATGCCCAGGGCCAGAACATTCACCTAGCACCGGGCCAGGACCGGCAGCTCCCCCACGAAGGCTGGCATGTAGTACAGCAGATGCAGGGTCGGGTAAAACCGACGATGACCTTACAGGGCGAGGCGATTAATGATGATGTGGCCCTAGAACGGGAAGCTGATCGGATGGGTGCCAAAGCAGCCCGCAGCTTTTGGTGATCTAAATGGTACAAGCACCTTCCAAACCACTGACCTTGCCAGAATTTCTGGCATTGCCAGAAACCAAACCCGCCAGTGAGTACATTGACGGAAAAATCATCCAAAAGCCAATGCCAAAGGGACGCCATAGCCGCCTACAGGGAAAGCTTTGTGCTGCCATCAATCAAGTTGCAGAAGACTCAAAACTTGCCTATGCCTTTCCAGAATTAAGATGCAGTTTTGGTGGACGCTCAACGGTTCCCGATGTGGCAGTTTTTCTATGGGAGCGAATCCCTTTCACGGCCACCGGAGAAGTGCCCGACAACTTTGATCTACCACCCGATTGGACCATCGAAATCCTGTCTCCTGATCAGCGACCCAATAAGGTATTAGGAAATATCCTGCATTGCCTGGAGCATGGCAGTCATCTGGGCTGGTTTATTGATCCCGATGACCTCAGCATTTTAGTTTTCCAAGCACAACAACAGCCCGTTCTATGGCAGTCGGACCAGGCCCTGCCCGTTTCTCCCGAGTTAGAATTAACCCTTACGGTTAATCAAATATTTGACTGGTTAAAAATGGGGTGATCGTTGCGTCTGCAATCTTTCCTACCCAATCTCGCAGTGGTTCTGGGGAGGCCCTACCCAATGCCCATTCACTGGTGACGGCATGACGACCTTAGATCAATTGTCCCAAAATGCAGCCTGCATCGAGTACGAACTTGCCTGGTTCAATACCATTTTAGACCAGCGCATCAAACTATATTTTGAAGACAAACAGCCAACAGATGACCTATTGGCATTGTTTCCCCCACCCGAGTTACCCGACACCGATGCCCCCTACGCCACCATCGTGCATCAGTTGCAGCTACAGTCTGCAGAACGTCTGGTTCTAAGTCTTTGCTTGATCTCCCACCTCAAGCCCCATCTCCTCGACACATTCTTCATCCGCAACCAAAATCTCGATCGCGGCTACACCGAATTTGGCGGACTGACCGGCAACTCCCACAGCGGCTTTCTCCCCACCTGTGAAACCGCCATGTTTTTACTGGCCGCTGACAACCTCTATGCCCGTCTGCAATACGACCACATCTTCCAACCGCAACACAGCCTATTTGCCCAGGGCATCCTCACCCTCGATTATCCCCACCTCAACGAACCGCCCCTCTGCGCCGCCATTAATCTCAGCCCAGAATATCGCCAACGACTGATCACAGGACAACCCTACACCCCTGCCTTTACTCCCGAATTTCCGGCCCAAGCCATTACCACCCCCTTGGATTGGGACGATCTTGTCCTTGACCCCACCGCCCGCCAGGAGATTGAGCATATCCTGGCCTGGGCCCAAAACAAAGAGTTGCTAATGGAACAATGGCAGCTAAAGCAGCGCATTAAGCCAGGCTATCGCACGCTGTTCTACGGTCCCCCCGGTACCGGCAAAACCTTGACGGCTTGTTTACTCGGCAAAAAGGCCGGTTTACCCGTCTTCCGAGTGGAGCTATCGAAAATCCTTTCCAAGTACATCGGCGAAACGGAAAAGAGCCTGGCTCGACTGTTTGATCAGGCTCAATATCACGATTGGATCCTATTTTTTGATGAAGCCGATTCCCTGTTTGGTAAGCGTATAGAATCCCAAAGCTCCAATGATCGGGCGGCTAACCAACAGGTTTCATATCTCTTGCAGCGCATAGAAGACTACGCCGGACTAGTCATTCTCGCCACCAATTTACAATCTCATTTAGACAGCGCCTTTGCCCGGCGGTTTCAATCCATGATTCGCTTTCCCAAGCCCAATGCCAAGCAGCGCTTGCAGCTGTGGCAAGATACCTTTATGGACAAACCTTTCAAGGTAGCGAAGGACATCGATTTGAAAGAGCTAGCCCATGGGTACGAGCTAACCGGCGGGAATATTATCAACGTCTTGCATTATGCCTGTATTAAGGCCGTTAACCGTCAACCATCCATCATCTGTACAGATGATGTGATAGACGGTATCCAGCGTGAGCTACAAAAAGAAGGCAAATTGGCAGGGGCAGCCAACAGCAACACTTGGGACAGTTTGCCAACGAACCCCAAGAAAAATGCTAACCGTTTAACAGAAAAATCCCTCTGGCTAGGTCCCTCCTAACATCAGCATCAACAGATGGATGTCAGGATGAATTGCCACGGTATGGACGTTTAGAGACTTGACTGTTGCAATAGCGTTTGCAAATGTTCGATTGCCCCATGGGGAGACAGCAAGATAAATTCGCCCTCACACAGCAGCTCATATTGCCCACCTCGATACCCATGGGCTGAAATTAATTTCTTTTCCATTGCCTCTGTCGCCAGCGCATACAGTTGGTTAACACTGCTCACATCGAATTCTAGGTTCATTTGTTTTTTAGACTGCTCTAAATCTGGTTGATTGGGCCGCTCATCCGAGCAATCACCCTTTTAAGTGATTCGTAAGTGCTTCAATGTTCGCACAAGACTCCATGGTCATCGCTGACAGGCTAATAGCCATCTTGATTGAGTATTTAGCTACGGATTTTCTCAAAAGACTGGAGTATCTCTCAACAATTATGCCGATTAAACAGCCAGAATCAACAACATTTTATAACTCATCATTAACTTATGACTCAATCACGGACAAGTATTGTTAACTTACGAGAACAATAGTCGCGACGGTTTACTCGCTCACCGGATCAACGTAAGTATTTGTAAATGGAACAGCTATTTAAAATCTACGAACTCTAAACGCGAAATCTCCTTGCCCGTAATCGATATGGAGATGTGGCTCAGTAAAAAAGCATCTGATTAGAGGTCGATTTATGCAGATCTTTTTGCAACAAATAAAATTGTTGTGATAAAAACAAAGCTAAGCATAATTAAGATACTAGTTACGTATTAGTTACTGAGTCAGACTTTTCCATGATCTCTGGCATGGTCTCTGGACTAGATTCGCGCCAGGGACGTGAAAGTATACCGCTATACCCACAAATATTCCCAGAAACTACACCAGACGCTACAAACACAATCCACACGGAGGATAGCCAGCATGGCGTTAGACTACTTTGCACCGGGTGTTTATGTTGAAGAGGTAGACCGAGGCAGTCGGCCGATTGAAGGGGTGAGCCTGAGTGTTGCCGGATTTATTGGCTTTACCGAGGATGTGCGTGGCGATGCCGAACTATTTGAGCCCATGTTGGTCACAAACTGGGCTCAATATTTGGAATTTTTCTCTAAACCTGGCTCCGACGGATTTACCGATTATGGGGCTTATTTACCCTTCGCAGTGCAAGGCTGGTTTATGAACGGTGGCGGACGCTGCTGGGTAACCAGTATCGGCACTCAGCTACCGGGTTCGCCCCAGCCCACCGCTGCGGAGAATGCCACCAAGATGTTGACATCGAGTGGTAAACCCTCTCTATCTTGCTATCTCAAGGAAACGCCTGCAGAGGCTGGAGCCCCCCTAGCCTTACCCTCCAGCCTGGGTCGATTGGCAGTGACTGTTGCCAATGGAGAACCTAAACCATTGGCTGAGGATGCACCTGAGGATGCTGAACCACCCCTCAACAATGGTGAATATTTCACCGTGGTCGTAAGCCGTGGTAAAGAAGAACTCGAAAAATACGAGCATCTGACCATGAATCCAGAGGTGGATACGGTGCTGGCTGACTATGCCGTAACGGTGTTGGAGGCCTCTGACTATATCACCATTGAAAATATCTCTCAATCTGGACAGCCGCTTTCTCGTCGTCCCGCCAATGGTGCTTACGAAATTGCCCCACCACCCTATGTGGGTACGCCCGAGCGATTTAACCGCGATCTGCAGGGGGCTCGGGATGACCGTACGGGTATCCAAGGGCTATACGAAATCGATGAGGTTTCCATGGTGGCCTGCCCTGATTTGTTATTAGCCTACGAGAGGGGGCTAATTGATATTGATCAGGTGCATGGGGTCATGGAAATGATGCTCAGCATGTGTGAGAATTCATTCCCTGGTCCGGCCTATCGGATGGCGGTGATTGATCCCCCACCAGTGAAGCCAGGTAAGAGTATGGATCCGGTAGCCCCGAATCGTCAGCGCCCAGCCGATGTGGCCAAGTGGCTCAGTTTGTTTAATCGCCGCTCCATGTTTGGGGCCACCTATTATCCCTGGATTAAAGTGGCCAATCCTCGGGATGGTGGGCGACCCAAATTGGTACCTCCCAGTGGCCACATGATGGGGATCTGGTGTCGCACGGACGAGTCTCGGGGGGTATTTAAAGCACCTGCCAATGAAACGCCGCGCGGGGTGATCGGGCTGGCCTATGAGACCAATATGAGAGAACAGGAACTACTCAATCCCCTGGGGATCAACTGTATTCGGAACTTTGCTAGCTATAATCGGGGCCTCAAGGTTTGGGGGGCACGCACATTGGTGGAGCCTGACAATGTGCAATGGCGGTATATTAGCGTCCGCCGCTTGCTGAGCTACATTGAGAAGTCCATTGAAATTGGTACCCAGTGGGTGGTGTTTGAACCCAACGATCAGGACCTGTGGGCGCGGGTGACTCGAACCGTCAGTAACTTCTTAGAGAGACTGTGGCGAGAGGGCGCCTTAATGGGCGGCGCTCCAGCAGAATCGTTCTATGTGAAGTGTGATGGTGAATTAAATACCCATGACACCATTATGTTGGGACGTCTCTATGTGGAAGTGGGTGTTTGCCCTGTGCGTCCGGCAGAATTTGTTATCTTTCGCATTAGTCAGTGGGCACCCAATCAGTAGTGTTTAGGGCTAAGTCAGAATAGGCTGCTTTTTTAGTTGCATGTTGGTTAGGGGTGAAGTCCCCTTGATTCCTAACCCAGTCAATTTTTTAGTTGCATGTTGGTTAGGGATGAAGTCCCCTTGATTCCTAACCAAGTCAACCTTAGTTCACCTGTAATAGAAGCATAAGGAGTAATTTTATGGGCGAGTTAGTTAAACCAATTGCCCCGAGTAGTTTTTACCTGGAACTAGCAGGCGTCTGTGAAGGAGAAAAGTCCGTATTCAAAAGTGTGACTATCCCTGACTATGCGCCTAAAGTTCAGGGTGGGCAACAGGCCGTTGGTACGACCAAAGGAGGGAAAACAATTTGGCAGGTAAACTCAGCTGGATTTGAAGGCTTATTTACCTTTGATTGTATTTGCATTGCCAGTGGTGACGGTGATAGTACCAGCAAAAAGCTTTATGAGTGGTTTGAAAAATGTCTGCCTGCTTCCAATGGTGGTAAAAGTAAGTGGGGTGACAATAAAATAGAAGGCAGTATTACCGCCTATGACACGGATGGCGATGAAGTTGCTCAGTGGCAATTTGTTGAAGCTTGGCCATCAAAGTATAAGTGTGCCGATCTCGATGTCACCGCTGATGCTTACATCGAAGAGACTTACACCATTACCTGCGAAAAGTTTAACCGTACCAAGTAGTTTATTCAGAGGAAACGATGGTTCAATATCTAACCAATTCAAAGTTTTACTTTGAAATTGACGGTGTGACTGCTTTGGCCGTGAAAACCTGCAGTGGTCCAGAGATTGAAATGGAGGTGGCGGGAGGAGATTCTGCCATTGGTGTTACCAAGGACGCTAAAACCCAAACCCAGGCAACCATCGGTGGCGTCAAATATAATGCCACCGTGTCGTTAACCTATGTGGCGGGTAATGAAGGCGATCAGAAAAAGCTTTCTGATTGGTACAACGATTGTCACCCCGATACATTTTCTGGGGGAGCGTCTAAAGCGATGGACAGTCGCAAAACGGGATCTTTAGTCATTTATGATCCTAATGGTCAGGAGGCCATGCGCTATAACTTTATCGATCTGTTCCCAGGTACTAAAAAACAAATTAGTAGTCTGGCGGTGGATAGTAGCGGCAACCTGGCCGAGGATACTTTAGAGCTGTACTTTACTAAAGTTGTACGGGCTAAATAGGGTGCTCTTGATGCGAATTAGCCCATCAGGAGATTAACGATGTTTCCTGAGATTTTAACCAAGGCTCGGTTTTACTTGGAACTGCGGTTGGAAGGTAGCGTTGATTCTACCGATGGTTATTTTATGGAATGTTCTGGATTTCAGCGATCGCAAGATGTGATTGAAGTCTGTGAAGTAACGCCCCAGGTATGGGGCAAAGAGGGTCGCAGCCATGGCCATGTGGTTCGCTCTAAAGTTCCGGGCAACAGTTCCTATACCAATATCACCCTGAAACGGGGTCTCACCATGTCCACCACATTTTGGGATTGGATGGATAGCATTGGTATGGGTGCCTGGAGCGATCAGCGACGCAATGGCGCATTATGCCTCTATGGCCAAGCGGGGAAGGAACAGTTTCGATTTGAGTTTACAGGGGCCTGGCCCGTCAGCTATAAAATCTCTGACCTCGATGTAAAAGGAGCAGACCACAATATCGAAGAAGTAGAAATTGCAGTGGAAGGCCTCAAACGCCTGAAAGTATAGAATTTTGTGAAAAATATATCATGCCTTCTATTCAACTCGGCAACAATCTTGGACTAGCTCCCCCCAGGGCAAAACCATCACTCCAGCCCATGGCTCCCTCATCATCATCAATAGCTGATTTACCAGCTGAGAACCTAATCAATCAGGGAGATCAGGGAGATCAATCAGAACTGCAGCCACAAGGAGAGATACAAACAGAATTCTCCTTTGAATTACCCATTGGCTATGTGGATGCCATGGGCCAATCTCACCGTCGGGGCATGATGCGGTTGGCCCGCACGGTGGACGAAATTGCCCCCATGTCGGACCCACGGGTCCAGGCAAATCCAGCCTATGCCACGGTGATTATTCTATCCCAGGTGATTTTATCCCTAGGGACTTTACCCGATGTGAGTCCGGTGGTGATTGAAAATATGTTTGCCGGGGACTTAAATTACTTGCAAAATTTTTATCTCAAGATTAATCGGCTTGAAGAATAGGACAACGGTATATCCATGAATGGTCACGGCACAGGCGATTACAGGACCGGGGCTGAAAATGCAACATTTCAGCCCCCCACTGGTCCGGTCTCTAATCCAGCTGGTTTTGTGGGTCCGGCGATTTTGCAAAGCCATCAGCCGTTGGCGGTTAAGCAAATGATGGCCAAGGTGGCGGCCCAGCTGGCCCATGATCCCATGGCGATGCAGCAATTTTGCGATCGCGTCTATCAGCTACTCTGTGATGATGTCCGGGCACAGCATGAACGCGCCCATAGCTATAGGAAACGCTATTAGCAGCCGAGGAGGTGATCAAAATGGCGACCGACAACAAATCTGCCGTATCCAATGCTGCCGACTACGTTACGACCAATCGCTTCTATGTTGAAATTGAAAGTAAAATTACAGCCTCTTTCACAGAATGTACCGGCTTAGGCGTACAAGTCAAAAAAGAAACCGTGGAAGAAGGTGGCTTAAATGATCAGCAACGCATTTTATTAGGGAAGCCAGACTTTTCAGACGTAACTCTCAAAAGAGGACTCAGTGGTAACCAAGTGTTTTGGGACTGGCTCAGCGCTCTCTTTAAACCACGCACAGTCGGCACAGGGATTAAAGAACATCGCCGTAACATTAATATTTTAGTCTTTAACCAGGCCGGATACATTCAACAATGTTGGACCTTAATTGGTGCCGTTCCCATTGGTTGGCAGGCTCCATCTCTCCAGGCCGATGGTAGTACCGTTGCCATTGAAGAACTCACATTAACCTATGAAGGGTTAAATGTAACCTTTGGCAGTGGCGGTGGCGGTGCTAGCATCCTGGACAATCGGTCTAAGACTGGCTACTTTGAGAGCAACTAACCAATGGCAAAGCAGCTAGGTCATCGCTCTCCATTAGGTTCATTACGTCCCTTAGGCGCATCTGGCTGGGGACAGCGACGGCTCCTGGGTACGCCATCATTATCATTTCTAGATCTTAAGACATTTTATCCCCACGGGTTTCCCTCCAGAGCACCAGGAGCAACAAGCTCCGTTGGCGAGGGAGGCCAGGGAGAGCGTGGGCCAACGAGTGGGCCAGCGGGTGGGGTAACGAGTGGGCCAGTGAGTGGATCAACGGCCCAATTGGTATCACGCCAGTCAACATCAGCTATAACTGCTCAGCCAGACCCATCATCATCTCCTGCCATCACAGATAAAATCCCTAAGCCTGGCTCTGCAGCACAAGCATCTCGTCAAGCAGTCTCGGAAAATAGAGCAGAAAATAAAGCAGATGGGGAAGCGATCGCCAAACCATCATCCGCCTTGCCCAAACCAGGATTGAAGGGCAACTTAACCCAGGCCAAATCATTTCGAGCTAGCTTCCAGAGTTACTTTATGGGACAGCCCCAACAGCAGCCCCAGGCATCAGACTCAACCAGTTCCGCCTCTCCCGATACGTCATTAACAACAGGGAAGTCCCCATCGATTCCTTCAGAAACCGCTCAACGCCAGGTATCTTCAGAGTCAACATCAACAGACTTTCCGCCCGTTAATGTTTCCCAATCAATTCAAAGCTTACAAGCGCCACAACAACCATCATCCACAACCCCCACAGTTCACTCCACCACACATAAAGCCTCTGCGAACAAGGCTGCTACGAATGAAACTCTTGCCTCGGTGGATCCTGTTCAAGCAGCCGGTCAGCCAGCAGCATCGCCGCCGCCAACTGCTGAATCAGGTGCTCCAATGGAGATCGGAACAGCTCCTGATCCTCCTGCCTTTATTCAACGCAAAAACGCACAGTCAACCGATAGCTCACCGACTGACCGTCCGTCTGTAATCGGATCAGATGACGAGTCAATCGATTCTTCTCAACCTGTTGTCAGTCCTGGTTCAACGTCATCATTCACAGCCTCTGCATCTGACAGGACAGAGCAATCGAGCAATGCATCTCCCCCAACCTTAGCAGCAGACACCAATCCTGCGTCGCTGCCATTTATTCAACGTAAAAGAGTACAGTCAATCGACAGCCAACCGACTGACCATCCGTCTGCGATTGGATCAGATGACGAGTCAATCGATTCTCCTCAAACTGTTGTCAGTCCTGGTTCAACGTCATCGTTCACAGCCTCTGCATCTGACAGGACAGAGCAATCGAACAATGCATCTCCATCAATTTTAGAAACAGACACCAATTCTGCGCCGTCGCTGCCATTTATTCAACGTAAAAGTGTACAGTCAACCGATAACTTACAGACTGACCGTTCGTCTGTAATCGGATCAGATGAAGGAGCAACCGATTCTCATCCAATTGTTTCGAGTCTTGGTTCAACGTCATCATTCACAGCTCCTGAGCCGAACAGAGCAGGGCAATCAAGCAATGCATCTCCATCAACTGTAGAAACAGGAACAGCTTCTACGCCGCCTCCATTTGTTCAACGTAAAAGCGCACAGTCAACTGATAGCTCACAGGCCAGTCTACCGTCCGTGATTGGCTCAGATGAAGGAGCAATCGATCCTCATCCAATTGTTTCTGGCCCTAGTCCAACCTCATCATTTACAGACCCTATACCTAACAGAACAGAACCATCGAGCAGTACATCTCCATCGACTTTAGAAGCAGGCACCAATCCTGCGTCGCTGCCATTTATTCAACGTAAAAGTACACAGTCAACTGATAGCTCACAGACTGACCGTTCGCCTGTAATCGGATCAGATGAAGGAGCAATCGATCCTCACCCAATTGTTTCTGGCCCTAGTCCAACGTCATCATTTACAGACCCTGCGCCTAGTAGGAAAGAGCAATCGAGCGGTACATCTCCATCAACGTTAGAAGCAGGCACCAATCCTTTGCCGCCGCCATTAATTCAACGTAAAAGCGCACAATCAACCGATAGCTCACCGACTAGTCTACCGTCCGTGATTGGATCAGATGACGAGGCAACCGATCATTCTCAACCTGTTGTCAGTCCTAGTCCAACGTCATCATTCACCACCCCTGAGCCTAACAGAGTGGGGCAATCGAGCAATGCATCTCCATCAACTGTAGAAATAGGAACAGATTCTGCACCTTCTCCATTTGTTCAACGTAAAAGTACACAGTCAACCGATAACTCACAGACTGACTTAGCGTCTGTAACTAGATCAGATGAAGGAGCAACCGATCCTCCTCCTCCAACTTTTTCCAGCCCTGGTCCAACGTCATCATTTACAACTCCTGGGCCTAGCAGAACAGAGCAATCGAGCAGTACATCGCCAGCAACGTTAGAAGCAGGAACAGATTCTGCATCGCTGCCATTTATCCAACGTAAAAGTGTACAGTCAACCGACATCTCACAGACTGACTTAGCGTCTGTAATCGGATCAGGTGACGGGTCAACCGATCCTCCTCAACCTGTTGTCAGTCCTAGTCCAACGTCATCATTTACAGCCCCTGAGCCTAGCAGGACAGAGCAACCAAGCAGTACATCTCCATCAACCTTAGAAACAGGTATCAAGCCTGCGCCGTCTCCATTTATTCAACGTAAAAGTACACAGTCAACCGATAGCTCACAGACTGACTTAGCGTCTGTAATTGGATCAGATGACGAGTCAACCGATTATCCTCACCCTGTTGCCAGTCATGGTTCAACGTCATCATTTACAGCCTCTGCATCTGACAGGACAGAGCAATCAAGCCATGCATCTCCAGCAATCTTAGAAGCAGGCACCAATCCTGCATCTCCGCCATTTATTCAACGTAAAAGTGTACAGTCAACCGATAGCTCACAGACTGATCGTGCGTCTGTGATTGGATCAGATGAAGGAGCAACCGATTATCCTCAACCTGTTTCGAGTGTTGGTTCAACGTCATCATTTACAGCCTCTGCATCTGACAGGACAGAGCAATCAAGCCATGCATCTCCAGCAATCTTAGAAGCAGGCACCAATCCTGCATCTCCGCCATTTATTCAACGTAAAAGTACACAGTCAACCGATAGCCAACTGACTGACTTCGCGTCTGTAATTGGATCAGGTGACGGGTCAACTGATCTTCCTCATCCAACTGTTGCCAGTCCTAGTCCAACGTCATCATTTACAGCCTCTGAGTCTAACAGAGCAGGGCAATCGGCCAATACATCTTCGTCAGCATTGGAAACAGGACCAAATGCTGGGCCTTCGTTTATTCAACGTAAAAATGCACAGTTAACCGACAGCCAACTGACTGACCGTCCGTCTGTGCGCGGATCAAATGGTGGGGTAATCGATCCTAGTCCTAGTCCAACGTCATCATTTACAGTCCCTGAGCCTAGCAGGATAGAGCAACCGAGCAGTACATCTCCATCAACCTTAGACGCAGGCACCAATCCTGCATCTTCGCCATTTATTCAACGTAAAAGAGCACAATCAACTGACAGCCCAGAGACTGACCGTCTGTCTGTGATTAGCTCAGATGACGGGTCAATCGATTCTCATCAACCTATTGTCAGTTCTAGTCCAACGTCATCATTTACAGCTCCTGATCCGAACAGAACAGAGCAATCGATTAGTACATCTCCATCAACGTTAGAAGCAGGAACAGATTCTGCGTCGCTGCCATTTATTCAACGTAAAAGTGTACAATCAACCGACAGCCAACCGACTGACTTAGCGTCTGCGATTGGATCAAATGACAGGGTAATCGATCCTCCTCAATCTATTTCCAGTCCCAGTCCAACGTCATCATTAATAGATTCTGTTTCCACCAGATCAAAGAAATCAACTGATCTATCTCCTTCAGCATCGGCAGTAGATCCTGATCATTCGACCGTCATCCAACCAAAGTCTGACTTACCCCAGTCCTCAGCCAGTCCCGCTCAGCTCTCTATCAATCAGGAGCGATCCGATAACGCAGCTACCCCATCCATAGTTGAGCCTAATACCCAACTATCTAGTCCAACAGATGTCTCTGCACCGATTCAGCATCTGAATAACCCCTCCAATTCCCCATTAGACCAACCCCCTAACGCTTTATCACAATCACCAAAAGTCTCCCATGGGACTCAACTGCCGACGGCAGCTTCTGCACCGCTTCAACGCTCGCCATCACCAGAAGCGACTGATGTTTCTCCATTAGTCGCCAAGGGTCAATCGGCCATAGGCTCCTCCTCCAAGCCTGGCGTCTCCGATCTCCAGGTTAAAGCTCAAAAGCCGATCCACCAACGTTCTGCTAACGCTAAACCTCCAGAACAGTCAATCACGGTTTTACCATCAGCATCGTCATCTTTCAACTCTTCTGATGTTGAAGCCACCTTGTCTACCGCCCAATCATCTTTTCCTGGGTCTGGGGACCCCATTCAGGCAAGTGCTCAAGCCCCTAATGTCTCACCTACAGAACCAGTACAGGTTGTTCAACCCCGTGATGTGCAGCGATCTATAACTGATACATCTGAGACAACGCATCCCCATTCCCAGTCAGAAGCTCGCCATATCAATACCTCCCAGCTTGCACCATTACCGATGGTGCTCAAACCCCTGGGAGTATTACGTTCTCTTCAATCTATGGGACAACCTGGTACAGCAGACTTTCCGCCGTCTGCCTTGTCTGAACACACCCCTGTAGTCCAGGCCGCATCAACTGAGTTCTCTCAAAAACAGACCGAGGCTGGGCCATCTGTACACCCCTTACCCAGGCCAGATAGCCAAGACTCCCGTCCATCCATGGACTCAGAGCAAGTGGCCATCCCCCATACCAGTGTTGATGGCATGCAGCTCAAAGTGCTTAAGCCCATTGGTGTGCTGCGCCCTTTACCGTCTTTAAAGTCATCGGTGGTAACCCATTCTCAAACCAACCAACTCAGTGCTTACTCACCGTCTGTAGAGATTCCCCATAGCTCGACTCCGGCTCCTCCCAATCCAACCCAGGCCAACCCGATCCAGCGTCAAATAACGCCCCAGAACAGAGACGAAGAGATGCCCAGCGCATGGTCTAGTTTAGAGGACTTAGTGACCCATATGACCTCCTCTACTTCCTCTACCCCATCATCGGCCCACCCCTCGCCTCCAGCCTCAAATCACACCTCTGCTCAATCGTCACCTACGCAGTCTCCAGAGCACTCCACCGTTCAACGCCAGATATCTAATCAACTATCAGACCAGCCACCGGAGAAAGCGTTTCCCAGTACCTGGTCTAATATCGAAGATCTGGTCACTCATTTTCAGCCCACCCCTAACCCAGAGATATCTGCCCAAGAGATTAGTGCCCCAACATTATCCACGCCTACTATTCCTACTGTCACAACAGACACCAGTTCAAACTCTACAGCTTCAGCACCACCCACCTCCATCAACCGTACCCAATCAACTAAGCACCCCGTAGATCCCCCCGTTGTTTCTATCCAACGCAAACTGGATCGGCCTAATCCACCACCCACCTCCCCTGTTAATGTAATCCAAACAGCTCAAGATCTACCCACAGTCACTATCCGCCGCAAAGCCAACGCCAACCAGGGAGAGGACGCCCATGCTATTCAAAACTATAGTCATTACCTGGAGTTATTGGCCCAGGAGGTCTATGGCCTGTTAAGACAACGCCTTTGCTTGGAACAGGAACGTCGAGGGCCTAAATATCCCCGATAATCCGATAGTTCTTATATCGTTGATACCAGCACGTTGATACCAGAAAATATTTCACCACCACACATTGTCAACCTTGATAAAGTCCATTAACCGATGAGCACATTCGTCAAAGCCAAACTGATTGCCCAAGGGGGTGGCAACAATATTGAGTTTATGTTTAACCCAACAGAGTTGGGTTTCAGTCGGAGTCTTCGGCTCAATAGCTCCGGCGGTGCTCGCACTGATGAGGGTCTACCCAAGGTTAGTTTTGGTTCGCCTGAGCCCTACAGCGTTAACGTATCTGGTCTGGTTTTTGATACCTATGAAACCGGTGAAAATGTGATCGATAAATATGTCGAAAATTTTCGTCAGGCGGTTGAATTTATGGATAGCCAGGAGCGTCCTCCCATCTATCTCTTAACCTGGGGCAAGCAAGAATATTTACGCTGTTTTGTGGAGTCCCTATCCTATAAACTCACCATGTTTTTAGCCGATGGCACCCCCGTTCGTGCCACCGTGGATATTACCCTCACGGAAATTGGTGAAGTCAGTGGCGCTGCCAGTTCGGGAACACCGGGTCGAGGCAGTACAACTCGCTCAACATAAATGGCTTAGAAAATTTTGAGTCATTTATACTAATGTGAATCTATTGCTGCCAATGCGTTCCCTGGGAATAACCCCCTTTAGAATTAAGTATTCTTTGCGGAGAAAATGCTCCCCCCATGCCTGCATCCTCCTTTATAGCCCAACCCACCCTCAAAATTGATGGGTCGACAGCGTCATCTGACTTAATGGATGATATCCTCCAAATTGTTGTGGAGGAGAGTTTACACTTGCCAGGCATGTTTACCCTTGTCATCCGGAATGACTATTACGGTGGTGCTGCCAATTATGAAGTCTGGAAACATGAGAAACTCTTTGAAATTGGCAAATCCATAGAGATTGGCTTTGCCTCTAGCACGACGGAGTCCGATGATTTTGACGATGAGAATAAAGGTAATGTAATTAAGGGCGAAATTACCGCGATTGAAACCCATTTTACCAGTGAGGCCCAAGCACCCATCATTGTGCGCGGTTATGATACCTCCCATCGGTTACATCGCGGTCGTCACAATCGGTCATTTCAAAATAAAACAGACTCTGACATTGTTAAATCGATTGCGTCTGAAGTGGGTATTTCAGTCGGGACTGTAGATACCACGGGCGGTCCCTATGGTTATGGTGACATTGGTGGGGCCAGTGGCTATGTGTTTCAACAAAACCAGACCAATATGGAGTTTTTGCGGGAGCGGGCGGCTCGCAATGGATTTGAACTATTTGTGCAGGATGGAAAACTGTATTTTCGTAAGCCTAAAAAAGATAGCACCCTAGAACTGGAGTGGTTGAAAAACGTCCACAGTTTCCGCGTCCGCGTCAGCAGTGCGGAACAGATGAAAAGCGTGGAGGTGCGAGGGTGGGACTATAGCCGCAAGGAAGTGATTGCGGAAAGTATTAGCTCCACTCAAAAGGTGTTGACGGAAACAGATAGCGGTGCGGGCAGTAAAACCGTCAGTAGCTTTAATGGACAGCCTAGCACTCCCACCCTAGTGATGGTGGACCAACCGATCTCTCAATCCAAAGAAGCCAAAACCATGGCCCAGGCCCTATTTGATGAACTGGGGGGAGAGTTTGTCCAGGCCGATGCGCGGGCGGAAGGTAACCCATTGATCCGTCCGGGGCGGGTGGTTAAGCTGACGGGGATGGGCAAGTATAGCGGGAGTTATTACGTAACAGAAACCCGTCAGCTTTTCCATGAACGGATCTATACGACAGAGTTTGCGGTTAGGGGCCTGCGGGGTGGTGATTTGCTCCAAACCCTGGAAGCTAGAAATACCTTACAGCCAGGGCAAACCCACATGGTGGGCATTGTTGCCGACAATAATGATCCGAAGGGATGGGGACGGGTGCGCGTTAAGCTACCCACTTTAACTGAGGAGCACATGAGTAACTGGGCGCGGGTAGTATCAGCAGGGGTGGGACCATCACGGGGGGTGGATTGGTTACCGGAAATTAATGATGAGGTATTGGTAGCCTTTGAACATGGTGATATTCATCGACCGTTTGTGTTGGGCGGCATTTGGAATGGAAAAGATGCTCCTCCGGAAAAGACAGAGGATGTTGTTGCCGGAGGTAAGGTGCGACTGCGGACATTCAAAACCCGTTTGGGACACACGTTACAGTTTGTCGAAGAGGATAAGGGGGATAGTAAAAAAGGAGTTTATTTGACCACGGTCGATAATCATTTGCTGCATTTTAATGATACGGATAAGTACATTGAACTCAAGACGAAAGATAGTCATCAGCTGAAGTTGGATGATAAAAACAAAAAAATCGATCTAAAAACCAAAGGTGGTCATCAAATCACCATGGATGACGGCGGTAAGAAGGTGAATATTATCTCCACTGGCAGTCTTAATGCTAAATCGGGAACCAGTGGCAACAGTGAAAAGATCAATATTAATGGGGGTGAGATTACCCTCACGGGTACAACTAAAATTACCCTGAAGGTGGGTAGCAATACAATTGTTCTCAGTAGTTCGGGAATCGATATTACAGGTACGCAACTGAATATGAAGGCCAATGCGAGTGCCAAGCTACAGGGGGCGATGGTGGATGTGAAAGGGCAGGGGAGTGTCAATGTGCAAAGTACAGGTATGACTAAGGTGGCGGGCAGTATCTTGAAGCTAAATTAAGGTGAATTATGGGAATGCAAGTTGTGGCGGGGGCCATGCTCCAATGTCCGTTTGGTGTTGCTCCGAGTACGCTTAATGTGATTCCCAAGGGACCCCCTACATTTGCATCGGGGCCTTTCGCTGCAACGATTATGGACTTTGCCCCGATTGCAAATGTTATGCCCTTTGGGATGTGTACGTCGTTGGCAAATCCGACGGTGGCCACTGCAACAGCGGCGGCCCTGGGGGTGTTGACGCCTATGCCCTGTATTCCTGTGATTCCGGCTCCCTGGGCACCGGGGTCACCAACGGTGTTGATTGGCACATTCCCGGCGCTGAATAATAGTTCGAAATGTATATGTACCTGGGGTGGGGTGATTTCGATTATCAACCCCGGCCAGTTTACCGTACAGATTCCTTAACAGACGTTTGGAGCCTGTCCACATAATTTATTCTCTCCTGTCGCCCCCTTTCAACCAATGATCATCCTCCGTGCCAAGCCCACCTTTGTTTTGCCTATCGTTGTTTTACTACTGATGCCTTTACCAGCCAGGGCATTTAGCACTAACGATTTGGAGACCCTGCGGGGTCTTAGTTTACAGTCCGTTGACCTGAGTCGTCAGAATTTACGAGGCGTTGACTTTTCAGGTTCGGACTTAAGCAATAGTAATCTGAGCAACTCTGACTTGAGAGATGCCAACCTTAGCGGTGCGGTTCTCACCCATAGTCTTTTGATTGGGGCCAAGCTGATGAGAACAAATTTAAGTGGCGCTGATCTTACAGAAGCTGATCTAAGTGAGGGAGATTTTCGGGAGGCTAATTTCGCAGGTGCTACGCTGACAAACACTAATTTTAGCGGCGCAGATTTACGGGGAGCGAACCTTGATGGTGCATCGTTAGGGGGCATTCAATTTAGTGATACCACTAAGCTCTGTGGAGCGATCTTGCCTGATGGGACAACTTTTACATGCAGCCAGTAAGTTGGAAACGGTGCGATCGTATTGCTGTTAAATGGTTTGACTTTTCTGGCTTGGTAACAATTGGGCTAAAAGACGTTTTTAATGGCTTTTAGGTTTTGTTATGGACGTGGGTTTTCTGAAAAGACGTTGCTTTTTATAAAGAAAATTATTTTAACAAATCCTCAGGTTTTTCGAGTACTATTTCCAGGATGTTATCGGCGGGTTTGAGTACGGATGCGTACTGACCTAGACCTTCCAGAAAGTTCTGGTAATTTTGTTTCAGATGCTGAAGTTTCCTTTTTCTCATCTCTTCATCTGTTTCTCCTTCCATGATCTCCCGTGGATCATCAACGAAACTTCCACCTGGGTCTGCAAGTGCATATAGTGGAGGATCTACATCTCCTTTTAATTTTCTAACATTTATCGAAGCAAGATCTCCAATACCTCCTTTCAAAATTACAAAGCCTACTTCACTGAGCAACTTTGAATCTGGTTGATCCCAATCTGCAGCATCACGCTGTTCCTTTTCTGCCAAAGGCAACCCTTCGACTAAAACAAAGGACTTCCCGGCCAAGTTTAACTGGGTTTTCTCGGGTCCTACGATTCTTGTCAGGGAATACTCTTTTATTACTCTTTTAACGGCTAGCGATCCCGCATATCGCACACCATACGGGTCTTCTTTTATAAAAAATTTGTAGTTCTCGGTTCTCATTACATCAGCACCAGAAAATTCAAACTTTCCTGGGTGTTTTTCATGTAACCACCACAGCACATCTTCTTCACTGCCATCATAGTGTTCCTTCACCTCGTTTAATATCCAGTTTTTAAAAACAACTGTGCTCCCATCAATCGGAACAGGAGTGTCTATCTCTGTTCCATGAGTTTCGTGAGATTCTTCAGAACTTGATTCATCTTCATTACGCAAATCTACTTGATCACTGACAATAACTTCGTCATATTCAGTTACCTCCGCGAGTTGAAAATGACGTTCAAAGAGGTCATCGCCTACAAAGTCTCGAAGGGGGGCATTGATTCGAAGAATAGTCGCGTTATCAGAGGCTCTTGTCATTGCGTAATGCTGGGCCAAATAACCCAGCATTGCAGCGTTCAAAATCGTTGCATTTAAGAACATGCTTGCCAGCGACAAATCCGAAGAATTAGCAATGGCAATAGCCGTGGCATTTGTACTATTGCTTTGCACAAAAATTTCCTGAGCAACGGCTCCAGGAATAGACTCGAGAGCAGTCAGAATAAAGTAACCAAGCGCGATATTAGGAGCTGCAGCAACAATAGTTTTACTATGATGCTGCAGATAGTCTGAAAATGACATTCTTTCGCCACTATCAGCATTTATTTTACGTTCCCAAACGCCATAGCCTTTATACGTTTCCTGGGTGTCACCGTTCATTTTTTTTTGCCAAATCATGTTGACAACAGGATCCCAGTGCCAAATCATTTCACCAGTTTCTGCATCCTTTTCGTAGAACATGCCTTGAATCACCCCATTATCGGAACTCGGGATACTTCTGGTATCAACAATAGGTTGCAATTCTTTATTTGAATTCGAAGCATTGGCAGCCATTTTTTGCAAATTATGCTGATGAGCTGCTTCAGGTCGATTATCCACAAACCCAAAACCTTGCTTCTCGTTACTTTTCTTCTGAGAAACAAAATTTGAAATCGCCCTACTTTTATTTTCTTTCGGCTTCTCTACTTGTTCATACATACCTCAAACCTTTTTGATTTTTCTTAATTCGTTGTTATAGGCTTTCCATTATTCCCTATAACATTGCAAATAACGGCACTGTTCCGTTTATTTCTACTGTGTCATTACCCAAAAGGTGCACATAGGCCGCCAAATCAGAGATATATGCGCACCTTTTAACATCGTGTGGATGTATATCCCCTTAGCCCTTTCCATATATCCATAACCTGACATTTTTCCCTCATATCTTCTCCTTGCATACCCCTGAGCAAGTTGACCAAAGCAGATATAAAATAGAAAACCAAGAGCCCACAATCTCAAATATGCCCCCTCAAAGTCGCAAGCTTTGAGATCGATCTCTCCCAGAACTGAGAAGAGACTATTTCACCTTGTTGAGATAATAAAACTATCTCCATAAAAAGACAGCCTCAGCGCCTGAAGCGCAATTCAGATCATCTCCTCAGTCAACGCTACCAAGCTCTCCATTCCTAACTCATCCTCCAGCTTCAACCCCTACACCACCATACAAAAATTCCCTCGGTGACAATTTATACTACTCTGATCCCAAAAACCAGCCAACTAACTATGACAAAGCCATTCAGAACCCATCAACCGCAAGATCAGATTTACCCACGACTGTCATTTGTTGCTTTAAAACCGTCAAAATCACGCTCGCAATCAACCCTCCAGTGATTAAATACAACCACAGATTAACGCCGACTGTCTCAGGATGATCCAGTGCCCACCCACCCAGGGCGGGGCCGATGGTGAAGCCAATGGACCAGCATTGGGACTCTAGGGAAAAGTAGATACCGCGTAGATTTAATGGAGCCATTTCGCCAATGAGAGAGACACCGGCTGGGGAGTAGAGGATCTCGGCTAAGGCAATCAGGCTGAAGGCGGCGATGGTGAATGGCAGGGTAATGGTGGGGGTAATGCCAATGATCCAGAGCAGGAAAAAGCCTATGCTCCAGATGATTAAGGCAATTAATAACGTTGAGACATGGTTAATGGTTTTGACTAGCCGGGTAATGGGTAGCTGTAGGAAAATTTTTAGAAAGACTTGCCAGACGAAGAAGTAACTAATCCACTGTTCTGAGAAGCCGCTTTCTGTATTGCCATGGGGAATAAAGTTGGCTAAATACAGGGGCAGAGTGCTGGTGTGCTGGGCGGCGTAGATGGTAAAGATGATGTTGGCGCTGAGAAAGGTGAGGAGGGTGCGATCGCGAAATGCCTGTGACCAATCCTGCCATACATTACGTACCTCAATTTGAGGTTGTCGTGTTTCCCCAATAGCAACATAAATAACCCCAGCAAATAAAAGATAGGTCAAGCCTTTGAGAATAAACAGAATGCTGTAGTTACCGGACATGGCGACATACTGTCCAGCTAATAGTGCCCCCAGGGCAAGGCCCAAATTATCCACCAGTCGTGTCAGGGCAAAGGCCTCTGTACGATTTTCGACTGTAGTCAGGTCCGTTGTTACCGATAAATTTGCTGGCCAATATAGACTCACACCTAATCCCAGCAGCATATTACCAAGCACCAACAGCACAAAAGTACTGGCAAAGGCTAGACAAAAACAGGCTAGAGCCGTAACTACTGACGATAGTATCAATGTGCGGCGACGTCCCCAGAACTCAGCATCAATGGCATAGCCTGACCAAAATCGGCCTGCAATGCCCGCAAAACCGCTGCTGCTAAGGGCTAAACCCACCTGAGTAGGGGAAAAACCTAACTCATTGACAAAGTAAATGGATGCGTAGACCAGGGTAAAGCCTTGACCGATGTACAACAGCAGTTGACCGGT
This sequence comes from Leptothoe spongobia TAU-MAC 1115, assembly GCF_018739885.1. Taxonomy (GTDB): domain Bacteria; phylum Cyanobacteriota; class Cyanobacteriia; order Phormidesmidales; family Phormidesmidaceae; genus Leptothoe; species Leptothoe spongobia. Next base: position 180,344 of record NZ_JADOES010000004.1, on the reverse strand, counting down.
TGCTAAAATCCATATTTCGCGTCTGAACTGAGGCAACCAGGCTAGAAAGCTATGGGTCACCTCGGTTTGATCGGTCTGAGCGTCGATCTGATCCATGGATGAATAAATATCTTACCTATCGCCCATAAGTCGGGTTTCTAACCCTATTGTCCCAATTGCCGATCAGGATTGTAAAGTCAACCCAATTTCCAGGCTACTTAGGGATAAGGATTTTATAAGATCCAAAAACCATGTCTGAAGAGCTGTTCCATAGCAACCTGTACATCAAAAGATAGAACCTAACTGCCAGGTGCAAGATATGAGATACCCTACTGCTGAGGTCTCTTTTAGAAAGCGTTTAGGGACTTACCAATAAATAGAGCACCCTCGTGAAATTGTTTGTAGAATGTACACTCAATCTCAATTCTCACGTACCAAAAGATTTTGAGAACTTATCCTAATCATATGAGTTGTCAAGGTCGAATTCAATCTATTGCTGTACAGTGCTCTAGCATACATGATATCAATATGTTCCAAGCGTATACCTGGCTATGCGTACTAGAAGATAGTGTATCTGCCTGGCAGATTAATCCCCCCAATCATCCCTATTTTCTATGCCCTATGCGCTATCAATCCAACCGCAAAACCGCTGCGAGTGCATCCAACTCATCGCGGGTCGGATGTGGCAAATGCTTTTCACTAAACTTCACTTTCCCATCTTCAATGTAGGCTAGATGCTTATAGGTAATATCGAGGGGATGATACTGGGGAATCAAGTTCAGATGAGCATGACGAACACCAAATCCATGGACTACCATACCCACCTTTAGGGGCTGATAGATTTTCATGATTTTGCGACCAATCCGCTGGCTCACAACCATAACGGCAGCGGCTAAATCATCGGGCAGCTCGGTAAAGTGATCAATGTGTTCTTTGGGAATAACAATACATGCCCCTGGATAGATGGGGTTTAGTGGGATGAACGCCATGGTCAAATCGTCTTCGTGGACGAGGCTAGCAGGGCCGGTCCCGTTAACAATGTCGCAAAAGGGGCAAGAGGTCATGGTAAATCTGCGCGTTGTGCAACACAGTTTTCTTTATGCTAACGGCAAATTTATTATGTAGGTAAATAACTATCTAGACAAACTAGACAAAAGTTTTTACAACTGATATCAAGCACGCCCTAATGATTGCTAACGAAGATTTGATGGCGAAGATTTGATGGGACGACTTTTCTCAACTAAAACTACTTAGATGCAAATATACCTTGCTTACACATAGGTACGGATATGACTTAACAGATAATCAAAGTTAAAGGGTTTAGCGATATATTCATTGGCTCCCAACAGAAAAGCATGGGAGCGCTCCTTTTCACTGGATAAGGCCGTCATCACAATGACAGGCACCTGTAGTCTCTGCGCCCGGATAACACTGAGGATTGACACCCCCTCTAATCCAGGTAGCATCAAATCTAGCAAAACAAGATCAAACATCTTTGAGAGCGCTAAAGGTAGGGCTCGCTCTCCATTAGTGACGGCAAACGTTCGATATCCCATCTGTTGAAGCCCTTGTGATAAGAAGGACACAGTACGGGGTTCATCTTCAATTATTAAAATACTGGCCACAAAACTAGCCTCAATCGATAATGGATTTTGCCATTGCTGATTTAGGGTATGAATCGATCGATCAATGAGGCCATAAATCTGAACTTGAGCGATAAAACCATTCCGGGGATCAGCAACGCCGGATTTTATTAATGTAAATGCAACCTCTCAAGATACCTATAAGAGTACTTACCTGATGTACTTACTTTCCAGTGAACCAATGTTTTTCAAGCAATTTGTCTAATATTGCGTACGCCACAAGGCTTAAGCTCGGCCAGGCTAGATACTTAACATTCTCTTTAGAAAACCATGCACAGTCAATTAATGCAAGCAACTGCTCCCCAGATCGTATTCTCAATGGATAGCCTATTCAGACTGCAAAACAAGTCGATGTTATAGAGGCTCAAAAAAGGCACTCAAATAGAAGTGATTTAACCTCTATTGAGATTACAACATAGGGAAGAGTCTTGCTCAATAGTCATAAAAAAAAAGAGGCAAGGTATTCTCCTTGCCTCAAGGATAAACCACATTAGGTCACTGCAGAACAAGCACATAAGCACGGACTACATCCATCGGCGGACGCAGGGTAGACGCACAGCAGGTCAGATGTGCCCCCGTACGATCCAAGTCATGGCAGAAAAATGGCGTTACTAAAATCGGCAACTCCTGGCCATGGTTCTCCCGCACCAAAGATTTCTAAATAATGACATCTCTAGTCATCGGAACAATGTACCTGAGGTCCATAAATTAGTAACGCCCTAGCATAGGAGTAATCAAGTCTATGCTTCATGCTTGACTTACAGTAGTCTATGGTCGAGCAGCAAAAGTAACTGTACTAAAAGTTACAGTTAGCAAGAAACGGGTGGCTTTCGCCCCTTGCTGTCGATATCTTAATGGGGTGTATCTAGCCTGTGGAACAGATGCATCAGAACCTGTTACTGCATAAATTCATTGATGGAAAGCCCTGTTTACGATAGACAAACCTATGGTCAAATAGCTAAGGCAATTGCGTTTATTCGCGACAATCATTTGGAGCAGCCTAGTCTGACCACCATCGCTCAGCATGTCAATCTCAGTGAGTATCATTTTCAGCGATTGTTTACAAAATGGGCTGGCATTAGCCCAAAACGCTTTTTGCAATATCTCACCCTGGAATATGCAAAATCAAAAATCACTGAAACAAAAAATCTCTTAGAGTTATCTCTAGAGTCTGGGTTGTCAAGCTCAGGTCGTTTACACGATCTGTTTGTACAGCTAGTGGCCATGACACCGGGTGAATTTAAAGCGGAAGGTGCAGGATTGAAGATTTGCTATGGCATCCATGAAACACCTTTTGGGGCCTGTCTAATTGCAACGACTGACCGTGGCATCTGCAATTTACACTTTTTAGATAAAGTCGATAGAGCTACAGCTAAACAGCATTTACAAACAGAATGGCCCAATGCTGACATTATGGCTGATCAAAGAGGGACTGAGAATATTCGAGATCTTATCTTCCAATCGCCCCTTCCCTCTCCCCTAGTACTCCATGTCAAAGGAACAAATTTTCAGATCCAGGTGTGGCAAGCACTCCTACAAATCCCCTTTGGCAGTCTTACCACCTATCAAGGATTAGCCACTTCTATCGGTAAACCCACAGCAGCACGGGCCATTGGCAATGCTGTGGGACGCAATCCAGTGGGGTATCTCATCCCTTGCCATCGGGTGATTCGCGGTTCGGGGGAGATCGGTGGCTATCGTTGGGGTCTGGATCGTAAAACGGTTCTTTTGGGCTGGGAAGCAAGTCAACAGGAAGGGCAATCATGAAACTATCAGACGTTTTTGAGATGTTATTGCTGGCTGCCCTATGGGGTGGTTCATTTCTGTTTATGCGGATTGCCGCCCCGGTGATTGGGCCAATCTGGTTAATTGAGTTTCGGGTGTTGCTAGCAGGGTTAGCCCTGTTGCCACTGTTGGCCCGATTAGGTCTATTAGGTGAGATGCGCCGCAATCTCATCCCCCTCCTGACGGTTGGATGCATCAACTCAGCCATTCCATTTTTACTACTCGCTTTTGCATCCGTATCTCTACCTGCAGGGTTTACCTCCATTTTGAATGGTACGGCTCCCCTATTTGGCACTGTGGTGGCATCGGTTTGGTTACAGGAGAAGCTCACGCCAGCAAGGATGCTGGGCTTTTTTCTAGGATTTATCGGCGTTGTGATTCTCGTGGGATGGCAAGCGGTTGAAACCACACCTGGTTTTTTGATTGCTATCGTGGCAGCACTGTTGGCCGCATTCATGTACGCGATCGCAGCGCCTTACATTAAGCAAAACCTAGCCGATGTGCCTTCATTAGTAGCGACTACAGGTAGTCAGCTTGGAGCAGCCCTGGTCATCATACCGGCCCTACCATTTACGGTGCCGCAACAAGTACCGTCTGCAAAAGTGATCATTTCTGTTCTCTCCCTGGCTGTCCTGTCTACAGCCTTTGCCTACATTCTCTTTTTTAGACTAATTCAAAATATCGGTTCCACCAAAGCTCTGACAGTGACCTATCTGATTCCCATATTTGCCATGCTATGGGGGACCATTGTCCTGAAGGAAACGGTGACATCATCAATGATTTTGGGCTGTGGGTTGGTGTTGCTAGGAACGGCCATAGCTAATGATCTGTTAACCACAACCCCTCAGGGTCGCTCAAAATCCAGTTCCATTCATCGTCAATAATGGCAAGTCTTGACAACAACTTACCGCATCAAGCGAACAGTAATCAGTGATTATTGATGGATATTGTGAACAATCCAGTAGCTGATGGATAGGGCTAGAATTGCGATCGCAAGTCCAATCAAGCTTAGCCCCGAAACCTTCTCCAGCTCCAGAATAATAATCTTACGGGCAACGGCAATCAGCGATGTCACAATCACCAGTTCAACCTGAACCACATGCTTTCTCAGGTAGGCCGTAATATTTTCAAGAATTTCCAAAGCAATCAACACACTCAGAAACAGACCAAAAATTTCTTTGAGCGTCGTCACAAAAAAGCCTTTTGGACTGGGATTAAAGAGTTCGGTTGACAAAAACAGAACAAGATCGACCATGATCACCATAATCACAATCAACATTGCTATGGAAAGCAACTTTGAAACCAAGCTTTCAAATTGCTTAATTCCTGTTGAAAATCCTTCATCACTTGAACGCCAGCGAAGATATCGCTTAAATCGTCTCAGCATTATTCTAAGCCTAAACTTCTTGCATAATTTAGACTAAATCTCTGACGAAATATTTTTATAACTGTCCAGCAGAAGAGGCCACAGCTTAACTTTTTGATAAACAACCGGTAACGCCACCCAGGAGCTTAGCCATCCAAAGTTTAAATATTATTTAAGATGATAACGATCTATTTCTTATTGCTCACCATCCCATTCCAGGCAAATTTCAAGCATTATTGATGGATTTTAGATATTCTCACCCAAAATTCTGAAAAACGAACATCCAGTATTTGTCTACAAGCAAAGAAACTATATTAATTTACTTGTAATTAACTTGAGTCTCCCTAAGATGTAAAATTATGATTAGCGGTAATCAAATAGCATAATCAAAATTGATTTCTCAATTACAGTTCCATTGAGCAGCTGCAGTTTCCTTAATTCTGAGGCTCTCAGGTTCAGTGTTGTTTAGAAGGGAGCAGTGTTCTTGATTGGAAGGATGCTGGCGAAAGCAATGATCCTATGGCTATTCTTTACGTTTTTCTCGGGGCTCGTGTTTATGGATTATCAGTTTAATGACTGGGAATCCGAATCCCTAGAGAAGAATCCCATTGCTGCTCGCAAGATAGAATAGTCTGCTAGTGATGAGGCAATAACCCACGCCGGGTTCAAAACCCAGCGCTAATCGAGGGCTGTCTGCTAAAGCGACAACTTGGCTGTGAGGCTCTGGATATAGAACTCTTACCGATCTCTCAACCCCTACTCTGCGAGAAGTCTTGCGCCTATAGTGGGTTTTGATTCAATTAGCCGTGCGACTTTGAGTCCATGGTGGTCTAACGCTGCTTCGCTAGGTGCAAGATCTGAGTTAATCCCTTAGTCCCTGGGCAAACTGTTGCAGGGCATTCGCTCCAAAGTCAGCATAGTGTTTGACAGCCTGGCTACCGACAACGGCGATATCGGCATATCCGATTAGGTCGCGGACATCATCGGTAGATTGGATGCCAAAGCCAATGGCCATGGGTAATGGGGTGGCTGAGCGTACCCGGTCCAGGTATTGATGGAGTTGTGTCGAGAATTGGGTGCGTTGACCCGTTACTCCTGTTCGGGCCACACAGTAAACCAAACCACTGGTGTGATCAAGAATCTGTTGTATCCGTTGTTGACTATTTTCAGTAGTTACTAAGAAGATAGTGGCCAGTGCTTGTTCACGACAAGCTTTAATATAACTTTGAGCCTGTTCCAAGGGGAGATCGGGGATGATACATCCAGAAATTCCTGCCTGGGCAGCCGCTTTGATAAAGTTATGGATGCCATACCGAAAGAGAATATTGACATAGGTCATGATCACAAAGCGAGTCTGGGGGTATTGCTGGCTGACCTCTGCGGCAAAATCCAGACAGTCTTGAGTCGAAACACCTGACTGGATGGCGGCATGGTTTGCGGCTAATAAGGTCGGTCCATCGGCAATGGGTTCTGAGAACGGAAATTGTAGTTCAATCAGCTCTACATCAGCGTGAACCAGGGCCGCGATCGCCTTCCGGTTATCGTCCCAGGATGGATAGCCTAAGACTGTATGGGACATCAGTAAAATATCTTTTTGTTGACGTTGCCGACGAATAAATTGTTCGAGATTCATGGTTGTAGTGGTGGTGTAAGGGGGTAAACAGACTTCTCTTCACTTGACCGCCCTCTCCTTAGCCGCTCTTCTTCGCAAAAAGCGTTGCCAGTCAGGATCCTGCAATGCCTCAGCGATGGTAAAAATAGGCTCTTCCGGAATTCCCGTGGAGCCCCCTACATTTAGTGTAGAGTTCAGGTTCTTCCCCGTTAGGGATAATAGAGGAAGAACAGCGTCTGCCCTAGCTTATGGATAACTCAATTCATATCCCCTTGGATTTGCCCAGCGTGCGAGTACTAGAAACCTGCACGACAGGCACAGGAGCCTGGTTGATCAAGGTAGAGAGTACTCTGAACGGGACCCAATGCCGTCAATGTGG
>NZ_JADOES010000004.1:0-173276 GCF_018739885.1 Leptothoe spongobia TAU-MAC 1115 | reverse complement strand
GAAGGGTTCAATAACCGAGTCAAAGTTCTAAAACGGCGATGCTATGGCATCTTTAATGTAGACCACATCTTTCAACGTCTCTCTCTCGACATCAATGGCTATGAGTGGTTCCCTGCATCCTAAACACTATATCTAGTAACAACTACGGGAATTACAGGAGAGCCCAAAGATATTCTTAGTCTGTTACTGTCCAATGTAGCCTTTCAAACTGACTGGGAGTCTGAATGATTCTTTTTATGGGTCGACTGAGGTGAGCTTGGGGTCACTGAAAGCGGTGCGTTGGCAACTGGCTTCCCTGAGAGGCTTATTTGTAGAATTTCTTTCTGTCGTGCTGCGCGAGCCTTTTCGGCAGCACATCCATTTCCCAAAACCCTTTGTATTTATCGCTTTGCTTTCCAAACTCGTATCCATAAAAGCCGACACTCTTCACCTTCCGGGACGCAGTGTTTTCTTTGTATTTAACATTTACATCGAGTTTTGGGTAAGTGGTTGCGTAGTAGTCTATAAGCTCACGGCAAACTGGGCACGGGCCTTGCGATGTAACGATTTTTAGGGTGCCCTTCACGTCATCTGGTTTGTTGGAATTTGTGTACATTGCATCCAGGAAGCACTGGACCGCTGCGAGGGCCTTTGGTTCAGCATCGCCGTCTCGATGCGCGTGTTTTTGTTTCGCTGCTTTTGCGTGCCCCTGTGCCTGCACAGCATAATTCTTAGGTGTATTGTTTGCCCAAAAGCCGCTCGGATATGCACGCGTCTTGTACGATGTCTGCTCTTGCATAAAACTTAACGTACCATACTTTTTGACAGCGCTCCTGATGCGCTTCTGTTTGTTCTGTTGCGGTGTTTTTTTGACTTTGATGAGTGCTTGAGCATATACAACAGAGTACGTACCGAGCGACTTTACACTTTGGGTCATCTCACTAAGCTGGTCATCCCGGCTTTTCTGATGTTTGCCCGGCTGGTTCCTTTGGTATTGGTTTAATCGTTTTTTGTAATTGGGGTTTTCCCTTTTTTCCTCTTCGTATTTGCTATTACTCTGATACTTTCTCTTATTATTATTATTATTGGCTTTTTTTCTCTTCTTCTTACTATTATTATTCTTGGCTTGTTTTATCTTATTCTTGGCTTGTTTTATCTTATTATTTGCCTCCTGTATAGTACTTGGTACAATCTCTCTCCAGTTGTCATTTTTTAGCGTTGCTTCAGCTTGATCGGGATTCTGTTTGGTAATCTTTGTTAGATATTGATAGACGATTTTAATTTCTTCAGCATCGAGTATGTGTTCTTGAGCCATCGACTGACACCAATCTGGTGATCCGATCTTTCCGCCAAGCATTACACATGTTGCCTTGGACACTGCTACGCGCAAGCCATTCCGGTTACCAATCTCACCAATTTGCATGGATTTGCGACCTTTTTCTGTTGCTTCGCTCTCCATCCTTGAGTCGGTACTTACTGTCTGCCCTCCTTCCGTTTCCGTAGTGTTCGGTCTACGACCTTGCTTTTGCTGGACCATATGCCATGCTTCATGTGGCAAATAATTCTCGGCTCCCTTGGCTAGGTGAATAGTCCTCCCTTTTGCATATCCAAGTGCCGAGTACTTTCCCGGAACTGAAGAGTTATACTCCACACGCACATCCGCCATCGAGTAACCGGACAAATTCTCTATTCCGGACCTTAATCGCTTGGGTAATCCAACCTGTTGCTGCCCACCCGACTGTTCTTGCATCCTAACGTGACCAGGCGATTCCGCATTCGATTTTACTTGGCCCTGGTAACCAGTTGCCTCCTCTTCCCTTTTTTTCTTATCACTCCATGGGTTGTGCCATTGCTGTGTCCTGGATGCTGTTCTCCAGGATGAATATCCCTGGGACATGGTTGTCTTCATACCAATAGCTCCTGGCCAGTTTTTGTTAGTGAAGATTTAAGGGAGCAAGAAACGATAATGATGCTTTACATACTATCACTATGCATATCTTCTACCCTAGCTTTTGCTACCTTGACTTTAGCCTTGGCGTGAGAAATATATAGAGACATTTTGTAAAAGTTTGTATTACAGAGCAATCAAGTTTAATCCTAGGATCTGGGTTTAGCATGAATGTGCCCGATGCCTGTAGTTTGTCCTACATTTGCTAGCTATGGAAAAGAAGGTCATAGTAGATGCTGCTACCAACCTAACGCTAGAAAACGACCAGCGATTTTCTCTGTCACATCTCTGGAGCCTACAACGCCAGTTTTTTGAGCACCAGGGTATTCAAGCTTGGAATACTGGATATGTTCCTCACTACGCTACTAGCAATCCCTTTATCACCAAGACTTATGGTCAAATCCTCAGGGGTTTCTTGCAAGACTGGCTTAAGGCTGATCAGCCTCATTCCACCAGTTTCGATCCCGATCAGCCTCTTTACATTCTGGAGTTAGGGTCCGGGTCTGGGCGATTTGCCTACCACTTCCTCAAGCAGTTTTTTGGCCAGTCTAGTCATCCTCTGGTAAAGAATCTGTCGGTTAAATATGTGATGACTGATTTCGTCGAAAACAATCTGGAGTTTTGGCAATCCCATCCTGCTTTACAAAACTACTTAGACGAAGGGCTTCTTGACTTCGCTCGATTTGATATCCAAAGCAAAGGCCCTATCCAGCTTCTCCATTCCAAGAAAATTCTTTCAACAAAGACACTGGCCAATCCCCTAATTGTTCTAGCCAATTACTTCTTCGACAGCATTCCCCAAGATCTGTTTATGATTCAATCGGGGCAGCTTTACGAAACGTTGCTGAGCCTAAGCATTTCTGAAAAAGATGCCGATCTCCCGCCAGCAGAATTGCTAGAGTATCTGGACATTACCTACGACGATCGCCCTATCTCCCCCAATTATTATGATAATCCTGACTTTAATCAACTGTTAAGTCATTACCAACAACAGCTGGACGACACCAGCCTGATGTTGCCGATTGCAGCCCTTCAAGTCCTGGCCCACCTGCGCCAACTGGCAGGCGATCGCCTCATCTTTCTCACTGCTGATAAGGGCTACAGCCGAGACATCGATTTAGCAAATCGTTCCAGGCCCAAGTTTGTATTCCATGGCAGTTTCTCCCTCAGTGTCAACTACCACGCTATTGGGCTCTATACTCAATTCCAAGGAGGCCAGACTCTCCTGCCCAACTATCGACCCCGCAGCTTAAATGTCTGTGCCTTTTTGTTTGGAGATCCTCCTAACAACTATGCTGAAACCTGCCAAGCCTATCAACAATGGTCACAACAAACCGGACCTGACAGTTTCTTTGCCCTCAAGAAAACCATTGAGCCTCTCTACCCCAGCCTCAATCTGCGACAAATCCTTGCCTACCTCCGCTTCAGTGGTTGGGACCACAACATTTTCTTAGGCTGCTGGCCTGCATTAATGAACCAGGCTGCTAACGCTCCTGAAATCTTGCGTCCCGATATCGAACAGACACTTCACAATGTCTGGGACATGTACTACTGGATTGGCGAAGACCAGGATCTCCCTTTCCACATATCGCAAGTCTTTGTGCAGCTAGGTAACGATACCGCCGCCCTAGCCTATCTTGATCATTCACTGCAGCTATATGGCGATACCTCCCACACGTTGCTCCACCAGGCCATTTCTCTCCTCCGCCTGGGCCAAACCACCCATGCCCTCCTTTCTCTTAACCGAGTCCTGGACATTGAACCTCAATTAGAAATCGCTCGGGCATTAAAACAAACCATTGAAGCCAACAGTGGTGACCTGGATACCATCCTGAATGAACTCTCACCTCAGGTTAGAGAACAGGACACAGTAGCACCTGATGATCCTCTGACTCTCAGCCTCTGGGGCCTCAAGGCTCTATTAGAGCACCACACCGATAACGCTCCCCATGTTGCCTTGGAAGCAGTGCTTGAATCTGAGCCGTTACCTTTAGCCAGATTGGGAGATGCCTTCAATCTTTCCCTCTTTGAACGCACCATTCTGCTCCTCTGCCTTGGTCTGGAACTCGAACCCAATTTCCAATCTCTCTGCGCCAAAGTTCATGGTAATGACAACAAACCCTACGCCACTCTGGGGCTGGCCCTCTCCACCTTTCCCGAGGCCGATTGGTCCGTCCTCTCTCCCCAAACCCCCCTGCACTACTGGCAACTGATCCACCCCGAACCCAGTCGTGTCCTTACCGAAGCCCCCCTCAAACTCGACCGCCGTATCCTCTGCTACCTCCTTGATGAACCGGCCCTGCCGCCCCACCTGATCGACCTGGGCACCCCTCTTTCCCCCGAGGGCCTTGCCGATACCTTGCCCCCCTCCTATGCAGACCTGATCCAACAGCTGATTACCACCTGGTCCACAGCAGACGCCACCCACGGGTTTACCCTTATCTGCCTTAATGGTCCCGACACCACCACCAATACCAATGTCGCCATCGCCGCCTGCCATGCCATGGGCATGCCCCTGATGGCTCTTTCCGCTGCTGTCCTCCATACCAATCCCCAGGACCTCACCCAACTCCAACGGGAATGGGAACGGGAGGCCCTCCTCACCCGCAGTGCCCTATTACTGGACTGCGACACCGCCCAACCTGGCGACCCCGGTCGAGATACGGCTATTTCCCTCTTTTTAGAAACCCTGAGTACGCCAGTGATTGTGTGCAGTCGTGATAAAAAGCCCCAGGTCCGTCGTCCCCTGATCACCTTTGAGGTGCCGCCCCTCAACTACACGGAGCAAAAAGACCTGTGGCTGGCGAATCTAGGACCGTTGGCAGCAGACCTGGATGGTCATGTGGATTTGCTGGCAACACAGTTTCGGCTGAGTCCGACGGCAGTGCAGTCGGTGTGTCGGCAAGCTAAGGGAATAATTAACGAGGAACAAGGAACAAGGAACAAGTTAGATGTAACTGCGGGTTCAGACGAGCAAAATTCAAAATCCAAAATCCAAAATTCCCTCCAGGAAGCCGCTCAAGCGTCTACAAAACTCAAAACTCACCTCTGGGATTTGTGTCGTGCCCAAGCTCGTCCAAATTTGGATGATTTGGCGCAGCGGATTGAGTCGATGGCGACGTGGGAGGATTTGGTACTGCCGGATCGGCAGCGGTTGATTTTGGAGGATATTGCTACTCATTTGACCTATCGGTCACGGGTGTATCAGGAGTGGGGATTTGCGAAGAAGGGCGATCGCGGTTTGGGCACCAGTGCGCTGTTTTATGGGGAGAGTGGCACGGGTAAAACTATGGCGGCGGAGGTGCTGGCAAATAGTTGTCAGCTGGATCTGTACCGGATTGATTTGAGTACGGTGGTGAGTAAATACATTGGGGAGACGGAGAAAAATCTGCGGCGGATTTTTGATGCGGCGGAGACGGGTGGAGTAATTCTGTTATTTGATGAGGCGGATGCGTTGTTTGGTAAACGCTCTGAGGTGAAGGATAGTCACGATCGCCATGCCAATATTGAGGTGAGCTATTTGCTGCAGCGGATGGAGGCCTATCGAGGGTTGGCCATCTTGACCAGCAATATGAAAGACTCCCTGGATAAGGCTTTTCTTCGTCGGATTCGCTTTATGATGGTCTTTCCGTTTCCGGATGCTAGTGCTCGGGCAGAAATTTGGCAACGTATTTTTCCGGCGCAGACTCCTACCCAGGGATTGGACTATACCAAGCTGGGCCAGCTCAAGGTGGCCGGGGGGAATATTCGCAATATTGCCCTTCAGGCTGCTTTCATCGCTGCCCAGGCCGATCAGTCGGTCTCCATGGCCCATATTCGACAGGCCGCCCAACGGGAATATCTGAAGTTAGAAAAGCTCCTCACTACTGAAGAAATTAAAGGCTGGGACGCCGACGATTGAAGTCTCGATGGATTAAAGTAGTCATACACGTGTACTAACCTATTAGGCGGCTTGACCATGATTGCCACCCAGCAGCCTTCTCGTTTTACCCCACAGGAATATTTGGTATGGGAAGAGCAGCAATCTCTGCGGTATGAGTACTTCGATGGGGAAGTGTTTGCCATGACTTATGGAACATTGCCCCATGCTGATATTGCTCTCAATATTGCCAGTATTCTGCGAGGACCGCTAAGGGGACGTTGCAAAGTTAGAAATTCGGATGCCAACGTTGGTATCACCGACGAAGGCCCTTTTGTCTATCCAGATGTTAGTATCACGTGCGATCCTAGCTATTATTCCGGCTTATCCTGCGCTAGCTACAATACGATAGAATACACTTGTTCTGGTCGGTGGTGTAACCCATGACCCTCTCTAAACCTAAACCAGCACTCTCCCTACCCGATCATCGGCAGCTACCGGAATCGGACGCTACCTTTGTGAAAAATTTTCAGGAACATCCTCAAAGTCTGCTGCTGACAAGTGCGATCCGTCCTATTCTCGATGCGCTGCACCCAGATAGTCACTATGCCATTGGTCAAGATTGTGGCATTTACTGGCGGCTTACAGAGCCACCTGAACGGGGTGCAGAGGCTCCAGACTGGTTTTATGTGCCCAACGTCCCTCCCCTATTGAATGATGAACGGCGGCGTTCTTACGTAATGTGGAAAGAAATCATTGCACCGCTGATTGCCATCGAATTTGTCTCCGGTGATGGCTCCGAAGAGCGAGATACCACCTCGCCATTTGCCAATGATGACTCGAAAGCAGGTAAGTTTTGGGTTTACGAACAAGCGATTCGCATTCCTTTCTACGCGATCTATGAGGTTGAAAAAGCCGCTGTCGAAGTTTACAAACTTGTAGCTCAAAACTACCAAAAATGTAGTCCAAACGAACGTGGCCATTATCCAATACCGCCGCTCGGTGTGGAGTTAGGGATATGGCAAGGAGAATACATCAATCAGTCCCTTCCCTGGCTGCGTTGGTGGGATAGTGAGGGTAACTTACTGCTGATAGGGGATGAGCGGGCCGAGCAAGAAAAGCAGCGGGCTGAACGGTTGGCCGCCAAGCTCCGGGAGCTTGGGATTGACCCAGACGAGGTATAAATGGGTAAAGAGGCAGGGGTAAGGGATAAAGAACGGTAACAGCCATAATCTTATAAGGCTCAGTATCCGAGTGATCCACAATGCAAAAGCTAGCGATAAATGGCTGCTGCACAAAGGTGAGAAATATAGGAATTGTCACTTTTTGGGGAGATGGTTCTGGTCCAGTCTGTTGTTTTAACCAAGCGGCATGGTCATCTAAATTATTTGGATAAGGATCTGTCCAATCTCTCGGTGCAGCGTCACACCGAGAGATCATAATCTGCCATAACACCAAACCCTTCATGCATTCATACATCAACTTATTTTGATTGATGTATCAATTTGTTTCAAGAACAATTCAGCAATTTCTACTATAAAGTAGCGTTAGAGAGTTATTAAAAGTCTACTAGTAACATGCAGCCTTCTTCGTACGGGGCTGCTCCATATAGGTTTCTTGTTCATATCTCACTGAGATAAGGGATATTGCCCCTTATTCACGTTGTTGTGAAAGGTTGTTCTTATTGAGATTAATCCTTTAAAGAGACGATCCTTTAAAGAGACGATGCCATGATTGGTGATGCCTTAACCTTTTTTCAAACCCAGCTCAACAGCTATATAAAACTAAAAACTGGTGGACAAAAGGAGGAGTCTGTTCAGTTCCCAGAGATTCAGCTGCCTAAGGAGCTGAATATGCAGAGTAATGCGGTTACAGCGCTGCTAGTCAACCTGGAGGAGGAGCGAGTATTTCGTTCCGGTGCAGCCTATGCTAGCAACCTTGCTGATGGTACTACGACAGCCAGTCCGCCTAATCTCTGCCTAAACTTTCACTTGATGTTTATTGCCAATTTCAAAGACTATGTGGAAAGTTTAAGAATTTTGTCCCTGGTGATCAAATTCTTCCGCAGTTACCGACGATTTGATCAACAAAAGTTTCCATCCCTCGGAACCGATATTGCTCAGCTCTCCACAGAGCTAGTCAATCTGTCCTTTATGGAGCAAGGGGAGCTTTGGCGGGCCTTAGAGATGCCTTGCAGCCCTTCTGCTCTCTATAAGGTTAGGATGTTAGTCTTTCAAGATACAGAGCTGGATGAGATTGAGACGGGTCAGCAACTAGGAACCATTGAAACAATCACATCGCAATTGTAAGAGAGAGGCATCGGCTCAGGACATAGTTGGTTTAGAGAGTTTAGAGGCTAGTAAAATCAGGGTTATGCTGTAGGGTTATGCAATACCAACGATTATTTTGTCTAACTATTTTTCATGACTATTATCAAGATCAGATCTGTCCTGATTTTACGATTGAGCCCACTGGTGCCTGTCGAAAATTACTCCAGGGCCATCGACTGTTGGTAAAGCCGATGGTCAACGGGCTATGGGTGATAGTGCCTGTAGACTCTGCCAAACAGCCAATGATCCCCTTGGCAGACTCCCTCACGTTTACCTTTCTCTTAAGGCTCAACAATCTGGGCCTGGTTAATGTGACCCAACTTGATGCAGATTACGATGCCATACAAAGTCTATATACTTTTAGTAACCGTGATTTGACATCTCCGGGGACATCTCCCCTGTCCCCCAGTTTGGTGCAACGCTCCGATCTAAAGCAAGCAACCCTGGCCAAGGATATCAACCCTTCCGGCTCCGACAAAGTCTTTGGCATTGTAGAAATTCACAACAATGACAGTCTGTCGACTGATCCCTGGCAAACAAGTGAGTTTCAGATCCGTTTCCCCGTTAAACAACAAGTTTGGAAATACTATTTAATCGCAGCGAAAAATGGCCCATCATCCCCATTCTCAATTCAAGATAAAGCAGCTAATATCTCATTTTCCCAGGTCAACATTGACCCTAATGATCGGGTATTGACCTTGATTCAAAATCGTTTCCCTACTAGTCAACCTGTGTTGTTTCAGTCAGAGGAACCCGTGCCCTGTCAGGCCATCGGTCGGCAAAATATTCAACTGTTGAAACAAGGTGACAACCAGCCCTGGATTCCCCATTTACCCAACCCGTCAAATCGCCATGGTACCCAGGTGATTAACCTACTCGAAGATTTATAACTGCAAGGAAGACACTATGCCCACCTATAAAACCCCTAATGTCTACGTTGAAGAGATCGCCACGTTACCCCCTTCGGTGGTACCAGTGGCTACGGCGATACCGGCCTTTATTGGTTGTACTGAGAAAGCAGGCGACAAAAATAAGTATCGTGACCAGCCCGTTCGCATTAGCTCTCTTCTAGACTACACCACAATCTTCGGCGGAGCCCAGCCTACAAACTTCACCGTCACGCTAGATGAGAGTGAGCAAATTACAGAAATTGTAGCTGGAGATGGCTCAGCTAAGATCCCTGAGTACCTGATGTACTACATGCTGCGCCTGTTCTTTGATAATGGGGGTGGGCCATGCTATGTGATCTCAATCGGAGACTATGGGACGCAACCTGATGAGGCGGCATTTACGTCTGGGTTAACGGCCCTCAGTAAGGAGGATGAACCCACTTTAATTCTGTTGACCGATGCGGTTAACCTGGCTGACAGTGCAAAGTACTACGGTCTGTGTCAGGCTGTGCTCAAGCAGTGTAACGCTCTCAAAGATCGCTTCGCCATTTTTGATATCTTAGCTAGCGATGATGACTCCACTGCAGGCATTGGAGATACTTTTAGAAATAATATTGGTAACGAATATCTTAAGTATGGGGCGGCTTATTATCCTTATCTGCAAACGTCCCTCAGTTACTATTACACCGGTGAATCGGTCGGTATTACTGGTTCAGCAGGCACAGGGACGACACAAGTTACTTCAACGGGTGAGTTCCAAGCAGAACTAGAAGATCTTGTCATTAACTACAGCGGCGAGGCAGATGATAATCCTCAGTTCAAAGTTACTGTGACAAGTCGCCAAACGATTGCAATTGACGAAACTAGTGGTGTGTTGAATATCCGACTGCCCAGTGATGGTGCCACCATTGAGCAGATTCTGGCGACCTCTACTGGAGTCGGCAACTATACGTTGAGTTTGGCACCCGGTGGGACAGCGACAACGGAAATTACTGCCGAGGTGACAGAGACCTCCCTAACGCCTGTCGCTGGGAGTGGTGGAGGTACTGTTACTGGGACCACCCTGGACTCTGTCAAGACAGAGAAAACTGAGCTTTATAACCGCATTAAGACTGCCCTTGGTACCATCCGGGTAACCCTTCCTCCCAGTGGTGCAGTTGCCGGGGTATATGCCAAGGTCGATCGGGAAAGAGGCGTTTGGAAAGCACCAGCTAATGTGAGTTTAGCCTCTGTCCTTGGTCCTACGGTGAAAGTCACCAATGAGGAACAAGAAAGACTCAATGTGGATGCGACCGCTGGTAAATCTATCAATGCCATTCGTAGCTTTACTGGCAAAGGTACGTTGATTTGGGGGGCTAGGACCTTAGCGGGCAATGATAATGAATGGCGCTATGTCCCGGTTCGTCGACTTTTTAACCTAATTGAAGAATCCATTCAAAAGGCCACTGCATTTGTCGTGTTTGAATCCAACAATGCCGTTACCTGGCTCAAGGTCAAAACCATTATCGAGAGCTATCTCGATGGTCTATGGCGACAGGGTGCGTTGTCTGGGGCTACTCAACAAGAGGCTTTCTTTGTCAACGTTGGGTTAGGTCAAACCATGACAGAGCTGGATATTTTGGAAGGTCGCATGATTATTGAGGTCGGTATATCGGCGGTTCGTCCGGCTGAATTCATCATCTTGCGATTCTCCCACAAGCTTCAGCAAGCGTAGGGTGGGCAGTGCCCAACGCTTTGAATCTTTTTTGAGCTACTGCCCCCTGCCCCTAGCCAATTATTGACCATAATCCCTTAACCAAGGAGCCAATCAATGCCCACATCCATAGACGACATCAAGAACAAGTACCCCATTCCTGTTTTTTATTACCGGGTCACCATTGATGGTGATGATTCCATGGCATTTTCAGAGGTTTCTGGCCTCAGCATTGAGTATGAAACCATCACCTATCGCGATGGGTTGAGCTATCGCGATGGCCCTAAGCACATGCCAGGCCTGGATAGTCCAGTGAACCTGACCCTGCAAAAGGGAATCGTCAAGGCAGACAGTTATTTGCTGGATTGGATCAACAGCATCCGGCTA
Source organism: Leptothoe spongobia TAU-MAC 1115 (assembly GCF_018739885.1). Lineage (GTDB taxonomy): Bacteria > Cyanobacteriota > Cyanobacteriia > Phormidesmidales > Phormidesmidaceae > Leptothoe > Leptothoe spongobia. Next base: position 162,190 of record NZ_JADOES010000004.1, on the reverse strand, counting down.
AATACCGTCGAGAAGCGGGATGTGCGTATTGATCTTCTCAATGAAAATGGAGAAGCCACAGTCTCTTGGACGGTGAAAGATGCCTTTCCTAAAAAGTTAGATGCGCCCTCCTTTAATGCCACCAGCAGCGAAGTCGCTATTGAAAGCCTGGAACTCATGGCCACCCGTCTAGAAGTCGCAAACCCAGCTCTGTAGGCCACTATGAGTAACGCCTTTCCCATTCCAGCCCTATCCCTGACTGAAAATCCCCCCGTTGGGTGTTACTTCATGGTGACCTTTTTAATCGGAGGGTTTCTCCCTAATCTTCTCGACATTCGCTTTCAATCTGTATCCGGGATCTCATCCACCATGGAAACCACCGAGATTAGGGAAGGGGGAGAAAATCTATTTTCTCTAAAACTGCCCACCCGCATGACCTATGGCAACCTGGTGCTAACGCGAGGCATGGTGGTGGGCTCCCCCCTGAATGTGGAATTTAACCTGGCGATGAGTACCATGAGCTTTCAGCCTGGCAATGTTTTGGTGATGTTGCTCAATGCAAAAGATACGCCGGTGGCCAGCTGGCTGTTTCAAGAAACCTTTCCTGTGCAATGGTCAGTTTCTGATCTTAATGCGGACCAAAGTGCCATCATGATTGACTCCATGGAGCTCAACTATGCTCGACTGCAAAGTTTAAGAATTTGAGGTGTTAGCCATGCCGGTTGAAATCAGAGAGTTAATCATTCGTACAACGATTGTTGATCATGCTGGTCAGTCCGACAGTGCTGGCTCTCAGCCTAGTGCTGGTGGAACTGATGCCATCATTGCGGCCTGCGTCGCACAGGTCTTAAAAATATTGGAACGGAAACGAGAAAGATGACTGTATTAGGGGCTCTCCGAGGTAAAACCTTAGAAAAATTAAAGATACTCGCGTACCTGAACCCTGAGCGGCAGGGGTTATTCGCCAAGACCTATGAGGTCATGTTTAACCCTGAGTCTTACTCGTTTACCTATACCAATGACTATCAAACCAGCCAGGGAATAAATTCCAGTGGATTGAGTGCCCAGTATGCTCTCACCCGTTCTAGAAATTTATCTCTAAAATTCACGATAGATGATTCTAGTGCTACGGCTGGTTTGTTTGCAGGTCTGTCGTCGGTGGGGCCCTTTCCCAGAACTACGGTGAAGGATCGGGTTGAAGAGTTTTTAGACCTGACAACCCGTATGGATGGTGAGATCCATGCACCCAGGTATCTACGCATTGAGTGGGGCGATCTACAGTTTGACTGTCGCTTAGCGTCAGTCACCGTCAATTACACCTTGTTTAGCCGTAGTGGCATTGCCATTCGCGCCGAACTTGATACTGTTTTTATTGAAGACATTGAGGAGTCAAAACGCCTCAAGGAAGAAGGCAAAAGCTCGCCCGATTTAACCCACACTCGCACCGTGATCAGTGGAGATACCCTACCCCTAATGGCCAATCGCATTTATCGAGATCCCAATTACTATATTCAAATTGCCCAGGCGAATAAGCTAAACAATTTTAGGAAGCTCAAGCCGGGCAGCAAACTGAATTTTCCACCCGTTCGTTCTTCTTAACCAAACCTGTTGCTTGATCAAAGCTAGTCCCTAAGGAGACATGTAAATCACAAGATGCCTGGCCCCGTCACGATAACGTTTTTGAACCTGACTCAGGGTAAGAAGCCCATGGACCCGAAGTTTGGGGTAGTCCATGTTGACATTGTTAAGGATGTCAATCGGATTCCATCGGCCCAAATCACCTTGATTGATGGGAGTGCCAGTGAGCAGACGTTTCCCATTAGTAATAATGACTTTTTTGCGCCAGGTCAAGAAATTGAAATTCAACTGCGCTATGAACAACAGAGTAAGGATGAAACTGTTTTCAAAGGCATTGTGGTGAAGCATGCGGTTGAGGCTAGCTTTAATCCTTATCAATCCTATCTACATTTATATCTAAAGGATGCTGCCATTAAGCTGACCACCCAGCGAAAAAATATGGTGTTTAAGAAATCTCCAGATAAAAAGATTACGGACAGTGAGATTATTCAAAAAATTATTGAGACTGCGAAGTTAGAGGTGGGAGATATTTCGAAGTCCACATCTGAACATGGGGAGATGGTGCAATACTACTGCACCGATTGGGATTTTATGATCGCTCGGGCAGATGCTAATGGGCTTTGGGTGATCGTAGATGATGGCAAGATAACGGTCATGTCTCCCACAAAGACAGAAATGGCGGCCAAATCAGTGGCTTTTACGGCTGAATATGGCTCAACCACCATCTATAGCCTGGAGATGGAGGCTGATATTCAACATCAGTATGGGGCTATCTCCAGTCAGTCCTGGGATGTAACCACCCAAGCATTGGCCACGGCTGTCACTGGCAAGGACAGTACATCCTTGCCAGGTAACCTAAAACCTGACGAGTTAGCAGCCACCATTGGTGCCGATAACTACAATTTAATTACAGGTCTGGAGCTATCACCTAGTGAAATGCAAACCTGGGCCAATGCCAAAATGGAGAAGACTCGCTTATCCATGCTCAGGGGGCGATTCCGGGTGCCGGGCTTGACCAATACTAAGCCTGGGGATGTGGTGGAAATTGCTGGTGTTAGCGATCGGTTTAATGGCAAAACCCTGGTGTCAGGTATTCGTCACCAGGTGAGTAAAGAGGGTTGGCAAACTGATGTGCAGTTTGGCATGGCCGCTGATTGGTTTTCCCAAAATCAAGATATTACGGAGATGCCGGCCTCGGGTCTGGTGCCGGTGGTTAACGGTTTGCAAATTGGCATTGTGGATAAGTACGAGGAGGATAAGGAGAATAAGTATCGGGTCAGGGTGAAAGTACCAGCCCTTTCCAGCAAAGACAATGCCGCAGGTGAACTCATCTGGGCCCGATTAGCAACCTTAGATGCTGGCGCTAATCGGGGGACCTTTTTTAGGCCGGAGCTAAATGATGAAGTGGTACTAGGTTTTCTCCATGATGATCCGCGACAGGCCATCATTTTAGGGGCGCTGTACAGCAAGAAGAATGTCCCGCCCTGGACGGTGGATGAAGATAATTTTTTGAAAGGGATTGTTACTAAGAAAAATCTCCAAGTCACATTGGATGATACCGATGATCAAGAGTCGATTACCCTTGAGACGCCAGGAAAAAATAAGATTGTTTTAACGGATAAGAAAGATGATGAAAGTATCCAGTTAACGGACAAACATGGAAATACATTGGTGATGAATAAAGACGGGATACAGCTCAGCAGCAGTAAGGATATCAATATTAAAGCATCTGGCAATGTGAAGATTGAAGGCAAAGCGGTCGATGTTATCTAGTGTGAAGGGTGATGGCAACAGGTAGCTCATTTTTAGGGACAGGTTGGGGCTTTCCGCCTCAATTTAATCGAGAAACGGCTCAGGTAGCGATGGTTTCTGATGAAGATGATATTGCTCAAAGCTTGAATATTATCTTGTCTACCTATCCAGGGGAGCGTTTTATGCAACCCACGTTTGGCTGTGAGCTGAGTCAGTTCCTTTTTGAAGAAGTCCGACAGGGGGTGATTACCAGTATTCGCGGTATTGTGGCTGATGCATTGCTCTACCATGAGCCCCGCATTAAGGTTGACCGGATTGCTATTGCTGAAAGTGAGACTGAACCTGGTTTGTTGCTGATTAATATTGACTATACGATTCGGTCTACCAACTCTCGGTTCAACTTTGTTTATCCGTTTTATTTAAATGAGGCAGTCAGTTAAGGCATAAAGCACGGTAAAAACGATGGCTGATTTTATTCTGATTGATGGGGATACGGTAAAGTTTAATCCTGCTTTTGCCCTGGCGACGGTGTCTGTCCAGGACGGCTCAATGACAGGGGGGGGGAAATCCACCCTCAATGGCAGCGCTATCTGCATTGAAGGAGATGAAACAAATGTTTCTGTGCCAGGTTGTTCTTACACGATGGGGTCATTTACCACACCGGGCACTGGCACCCTAAAGATTGATGGCTTAGGCGCTGATCAAACGACCACTAAGACAAAGAGTGGTGGCAAGCCGATATTGCTAAAGGGAAGTTTGTTTACGGCAAAGCTTGAGGTGCAGCAACCGGCTGTGGATCCCTCCACAGGGGCCTCGGATCCCAATCCGCAATATCCAGGCAATGGCACCTTTGAAACGACAAATGACAAGTGGAAAGGGACTTAATGTATCCGAATTTAATGTTGATTAAACGATGGAATTAAAGGCTCACAATTTTAGAGATGGCACTGGCCAACGTCAACGGTTGCTGAGGGCATTGCAACCGGACTATGTGGCGGTGGATGAGCGGACCCTGGAAGATGGTCTCAGGTTTGCTCAAACCTATGCTAAACAGCTAGGCTACTTCAATCTGTCAAATCAATTGGACGGAGATTGGTCTGGTTTCTTTTCAGGGGATATTCAGCAAATGCTGGATTATCTTGAGCATTCAGACGATGTTACAGATGACGACCCGTCGGTCTCGCCTCACTTGGCATTATTTTTAACCTTCCTAAAATTATTTCAATATCCGCAGCAACAGTTTAAGGAGCTGACCCAGCGGTATTTAGATTTTTATTATCGTGATGTTTTAAGGCTGACGGAAAGACCCGCTATTGCTGATCAAGTCCATGTGATTTTTGGTCTGGACCCAGGGGAAACAATTCATTTGCTGCAGCAAGGGACGCGCTTAAGTGCTGGTCCTGATAGTCAGGGCGTGGACCAACAGTATTTGCTAGATGAGGATATCTATCTCAATCAGGCCCAGGTGGCCAGTGTAAAGACCCTGGCGGTGGATAAAGCCTATATTGATCTCAAAGCGATTCATTTGCAAGGCGATCGCAACAGTGAAGCTTTTGAAAACATGCTGCAATGGGCGGTGGGGACTCCAAACCAGGGAGATGCTCTGCCCAACTATCCGTCTGGGGAGCCTGAAGATATCCCCTATGATGGAGCCCATGTGCGATCGCTATTTCAATCGATTAAAGGGTACACCCTGGATCAGGTGACAGCACCGCAGCAGCAGTATATTCTCAACCAGCTGTGTTTTGCATCCATTGAAGACTTTCAATATTGTTTAGACATTCACGATCGCGAAATTCAGAAGCAACAGGGTGATCGTGAGGCGACGCCGCCGATGGATTCAGAATGGGATCAGGTTTACGAGCTGGTGGAAAAGGCCTATCGGAAAAAGATTAATCGCGATCGCAAACTCACCCTCAAAGCAGAACACCGTAGCCCTACTTACACCAATCCAGACATCGCCTTTACAGCCATGGTGCAGCTAGCTTTGGGAGATCCTAACCCCAGGGATGCCCTACCACTGCTACCCGATGGTGGTCAGATTACCCTGGCTAACCTGCTAGCGGCTCTGGCACCGGACTCTACTGCCCCGATTACGCCCCAAACTGCAGCCCAATATATTCAAGACCAGTTGTTTATGAGCGTTGAAGATTTCCAAACCATTATGGAAATCAATGCTAATGAAGATGCTGCCGAGACCGACTGGGAGGAAGTGTATCGCCTGTTAGAAAAGGCCCAATCCAAAAAGCGAGGCTTTACCTATCCCCTCATTGGCCGGATGGAAATCCAGGCCATTTCTGCGGCAGGTATTGCCGAGGCTGAACCAGGAGAATTTGCCCAGCTCAAACGGTTTAACACCTTTAGCGCCAATCTGCCTGAGGCTGATGTGCCTGCAACGGTGCCTCAAGACATTGGAGTGGCCATTACATCCCCCGTTTTATTGTTGTCAGAAGGCACCCGCGAGATTACTGTCACCCTATCCTGTCAAGCAGAAACCTTTAACCGGGGTATCCTCACGGACATGGTGGAGCGGGGGGAGATTCCCTTTGAGGTGGCCATTAGCAGTGCCCAGGAATGGCTCTCCATGGCAGGGGCAGCCCTTACCTTTCAAGTGGGAGATTTTCTGTTAGAAGAACCCCTAAAGGTGCATCAACCCGATGGTCTATCGCCGGTTTACACCACTCCGCCAGAGGTGATGTTTGAGGATGAGGATGAGGGGCGGTATCTTCACTTTCGAGATGGCACTCTCTACGAAATTACAGAAGTACGGGCAGCAGATGAGGTAAAGCTGGAAGCAGTGGGGCAGCTGGCTCCGACTGAGCAAATTGCTAAATACCAAACCCTAGAAATCGACGGCAGCTATCACGAGATCACGGGGCTTACCCTCAGTGACGATGGGCGCTCGGTATCGACTACCGCCAACCGGTTTAAAGCCAATGATGTCAACAAGTTTCTGATGCTGGCGGATGGCACCATTTACCAGATCCGCCGATATGCCAACGCTCGCAATGTGGAGGTGAACTATTGGGGCTATTTGCCACCGGTGGATAACGTCATTAAAAAATACGATGAGATTACCTTAACCTCCCTGGCCACCATAGCGGCGTTGGATATGAGCAGCGTAGTGATTTCTGCCGATGAAGATATTCGCTTTGCTGCGGCTGATGTGGGCCATTATCTGGCGTGGAATACGGGCAATATTTATCAGATTACGGCAACGCTTAGCGATCGCGAAGCCCAGGTAAAACAAGTGGGCTCCATGCAAAAAGACTCCGTTTGGACTGAACCAATTCATCACTATTCTGCTACAGGTATCTATCCCAATAGTCTGAAGTTTAGCTTTACGGTGGAGGCAGATCAGGTGGCGATCGCGCCACCACCACCAGATAAGTCCGCCAGTACCTTTACCACCCCCTACCCGGTGGTTAAAATTGCCCTGAAGGGACCTGAGCCATCAAAAAATAAAGGCAATATTGCCGCCCACTATGAAGCACTCCAGGGGCTTTGTTTAGAGCGGGTTAACCTGCAGGTCGCCGCCAAAGATATTCAAACCCTACAGCTGCGCAACGATCGCTCTACCCTCAGCACCAAGAGCCCCTTTGAACCCTTTGGATCCAGCCCTAAAGCTGGTGCTGGCTTTTATTTCTACCATCCAGAAATTGCCTATAAAAAGCTTGATGACCTGTCGCTCCATATTGATTGGATGGGGCTACCCGATGATTTAGCGGAGAATTATCGCGCCTATTGTAATGTTGCTCTTGCCAATGCTCCAGACAATATTGAAAACAACAGTTTTCAGGCCCAGCTGCAGCTGCTGCTCAATCGTAGCTGGCGTCAGGTCAAAACCCAGCCTTTATTTGTTCTAGCGGATGATGATGTCCAGGGGAGTGGAGACTCGTCACCATTGGCCCCGCAGATGACCCTGGACTATGGCAAAGCTAGTTTTGAGGCCATTGCCAACTACACCCAGACTGCACCAGAGAATTTCACCCTGGATGACCTGCTAGAGCAGCCTCGCTATTTCAAGCTGGAGCTAAGCAGCCCTGATTTTTTGCACAATCTCTATCCGTTGGTACTCAATAAAGTGGCTCGGTCCACTGATACCGCCATCAATTCCCTGGCGGTGTATCCGCCCTATACTCCAGAGATTAAGGCCATCTCTCTCGACTATAAGGCCTCTGTAGAGATCGATCTGTCGGCTTCGCCACCGGAGCATGCCCTCGATCAAATTTTTCAGCTCCATCCCTTTGGCTATGTGGATATTTTCCGCACCTGTGGGGATGATGATGGCCACTTCTTTTTGTTGCCCCAATATGATCTGGCAGGGGAGCTCTTTATTGGTGTTCGAGATTTACAGCCTCCCCAACTATTGACCGTGTTGTTCCAGATGGTGGCCGGGAGTGCGGATGTGGAACTGTCTAATCCGCCGATCCAGTGGAGTTATTTGAGTTGCGATCGCTGGTATCCCCTCCAAGATACTGAAGTGCTATCTGATAATACCAACGGGCTGGTAGATTCAGGCATTTTCCGGTTTCAGATACCGGCTGAAGCCACCGCTGACAATCATTTGTTACCCGGTGGTTTGCACTGGCTCCGAGCCACCGTGGCTGACAATGCCACCGCCATTCCAGACACCCTGGATATTCGCGCCCAAGCGGTCAAAGCCACCTTTGTGAATCAAGGCAATGCCCCCGACCATTTCAACCAACCCTTAGCAGCCAAGTCCATCCAGACCCTGGTTGAGCGAGTTCCAGTCATTCAAACCATTGAACAGCCCTACAGCTCTTTCAAAGGTCGTGGTCAAGAAGCCCCAGAAGCCTTTTATACCCGCGTCAGCGAGCGATTGCGCCACAAACAACGAGCACTCACTCGTTGGGATTACGAACATCTGGTGCTAGAGAATTTTCCCCAGATTTACAAAGCCAAATGTCTCTCCCAAGCAGATCAAAACAATGTTCCCGGTGCTGCCCAGGTCACCGTAGTGGTAATCCCCGATATTTCCAATACCGCTCCCTTCTTTCCCCTAGAGCCCAAAGCCCCCCTCTACCTACTAAAAGAAATTGAGACGTTCCTCCAGGCGCACACCTCACCCTTTGTTAATGTCGTAGTCAAAAATCCCCGCTATGAGCAGATCAAATACCGCATCGGCGTACGGTTGAGAGAGGGATATGAACAAGGCTACTACCTCCAACAGATCAATCAAGAACTGGTCCAATTTTTATCCCCCTGGGCCTATGAAAAACAGGCTGACATTTCCTTTGGTAGCTCCATTCACAGTTCAACCGTAATTCATTTTGTGGAAACCCGACCCTATGTTGACTATGTGACAAATCTGAAGCTTATAGAACAATCCTTTGTCGATGAGGACCAACAAGACAGTGCCACGCTCCAGGTCAATACTACCAATCTGGCCCAAGTGCGCCGCCCCGATTCAATTTTGGTCTCAGCCCCAACTCACATTATCGACATTATCACCACCGAAGACTATGAAGAAGAAGCCTTTGAAGGCATTGACTATATGATTATCGATCTAGATTTTATCCTCAAGTAACCGTCCCTTCCCCCTTCCCCCTTTCCCGAGATATCACCATGGTAGACACACAATCTAGAGAAAACCTCTACGAACTATTCAAGACAGGGGCCAAACCCTCGGAAGAAGACTTCAAAGCCTTCATTGATTCGGTGCTCAATGGCAGTGATGACGGCATTAGTAAGCCATCGGGAGAAGACATTCCCCTTAAAGTTATGGCTCAGGGGACCACCCAAAATTTGTTGGACTTTTATAACGACGATACCCATACCTGGCGCATTAACCAGCAGCCGGACAGTGCTCAGTTAGGATTTAATCTCTCAACCGGTGGAGATACAGGTAGCAGTAGACTCTTTGTTGAAAGTGGCAGTGGCAAGGTAGGATTCAACACAGCCCAGCCAGTGGCTCAGCTCCATATTCAGCAGTCTGTTGCCCAGCAGGCGGTACTCAAGATTGATGCAATTAATCAACAGCCGTTGTTTGGGATAGATGGGAGCGGGAAGGTCGGCATTGGCACGGCCCCTGGTACTGAGCAATTGAAAGTGACGGGGAACGCAGCGTTTAGTGGTGCTATTGGCATTGGGGATGGTGCTAATCCTGCTCACAAGTTGACAGTCAACGGTGGTGAACTGGCATTACGGGTGACAAACAATGCAAACTCTCAGGGAATTCTGTTCCAGAATAGTGGGTATGCCTATACCTGGCGGATCTACCGCAAAGATGTAGGTGGTAATAGAGCCTCTCTGAATATAGCATCCGGTGCAGATGCGGATTACAGCAATCTAAGCGATCGCATCGTCATTGATAAAGATGGCAAGGTGGGTGTTGGTTCTGCTCCCTCAGGCAATAACCAGTTGACAGTGCAGGGCAGCACCACCGTATCAGGGAATCTGTCAGTTGCTGGCACGTCTTCTTTAGCAAATCTCTCAGTCACGGGTACAGCCTCCTTCTCAAGTAATCTTTCTGTAGCTGGGACTGGTGAATCTACATTTGCAGGCAGTATCAAGGTCAGTGGCAAACTTAAGGTGCCAGGTGCTCAGCAAATCATATTTGAAGACGGTAATACGAGTAACAATCTCAAGCTTCAACTGTGGGATGGTTATGGTCTAGGTATCAATAACAGTACGTTATTTTATGCAGCCAATGGTAAACATTCCTGGCGAGATAGTGGGGGGGCTAACGAAAGAATGCTGCTGACTACAGCAGCCAATGGTGGGTTGGCTGTGAAAGGAGCAGGTAATTCATCATTTGCTGGGAGACTCAGCGTCGGGACTACAGATGTTGGTGCTGCCAGATTTAAAGTTGCCAATTCTGCTACTGATTTTGCAGATTTTGCATTTAGTAACAGTGGTATGGGGCAATTACAATTTATTGGCTGGCCCAGCGGTTGGAATATCAATGCCAAGACTAATGGTAAGCACCTTTACCTGAATCGAGATTCTGGTGACAAATCAAATGTTTTAATTGGCCGGAATGGAAAGGAACTCTTTGTCCGAGGTAGTGATGGCAAAGTTGGCATTGGGACGACTGATCCAGGAGCAAAACTACACGTTATTAATACACAACAAGGTGCTGATGGTAACACCCTAATCTTAGGTCCAACTAACTCATCTCACCTACGGTTGGGATACCACGCAAACTATAGTTGGATACAATCCCATGCTGGCAAACCCTTATGTATTAATGCCCTAGGGAACAAAGTTGGTATTGGAACTACATCTCCTAATCGAAAACTAACTGTAAACGGTGATTTTGGACTTACCACAGGCACCAATCAATTCAGGATGTATATGGACGGAGAAAATCTATATTTTTATCTTCAGAAGACAAAACACGGAACTAACAAAACGATCCGATGGGATGGGGATACCAACTGGGATGCTGTATCAGATATGCGTTTAAAGACTGACATTGATAATGAGGTAAATATTCTCAATCGTATTATGCAGTTAGAGGTAAAAAATTATCGCTGGAAAGATAATCCTGGATCTAAAGCAAAGAAAATTGGTTTTGTAGCCCAGGACATTCAACCCCTATTTCCTACACTGGTAGGTGAAATAAAAGATCCACAAGATAACCAGTCTACTCTGACCTTAAAATATGCCGAATTTGGTGCATTAGCCATAGGCGGTTTAAAGGAATTAAAACTTGAAAAAGATTCTGAAATAACTGAACTTAAAGACAAGATGGATGCTGAAATAGCTGCACTCAAAAAACAAATACAGCAACTGAAAAGTTGATGATATCGTCTGGCCACTGGCCCTAGTTAACCCCGATCACCCTAGTCTCGAACCTAGCTATGAAAGAACAACTCAAACAACGCCTTCAAGAACTTAGAACCGAGTACACATCGGGCCAAAAAGTATTGACAGAACTTGAAGCCAAACAGGCCAATCTGCAAAATACCCTGCTCCGTATTCAGGGAGCCATTCAGGTGTTAGAAGAAGAGTTAACCAAGGCTGATGAGCTTCTATCCAATGGCACGGCAGATCTTTCAACAGACGACTTAGTCCCTGCAGATGCCTCTCATTTCATTCAAACCTCGTAATTAAAAACACCCATTAAAAGTCATCGGAGGCGTCACAGTGGCAGGTAAAAAAAACAGAACCCAACTCCATGCCCTATTTCAATCAGGGGCAAAACCCTCGGGTGAAAACTTCCAAGACTTTATCGATTCTGTCCTCAATATCAATGATGACGGTATCGAAAAGCCCACTGGTGCAGATGTTCCTCTGAAAATCATGGCCCAAGGGACTGAGGAAAATCTGTTGGATTTTTATGCGGATGATACCCACACCTGGCGCATTAATCAAAAACCTACCGACGTTGATCCAGGTTTAAATTTTTCCACGGGAGGCCTTAGTAAACTCTTTGTAGCCAGCGGTACAGGGAATGTTGGCATCAGCACCAACAACCCCAGAGCCAAACTTCATATTCTCCAGGATGGTAGCCAGGCAGCCTTGCGCATTGACGATGAGGTGAACGATGCCACTCCTCTGGTGATTGATGCCGATGGCAAGGTGGGCATTGGCCTTGATATTCCAGAACGGAAACTGCAAGTAGAGCAGGGTGAACTTAGGGTCAGGTCAAGCCACAATCAGACAACACCAGACATTGGCGCGTTCTATGCCAACAACCAAACCCAGGGTATTGGCATTGGATATGCCCACATCGCAGCGATTGGTAGCAATGAAAATCAAGATATTCAATTTATCCCAAAAGGGACAGGCAAACTGTCGTTAGCGGGGGATACCGTAATCAGTAAGTCGTTAACAGTGGGTGAAGCTAGTGCCAAGAACTATCAAAATGTAGCAGCAGAGAGCAATTTGATCGTCAAGGGCCAGCTTACAGCAGGTGGCTCAAAAGGCAGTGCTATCTATAAGTTAGGCATTGGCTATGCTCCCTCTAGTCAAGGTGAGGGCACGCTGACTGTTTCTGGCAATGTTGGCATTGGTACCAACGATCCTCGCTCAGCCTTGGATACAGGTACAGGAGTGATGACTGGGGCAGCCAATGATTATATGAAAGCTCAATTTGCCCTAAGCGGTGGTGGTACGGTTACCTGGGGGGGACCGAACGGGCGCTTGAAATGGACACAGCGTTTTATTGCCATTTCCATGGAAAGATCAACATCCTTCTCCAGCGGACATCTCAATATTTATCAGCCGACAGAAGATATCCCCAAAGACAATGTCTATGATGGCAAAGCTCGTTCAGTGACAGCAGAGGGAGTTGTGTTGAAAGTTTGGGAAGCGATCTACGCCGTTCATACTGTGGGGGGCAATGAAAATGCTGTTGACTTTCAAATTGTTCAGTATACCCAAAGTTTCTTGGCTCCTAGTAACTGGATCTTGGTTGCCGTGGTGAATGATGATAACGACACAGTTAAGCTGGGCACTGGCACCATCCTCAGTAAAAAGTCTTCGTCTACCAAAGGTAGCCCCATACCCACTGGGGTAATTATGATGTGGCATGGTGCGACAAATGCTATTCCAGATGGTTGGGCATTGTGTAATGGTAAGAACGGTACACCCAACTTGCTAGATAGATTTGTTGTGGCAGCAGGTAGTAAAACGTATGCTCCTGGTGATAACGGCAACCCAGATACCCATACCCATAAAGTAAACCCTCCGAGTACAAACTTGAGTATTAACAATGCGGGAGCACATACCCATAAATTTCCTGATGCTTGGTACAATCGCAGCCTGGATAGCGGTAATAAAACTGGAATTGATGTAAAAAGTGAAAATATAGATACTTCAACAACTCAATCATCAGGCAATCATAGCCATAGTGGGAAAGTGGATATTGCTCAGTTTGATAGTGGTTCGAGTTCAGGTCTCAACAGACCGAAATGGTATGCCCTATGTTTCATTATGAAGCTGTAGGAGAAATTATCCTATTTAGAGAGAGGTCTTGTTGAGTTAACAATGGCAAATACGGAGATAAGATTATGAGTCTGAGTGAAATCCAAACTGTCAATATCGATAGAATCCAGGTTAATCCCACTAAGGTAGAAGCATCAGAAACAGCCACCTTTGATGTTGAAGATGTGCATCAACTACCTCCCATTAAAGTAGAACCCCATGGCCAAAATTTTTATATCGTGAATGGGCACCACCGCTATCGAACTGCACTTAAGCAAGGGAAAACCACCATGCGAGTTGTTGTTGTCAACCCCGACGACGACTAAGGCTCGCTGAAAACGATCAATTCGCATAGCAAGTACCCATGGTTGAATCTCCCACTATCTCCAGTGCTCCGCCAGTGCATCCTGGCATGAACTATGCCTTGCTTCGGCAAGCGGGCATTGATCACATTGCTAAGTTGGCCGGAGATCTCTGGACCGACTACAATGCCCACGATCCAGGCATTACGATCCTGGAAAATCTGTGCTATGCCATCACCGATCTCAGCTATCGTCTGTCGTTTGATATGGAGGACCTGCTGGCCTACCCGGCAGATGCTCCCTTAGAAGGTCGTCAGCAGTTTTTTACCGCCCGAGAGATTCTCACGGTCAACCCCCTCACCATCAATGACTATCGCAAGCTACTAATCGATATCCACGGCGTAAAAAATGCCTGGTTAGAACCCTTAGACAATCCTGAGCCAGCCCTATATACCGATGCTACCCACTCCCAGTTGAGTTTCGCCACACCAGACTTAACTGAGCCGGTCAAGCTGAAGGGGCTGTACCGTGTCTTGATTGAACAAGACCCTAACTACGCCGATGCCCAATCTCTAATAGATACCGCCAAAGCTCGTCTCTATCCTCGGCGCAACCTGTGCGAAGATTTTGCTGAAATCAAAGTATTAGCTCTCGAAGAAATTACCGTACGGACAGAACTGGAGATTGAGGACGGGGTTGATCCTAATGTCTTAATGGCACAGATCTATGTCGCGTTGGATCGATTGATCTCCCCTGACATTGACTTTTTCTCCCTCAAGGAGTTGCTGGCCCAAGGAGCACCGCCAGAAACCATTTTTGAAGGGCCTGCTCTAGCGCATGGATTTATCAATACCGAGCAGCTGGAACAGTTTGACCGCAAAACAGAGCTCCATGTTTCTGATTTTATCCATGTCATTCTAGATATTGCCGATGTCAAAGCCGTAAGGCAAATCACCATTGCCAGTAATCAATCCCCTGCCCCCCAGGCTTGGGCGCTTGATCTAGACCCCAACCTGACGCCCCGCATCAAGTCCATCGAAAAGGTTCTGCAGGACTTTACCTTCTATAACGGTCAAATCACCTATACTCTCAACGAAGCACGGGTCAAAAGAGCCTTAAAGGTTGTATCCCAGGCAAATCGTGCCACTACCTCCAAGACTGACCAGCCGTTAGACCTACCGATTCCCAAAGGAGAAGACCGCGAGCTGGCAGACTATGAGTCGATTCAAAATGATTTCCCTCTTACCTATGGCATTGGTGATATTGGGTTACCTCCCTCTGCCAATACTGAGCGCAAAGCCCAGGCGAAACAGTTACAGGCCTATTTGATGGTTTTTGATCAGCTGTTGGCCAATGCCTTTGCCCAGCTAGACCATGTCAAAGATCTGTTCTCTTTTCATAATCCGGCCCTGACCACCTACTTTGCCCAGAGCATTGCTCACCACCCTGGGGCAGAGGCAATTTTAGCGGCAGACTATGCCCAAAGTCTAGAGAGCCTCCACGAAGATGAATCGTCGGCTCTAGAGCGTAAAAACCGGCTACTGAACCATTTGATGGCCCACTATAGTGAGAAATCACCAGGGGATTCTCTACTGTTTTCAGAAGCGGCACTGTCAGCGACGACGATTCAAAAAAAGGTTGATTTTCTGAGTGATTATCTGACCATTAGTGCGGGACGGGGCCGGGCAGTGAATGTTGCGATCGCATCCAAGCCTGATAACACCGACAATGTTTCAGGCCTAAAGCGGCGCATTAGCCGCCTGCTCGGATTACCCCCTAGCCAACAATTTCTCTCCACAGATCAGCAAGAAGGCTTTTTCATTCTGGAACATATCCTACTGCGTCCCAAAACTAGTAATGCTCCAGATGAGACACCTGGCTTTTTAAGCTTCGCCCAGCCAATTACGGCATTTAGCCCATCTAGCGTTGAGGGCCGGGTCACCTGCTTTTCACCGGCCTATGACCTCAGCCTGTTATCCCTGGACAGTACCGATGACCTCCCCAGCACGGGGACAAACCTAGTGGTAGTCGCTCAGATTGACGATACCTACTATGCCCGTATTTTTAACCGAACTGGGAACAAAGTTGTTGACACCGTCAATGTTGCTGACAACCATGGCTTTGCCCCCGATGCCATCCTGGTACAAGAATTAGAAACGGCTGGATTTATCACAGAGGCGCAAGCGGCAACCCGTGCCCCCATTCCTGAACAAACCAAAAGTGACCTGGTACAAAAAATCACCACTAGCTTCAACCACACACCACCAAGCCATGGTTTGAAGATTGGGGAAACAATTACTATTTTTTACTCTAGCCATTACAGTGGCAACTATCGGGTGACGGCCACCACCACCGACACCTTTGATATCGTGGCAGACTATGTAGAAGACGATCCAGACGCAGGCCCAGATACCGGTAGCTGGGTCCGTAGTCAGCAACCGACAGATCCCTTCTCGTTTCAGATTAGTATAGTCATCCCCGACTGGCCCAAACACTTTCAAGACAAAAACTTCAGACAGTTGCTCCACGACACCATCATTTCTGAAACTCCAGCCCACATTACAATCCACCTACATTGGCTGGATGCTCCTACCATGCAAGAGTTTCAAAGCACCTACAATCTCCGACTACAGGAACTCTCGGGCACGGCTATAGCCGGTATAGGCAGTCGAGATGTGACCTATCGACTACTCAATCTCTTGCAGTTAGGCACCAGTACCATCCCAGACTTTCCCGCCATGTTGGGCTATATGGCCATCGGAGATGACTTTGTTGTATTTTAATGTCGTATTTTAATGTGGTCCAACCGCTATGGCTCAACAACGCCACATTATCAAACAGCAAATTCTGGACTTGCAAGTCCAGTCTAAGATACCAACGTTTGAGTTGCAAAACCAGCTCAGCAGTCTCTATCGCAGCAAAATCATTCCTCTGATCGAAGCTTATTGTAACCAGATTAGTACTCCCGATACCCTACTCCGCATCGATACCCTCCACATTGATCTGGGTGAGATTGACCGACAAACCCTTGAAACAGACTTTATCGAGAAAGTTAAAGAGCAATTGACTCAACAATTGGCTCAACAATTAGCTCAACAACTGAGTCGCTATCCGGCATCCACTCCAGCGGCACCCACTCCAGCTGTCCACAGAGCCAGCATCCCACCTAACGCTAGGATGCAACAGGCTAAACCACCACCGCCTACAAATCCCACCACAGCTCAACTTGAACTACTCAGCTACTTCTTGCAAACCGGGCTTTTACCCTGGTGGTGCAACAGCTTAAGCTCAGTGGCCCTGGAAGATTGCTACGAACAGCTGCGCAGGACATCCCCTGTTGCCCTCAAAGCGTTACTTCAGGCTCAACTCAAGCAGGCCAAACCACTGCAACGCCTAATCTATCAGTTTACTGATAAAACGCTGGTCAACATCGTAGACTTAATGGTTCCTGGTGGTTTTACATGGATCCAGCCTTATTGCCGAGACCTGCAGACTTTAAGGTCTCAAGTAAATCACCTACGAGAGATTCCTCCCCGACAATTTCGCCTCAAGCTTTGGCAAGAGATCTTTGGGACGCTATCTCTAAGTCCTAACACTGGCATCAATGCAAATGTAGCCATTCGGAATCATCTGCTACAGTTAGCCATCAGTTTTCACATCAATGTGCCAACATTCTTTCAACAATTGCGACAGGGGATGGAGCGTCTGCGCGATGATGACGTTCGCTTGGAGAGTGAGTTACCAGCTGTACTCGAAGCCCATCTCCAAACAGCTGTACCCCCTATTATTACCCATGCAGCCATCGAAAATCTGTACAACCTCTTAAATAAGCTAAAATCTCTCAACAACAAATCATCCATCTCGTCATCCCTACAAGAGAAACTCGATGCTCTCTTAGATCAATTCAACGACCTACGTTCAGCCCCTTCAGATACCCCCTCTACAAATTCACTCACTGACATAACCACCCTAGTCACTGAACTAGAGACCCAGGCATCCTTTACCTATCGCCCCTTAATCAATCAAATCAAATCATTTTTACAATCCATCTCGCCCCAACCCCTCTCAGCCAAAACCTTTGCCCCCTCTGTCCCCTCTGCATCCTCTCACCCATCTGTCCCCTTCAATGATCCCATTACTCCCTTCAGTGACTCCGAAGAACTCTATATCCAAAATGCTGGTTTAATCTTACTCTGGCCTTTTCTCACTCGTCTTTTTGAAACCCTCAATCTAGTTCAATCCAATCAATTTATTGATCCTCAGGCCGCCGAACGAGCTGTTCTCTTACTCCAATATTTAGCTGATGATTCCACCGCAAATCCTGAGCATTTGCTACCTCTTAACAAACTGCTTTGTGGATTGGACCTCCTGGACCCCATTGCAGCTCATTTAGACATGACTGAACTAGAACAAACTGAGTGTAATAGTCTGCTCGCAGCTGTGATTCACAATTGGTCAGCACTGAAAAGTACCACACCTGACGGATTGAGACGAGGCTTTTTACAAAGAGCCGGTATTCTTAGACGCCACAATCACAACTGGCTACTACAGGCCGAGCGGGAGACCCATGATATCCTGCTCGATCAACTACCCTGGAGTATTCGGGTTGTTAAACTACCCTGGATGTCCGAAATTCTATATGTGGAATGGTAAATTCAATTCGATAACTGATCCCCACCTCGGAGCCTCTACGCAGGGCTGTTTCATTGTGTGGACAGAAAATCTGAAGGCATTGAAAGCTCATTCGAGAAAAGGCATGCTCTACGTGGAGATGGGCCGTGCCAAACAACAACGCGATAACCTGATTAATCGACCCCGCCGTACCCCCTATTTATGCAATTGGGGACAACCCAGTAGGCTGGGTCCTAGGGCGGCCTCCCGGCCCTAGCCATGGGGGTTTGGGGAACTCGGAGGGACCCCAAGCAACCGGTTTTGGTTCCCTCCGATCATATCTCAATTAAGTATGAACGAAGTAATAAGTCTTACAGATTTTCTCTGGTAAACACGAAACAACCCTGCACCTCGGAACCTCTGCGGGGTGGATTACTCCAAAAACTACTCTTCCAACACTTTTAACTGAATATCTGCCTCCAGCATACTCTGGCTAAAATGCCCCACCTGCAACTTACCAGTCACCGCCGCCGCCTGCACCGGATCCACCGTCGCCGCCAAGGCAATATGACCATCCGCCACCGCCAACCCCAACGTCGGATCAAACCCACGCCAGCCACCACCAGGCACATACACCTCAGGCCAGGCATGCAGTTCATGGCTGGTCTGGTCCGCATCCCCCCGCTGATAACCACTCACAAACCGTGCTGCTAGTCCCACCGATCGACAAGCCGCCATAAACAGTACCGTAAAATCGCGGCAGGTGCCTCGCTGTTCAGCTAGCACTACCCCAGCGGACCACGGTGGGCCATGGTGACGGACTTCATAGGTATAGCCTTTATAAATGGCCTGGTTAAGACTGGTCAGAAACATACCCACATTACCGTCAGCCTGGTGCAACAGTTGTTGCGCCCAGTCGATCACCGCCGGGCTGTCAGCATGGAGAGAGTTTAAATAAGGGGTCACCAACCGCTGCACTGATTGAGGATAGTCCAATGGGGCTGTAATGGCCCACTCAGGAGACAAATAGTCAAAGGGATTGGAACGTAGGGTTTCTACATCGCACTGGGTGGCCATGGTCAAGGTGGTGACATCGGTGTCAGGAAACCATACCTGACGACAGACGTTTCCCTCCAGGTCTAGCCAATCAATGGATTTGCGGGGGGTGGGCGAAATCTCACAGGCAAAGTAATGCAGTCGTTGACTACCGTCTACACGAGGTTGCAGTCTGAGTATATGGGTCCCTAGCTGAACAGGTTCAGCATATTGATATCGGGTGTGATGGACAATGCAGTAGCGCACGGCAGGAAGGGGGGATGGGGGGATGGGCAGAAGGCGGAAGGCGGAAGGGGCTGGTCTTGTACCTACCTAAGAACAATTAGGCCGGTACCGGTAGCCCGAAGAAGTTTTCGGTGATGGCGCTACCGACATGGTTGAGGTCATCCTGGAGACCGTCTAAAAATTCATGGAGACCGGTTTCAAAAATCTCTTCTAGGGTGATGTATTCGAGGTGCGATCGCAACTTACCCAACCGCCGCTCACTACTCAACCGCCAGCTCCCCCCAGGGGTGCCCGAGATTTTGTGTAGCGACTGCTCCGCCTGCAAAATGCAACAGCGAATTGAGCGAGGAAACTCTGGATGCAGCACCAGAAAGTCCACCACACCCCTAGGATTAAGCATATGCTCACACTTGCGATACATCTCATAGGCACTGGCAGAACGCAACAGAGCAATCCACTGCAGATTGTCCAAGGGACTGCCCACCGCCGCCGCTGACGGTAGCAGAATAAAGTACTTTACATCCAAAATCCGTGCTGTTTTGTCCGCCCGTTCCAAAAAACGTCCTAACCGACCAAAATGCCAACCTTCATTGTGGGACATGGTGGCATCCATCACCCCAGCAAACAGATGACTCGCTGTTTTCACTTCAGGGTAAAACGCATAGAGATTAGTAATATCGGTAGACTTAGCGGCATCTTCTACTCTGAGGTAAAACTCATTTAGCTGTTCCCACATTTCTGACGAGATAATCTCCCGGACTGAACGGGCATTCTCCCTGGCCGCCTTTACACAGGAGCGAATAGAATTGGGATAATCTGAGTCAAAGGTGAGAAACTTCAACACATTCTCAGCGGTGGCTTCGCCATAGCGATCTTGGAAGATCTTCTGATCGCCTGTGGTAACCACCAACGGCTCCCACTGTTGCATCGTGCCCACAGGGGCATCCAGCAACAGATGTAAGTTTACTTCTACGAATCGAGATACGTTTTCGGCTCGTTCGACATAGCGGTTAATCCAGTAAATTGAATTGGCAACGCGGCTTAGCATGGGGCAAGTTCTTTAAAGTAGTTTTGAGCAAACAAGAGAAATAGATTCTTTACTAGGAAGGGATTGTATATCTATCCTCACCTTTAGAAGGGAAGGTGCCGAAGGCGGAGGTGCCGGAGGCGGAGGGGTCTGAACCGATAGCGCCATCGGTCGAAGACCCCCTATAGTCCCCCTTCCCAAGGGGGACAGAGACTATCACATGTCTAAACTCAAAGTCTGTAAAGAAATCCATGGTGCAAAATTCTTGCTTAATTCGCTGCCGCCACAACCCAGGTATCCTTACTCCCCCCTCCCTGGGATGAGTTCACCACCAAGGATCCTTTCCTTAAGGCCACCCGCGTCAACCCACCCGGATTTACATAGATGTCTTCTCCATTCAAAATAAATGGCCGCAGATCCACATGACAGCCTTGAAACTCACTGTTAATCAACGCCGGTACCCGCGAGAGACAGAGCGTAGGCTGGGCAATATAGCCCCTAGGGTTTGCCTTAATCTGGTCAGCAAAGGCATCGCGCTCTGGAGCACTAGCATGGGGACCCACCAGCATGCCATAACCACCGGAGGCATTGGTGGCTTTGACCACTAGCTCGTCTAAATGCCCGAGTACGTAGTCTTGCTGCTGGGAGTTTTCACAGAGGTAGGTGGGGACATTGGGAATGATCTGCTCTTCGTCCAGGTAGTAGCGCACCATGTCGGGGACATAGCTGTAGATCATTTTGTCATCGGCGACACCGGTACCGGGGGCATTTGCGATCGCAACTCGTCCCTGGCGATATACCCCCATCAGTCCCGGCACCCCCAGGAGTGAATCAGCGCGGAATGTAAGCGGATCTAGAAAATCATCGTCAATGCGACGGTAGATCACATCCACTCGCTGCAGACCTTTGGTGGTCTTCATTTGCAGGTATCCGTCGGCCACCACCAAATCTCGACCTTCCACCAACTCAATCCCCATTTGCTGTGCCAGGAATGAATGCTCAAAATAGGCAGAGTTGTAAATGCCAGGGGATAACAGCACCACCTGTGGCTCGGGCACACCGTCTGGAGCTAAATGTAGTAGAGAGGCCAACAGCTGACTGGGATAGGCATCTACCGGATTTATGTTGAGGGCCTCAAACAGAGCTGGAAACGCGCCCTTCATCACTCGTCTGTTTTCTAAGACATAGGAGACTCCAGAGGGACAGCGGAGATTGTCTTCAAGCACGTACCAATTGCCGTTGCGATCGCGCACCAGATCGGTACCCGTAATATGACACCAAATTCCCTTGGGCGGTTTTAATCCCACACAGGGTTCTAGAAAACCAGTGGCAGACTCAATCACCTCTCGGGAAATAATCCCATCCTGGATAATCTTTTGGTCGTTATAGATATCATCCAAGAAACAATTTAGCGCCTCAATCCGTTGTTTCAGCCCCCGTTCCAACCACCGCCACTCATCACTGGGCACCACACGGGGCACCACATCAAACGGAAAGATCCGCTCTGTTCCTTGGTTATCACTGTAAACGTTAAATGTTACCCCGAGCTTAAACAACATATTTTGAGCCATCTGCTGCCGTAGCATCAGCTCATCAATGGAAATGTTACTAATACGCTTCACCAACAGTTCTGCTTCTGGCCGAGGCACGCCACGACTGACAAACAGTTCATCATAAAAGTCGCCGGGGTCGTAGGTGTTAAACACTGGTCACATTCCCAAAGTGTGTTCTATTACACTAAGTAGCTGTTATCGGGACCGTGAATTGTAAAAGTCCATACATATGACAAAAAATTAATACCTTATTAATCAATTAGCTCAGAGCATGGCCACAGCTAGAGCAAAAGCGATCTTCAGGAGCGACCTTATTACCACACTGACTGCAGAATTGTCGCGTTGCTGCAGGTTGGGGAGTCTGGCCAGTAGACTCCATTTTCAGCTCCATATTTCCCATCCGCATTTCCATTGGATTCATCGTCATTTGCATATTGCCCATGGTCATGGGCTGCATGGGCTGCATGGGCTGCATAGGGGGCATGGTCGCCGTTGGTACAGTAGTTGTTTGCTGCACTGATAGCCGCTGTGCCCCAGCCATAGAGGGTACCTCCCCCATCAAGCTCACATTGTTGTTCTGGATATAAATGCAGATTTCTCCCTGGGCTGTAAACAGTTTCAATACAGCACCGTCAGCGGTTTGGTAGGCTTCTGGTGGCGCTGTCCATGGACCGGTGGTCATGCTGTTGCTGGCCTGCTGCTGTTGCCCCGGCATACCTAGCGTTGTCGTAACAATAGTTTGATTTCCCTGATTATCTAAATAGATATGGTGACCAGGATTGAGTTCACAGACATAGACCATGGTAATTTTGCCAGAGCGGCACCTCTATCGATTGGCAACACTATCTACCATGATGGCTCTTAGCTATGCAGTGTGAAGAAACGACAGATTTTCTTAATACTGCATAGTAGAGTGCTTTAATGCCTTGAAACCTTGGTAACACCATATGCAAATGGTCTACTATGGGCTAATTGGTGAATTCACCCTGGGTACCCGTACAGTTCAGGCTGAGCGTTTGGCTGAACTTCGACATCAGTATCAGATTCTTACTCGATGCGATTAACCTAAAAAACTTTGCATTAGGAACACATTAACCTGTATTTCCAATGCAAAGCTATTATTTTCTGTTACTTGTATAGTCTGTTTCTATCAAGCAGTCTTAGCTTTGACCCGTTTCCGTGAAAACGCTACGCCGCCAAGGGCCGCCAGGGCAATTAAGCTGCCAGGTTCAGGTGTTTGGGCAGGATTTGGGTCAGCAGGTTCCTGCGATACAAATGTGTCACTTGTCTTAAACTCTACTAGAGTTAGCTGTTGGGGAGTTGTAAAAGACTTACTAAAGCCTCCTGACACAACAATAGATGCAGTTTCCTCTAATTCATCTGGACCACTGAGGAAAATGGAATCATCGATGGTCCAATCAACATCAGGTGTGGAGTCAACTAATAACACATCTTCATCACCAGGTGTGTCTAGATTGCCAAACAATTCAAAGCTTGTTAAAACAGTTTCAGCTTCATCCAGTAAGGCAAAGATAATACCACCAGTGGCTTGTGCTTGTTCAGAAGCAGGATCGTCAACAAAAGTCAATAGATCCAGAGACGCGAGAAAATCAAAACTAAAAATCGTATTTGCCGAGACCTCAAATTGGCCTAGAACAGAAGCCTCACTTTCAGCCGTACCTGAGTAATTTGCCCCTTCTCCAAAGACTTCACTAAAAACCTCATTGAAAGCAAAGGCTGAATCTGGATCTTGGCTGAAGAAAGCTTCTGCATCTGTATCAGTAAATGCTGTTCCTTCTCCAGAAGAAGTTACAGAAACATCTGAATCAGTATCTGTTAAGACAGCATCAGGTGATTGAGAAAAATCACTAAAAAAGAATGAACTACTTGAGGATGCAAATGTAGCTGCTTCACTCGGAAGCATTACCGTCAGGGCACCGAAAAGACTCGATGAAACGGCTATAGTTAGCTTTGAAAAATTTTTCATGGTTTTCATGGAACAACTTTGTCCACGTGGCATTTGAAATTTAGTAAGGCAAAGTTTCACCAACCTAAAGAGAGAACTCTTCAGGGGTGCCAGCATGTAGACGTGCTAAAATATCAACAAGCCAATAGGTACCTATTTCACCTATTTTTAACCCAACAAAAAACTTGGAATAGGTAAAACACCTGGATTTAGACACCCTCACTGACTAACAACAAGTCTATATACTGAGGATGACTACATTGTTAGCCTGGGCTGTGGAGAGTTTCTATCGTCTAGAAACCTCCCACTGACTTAACTCTAATGGGTTGACGATGAACAAATTAATACGCTAGAAATCTCTTGTCAGGAAAACACACGAATCAAACACCCTAGGGGCAAGAGATATCTTGACACTCATACAGCAGGGGTAGATGACAGCAGGGGCAGATGACAAGTAGCCATCGCAAAATCGACTACTTTATCCATATGGGTTTCACAAAGTAATGCCCTGATTTTTAGAAGTTATCTCGATCTATATCTGTACTATAATTATCCTAATTCTTTCAATACTCAGAAGAGTAAATTGATTGTAAATAACTGGATATGTCTAATAAAGAAGTGGCAAAATTAAGCCGCTCACCTAGGTATATATCGGTTTTATTGTATCAATTATAGAATTGCCCACTGACTAACCATAAAGCTTAACCCAATAGGAGGCTAAGCTCTATGGTTAGTTTTCGCTTCATTTGCATTCTGCAATAACTAAAATGCCCATGCTGAACGGCCGCTCATAGAATCAATTTCAGCTTGGGTATTAGTCCATGCAGCAAAGTGACCTCCCTTAACCTTCTTGGCATCATTTACAGAAAGATCCATGTAGTTTAGGTCTCTGATTCTTCTAGCAGAAGCATGATTAGCCTCCCGCTTGGTTGACCGACGGGGATGCGATTTTCTATCCTGGCCTTGATTTGAAGATGCGCAATTAGGAAAACCATTTTCCTTAATTAACCTGTTAAGGGTTCGATAGGGGATGTAATGTCCAGGCTCATAGCCAGCATTTTTAAGGATTAGGACACAGGCCCAGGAATATTTCCCATTTAAGATTGCATCAATAATGATGGCTAATTCGTCCTCACTCATAGAGGCCTTTAGTATTTCGGTATTACACACCATGATGTTATCTTTCCTTTATATATATGTTGTGATTCAGGTGGGTTCTAGGATCTGAGCTTCAACTTTTTGAAAAGCTCATTAAACATTGAGGCTGCCTTCTTTCAGTTGCCGAATAGGATCAAGTAGAAAATCGATAACGCGACGTTTTCGAATGACAATTTCTGCACTGGCTGTTTGCCCGGCTTTGAGGGGGATTACTTTCTTTTCATGGATGACATGATCGCGATTCAACGCAATCTCCACTTCATAGACAGCTCCCATCGTCTCATCTAGTTTCGAGTCTGGTGAAATGGATGTAACCTTACCTGAGACAATGCCATACTGCTGATATGGAAATGCGTCAAACTTCATTTGGACCGGCATTCCTGTCTCAACCAGTCCCACTTCTCTATTGGGTATCAGTGCAGATAGTACTAAAGGCGTTTCTGCTGGTGCTATTTCGATAATTGTCTGTCCAGGCTGGATGATTTCACCAATATTACTAATATTAACCGATGCCACTGTTCCGTTGACTGGAGCATACAGGAACATTTGGTCTAAGTTGGTTTGGGCGGCCTTTAAAAGCGTATTAGTCTCAGCCAGTTTTGCCTCTAGGTCATCAGCTTCAATTTGCAATCTTTTCAATTTTTCTTGAGCTTCAAGTTCACGTTTCGTAGCCTCAGCCCGTCTTAGATCTAGCTGGGCATTCAGCTGCTCTGATTGAGCCAGGGCTTGCTGCACTTGTCCCTGACGTTCAGTCATGGCTCGGTGGCGATCTCTCAATGTTTGTTCTACATCAAACAAATATTCTTTCGAAATTGCCCCTTCATCGAGAAGAGATCCCAGTCGCTCTAATCGGACCTGATTTGCCTCAAGATCGGTGGTCAGCTGAAAGACTAAATCTTGGTTGGTGCTAATATTAGCTTGAGATTCAATGATGGCTGCTTCTTGAGTCTGAATTTCAGCATCTGCAATAGTCTGCTGGGCTGCCGCTTCATACTGTGTTTGGGCAATCAGTACTTGGGTTTTTTGAAGCTGAGTGGTTAAGGCTTTGAGACTTTGAGATAAGCGCTCAACCTCTGATTCTAAGACCTCAGTGTCGAGTTCTATGGCGACCTGTCCTGATTGAATCGTGTCTCCTTCTTTCACCCAAATCTTAGAAATTTCACCAGTGACAATTGGCTGGATTTTATAGGTATCTCCTTCTGGGAGCAACTGCCCTTGGGCTTGGCTGACCTCCTGCATCGTCCCAAACCAAGCCCAAGTGCCAAACATACAGGCAAAAAGAAAACCAACCAGGATCATATATCTGGGCAAGGCGGCAGGCGGATGATCCAGCGTTGTTTGGAGGGCATCGCTCCAGTTAGAGGTGTCTGGGGCCGTAGCGGGAACTGTTGCATTCCTGGCGGAAACTGGCTGAATCTCTTGGGATGTATACTTGTTGTGGTTACCAGTGATTTGATCACTGGCTGGCTTGATTTGAGATTTTTCAGCTGAAGCCTGCCATTCATGCAACAGGGCTGTAGACTGGGTTTGATTAGAGGATTTTTTATCAGATAATTGAGTTGTATTTGATTGCTCTAACATTTTTTTGCTCCATCTACAGGTCAAGTTGTTGCTGTGCGAGATGATGATACAAACCTTCAGCCGCCATTAACTCTGCGTGAGTTCCCTGTTCTACAAGTACACCGTGATCTAAAACCAAGATACGGTCAGCATTACGAACAGTAGAAAGTCGGTGAGCAATAATAAAGGTGGTACGATCTCGACTTATTTGCGTCAGATTTTGTTGAAATCGACGCTCAGATTCTGTATCTAGAGAGCTTGTCGCTTCGTCCAGGATTAAAATCCGGGGCTCACCTAATAAAGCTCTAGCAATGGCAATTCGTTGACGCTGCCCCCCCGATAGGGTTGAGCCCTGTTCACCCACCTTAGTGTAGTAGCCCAAAGCCATGGATTGAATAAAGGCATGGGCTTCAGCCAGTTTAGCTGCTGCAACGGCCTGCTCTAGGGTAAACTCATTGCGAAACAGGGTAATATTTTCTAAAATCGTGCCCGAAAATAAAAAACATTCCTGGGGAACCACCCCTAGTTGAGTCCGCAAAGATTGGGGGGATATATGGCTAATATCGTGGCCATCAACCAGTACCCGACCTCTGTTTGGATGATAAAGACCTTCCAAAAGTTTAACTAACGTAGACTTACCCGAACCACTGCGACCAACAATGGCAATAGTCTGACCAGCCTCTGTATGAAAGTCTAAATTTTGCAGAGTGTTTCTCTCTTCATCTGTGTTGTAGTTGAATGTAACATCTTCAAATGTTACGGCTCCCTGAATGGCTGAAAGCAGTAATAGGGGATGCTGAGGGGACTCTTCGGGAGCCGTCTCAAATACGTCATTTAAACGCTCTACGGAAATTAAAACTTCCTGCAGTTCATCCCACAAGTTGGCCATCGCCAGGACCGGGCTGATGACATGGCCAATCATCATATTAAAGGCCACTAATTGACCAATGGTTAACTGATCTTGGATCACCATATAGGCCCCTGCCCAAAGTAAAACCACTCCACCAATAGAGTTGATCAAACCATTTAAGGCTCCTAGGCCAATCGAAAACTTTCGCCCCTTAAAGGAGACGTTGGTCAGTCTAGTTGCTCGATCTTCCCACAGCCACCGCACCTCTCGCTCAGTGGCTGTTGACTTAACCGTGGCGATGCCATTGATCATTTCCACTAGAGAAGAGTTTTGGTCGGCAGCCTCTTTGAAAATCTCTCTAGAAATCTTCCGAAGAAAAGGGGTTGATCCCAATGTTAGGATGACTATGGGTGGAATTAATCCCAATACAAGCAACGTTAGTTGCCAGTTGTAATAGAGCATCAGTCCGAGATAGACCACACCCGTCAGTAAATTGAGCCAGGCTAATACTATCTGACCAATTAGGAATCGAGTGATTTTAGAGTTTTCTTGGACCCGAGTAAGAATATCGCCAACCCGTCTTGACTCGAAAAAGTTTAGTGGCAGGCTCACAGTATGACTGATAAAGCCGGTTATCAGCGTCAAGTTTAGGCGGTTTGAAAAATAGCCGAGTAGGTATGAGCGGGCCGATGACATGCAAATTTTCCATAGGCCAAACAGAAGCATGCCTATAGCAACCATATTCAGGGTACTAACACTTTTCTGCACCACCACCTGATCCATGATGATCTGAGTAAATAGGGGCGAGAATAAGCCAAAGACCTGAATCAAAAAAGAGACCACGATGATTTGAAAAATCAGCGATCGGTAGGGTATTAGCGCATGAAAGTATCGCCAAAGCGAGGTTTTCTGCTTTATGTCTGTCTCGCGTAAACGATCAGTCGGCTCTACTAAAAGAGCATAGCCGGTCCATCGATGTGAAAACTCCTGGCTAGAAACTGTTCTCACACCCATGGCCGGATCGGCAATCGTGACCTGAGCAGTTTGAGTTGCATACACCACGACAAAGTGATTGCCCTCCCAATGAGCAATCCAGGGATTTTTTTGATCAACCATACGGCCAAAACTAGCCCTGACTGGTCGAGCGTGGAAACCCAAACTTTCGGCAGCGGTTGCCAATCCTTTAAGCGAAGCCCCTGAAACACCTACATTGGCGCGCTCTCGCAGAGCATGCATTGGAAATCGCTTCCCCCAGTAACGAGCGAGCATTGACAAACAAGCTGCCCCACAATCAGAAGAACTCTGTTGCTCTATCCATGGATAATGGTGCACCCAGTCAAGTAAAAGACGTTTGACTGGTTTAGGTAAAATAATGACCCGAGTTTGGGACTGATCGTCAGGCGAACTGGCCAGCTCCGATGTCAACAACTCTGTTTTTGGTACCTGAGCTGGTCGATCTTTGGTTTTAGAGTCAGAGAAAGGTGCATGCCCATTACCATTGGGTGAGACCTTGTCTGGCGCAGGCAGATACTCACGGGAGAAATTAGTTTCCAACTCCGGTAGTAACGTTTTCGAAATTTCCCAGGCACTCTTTGGCAAACAGTAAACTTGTAAACTTGTACGGGCAGCCCAATCAGCAGGGGTTTCGCCAGGGTAACCCCAACTGGTACCGATCTCCACAAGCTGACTTGAGCCCTGCTGAGTTTCAATTTCACCTTGCTTTAGCCAAAATCGCCCTGCTTCCGAGGAGAACATCTCCTGACAAAAGTAAAGATGAGTTCCGGCTTCGACCCACGTTTCCTCAAGATAAGGGACCCAAGCTCGCAACTGATGAGCAGGGATAGACCTCAGTGAAGTCATCGTTCTAAAAAAGATAAGCCGCTCTCGCTGCTGAGCTTCTTTGGTCCACTGCTGTCTTAGGGGAGGGCAAGTTTCCAACAAGGTATCAAGCGCAGATAGAGGAATCTGAGCAACTTGGACATCGCTGGCAGCAACTGCACGATAGGCCGAGCTGTTGTTGATAAAGTAATTATCTGCACCAAATGTCTCTCCTGCGGAGACTAACTGCGCAGTTATTGGGCGGACTTGCCCAGACAGAAAACAAAGCAATCTGACCTGACCCTGGCAGACAAAATATAGGCTTGAGATATCGCCTGAATTGCCAATTTGATTACAGAAATCAGACGAGTTAGCCGGTAATGTATTGATAATCTCATCACCCAATCGATAATCTATAAAATTGGCATTAGAGATAAGAGTAGAGAAAACGGTCGAATCTAAATTAGCTGGAATCCGATACCAGAGTAATTTGGATATATCGGTCTGTAAGCTATCGGATTTTTTTAAAGATTGACCATTCAGCACCTTGAGTCCTTCATTCATAACCACCTAAGTCTCGTAAAGTAGCAGTACTGACTTTTGTAGAAGAAGACTAACTTATTTAAGCGCAGCCATACAGATTGGAACAATAGAAATCCAATGCTTACAGGTCTAACAGGTTAAAAAATTACCCTATTGAAGCGTTTGGACAACAATATTTTTAACGAAACAGGAACTAACTTGCTCTGCATTACTTAACAGATTCTAGGCGAAGGAAAATCCTTTTCAAGGACAGAAACGCTTAGTACCCCGATTGATATTGCAGCTTGCAATCAAGGGGCTAGTTAGAAGTAATACTAGGCAAAATCTGTGTGGATGTCTGTCGTCGGCACAACATCACAAGCGCTAATCTTGCAACTTCTAGATCATTGGCTAGAGCAACACCAGCTCAGACAGCTGAGATTAACGTCTGCTAAATCGCCTAAGCCTTCATCTTTTTCGACACTTAAGCTAGCCTTCGCCTTGAAAAAGTAGATCTATCTCTTTTGTAGCCTTTTTTATTTTTTGCTGTTCTAAAAGGTAAGAGCATTGTTCAAAGTTTTAAAGGGGGCTAGTAAAAACTCCCTCTTATATTTAGAGGGAAATCTCAATTTAAATTAAAAAACTTAAGTACGTTAGAAGCCTTTCCCAGAATTCCGATACTAAGGATAACTTACTACATTGGAAAATATCGCTGGATCTCAATACTTCGCGTGTACTTTCAAACATCTTTAGTTATACGATCGAATCTTACATACTGCAAAGCTGTTTATAAATCCGTTACATGCGAATACCTGGCAAAAAAAATCATTTTGAGTATTTTTTTTTGGTAGAATCCTTACCTGAAAAAACCATTGGTAATGATATTGAAAATCGCCAAGAATCCTTCTGTTAGAGTGTGATCAGTGGTTTCTATTTTGCGATCGCAATCCATAATTTTAGTTTCAGCAGGAAATCTTCTAAACAAGTAAGGATGCTTTTGAGCCCTAAACCTATCCAGGATCACACGGAGAAGTGTAGTTATAAAATATTCAAATAAAACATCAGGATCGTCAGTATGAACCCAATGGTTACTATATATATGATGTAGTAACCGTTAGAGACTACTCTAATCAATGAGAACTGCATTCCCATTGTGTTTGTCAAAACAAACCTACTGAAAAAGGTGAAGGGGGAGGGGTAATACCCTTCCCCCTTCAAATATCAGCTCTAAATCTCCACCTAGAAATTTAGCTCTGATCGCCAATGATCAAGACGCTTCATCGTGCTGTTTATCTTCAATCAGGGGATGATGGGACCTCAGTTTAGATTTAAGATAGTTATACAGCCAGGTCTCTGACACACCTGTAATTCGAGAAATACTGGCTACAGGGATTGCTTCAGACAAAAGCTTGTCAACGAGTACCTTCGTCTCATCAGAAACAAAAGTGTTGGTTGGCTCAGCGACGAATTGTCGTCCGCAGTTACGACATTTATGGTTCTGCTTGCCATTATGACTCTTGCCATTTTTGACAACACAGGTTGAACCACAGCCAGGGCAATTAGGTAAGGGAGCTAACATCACTACTTAGGGCAGAAGCGAGCTACACATTTACATATATGCATCATGCAGCAGATATATGCAAAACAGGATAAATATATGGTTCTTTATTATGAATCGTTTTAATACTTCTCTACTAAAAATTCTGTGTATTTTTAGTAGAGAAGTATTTTTTTTTAGAGAAATGACCCGCACCAGCAAAAGAACTGTTCCCACGCGGCTGACACTTGTATATGTAGCGTAGAAACACCTTACGATTAGTTCAGCAGCAGCTGAACTAATTTTTCAGCAAGAGGAAAACCAGTTACTTGTTCAAAATACTTAAACATTGGACTAGGGTCAGCCTTTAGAAAAATGAATTCCCCCTGGGGTGACAAACGCCAATCAATCGCTGTCCACTCTAGAAATAAAGCTTGGGAAACTTTGAGGCAAGTTGTTTGAACCGCTTCTGGCAAGATAGCTGGAATTAATCGCGCTTGTCTGTCCTCTCGAAAGTCCAGGTAAGAACTACGAATCTCCGCAGCATAAACTTGTTGGCCAATCACATAGCATCGAATATTAGTTCCGGGTATATATTCTTGCAAGGTAACAGGGGACAGTCGGAGAACCTGATGCAATCGTTCTTGCTTAAGATGAGAACTTTGCAATAATTTGGCATGAGCACCGCGATAGACTGGTTTAAAGATAAGTTGTGGAACAGCGGCTGCAAATTCTTGAATATGGTCAGCATTGTTGCTTACCAAGGTTTTTGGAATAGTCACCCCCAGGGCTTGAACAGTAGAGAGCTGTAAGGGCTTCTCTTGATGAAACTGATAGGCTTCCCATGAATTAACCCAATGGGCCGAACAGCCTCGAATCAAAGAGCGCAATATACTGGTAGAGTCAGTCACCGCTACTTGATACTGGTGGGAATCTGGAAGTGAGGGCACATCTACGGGATACAAAGTTCGCCAGAAAATACTGTGAACTTTGTTGAGGTGAATTATTTTGCCCGTGGGTAACTGCAAACAGCCGTCATGGGTGTGGGGTTGCCATGTTAGTTGTAGGTGCACAGGAAACAACTGACTATCCCAGTAGTCGACAAGGGCTCCGGCATTTTCAAGTTTGTGCTTAAGATAGGCAGCATCTTCGTCTGAACCGTCACCTAATATCAGAATATTCATAGGTAGTCTGAGGGAAGGTAATAACTCAGGTGACAAGGCTGAAGAGGCAGACCTTGCCTAATAATTCCTCACAGCTAACGTTTGCCCCACCAAGGTTTCCACATATCCACACTCAGATAATCTGCCGCGTTATTCAAAGCTTTTGAATCTCAAAAAGATGGCTACTGCGTTTTTATTTGAGTATTGATTTTGTGCACTGCATCACATTGAAGATCGGCATGGTCAAGATTATTTTCTAAATTGAAGGTTGAGAACGCTTCGATCACAAGGCTTTTGGCGACCATGCCCGATGCCACAAGCGTTAAGCACTTAATCAAGTCTAAATTGAGCAGATGTAACTCTGAAGACGCCAACTCAAATGGATGCGTTTTATTCATAGACTTTTCATGTCATTAGCAATGATATGAAGAGTCTATGAAGTTCCTGGGATAGAAGGTTGCCAAACTGGCAAAAACTTAGGTCAGTTCTTTTGTACAGGATTAGATTGAACAACCTCGAATTAAACAGCAAAATACTCTAGCGAAGTTGGGCAGGGCCAGTCGGTCCGGGACGCAAGTCTGATAATAAAGAGACATCCTGCAGAAAATAACGGGCCAGAACCCACTGTGAATATCGTCTAGGTGCAGGCCTGATCGATTTCAGTTCTCACTTTACTATCAATTGAAATTCTCAGCACTTTAAGATTGACATCGGCAATGCAGTCTGTCGATACAGTCACCCAATCTGCCAAATCGGCAACAAAGCCCCTTAAAGATGGGATTGAATAAAAGGTACCTATAAATTGAACAGACTTCTTGTGAGACAAGGCTGTTTGATCACTTGAGAACACCATAGACCGTTACTGGCATCATCCCTTTCAGGGGTATGCGATCAAGCCCAGGTTGTTTCCGCTTCTAATTCATTACTTATTGCCTTTAATGATGCAATCAACCCTAACCTCAATCTTACGGCCTTACTCCCTAGAAAAGTTTTTATCCGAAAACTGGGCCCAGCAGGGAATTATCATCCCTGGTGAAT
The DNA here is from genome assembly GCF_018739885.1 of Leptothoe spongobia TAU-MAC 1115. Lineage (GTDB taxonomy): Bacteria > Cyanobacteriota > Cyanobacteriia > Phormidesmidales > Phormidesmidaceae > Leptothoe > Leptothoe spongobia. Next base: position 128,598 of record NZ_JADOES010000004.1, on the reverse strand, counting down.
GCTCTGATAAATTTCAGCATCTATTTTCCTGGAAACATCTCAATCACTTATTAAACTTCCACCAGCTTGAGCCCCGCTTTGTTCTGAATGGCAAAGTTCTACCCACCTGTGATCCAAAACATTGGATCACACAGTGCCAGACAGGCGCAAGTTTAGTCCTTAGCCATGTTGATAATCGGATTCCAGAACTCACAGATTTGGTCTGGGCGATTCAACAAGAAATGGGCCATAGTGCTGTGCATGCCAATATTTATTGCTCCTGGCCGTCCCAGCAAGGATTCCACAAGCACTTTGATGCCCACGAAGTACTTGTGATGCAAATTGAGGGCCAAAAGGAATGGTTTGTATTTGAAGATACTCACAAATATCCTTTTAGAGAAGAGAATTCAGATAATTACACCCCACCCAACGGTGAACCTTATATACACCACGTCCTCAATCCAGGTGATCTGCTTTACATACCCCGTGGGCACTGGCACTGTGCTATTGCTAGAGAACAACCATCCCTACACGTTACGTTAGGAATCCGTTGCTTTACGGGGCGAGATGCTCTGACCTGGCTATTCAAAAAGTTACAAGCTGAACTACAGTCAGACGAAGGCTTGCGCCAAAATTTACCCTTGATGCCCCACGGTCAAACCCATCTACTTGAAGCGCATGTTCAACAGATATTTGATGATTTATCGATTGCATGGGAGCGTGAAAAAACAGAGCTTGCCCATGACTTCGCAACTTCTCAATTAATGACAATGACCCTTGTCCCAGAAATATCCTTGCCTAGCCAGGCTGGCTTTAATATTTTTGAGCAGGAGCTGGATACACGTTTAAGACAACGTAAGTATCAACCTATCCAGGTAGAGTCTCTTGACGAAGGAACGTATTTGATAGTTACTCCACAAAAGACAATGAAGTTCAAAGATCTACCACCCAGCGTGATAGATACTCTGATCAAAAACGTGTTTAGTCAAGAATCATTTACCATTAGAGACGTAGCCCAACAGCTATCTGACTGTGATCTCGAAACCATGGTCTTGCCATTGCTGGCCGGTTTAGTCAAAGAAGGTATCCTGATAGAAGACACTCCGAGCACAGCAGCTCCAGTTAAAACTGAAATCGAGGTCGCCGTTGACTTAGCGGAGAACAACGAGGCCGTTTTGGACAGGGACATAGATGTAGAACTACTGGCGAGGGCGTAGTCAGATGATGTTTGCTTAAAAGCAAGCAAAAAGGGGTGGAATAATAGTCCCACCCCAATCAAAAATCTTAGCTATGATTTAGTCTTTATGCATAAGATAGGTTAACTCACGGTCCAACCATTCCTGAAATAGTTGGTTTAAGATCCGTTTATGAACGTCATCCGTGAGCTCTGCTGCCAAGAAGTCTTCAACCATCATCAGCTCATAGCCCTCCTCAAACTGGATAGGACCTAAAACTTCCTGAGGTTGACTGCCAAATATCTGAGCCGCTAAGTCAGGTATTAAAGCCCAGCGGAACACGGTCCCCCCATAGCCACAACACAGCCGTCGTGGTTCATTCATATCATACTGGTGAGCCGCTTGATAGAAGCTGGTTTCAGCTTCAGTAATTTGGTAAAAAAGCTCTTGTGCCAGGGGTTCCTCTGGGACCATGAACCGGTAAAGCACGACCTTCTCATAGTTGAGTTTATTTTGAGTGAAATAAGCTGGGACTTCCTGTTTAAATAAATGCTCGGCCAGCTTTTCTTGTAATAGCCGCTCCCGCACACCAGTTTCCCAATCTTCGGGGGTAATGCACTGATCTTCCAACCATTGCAAAGTATCTTTTGCACTCTCAAGCTTCATCTGGTGACGCATTTGATCCGCTTTCTCCTGGACGTCATCCTCGCTGAGGATGATGCCTTTATCCTCAGCCGCTGCATTCACAATTTGGCGGCAAATTATTTGCCTGCACAAATCTTTAACCCTCAATTCTTGCTTGAGGAAAGAAATAAGCTGGTCTGACTCTAAATTTAAGTTGCCAAAACTAATCACGTCTGAGACTCAGAAAAAAAGCATTGGAATCAGGATTCTTACAGGGATAAAAATGACTATCCCCATAACTACTAGAAGTCAAGAGTTGCAGGTGTTTGACTGGGGGGGAGGGAGGGAGTAATTGCATCCTTTGATAAGACAGTATTCCCCAGAGGATCAACGGTGCTTAGGACAATGGCTAAAATACCACCACTTGCCAGCTGAATTGCGGTACTCTCCATGATGCCGTCACTGTCGAGATCATGAGGTTCCAGCACAATATCATCCATAAAAAAAAATTCGGCACCAAGCTGAATCCTATCCCCTTCTTCCAGATTAAAATCAGTGATGAAGCTAGGACATCCAGATGCACACGCCGTAGTCTTCTCTACTACAAATGTGTCTGGCCCACTCCCTCCTATTAAGATATCTGGTCCACCATCACTGATTAGGATATCTGCACTAGCCGTTCCGATCAGATAATCGATAGGATTTTCTGACGAAGGAATCGTTGATGCACTGGTGCTGGCACCCTCTGGAGTTGCGATGGCCGTGGCTTGGGCTTGACTTGAATTACCATCAGGATCAAACGTCTCAGCTTCAATGCTACTGGTTTCGCCTGAAGGAGACGTTGCTTGGGCGGCAGCACGACTCCCGGCACCATCATCGTTCACCCATGCTGTAGATTCACTTTGACTACTAGAAAGACTTTCAGGCTCAACTGATGTCGCGATTCCATTATCGTCAGTGTTATCAGAGGTAGCCTTAATCAGAACAGTCGTATCAGTTAAGACAGTATTGAGAACAACGGCAAGGATATCACCAGCCTCACCTAAGCGAATAACTGTAGATTCGTGATTTCCGTCATGATTGAGATCAACGTTCTCGAATACCAGATCTTCTTCTGTTAACCCATCTGATAACTGCAGATAATCGTTATTAATATCAAAGTTAGTAATAACATCGGCCTCCTGAATGGAGGCCTTACCCGTATTGGATAACTCAAAGGTATTAGAGCCCTCACTACCAATCATGATGTCTTGGTAACTCGTGCTAGTGAGTACTGCGTTGTGCTCGCTACCAATCTGAAAGATAAGTTGATTGGAATGATCTGCTGAGGTCTCTGCATCTGTACTAGGTTCAGAGCTCTGGTCAGCATTGTTTGCCGGGACGGCGACGTCGGTCTCGGTCGTGGCTCCATCGGTCGTAGCCGTAGCGCTGCCGCTACTTTGGCTAGACGTGGCACCGGGCTCAAACACCTCTTGTGAACTACTACTCGTCTCTCCAGAGGGGGAGGTGGCAGTCGCTGTGCTACTACCACCTGCGCCTGTTTCATCCACAAACGCAGTGGAACTACTACTACTACTGCTGCTGCCGCCGCTGGTGGTAGGCGTAGAGTTATCAGGAGTCGATGGGCTTGAGGGAATATTAGTTGAAGTATTGCTAGAGGTTGCATTGGCAGTAGCTGTAGCGCTGCTAGCAGTCCCCTGGCCTGACCCACTGGCGCTACTCGAAGATGCAGCACTGCCAGTGCTGCTCGAACCTGACGTGCTCGACGAAGCTGCAGAATAACTAGCTGAACTAGAAGCGCCAGACGAAGCTGTAGAGTGGCTAGCTGAACTAGAAGCACCCGTTAAAGATGAGGCGGAATTAGAATTTTCCAATGACATAAGTGTCAAATAAGACCTGTCCATAGTGAATTTCCCATAGTTAATGAACAAGTGCATTCTTTACGCACTTAGCTGCAGAAAACCTAAATGCGATCGCAGCCTAACGATAACCTTTGTAAATGGTATACAAATTTACTTTTATACTGTTGCCAAATTGGCAGAAACTATAAATCCAGATCTGTAGCTGTATGACATGCGCTAGCGCAGTAGCCCCTGTGAAGGATAGATACGACTAAACTCGCTATGAATTTTTAATATCTTGAAATTTCTGAAACGTCTTTTGAATGAGTTCCAGATGTTTTGGTAAACAAACTCGCTTTAAGTCATATTTATCAATCACTGTTTGGCGCGCCTTTGCTCGCATATGTTGCATCCTGGTGGGATGCTCAAGCACCTGATTAACACAATTACAAATTTCATCAGGGCTAAAAAAATCAACTAGCAGTCCATTCTCACCATGACGAATGACTTCTTCTACCGGCGGAGTTTTAGAGGCGACCACCAAGCAACCACAACTCATCGCGTCCAGCATAGACCAGGATAAAACAAATGGATAGGTCAGATAAACATGAACGCTTGAAAGCTGTAATATCTTGATGAGCTTTTTGTAGGGCAGCCTATCATATATATGAATGCGATCTAAGTCGAGGTCGTCCTTGACTTCCTCAAAAAAGATGGTTTTCCAGCTTTTTCCGTTGGGAGGAGATGAACCATAACTGACATGATCTCCTCCGACAATTATGACATGAGCATTGGGCCTCTGCTGCAACAGTTGAGGCAATGCCCGCATGAAAATGTGGTATCCCCGATAGGGCTCAAGATTACGACTAACAAAGGTAATCACTTCATGCTGTTGATTCAGCGTCAGTGGTCCAAGGTCATTATCCAAGCCTAACTCAACCTTCGCATTAGGCTGAGCAACAGTTGTATCAATGCCATCGTGGATCACAGATAGCTTGTGCTGAAATTCTGGCGGTTGGACAGATTTTTGATAGGTCGTTGGACAAATGCCTGCATCGGCAGCTTCCAATGCTAGCAAATTGTTAATATTTTTTGTACGAACACTACATGACTGATCCAAAGCAAGATCTGATCTTAATGAAAACTCAGTATCAAAGCCAACATCATGTCCTTTGTTACGGTAGTAGAATTCAAACAGTCCAATGAGGGGAACTGTTGGATAGATATCTTTGACATAAAGAATCTCTCCCCACCCAGGATGACCCAAAATAAGATCTGGAATGATGTTATGGCGTTTCAGTTTTAGTAGTGCTCGGGCAACTTGTTGCCCTCGCCGCACCTGGCCCTCAAAATATCGTAGATATACATGGGTTTCAGGATTATCTAACTTTTTTGGAGGATCGTAACCAAATTGCTGGACACCTGGAATATCTGCTTTGGTCTCTAAATTTATTGACTCTCCCAAGGCAAATACTTGATGTCCTTGTTGGGCAATAGCAGGTGCTAGATGTTTATACTGCCCTGGGAAATTCTGATGAATAAAGAGGGTTTTCATAAATGGGTCGGTTAGGATGCTTTTTATCCCATCACGGCATTACACCCATATTGTACGCCCATAGCAAAAGAGCTAGAACAGAATTCTATCTTCTAGGGGACCTTTCCATCAATGCTTGGTTGATTACGATCGAAAACAGATAACAACCAAGTCTCTAGAACCCAGCACTGATATAGTAGCCCTTGTGAGATTTTTTCGAATAGCTTTTAGAGGTTTTGATACTACTCCCATCACTATCCGTAGCGATCGCAGTTGCTTCCGCGTATGCTGCGCCTTCAAACGTTGTTTTAGTCAGGAACTTGGTTTTACTTTTACTCTTTTTAGCGTATACCGCTGTATTGGTATCAGCAAATGTATTTTCACCAAAGGCAAAGGCACCTGCCTCAGCAAAGGCAAAGTCATTATCCACCTGGGTGATAGCATAAGTTTCTGTGAACGTGACACCACTTCCCTTGGGACCATTGCTGACTGTATCGATGTCTCTTACATAATCAAGATCTGTGATTTTCATAATTCTCTCCTGGTCGCTCGTTTCAAAATAGTTCCAGACTACAACTAAGCTCTTGCACCGATGCTGGTTATGAGACTTAAATCCACGTTGGATTCCAAACCCAGCACTAATTAAGAGCCGTACATTCAAAGGACAACAAAGACGCTCAATCCTGCGTTCACAAAGTGAGCTACATCACTCTCCATTACTGACTCAAAGAGAGTCTTCAAATCTCTCTACTTAGAAAAAGTCGTAATTCCTAAATAGAAGACATGGCGTTCAACTTAAACCGGGAAATCAAGGCTGGGTAAGAATCCAGGAGTCAGAAGTCAGGAGTCAGAAAAGAACTGGATTCTGGCTCCTGGCTCCTGACTTCTACCGTTGGGGAAATTTCCCGGTTTAAGTTTATGGCCGAAAACATCCTGGCACAGCATTTAAGTAGGTGGCCATCATAAACACAGATCTAGATCATTGAGATGTCTATCTGGCGATTTTTGAGATATTGACTTTTGGCCACCTACTTAAATGCCTTTGAATGATTAAGAAACGAATTCAAAGGAAGGTGCACCCAAAACAGATCCGATATCTACTCCGACAAATCTAACGATAAGATCGCCATTGAAGGAAATCAAACCATTGCCACCTGCATCATTGGCAAAGCCGTACCCGCCTAAGTCATCTGCATTAAGTCGGATGACATCTACGTTCAATTGAAAGTCTTGGATCTGAGTAAAGTCGTTGTCGCCAAAACCGACATAGAAGACATTATCTGCGTCTCCTAAAACGAAGGTATCTGCTCCACCCTCACCTATAAGGAGGTCAACTTCGCCACCTATCCCGCCAACCAGGGTATCATTACCGGCTCCCCCAATCAGGGTATCCACTCCAACGCCACCGGTTAAGTTGTCATTGCCATCTTCACCGAAAATGAGATCGTTGCCTTCGCCACCATTGAGCTCATCATTACCGCTGGGAGAACCGTTGTTCGAGCCCCCGAACAGGGTATCCTCTCCAGTAGATCCCAGGACTGTATCATTCCCTGCTTGACCAAAGAGGAAGTCGTTATCACGACCGCCAGTCATTTCATCATCTCCATCACCGCCAAGAAGTAGGTCGTTGCCGTCGCTACCAGAGATGAAATCATTATCACTGCCGCCATCAAGGGTTTCATTTCCTCGGCTGCCAATCAGATCGTCATTGCCACTTCCCCCGACTAGAGTGTCACTGCCATCACCAGCACTCAGAAAGTCATCACCAGCACCCCCTGAAAGCAAGTCGTTTCCTCGACCGCCAATCAGGGTATCATTGCCGTCTTCTCCATCGAGTTCATCGTCACCATCGTCCCCGTCCAAGAAGTCATTGCCATCACCGCCAAAGAGCGTGTCATTGCCATCCCCACCAAAAAGATTATCTGCACCGTTGCTAACCCCATCGCCATCGCCAAAGATGAGGTCGTCCCCACCGTACCCTCTGATAAAATCATCTCCACCAAGACCAACAAGAGTCTCGTTCTGCTCGAGAGGCTGACCAGTGCTCCTATCTCTACCCCGAAGGCCAAGGATAGTATCATCCTGATTAGTGCCAATAACTAACGGATCGTCGCCCAAACGTAATCGAATAAAAGCCATGAATTAACCCTTTAATAAACTGACTAGATAAACCTGAACAAAATCGTATTTTGCCAATAACTAGATAAACCTGAAGCAAAACCGCATTTTGCCAACATCGTGAGGTTATTTGTTTTCGCAAATTTATTTCTGCCAAATTGGCAGATGACGGAGAAGTCATATGAACTCTTTACATTAGGTTGATAATTTTGTCGGTTTAATGAACTTCAAAAATCATCTGTAAACTTTGTTTCTAAAACTGTTGGCCTTTGATCATGCTCAACTAATAAAAGCCATCTATTATCAACGCATCCTAACAAGGGACAACAGTTATCGTAGGACAACCCGAAAAAGCCGAAAGTTTATACAACTTTCGGCTTTATTAGACGACCTGTTAAAACCCTAAGGCTTAAACTACTAAAGATGACATCTAGCTACCAATACTATTAGTAAGTAGCAGCAGTAGCAGAAGAGAATGCCTCAGAGAAGTTATAGCTAGTCTGAGCAAACGCTTCAGTCTCAGCTAATGTGTTGTCGCCAAAAGCATCAGCGGAAGCTTCAGCAGTAGCTAGGTTGCCCTTGATATTAACAAAAACATCAACATCCTTATCGATGTCAAAGTCAACATCAACATCAATGTTCACATCCTTGTCAATGTTGCTATTAAAGGTAACGCCACCAGCGCCTTGAACGTCAGTAGCAACAGTTTCCATGTAGTTAAGATCAGAAATGATCATTGTTATTTCTCCATGTTTGTAGAGTAAACCATCTGAATAACAACCTTTATTGGGCTGTTGAATATCAATATAGTTAGTTTGATTGTCTATGTGTTGCCATTCTGGCATTAAAAAGAAGAAGAACATAATTTCAGTCTCTGAGTCCCATGCCCTTAGTCTTTGAGGCTTCCGAAAGCCTCTTTAAAGAACCCACTCGAATTCATCAATTCAGAGATAGTTAGCTCTTGGCAAGAAACCGAGGAAACGAAACAATCCTAAAATTCATCCTAGGAATAACAACCCACTCAATTTAATTGAATACAGCTGTCATGAATCATCCATCTAATTCAAAAGCTATCTACTAGTACAACCTATTGACCGACATCGCTATAAGCGCCATCGTGACAGACCAATGCCTTGCAAATTAATTAATGATGCATACCTTTTAGCGCTCCAAAACAACAACTTACCCCTGCCAGATGCAGTTTAGGCAGGCAACATCTGAGTTGAAATTCAAAGAAAACGAGAAATCTGTTAAAAACCTTAACGAATGAATCTGCCATTTTGGCAACAGTTATTAGTTGCTAATGCTTAATCTTTCAAAAGATAAATACATTCATCTGAACACAAATTTTAATTGTCGCTCGATTGTGGGCTTAGCATGCTGATTCATCAGGCTTCTAGAGCTTCGGTGCATCTCGAAATGCTCGAAATGATTTAAAAAATAGGAGATTCAGTGGTGAGTCAGCTCCAAACAGTTCAACAACTTCAGCAAAAGACAGATCTTGCCCGAAAATCTAATTGCCCCAGGGATGTTGAGCAACTCTACCGGGAAATTCTACAAATCCGACCAGATCATCCAGATTATATAGCTGCTCTCAGTACCTTAGGAAATCTATTAGTTAACCAACAACGTTGGGATGATGCAGTTGAATTGTATCGAAAGGCACTAACCCATGAATTGGTTCCAGATACTAGAGCAAACGTGCTGACGTCCCTTGGCATTGCTTTTATGAAGCAATATCAATTGATTGAGGCAACTGACGCATTTCAAGAAGCCGTTGGCCTTAATCCGAAGTCTGCTTGGGCCTACACGAACTTAGGGCTTGCCCTCAAGCAACGGGGTCGATTTACCGAAGCCGAGCTCGCTTGTCGGCAGGCTCTGACGTTAAATCCTGATAATGCAGTTATCTACAATTGCTTAGGAACTATCCTGAGGAACCGCAGTAAGCATGATGAGGCTGCAGACGTATATCGACGGGCCATCGAACTCCGGCCAGATTTAATAGAGGCCTATATCAACCTTGGCTATACTCTAGAAAGGCAGGCTAAATATGGAGAAGCCACCAGAGTATACGAAAAAGTTTTAGAGATTGACCCTGACTGTGTGCAAGCAAAATTCTCTCGGATTTTTTGTCAACTACCCATCATCTATCAAAACTCCCAAGAAATTGTTGAAAATCGCCGGAATTATCAGCAATGTTTGGAGCAATTTATCCAGGATTATAATGATGCATCGGTGGAAGAATTGGCCGATGCTGCCGCAATAGTCGGCATTTCTCAACCTTACCTGCTTCCTTATCAAGGGTTTAACGATCGACAACTCCAGCAAGATTTTGGCCAGTTTATGAGTCGCCTGATGGCTGCCCGCTATCCTCAGTGGAGTCAGCCCATTTCCTTACCTGAGATCCGCCCCCAAGAGAAAATTCGGGTCGGTATTGTCTCCGGCTTCTTTCGAGAACATTCGGTCTGGAAAATCCCCCTTAAAGGCTGGGTTGAGAACCTTGATGCTGGCGAATTTGAGCTGTTTGGTTATCACACCGGATGCCGACAAGATCCAGAGACATTGGTGGCCAGAAAGTCTTTCAAAAAATTTGTACAGGGGCCGCTAGACATCAAGCAATGGTGCCAGAGAATTATTGATGACAAACTGCACCTGCTCATCTTTTCTGAGTTTGGCATGGATCCCACTACTTTAGAACTGGGTAGCTTGAGACTAGCACCGATTCAACTGGCTGCTGCCGGACACCCTGAGACAAGTGGTTTGCCCACGATCGATTATTTCTTGAGCTGTGAGTTGATGGAGCCTGAGAATGCGGAGGAGCATTATACTGAGACGTTAGTTCGCCTGCCCAATCTCTCTATTTACTATACTCCCCTGGAGTATTATCCGCATCCTGTTTCCAGACAAGAGATTAATCTGACTGATGATGATGTCATGTTCTGGTGCTGTCAGTCTCTCTTTAAGTACCTACCCAAGCACGATGATGTCTTTCCAAAAATCGCCAGTCAGCTAGACAAAGCCAGGTTTGTTTTTATTGAGCATGGAACTCAGCACGTGACGGACATTTTTAAAGGGCGTCTACGTGATGCGTTCAGCCAGTTTCAGCTAGATTACCAAGAGTTTTGTCGATTTGTACCTCGGATGAATCCGAGAAAGTTTGCTGGTACTGCATCCCTGGCTGATATTTTTCTAGACAGCATTGGTTGGTCAGGTCATAATTCTGCCCTGGAATCTCTAGTCTTTGATCTCCCCATTGTGACACTGCCAGAGGAGTTTATGCGGGGGCGTCACAGCTATGCCATTCTCAAAATGATGGATGTTGAGGCAACAATTGCCTCCAGTAAGGAAGACTATGTTGAAATCGCAGCTCGATTAGGAAAAGATCCTCAATACCGGAAAACCATATCCCTTCAGATTGCTCAAAACAAGCATCGTTTATATCGAGATTTGCAATCCGTCAGGGGCCTCGAAGACTTTTTGTTAAAACTGGTGAACAAATCTAAAAAACTTAGCGCTTCAGGGAACAGCTCAGAGATCGAGACAGCGCTTGATCGTGCCGAAAAATTACAGGCATTAGGGAAAACAACTGAAGCTCAGACAATCTATCAGCAAGTGATTGCTAGACAACCAGATCAACCCAGAGCACTGGTGGGACTGGCTACCCTTGCTCAAAAGAATGGACAACTGCAGATTGCCGAAGATTTATTCAATCGGGCCATTAAAGTTCAACCTGATTTATTCTCCGCCTGGTTTTCTCTGGGAAATCTCTGGCAAGGGCAAGGTCGGCTAGATGATGCCATCAAAGCCTATCAGCGGGTTCTGGAACTTCGCGCTGATCTAGTGCCGGTTTACAATAACCTGGCTTATGTTTTGCAACAAAATGGTCAACTAGACGAGTCAATTAAATACTATCGTCAAGCATTGAGCCTCGAACCCAACTCCCGAGAAATTGATGTCCATCACGCGAACGCCCTACATCTAAATGGAGAGCTACCAGATGATAAATGGATACACTATGCCAAGCTGAATTATAAATTGGGCATTGTTCAGAAAAAGGCAGAAAATCTAAAATCTGCGATTGACTATTTTCAACAGGCGATTGTGCTCGACCCAAACCTGGCAGAGGCACACTTGGGATTGGGAATCGCTAAACGGAATGAACAGGGTCAACTGGAGGAGGCATTGGTTTGTTTTGAGAAAGCCATAAAACTCAAGCCCGATCAGGAAGGGAGTGCCCTAGAATCTACTGCATATATGGAGATGGGCCGCACCTACCAAATCCAAAAGCGCATTGACGAAGCGGTACAGGCTTTTCATCAGGCGGTGAGTCTGATCAACCCAGGTTATTTAGCTCAATACTGCTCTGAAAAAGCCGAGGTTAGTCATCCCAACTTTGAAGATTTTGCTCCTCCAACGATCACCTTTGAACCGGTTGAGATTGGCGGACATCAGTTTCCTGCCATTCCTCCAGTACCACCGGATACCGGCAAACGACCTTTTTGGAGTGTAGCCATTCCTGCTGTAAACCGCCCAGAATATTTTCCCGAGTGTCTAGCTAGCGTCTTAGCTCAGTGGAACGGACATGATGACATGGAAATTGTTGTTCTGGATAATGGTAGTGACCCTCCACTGTTTGACATTGTCAATGCCCTGGGACAAGGCATTATTCGCTACTATCGATTGCCCAAGACAATTCCTTTGCAACCAAATTGGAATACTCTTGTTTCTCTTTGTCGAGGCCAGTGGATTCATCTCTTACAACATGATGATTATGTTTTACCTGGTTTTTATAGCCGATTAAAAACCAGTTTGGAAACCTGCCCTGACTCTGTTGGAGCAGCCTTTACTGGCTATGAAAATATCAATGAAAACCGCAAAGTCATCTTTAGACAAGAGCATAATCTCAAACATTTTCGGGGTGTGGTGAAGGATTGGATTAAAAGACTTGGGGTTTCTTGCTCCCTAGGTCCACCTTCCATGGTGATCCGACGGGATGCCTATGAGAAATTAGGCGGATATTGCCTTGATTTTCTCTATGCCTGTGACTGGGAATTTTATAAACGAGTCGCATCATTCTATGACTGGTGGTACGAGCCTGGCATTCTCACCCACTACCGTCAACATTCCAATAGCATGACCAGAAGTCTCATTATTGAGGATAAGGAAGATGGCTCTCCTGGAGCTGGACATCAGCGCGCGATAGAAATTTCCGAAGGCTATCTTCCTGCTGATTGGCGCGACGAAATCACCAAGAATTCTCGCAGATTTCACAATAAGTGGTGTTTGGACAGAGCCATGATACCTGTCGACGTCGGCAGACTGGATAGCGCATTTTACCTAATTCAAGATGCCCTTAGAATCGATTCTTCTCCAGCAGGCATTAATCAAGTTTTTAACTGGCTCTCAAGTGACAGGGTTGCACCCTTAAAAGCTTATATTGCAGAACGGTTAATGGACGACCAGTAGCTCCAAAAAGTTGAGTAGAGGGTTTCAGGTGTTTTCTACTTACAGTCAACGATCCCAAAAAACAAAGTTTAGGAGGATTAAATTATGAAGGTTGGACTGCTTGCCGGTGGTTTGGGGACCCGCCTAGCCGAAGAAACAGAAAGTAAGCCAAAACCCATGGTGGAAGTTGGCGGACAGCCTATCCTTTGGCACATCATGAGACATTACTATCACTATGGCTTGCAAGACTTTGTCATTGCCCTAGGCTATAAAGCCGAAGTCATTAAGAAATATATGGTTGATTACTGTTCCCTCAACAGTAATCTAACGATTAATCTCCGCAGTGGTAGAGTTGATATGCATGGTGGTGACAACAAACCCGATTGGAATGTTGAACTCATTGAAACGGGACTACATACCAACACAGGTGGTCGTATCAAGCGGTTAATTCCCTACATGAATAATGAAACCTTCATGTTGACCTGGGGAGATGGTGTCTCAGATTTGAATCTGCGCGACCTACTGGCATTTCACCGTAGCCATGGCAAATTAGCCACCATGACAGTTGTGCGACCCCCATCACGATTTGGTCTACCAACCTTGGATGGAGATCAGGTGGTGGAGTTTTCAGAGAAGCCTCAAACCGAGGAAGGTTGGATCAATGGTGCATTCTTTGTGCTTGAACCTGGGGTGTTTGACTACATTGAGGGGGATGATACCCAGTGGGAAAAAGGACCTTTAGAGGGGTTGGCAGCAGACGGTCAGCTGATGGCCTATCGCTATGACGGTTTCTGGCAATGTATGGATACTTTGCGGGATAAAAGACGCCTGCAAAAGCTTTGGGATGGTGGCAATCCACCATGGAAAATTTGGGAGGAAGAAAAAGATGCGAGTGTTAGTTACGGGACATCAAGGCTATATCGGAACGGTCATGACGCCCCTGCTCTTATCAGCAGGTCATGATGTTGTTGGCATAGATAATAACTTATACCAAGGAAGTACCTTTGGAGAGAGTGTACCTACTATCCCAGAGTTCAAAAAGGATGTGCGAGATATTCAGCTTTCTGACCTGAAGGGAGTTGATGCTGTTATACATCTAGCCGGATTATCCAACGATCCGTTGGGCAATCTCAATCCAGATTTAACCTATGAGATTAATCATCTGGCATCGGTCCAGTTAGCCAAACTCGCAAAGCAAGCTGGTGTGGAGCGTTTTATTTTCTCATCCTCCTGTAGTAACTATGGCGCTGGGGGACAAGACTGGTTAGATGAGCAATCGGCATTTAATCCAGTGACTCCTTACGGTATCTCCAAGGTTAAGGTTGAGCAGGATCTCCATCAGCTGGCCGATGATCATTTCAGCCCCACCTATCTACGGAATGCGACAGCATTTGGAGTTTCACCTCGACTGAGATTTGATCTGGTGCTCAATAATTTAGTGGCTTGGGCGTTTACAACTGGACGAGTCTACTTGAAAAGTGATGGGACTCCCTGGCGTCCAATTGTCCATATTGAGGATATTTCCCGAGCTTTTCTGGCGGTCCTCCATGCTCCCCGAGAAAAAGTCCACAATCAGGCCTTTAACGTGGGGCGCAATCAGGATAATTATCAGATTCGGGAAATTGCTGAAATTGTTCAGCAGACGGTTCCTGGATGCCGGATCGACTATGCGCCGGATGCAGGTCCTGATCAGCGCTGCTACCGGGTTGATTGCAGTAAGATTGCTCACACATTACCTGAGTTTCAACCTCAATGGGATGCGCGCAAAGGAGCCCAGGAGCTTTATAACGCTTACCAAGCAATCGGGTTAACCCTCGATGACTTTGAAGGTCCACGATATAAACGGATTGCCCATATCCAAAAACTGTTGAAGATGGATAAGCTGGATGACAGTTTACGGTGGAAAGAAGTCGCTGTTGCTGCTGCTTAATATCTGATTGCTTCAACAATATGGGTATCAACTTAAGCCAGAAAATCCTGGCTAGGTGGGGAATCAGGAGCCAGAAGCCAGAAGCCAGTGAGGTACTGATTCCTGACTTCTGACTTCTGAATACTATCCTTGGAAAAACGTCCCGCTTTGAGTTGGTACTCAACAATATTATTCTGTACGCTTTAAAGAGATGATGTCCAATGCTTGAGTTAATAGCCCGTGATCAGTTACCACCCTGCCGTTCAGGAGGATTGCGTGACCTGGAAATGGTAATTTCTTTTGGAAATACTCCATTAGCCGATGCGCTGCTCACCGAAAACCAATTAGATCAGCCAGAGTATACGGCTCCGCTAGAATTGGCTTTTTCCCCGAGTAGCGGGCTATTACAAATCACCGAAAGTGTATCTCCTGAAATTCTATTTTGCCGGGATTATCCTTACTTTTCGTCGGTATCACCATCATTGTTGCAACACTTTCGAGACAGCGCTCTGGCCATCATTGAATCGAAGTCACTTAACAAGGATAGCCTGGTGATAGAAGCGGCCAGCAATGATGGCTATATGCTGAGAAATTTTGCTGAGCATGGCATTCCGGTATTGGGAATTGACCCTGCTGACGGACCTGTGGCCGCTGCCCACAAGGTGGGCATACCCACATTATGCACGTTCTTTACTCAACAGCTGGCACAACAATTAGTGGCTGAAGGCAAAAGGGCAGATGTTTTTTTAGCGAATAATGTCTTAGCCCATGTACCAGACCTGAATGGGTTTGTAGAAGGTATCTATACGATACTCAAACCCACGGGGATGGCTGTCATTGAGGTTCCCTATGTTGTTGATTTAGTGGACCATTGTGAGTTTGATACCATTTATCATCAGCACCTGTGCTATTTCTCGGTGACCGCCCTGGATCGGCTCTTCCGTTGTCACGGGTTGTTTCTAAATCGCGTTCAGCGTATATCCATTCACGGGGGCTCCCTACGACTCTTTGTCGAACCCCATGAGTCTGTCGATGATTCAGTCACTGAACTATTGCGACTAGAGCACCAGCGAAGTGTTGACAGCATTGATTACTATCGTGATTTTGCTGCTCGAGTCAATAGTGTTAAACAGGGGCTTTTAGACATTCTCCAGGATTTAAAGCGGCAAGGTAAGCGAATCGTTGGCTATGGTGCTGCTGCCAAGGCAACAACCCTGATGAGCTATGTAGGGATCGACCAAACACTGTTGGACTATGTCGTGGATTTAAATCCAGTCAAGCATGGGCAATATATGGGGGGGAATCATCTTCCCATCTTCCCGGTGAAAAAATTGATTGAGGATCAACCAGACTATGTGTTGATCCTGGCCTGGAACTTTGCTGATGAGATTATGCAACAACAATCTACTTATCAGGCAAGAGGTGGGCAGTTTATTATCCCTATTCCTGAGCCTCACATTCTGTGAAAACAGATACCCAAGTTGAAGACTATGCTCACAGGTGTCTTATAGAGGAAGTCTTCAGTAACTAGCAAAAGCCATTAGTAAAACAAAAATAATATGTCTACTGTTGCTGAAGCTCTACAAAGAGCGGTTCAATATCAGAAATCTAACAATCTAGAACCAGCCCACCGTATATATCGGCAAGTTCTTGGGCTTCAGCCGGGCAATACAGATGCGTTACATGGCCTCAGCATGGTAGCTCAACAGAAAGGTCGTTACCACGATGCTGAACATTTGCTTAATTCTATCCTGCAAATCAATCCTTCATCTTTTAAGGCATGGTTTAGCTTAGGGAATGTGCATCAAATACAAGGTCATTTACAGGAAGCCATAGACGCCTACCAAAAAGCCATTGGCTTACAACCTAAGGCCTATCCAGTCTTTAATAATCTGGGGTATGTTTTTCAACTACAAGGTAAGGTTGACCAGGCCATTGGCTCTTATCAGCAGGCGCTTCAACTGCAGCCACACCTCCCTGAAGCCCAGGTAAACTTGGCCAATGTGCTCTACAGTCAAAATAAACTTTCTGAAGCAGAGGAAATACATTTTTCATATTTAAATTACGACTTGGGTATTAATCGTCATAGGGCAGGAGATCTAACGACAGCGGCTGATTATTATCGACAGGCGATTACCCTCAATCCGCAGCTGGCTGAAGCTTACTATCAGCTTGGGGTGATCTCCCAAACGCAAGGAAATTTTGTTGAGGCCAGCTCTACTTATCAAAATGTCTTGGCATTGCCTCAGCAGACTACTTCAATATTAGAGACGCGAGTGCATCAAAAGTTACGTCAGATTGATCAGATTAAGCAATCCAAAGGTTCAAATCAAAAACTAAAGGTCGCCTTTGTTTGTCAGCCCTTTGTGATGACCGTGTTTCCAGAACCTGCTGACTCAATTGGGATTTTGACTTATGAATTGGTTAAGCGATTAGGAACAGCCTGTGATATCACGGTTTATGCTCCTGGAGAAAGACTCCAAGAAACCGTTCATGATGGAGTTCGTTATCGGTATATTCCCATTAAACTGGATCGAGGGATTCTTAAACAACTTGAACGTTTTCCAGGATTTAATACAATCACCCAACCTGGTTTTGCATCTGGTCTTTATTATCTAGGGTATAGCTTGCAAATTGGCAATGAATTGAGAAAGCATCACCATGATGTAGTTCATATTCATAATTTTTCTCAGTTTGCTCCGGTGATCCGTGCTCTTTCACCAGAGATCAAGATTGTTCTGCACATGCATTGTGAATGGCTCGATCAGCTTAACCACAAGGTTTTGGAAAAGCGGTTACGCAATGTTGATCTAATCACCACCCCAAGTCAATATATTACCCACCAAGTTAAACAGCGATTCCCGGCGGCAGAAGAACGCTGTTTAACTATTCATAATGGAGTAGATAGCGATCGCTATCTGAACTTTAGAAGCCGTTATCGAAACGATCGAGCCTCTTCTGAAACGTCCGTCAAACGATTACTTTTTGTCGGTCGAGTCTGCCCAGAAAAAGGAGCCCATGTTTTATTAGAAGCCTTCCAAAAAGTAATTGAGCAGGAGCCAAATGTGCAGCTAACGCTGATCGGAGCGATAGGGGTGATCCCCTTGGAATACTTGGTAGGGTTAAGTGATGATCCGAAAGTTTCAGCACTGTCATCCTTCCACGAAGATAACAATTGGGATCGCTACCTGAGGCAGTGGATGCTCAAGTTCGACCAAATGGCGAACGAGGATGGGACGAAGCCCGTCACGCTTACAGGCCTGGTTCAACCGTCCGAATTGCCAAAATTCTATCGGCAAGCCGATCTGTTTATTTTTCCCTCTATTTGCCACGAAGCATTTGGCATGCCCATTGCGGAAGCTATGACGTTGGGACTACCAGTAATTGCTACTCGGGCAGGCGCAATTCCAGAGCTGGTTGAACATGGCAAGACTGGTCTCCTGGTTGAGCGAGGAGAAAGCGATGCATTAGCTGCAGCAATATTAGAGCTGTTGTCGAACCGTGAGCGCAGGCAACAAATGGGACAGGCTGGACAACAAAGAGCGGTGCAATATTTTACCTTTGACAAGGTAGCGAGTGATTTACTGCACCAATATCAACATCTCTGTGAAGTGGAAAATACAATGGGACCGGGTTAACTCTATGACAGACCTCAACTTCAATACCTTAGTGCGCCGTAGCTGTCATGCATTAATGCAGCGACGTTGTGATTTTGCTCAGCCAGACTCTTTGAAACGGTCTGCCATTGTATTTTCTCCCCATCAAGATGATGAAACATTAGGATGTGGCGGTACTATTCTAAAAAAGACCCAGGCGGGGGCACCTATCAAAATTGTCTTTATGACCGATGGGAGCCAATCGCACTCCCATGTTATGTCCGCCAAGGACCTCCGGAAAATTCGGTCAAATGAAGCTCTGGCAGCGGCGGAGAAACTAGGCGTTGCCAGCAAAGACGTTATGTTTCTCAACATCACCGATGGCACCTTGACCCATCACAAAAACATGGTAATCAAAAAAGTCAAGGAGATTTTGCTGACAACTTTGCCGGAGGAGGTGTTTGTTCCGTACCGTCAAGATGGTGTGCCAGACCATAATGCTACATGCCATATTGTGGTGTCTGCGCTAAAAGAATGTGGCCTTAGAACCACCGTTTATGAATATCCTGTGTGGTTTTGGTGTAACTGGCCTTGGACAAATTTTGCAGCCCAGCAGAAACAAGAATCGTCAACCTTGGGTCATCATTGGAACACTGGACTAAATTGGCTGAAGTATTTCCGACATGCTGTTGATATCCAGGATGTCCTAGATTTGAAACGTATAGCCTTGGAACAACATCGATCTCAAATGACCCGTCTGATTCCGGACTCTGGTTGGTCAACACTTGGAGATATTGCCCAGGGAGAATTTCTGCAGTGCTTTTTCCAGGATTATGAGTTTTTCTACCGCTACCGTTTGAATTAGGGGACGTTATGTTAACACGCGATCGCAAATACACGCTTCAACCACCAGAACAGAAGCAACAGGATCATCCACAACCGTCAAGACCTATCTGTACTGATCTCTATGGAGATGCTAAACCTGCGGGTAAAGCCATTGGGAGTCTGAGCACCAATGGTACGTTACGCCGAGGATGTGATCTGGAACATCAAATTGCGATTGACAACGGAGCGCTGAGATTTCAACCCCTATTAACCCCTGGATGGGGCCGCCAGGGAATTGCCTATGGGCCTTACCAACGCACCCATGGATTAGCCTTTGCAGTACTCCTGTCCAACGGCCATAACACGTCTCAAGCAGAACGGATTGAGCCCCTGAAACGTCGTTTACAGCGCTGGTGGATCGGCAGCGAAACAGACCCACCCAATAAACGATTTAAACAATGGCTAAAAAGACCCCAAAAAAAGGGATTTATGCGCCGTTTATGGTGGTGGATCCGCAGTGCTCCTGAATTTTCAAACTACTTTGCCGTGCCAAAGCTAAATGAGAACTTAGCCATCGGCTGGTTTCCGAGGGAAGTTCCATTAGATCCTAAAACAGAAGGCAATGGGTTAATTGTTCATGCTACTGGCTTCAATAATGGAGAACTTCTGACCAGAGTCGGAACACAATTAATGTCTGCGTTTCAGGGCCTGCAAAACCTGCAGACCTACTACGTTATTGTTTTACGTCAGCAGGGGGCTGCCTACTATGTTGCCTCTGTACCCAATGCGAAGGGGTTTGTGAGTTATCCCAATATGCGCCCCATTGC
Organism: Leptothoe spongobia TAU-MAC 1115; assembly: GCF_018739885.1. Taxonomy (GTDB): domain Bacteria; phylum Cyanobacteriota; class Cyanobacteriia; order Phormidesmidales; family Phormidesmidaceae; genus Leptothoe; species Leptothoe spongobia. The sequence continues at coordinate 108,725 of NZ_JADOES010000004.1, read as the reverse complement.
GATTGATCCCTTTAATCAGGATTCTGAAGTTTATGCCGCAATTTACCAGAGTGTCTTAGGGCAAATTGGATTTCGAGTAGATACTCGCGTATATGGTGCTCAGGTTGCACAAATACCAACGTTAGCAACATGGTACGGTACGGCTCACGTTGCTGATCAGCTATGCGGCACAGGGCTCATCAGCGATACTTCTGCTGAAGTGGGGGGAGACTGGATCGATTACAACGGCCAATTTGAGTTAACCTCTCAGGGCGCTAAAGCCCTGGCACCTGATAGCTTAACTGTGCTGGATCCCAATGAACCTTCTGGCCTAATTCATGTCCTGATTCAAACATCGACGGCCATTACGGGTACAGGTCTGGCCTGGCGGGTGAACAATCCAGATAACTATTGGATGTTACTCACCGACAACAAAACATGTAAGCTTTGCATCTGTGTCGATGGCCATGATGAGGTGGTGGCCATCAGCGAATTATGGCATTTGCAGCCAAATACTCTACACACTTTACAGATCTCAGATGATGGTGATGCCTTCAGTTTGTACTTGGACGGTCAATTAATATTTAACAAGGCATTCACCGACCCTCGCTTAGGACATGCGACAGGTGTGGGGCTAATGGCTGCGGAAGCCAATCCTCAGCAATATCTACGGGCGTTTGAGGTCCATGCTCGCAGTATGCCAATGCCATCAACCCTGAATGTAGGCCAACCCTGGCAGGTTGATGGAACTCACATCGCTGTTGCTGATGATTTTTCGGGATGTGCCCAAAATTTAGTCGGTAGAGTCACTCCCGTTGGGCATCGGACATGGCAGAGGGCCCTGGGCAGGGGTGAGATGATGATGACTGGGGATTCTGCAGTACAGGTACAAGCTAGTCGCCAACACCCCAATCCAGGACGTACGGCATTGACTTTCCCGTGGGACAACCCTCATTTTGCTGATTTACAAGTAGAGATTGTTCCCCCTGGTCATCGCCGGTATCAGAGGGAAAGAGGCCGTGGTGGCTTAATCTTTTGGCAGGATGAGAATAACTACATAACCGTCAGTAATTGGTTAGACGATGTCTATGATGGGGCTTCCATCTCTTCATTTTTCTACCTGAATGGCTATGAGGAACTCTATGATGCCGTCTGGACTAATGTGGCGGATAGAGTTTTTTGGGGCAAGCCTCATCAATTGAGAACCGTATTTGATGGGATGAACTTCATGGTGTTTGTTAATGGTGAACCCGTTCTCTCTCGGGCATTGACAGATGTATATCCCAATACCCCAAGATTATCCATTAATCGAGTTGGGATTGTTGCCAATTGGGAGTGGGGAAACGACACTGGCAGTATATTTAGAAATTTCGTAGCAAAAGTGGGACTCATCACTTGAAGGGATCAACATGTCATGATTATGAAATCATTTTTCAGATTCACCTTAGGAGCTACGGCTGAAGTTGTTCAATGGCTAAATCAGATGGCAGATAAGCCGGATGTTAAGCGACAACCAAAACGGCAACCAAAACCAAAACCAAAGAAAAAGCAGTCTGACGTCGTCACCATTCCCCAAGGTGTTGGTGCGGGACTTCAGTTTCATCCAGATGAATCTAATCCCACCTTTGCCCAAGGAACCTATGAGCTACCTATTCAAAAGATTTTAGCTCAGCACCTCACGCCAGGAGATGTCTTTTATGACATTGGGGCCAATATTGGTTTCTTTAGTACCCTGGCGGCTCGATTAGTTGGAAAATTGGGGCAGGTGTATGCGTTTGAACCAGTATCGAAAAATGCAGCCAGAATTCGTCGTAATGGCAAGCTAAACCAGTTTTCACAGATTAAAGTGTTTGAAAAGGCAGTTTCTCAAAATAGTGGTAAGGGGAATCTGCTATTAGCCCAGCATTCTGGAGGGGCAACACTTTCAACCGTTGGTACGCCTCCGGATATGGCTGGATCGGTACAGGTTGATTTAATTTCTATTGATGATTGGATAAACAAGAAAAAGGTAAAACCTCCCAGTCTTGTCAAAATAGATGTGGAAGGGGCAGAATTACAGGTTATCCAAGGGATGTTAGCAACCATCCGAACGTTTAAACCTATTCTCCTGTATGAAGTTGATGCTGCTCAGCTAGGAGACTTTCAAAAAAAACAAGAAGAATTGGATGCCTATGTTAAAGACTTAGGGTATCAGATCGCCCACCTTGAAGCAGCCTATGATGTGCCTGGGTGGCATATCGGACATGCGATCGCAATCCCAGCAGAACCGAGTGAATGACCTAGCCCCAACAGCGATTAAAACTGAATTTATTCAAATTATAAAAAGGAAAAGGGAATGAACACGTTAGAACTATCCATCCCTCAAAACATACCTCTGGAAAACTCAATTACCCCATCCGAGTGTACCTGTCCGAATTGTGGCCATCAAGGATTGTCGATTTTTTACGACGTTCGCCAGGTGCCTGTGCATAGCTGTTTGATGCTGCCAACTCAGGAAGATGCCCTTAACTTTCCTCAGGGTGATGTCATTTTGGGTGTTTGTGCTGAATGTGGCTTTATTACGAACGTAGCCTTTGATCCACAATGGTCTGCCTACGCACCTAATTATGAAGATCAGCAAAGCTTTTCACCCACCTTCAATCAGTTCGCCCTTGACTTAGCTAACCGACTTATCGATAAATACGATTTGCGTAATCAAGATATTATCGAGATTGGCTGCAGTAAAGGAGATTTCCTGTTATTGCTTTGTGAGTTGGGGGGGAATCGTGGTGTCGGCATTGATCCCAGTGTTCTACCAGGACGGGTCCAAAACGAAGCTGCGAGTCGGGTCACCTTTATTCAGGATTACTATTCTGAAAAACACGCCCAGTATGTGGGAGAGTTCATTTGCTGTCGTCATACGTTAGAGCATATTCAGCCCACAGCTGAGTTTCTTAAAACCGTACGAACCTCCATTGGCGATCGCCAGGATACCGTTATTTTCTTCGAAGTTCCTGACACCATCCGTGTTTTGCAAGATCTAGCGTTTGAAGATATCTACTACGAACACTGCTCCTACTTCACCCCTGGCTCCCTAGCTCGCCTATTTCGCTCCTGCGGATTTGAGGTTATTGATCTTTATCGAGCCTATGGCGATCAATATTTACTCATTGAGGCTAAGCCGACTGCAACGAGGGCTGAACAAGTTCATCCCCTAGAAGAAACTCCAGCACAACTAGTTCAGACTGTTCAAGCCTTTATTACTCGAATTCAGCAGAAATTGGCCCATTGGAAGCAAACCTTAGAGCAATTCCAAGCCAGTGGTAAACGTGTGGTAGTGTGGGGTTCAGGCTCCAAATGTGTTTCCTTTCTCACCACCCTTGATACCGTTGATCTAATTCAATACGTTGTTGATATTAATCCCCATCGTCAAGGTAAATTTATACCGGGTGTTGGCAAAGAAATTATGGCACCAGAATTTCTCACAGACTATCAGCCAGACCACGTAATTGTGATGAACCCCATCTATCTTAGCGAGATTCAGCATAGTCTTGATTCCCTCGGCGTTATCACTCAAGTGATGTCGGTATGATGAGTGTCATCTGTCTTCTTTTCTATTTGAGCTATGTATGACTTTGGAATTATTGGTGGAGGCATTATCGGTTTAGCGACTGCTATGCAGCTAGGCCAGAGGTATCCAGATGTGAAGATTCTGATTCTGGAAAAAGAAAGCCATTGGGGCCACCACCAAACCGGTCATAACAGCGGTGTTATCCATTCAGGAATTTACTATCAGCCCGGTAGCCTAAAGGCAACATTTTGCCGCGATGGCAATCGCTCCATGGTGGAATTTTGTCGGGCCTATGGCATTGACCACGACGTCTGCGGCAAAGTCATCGTTGCCACCAAATCAGAAGAGTTACCACAGCTGGAAAAGCTTTATCGCCGGGGTCTAGAAAATGGGCTTCAGCTGACTAAACTTAGCCGCCAGGCAGTTCAGGAGATTGAACCCCATGTTAACTGCCTGGCTGGTATTCGTGTGGCTTCCACTGGCATTGTGGATTACAAACAAGTTTGCCAACAATACGTAGAGCTGATTAGAGAACAACAGGGAGAATTGCGACTGAATACAAAGGTTCAAAAGATTGTCGATGATGGTAATGGTCAAATTTTAGAAACGAATCAGGGCGCTTTTAAAGCCCGTTTTGTGATTAATTGCGCCGGACTCTATTGCGATCGCATTGCTAAGCTCGCTGGTATGAATCCAAGGGCACAGATTGTCCCCTTCCGAGGAGAATACTATGAACTCACCCCGACAAAGCGTTACCTCGTCAAAGGGCTAATTTATCCAGTGCCCAATCCCAACTTTCCGTTTCTAGGGGTTCATTTCACCCGAATGATTGATGGCAGTGTGCATGCGGGTCCTAATGCCGTCCTTAGCTTGAAGCGAGAGGGCTACAAGAAAACCGACTTTGATTGGCAAGATTTTGCTGAAGTTATAGCTTATCCAGGCTTTTGGAAATTAGCCACAAAGCATGCCAGTGAAGGCATCCAGGAAATGATTCGCTCCTTTAGTAAAGCGGCCTTTGTGCGAAGCTTACAACAATTGATTCCTGAAATTCAGGCTGACGACATAATTTCCACCGAGGCAGGGGTACGGGCTCAAGCCCTGAGAAATGATGGCAGGCTGGTGGATGATTTTCTCATTATGCGAGCACAGAATGCACTGCATGTATGTAATGCCCCTTCTCCAGCCGCCACATCGTCCCTGACGATTGGCAAGACGATCGCTCAGCAAGCTTACAAACTAGCTGGTTTAACGACGGTGAAGACTGTTTAGCCAGTGATCTGTATAAACCACACCAACAATCATATCAACTCTTTATCCGGCTACAAATGCATACACTATCAACAAAGTATAAAGCTGAAAAAGAAATATACGCCTCTGAAAATCAGATGTCAGACCAGGTGCGTAGCATGTGTCCTGTATGTAGCACTTCAGATTGGAACATTTTTTTTGAAATGTTAGACGTTCCAATCTTTTGCAATGTACTTTGGTCAGACCGTCAAGCAGCCATCGACTGTGCTAGAGGGAATATCCGCCTCTCCTTTTGTCATCACTGCGGGTTCATCGGCAATAGTGAATTCAATCCAGAGCTTCTGGAATATACAGAATTCTATGAAAATTCGCTAGACTTCTCTCCTCGTTTTCAAGAATATGCAAAAAACCTGGCATTGAAGCTAATCAATAATCACGACTTACATCATAAAGCTATCATTGAAATTGGCTGTGGCAAAGGCGATTTTCTCGTTTCTCTCTGCGAGATGGGGGACAATCGCGGCGTTGGCTTCGATCCGACCTATGTCCCTTTACCAGAACACAAGAGACTAGGCAATCGCGTTCAATTTATCCAGGATCTTTACTCAGAGGACTATGCACACTACCAAGGTGACTTTATTGTCTGCCGACACACCCTTGAGCATATTCAAAATCCAACGGCCCTATTAAATAACCTTCGGCGGGCCATTGGCGATCGCTCCAACACAACCATTTTTTTTGAGGTGCCCAATGGGCTAGATACCTTTCACCATATGGCAATATGGGATATTATCTATGAGCACTGCTGCTATTTTACGCCGATCTCTTTGTCCTATACCTTCACGCGCAGTGGATTTAATATTCATAACCTAACTGAAGAGTTTCGTGGGCAATTTCTTTGCATAGAAGTTTCCCCTGGAAATTCATTAGAAGCCACGACTAACTCATTAACAGATGACGTCAAAAAAACTACTCGTGACATTAATACCTTCGCAACAAAGTTTCGGAGTAAGGTGACAACCTGGCAGCACGAACTTGAAAAGAGTCTGGCCCAAGGGCACCGTGTTGTCGTATGGGGAGCAGGTTCTAAAGGTGTAACCTTTTTGAATATACTCAAAACTCAAAGCCGAATTGATTATGTAGTTGATATTAATCCACGCAAGCAAGGAATGTATATAGCTGGAACGGGGCAAAGAATCGTCTCCCCAGAATTCTTGCAAGACTATCAACCAGACGTTGTACTTATTATGAATTCGATATACAAACATGAGATTCAACAAACTTTGGAAAGTTTAGGATTAAATCCTGAGCTGAGAAGTGTTTAAGATTTGTAAGCATTAAGTTCATGGTTCTTATGAGCTTAATGCTTACAAATCCTAATTCCTTAAACCCGATTCAATATAGATAGTCTTGTAGGGGCTGTGCCTTGCCAGTCCTAGGATACCGGGGTCTAACAGCCAGGATTCGGATCACAAGAACCATAGTTGCGGAACCTAAACTGGGTGCCCCTCAGGTGAAAATCTGCCAAAATGGCAGATTTTCTTTCTTTGACTTGTCTATAGTAATGTAACTTTCTGGCTTGGCAGCTATCGAGTTCTATATTGCCGTTGCTGATTTAGGGGATGAACCGCTCAGTTAGATATGCCATATGACAGTATCTTTCAGATGAAATCATCTCGAGGATCAGCAACGCCCTATATTTCCTACCTTGTCAGATTAGCAACCACTTATAAAAAAAGGTAATTGACATGGCATCGACGACACTCTTTATGAAGCCTACAGGAGCCGTTTCCTATACGCCTAATTATGTAAGAGCCGAATCTGAAGGTGTTGCCTTTTCTAATTATAGTTTAACAACAACTGACTCACTGACAAATTCCGAGACAAAGGCTTTAGTTAAAGGGGGAGTTGCAACTGCTATTTCCGATGCATTTGCATTTTTCTCCGGCGATTCCAATTTTGCGACGATTTTTGGTGCTAGTGAAGCCTCGGGTGAAGGCATTGACGGCGGCTATAGAGGCAGTAGCTCTAGTGAAACAGAGGTGGTTGTAACGTTTGATGTGAGTGACCGGCAACCCCTTTCATTCGATTTTTCTACCTATATTGATCTTGAAGCTAAAGAAATTGAAAATCCAGATGCTGAATATAATCGGGCCACTGCAAAAACAGCTTTTCTGGTGTTAGATACCTCCCAACCGAAGGCTAAGGTGTTAGACTATTTTGGCTTTCGAGGGAGATTAGTTACATCGAAACAAATCGGTAATATTAGAAAAGGAAAAAGTACCGGAATTCGAACCGCACTCTCCAATATAGAAAAGAATCTAGTGAAAGATGTGGGAGGTAACAATGGTAATGATTTCATCTCAGCTGATTTTAGCGGCACCTATGAAAAGACCTTCAAGCAAGATGTTTCTCGAGTCACCATTGTACAACTGACTGAAAGTGAAACTAAATTTGCCGGTGATACCCTGATCGGCAACCTGGGACCAGGGGTTATCTATGGCACAATTCGGAGAGACAAGCTTCATGGCACCAACCGTCAAGATAGAATATATGGCAGTTTAGGGAATGACCGCATCTATGGACGCTCAGGGGACGATATTCTCGAAGGTGGCTTAGGAAAGGATAGACTGTGGGGCAATGCTGGAAACGATAAAATCCATGGTGGAGATGGTAACGACGTTATCTGGGGCGGCTCAGGCAGTGATTTGCTTGCGGGTGGAGATGATGCCGACACGTTTGTCTTTAATCGGTTGAAAGCAGGCGAAGTTGATAAAATTCTCGATTTTGAGGTTGGTACTGATAAAATCCTGGTGCAAGGGGTCGATAGTTCTGCTGTTAAACGGAGGCTTTTCCAAAACATAACAGATACATCCTCAGGTGCTCAATTCACATCTAAAACAGGCGGACAAGTGTTGTTTTCAGGGGTAACTGTGGCTGAACTGGGCAGTGCCGATGTACTCTTCGCTTAATAACCTTTCAAAGTTGGCAATCATACTCAAGCCTTAGTAGCCAAGATCCTTATTATTCAAGGTCTTTAGCCATTAAGGCTTGAAGTCATATCCGGCTCTCCTTAGTAGTCATAAAACAACGAGGAATTATATTATCAGGGTTACCATAGTAATCTAGAATTTCATAGGTTCGCAGGATCATAGATTCTATTAACAGTGTCATATTTTTCTTGACCAAAAGCTGCTCTTCTGGTGAGACATAAGGCACGTCTGTTAGTAAATCTGCCGTAATCTGATCATGGGCACCTTCCTCATTAATATGGGCATGGAGCAAGATAGGACGATAAAAATCAGATGGCATATTCAATGCCTGACAGCGTTGTTTGAACAATTCATGAAATACCTTATCATCCTCTTCAAATAGCATCAGAGCCGTCTTAAAACTAAGAGGATGCTGTCTAGCAAAGACTCCTAGAGCGGCACATACCGTGAAGGTCATAGGCAGGGGTTGGAGCTGTGCCAGTTGTTCTGACTCAATACCAACACTTTTTAATGACTTCTTAATTAAATGATCATGATGCAGCTCAGAGACAAAAAACTCCTGAAGCAAATTCTGAGTCATTGTTGTTTCGTATTGAGCCAAGGCAGGGGCTAACAGCCGAGGACAGAGGTGGGTAACATGATAGGATTCCAGGGCATAGCCAATTAACTGCTCTCTAGACAGCGTACCATCTGCCAACTGTTGCGATAAGGGTGACGGAGGAAACTGTTGCTTAAATCGCTTCAGAAATCGGGAAAGTTCTCGATAAAATTGGCGTCCGGTGACTCCAGATACCCTGGATAGATCTCGGGTCTCAGTTAATAATCCACGCTGGATAAACTCATCCAGTAGTTCTGGAATTTGGTTTTGAATATCTGGACAAGCCTGGCTTAGCTGCTTTAACGATAAATTGCCAATTTGTAATAGCCTTAAAAAGTGAAGGATCTCCTGCTGGCCTTCCTCTGGAATGGTGATAGCGCACCCCTGGTCACGATGGCGAATTTCAATCTGCGTATCTTTAAACTTAAAGAGTACCTGATCCTTAAATGACAGTGGTTTTTCTTCTAGCCTTTGTGCTGATGGCATGTCATCTTTCCCCATTAATTAATTAATAGTCGTCGTAATAAATTGGGCGTCTCCAGATAGTAGTGGCCAATAGCTCTGTAGAAATTACTGTACATTTCCACAAACAGATGAATTTGTCCCTTAAATCGTTGCACTGTTTCTGGATCAATATGGGGAATCTCTTGAAAAATACTCCGACCCAAATTAATTTGCTTATGTTGTTGTTGAGTACTGACTAATTCTCCTATAGCTTCAATAAAACAACTCCCTAATTCATCCCTTGAAATTGTCGTAAGATAACATTTAAAGCAATTTAATATGCTATCGAGCAAGAGGCCTAGAATACTGAAGAAAAACAACGGTTCAAAGTTTGCCCAAAACGTCAACCCGTTATACATTGACATTGTCTCTGGCAGTGGCAATGTAGAAGCCAATTCTTCAGGCGTAATGTCAATGTTATGGAGCGCTTTCACCATTATCTGCTCATAGCCATAGGTTTGAGCATAGAATTCATTGAGTAGGTATCGAACCTTGGTGGAGCCCTGAAAACCCAGTGTGGGAGACTGGAAAGAGCTGATGTGGGAGAACAAATGGTAATGTTCTAACACAAAGCCAGAGATAACGTTATCTGATATTTCAGGATTTGCTAGCTGAAGTAACTGCCATAAAGCAATATCTTTAACACTATGGCCAAATAATTTTTGATTTAGTAATTTCTGGGATAATGCTTCTAACTCTAGTAAAGTCTCTTGACCTGAATGGATTGTCACTGCCGCAGCATTATCGACTAACCCCTGATCATCTAAACTACACAATAGTTTAGTAATCGCTGTAGGTTCCTCAGGAGAACATAGCTGCTGGAGTTCATGTAAGCTTCGAGTTCCATCCATCAGCAAAAATAGTTTGTATAATCCTTTCCCCGATGGCTGATTGATTGGAAAAGCAAACTCTTGGCCATACTGAGAAAGAATCAGCTGATTGTTGTAGAGATTAATTTGACAGGCTAATCGAGGGAAAAAATCTGAAGCAGCTGTCTGCTTTGGCTTTTTGGTGCTTAGCTTAGTCTTTTGGCCTGAATCTGAGGTGCTATTTACCTGCAGGTTAGGAATTGTAATATTAGACATCGACTGATTTTCTAAAGATTAAGTCGTTATCGGGCTGTATTGCTTATGCTCTGGCCATATCTGAGATATAAGCATTTTTTTATGTCTAGAGACTTTCCAGGTATATCTAGAAAGTCTCTAAGGTGTTTGTCCTGTAGAACAGGATGCCTCAAAATTACAGGGCTAAGGCACACACTCCTAGGGTGATGCCCATAGAAACTTATAAGATGACAGCACACCAAGGTAAGTCACCGTCTTTGGTAGGGTAGGGACTACAGACACACGGAATATATTTGGGTTTTGGATAAGGTCGGTGACCACCGTGATAGCAAGGAATCGGCAGTGGATAGGGAATCGGCTGGGGAGGAAGGGGGAGTGGATAAGCAATCAGTTCTTCTGCTTGAAGCTCCACTGAATCAGCTTTAGCCTCAGTTGGCCCAGCTTGAGGCTCAGCTACAGCAATTGTCATCCCACCTTGAATAAGGGAAAGCTCCTCAGATGTGAGGTCTTCTAAATTATCCAGATTCTCAATTTTAAAGCGCTTATTTACCATGATATTCCCCCTGGTTTTCACTATCTACGGTTACATTTCGCCAAGATTATTTGGCTATATTGCCTCTTATTCTGTTCCTTGCAGCAAGAGATATGTTGCCAATTTGGCATGGGAACTGGTTTGATTCAATCCGGTTAGATCCATGGGAGAAAATCCAGTCTTTTAAATCCAGGCAATAGCGATAACACTGCCTTCCGGAGTTCACATACAAAGAAAATGTCGACCTCTCGGACGAGAGGTCGACAACTATGGATAAGGGGCCCGTTTGCAAAGATGATATCTATAAAACTCTTTCTTGTTGATCAAGCAATTGCTTAACTGTTAATACTATCCGCATTTTTGTTAGTTGACTGTTCCAGGCAGAACGAGGCAAGAGCGGAATTGGCTCAATAGACTGTGGATCTGAATTATCTATGTCTTTTGGGGGATTGCTGATAGTCGTCTCCATATCTACCTCATGATGTTGTCAATGCTAAGGATTCTTCTGCTTGCCAACTGGTGGACCATTGCACCTGATCGGCAGTGAAGTGCAGCGAGTCTGTTTTATCCCAGGGGGCATCAACCGGTTCTTCCATTAACTCAAATTCACCGTTATCAAAGGGGAGACCATCGGCCTGTCGCTTAAGCTGCAACCGTTCTCGCTTACCCTGTTGGGCCTGAGTCAAGGCACGATGATGACAGTAAGGATTGTTACCGCGACGGTCAAAGAACACATGGGAGGTCCAGGTACAGCCGCCGCGACAGAGTTCGGCAAATTCACAGGTTTTGCAGAATCCCCACAGATGGGCGGTTCCCTGGGGAGTTCCTGCCCCCAAGTTAAAGCGTAATTCTTCTGTGGATTCAACAATATCGCGCAGGTTGCGATCGCGAATATTCCCTCCCGTATAGGCCGCCGTTGGCAGCGAAGGACATCCCTTAATAGCACCGTCAGCTTCAATCCCCAAGGTGGAAAGTCCTGCCGAGCATCCCCGCCAAAAGGCCCAGTCATTGTCTTTGCCACGGCCCCGCAATAAGCGCTCGTAGGGACCGTAGTAACCAATGTTATTGCCCGGTTGCAGTTGGAGGCCTTCGCGTTGGGCTCTTACCGCAATCCGAGCCAGCATCGGATACAGATCCAACAACTCATAGGGCTGCAGCAGAATCTCCGCATGGTCAGCCGCATGGCCCATAGGCACCGTTAACTGCAGCTGCCAGGCCCCAGCCCCCGCAGCTCGAATATGCTCATAAATAGATGGCAACTCTGGAGCAGACAGTCGATTAATTTGGGTATTACAGCCAAAGGGAATGCCCACTTCGCGCAGATGTCCCATGGTTTGAAATGCATACCGCCAAGCCCCATTCCGGCCCCGAAGAGTATCGTGGGTGGCCTCTAATCCGTCAATGGACACAGAGACAGTGGCAATCCCCGCTGCTTTCATCTTGGTGGCGGTGGCCAGGCTAATGCCGTAGCCCCCCGTGGTCATGGTGCAGCGCATGCCAGCCTGATTGATGGCTGCTGCAATCTCCAACCAATCTGGCCGCAGAAAGGCTTCTCCACCGATGAGGGTGACTTCTTTAATACCTACCTCAGCCATCTGCTGAACCAAATCCAGGGCCTCTTCAGTGGAGAGCTCTTTAGCGCGAGCCTGTCCTGCTCGTGAGCCACAGTGACTGCAGGCCAGATTACACTTTAAGGTAATCTCCCAGACAGCGTAGCTTGTGCGATGATATGCCATGGCCACTAAAGAATCTCAGGGGGAGTAATCACGCCATACATTGGCTGAAAAATGGGACCATCAATGGGTTCGATCACAACACCATACATGGGTTGTGGCCCTGGAATAGGAGGTGGTTCAGGGATAGGAACGGGGTGACCGTCTGCTGGTGGTTCGATCACAACACCATACATGGGCTGAGCAATGGGGTCATCGATGGGAAATCTCCCAGGTCGTTTAAACAACCAACCAGAATACTTGGGGTATAGTCGCAACCAGCCACCCACAGCACCTACCAGCTCTGCTTCGGAGAGTTCATGAAACTGGTTTTGTTCTTTGAGATCTAGGATCTTTAGGGTGGCAGATTCAAACTCATCCTGGGAAAAGTCATACCCAGCGTCCTGTAAAAATGATTGCACCTGATCTGCCGATCGTTGTTGCAGCTGGGTGATAAATGTAGAGTCTTTGACCAGGCGCACCAAAAACTCTTTGACTTTTTCTAGGATGTTGTTAGGTAGCATACCCCTTATCCCCATTGATGATTGGCTAAATGGTTGGTGATAGCGTTTAGTGTGATTAATTAAAGGTATAGCTGTGGAGGGGATATCAAACTTGCCAAAATGGCATTTATTTTTGCTACGTGGGGATGGACAATCCCATAGAGGCAATCCCTGAACGTACTGAGTTATTCCTAATAGCGTTAAGTTGGGGTTACGGCGGGGTCGATTATATAGATCCTGAACTATGTCTTACAGAAGTTTTTGAGCGTATAATCTAAATTATGAGATAGTTTGCTGACATGTTCTGACTAATTTCTGACGACTACTTTTAAATTCCTAGGAACCGGATTCCTTAGCCAATGGCTGTAGCTTCCAGGTGTGGTCTTCGGCCAGCCTTAGTATAGAGCTGTGATAATCTTCTAAAGATTTCCGATGACCAACACTGAGGTAAGCGGTTTTGGTTGCGGCCAGATGATCATAGAGTTGTTTCTCATTATCTCGATCAAGGGCGCTGGTGGCCTCATCCAGAACGGTATATGTAGGCTCGTGCAACAGCACACGGGCAAAGCTCAACCGCTGTTGTTCGCCCAGGGACAATACATCACTCCATTCTTCTTCGGCATCAAAGCCACCAAAGCGTTCGTCTAAATCAGGCAGGTTGACTTGTTTTAGGGCCGCTTTGAGCTGCGTGTCGTTAATCTCGATGTCGGGGTAAGGATAAAGCAGCTGCTGGCGAAGACTGCCCAGGATCATGTAGGGTTTCTGGGGTAGAAATAGCAGGTGCTCTAGATCGGGACGTTGGATGGTGCCGGTGCCAGAATTCCAGAGACCTGCGATCGCACGCATCAATGAACTCTTACCACAGCCACTGGGACCCACCACCAGCAAGGAACTTTGAGCATCGAGTTCCAGGGATAGCGCTTCAATCAACGTACGCTGATAGTTGGGCGTTTGCAGGGTTACATTATCTAGAGTTAGCTTTGATGACGCTTCAAACCCAATGACAGGATGGCCAGATTTTTTCTCCTGACGTTGAGTAGTCACATCGTCTGCTAAACCCTCTGACGATTCAACATGCCCCAGGGAGGTGGCAAAGTCATAGAGACGGTCAATTCCAGCACCAAAGGCACTGAGGGATTGAAAACGGGCAACAATCAGATTGAGAGAAAAGAAAACCCGGATAAATGCCCCCTGAGCTTCACTTACTTTTCCCACCTCCACATCGCCACTGAAAATACCAGGAGCAACCACCAGAGCCGGGAGAATAAAAGGAATAAATTCGTAAGCATTCGTTAAACCATTGAGACCCAGCTCCCAGCCCAGTAGACGCTTATAGTTGTCAAAAGCGGCCATAAAGCGGTTATTGACCTGGGTTGATTCTTGGGCCTCCCCCTGGTAGAAAGCGATGGCTTCAGCATTCTCCCGCACGCGGACGAGGCTAAAGCGAAAGTTAGCCTCTCGTTTTAATTGCTCAAAGTTTAGACGGACAAGGGGTTGACCAAAAACACCGACCGTGGCGAGAGTACCGATAATGGCGTAGCCCAGGAGAAAAAGGACCAGTTCACGAGAAATACCTAAAAGGACACCGCTAAAAGCAATAATTTCTAAAACTGAGTCGGATAGGACAAGGGCTAGAGTAAGAGATTCTTGGGTGAAGTTTTTGACGTCCTCGGCAATCCGCTGGTCGGGGTTATCGATATCGGTACGAAACTGGTTGATCTGGTAAAAGGCACGATCAGCAAAGTAGCGTTGGACAAAGTCGGTGGTGAGCCAGCGCCGCCAGGCCAGACCGAGGCGATCTCGCAGATAGGTGTACCCCGCCAGCAACGGGGCGTAGATGACGAGAACACCAATAAAGATAATGACCGTTTGCCAGAAACGGGATTCGTTTTTGGCAGAGAGGGCTGAGATCAGTTCGCCGCGCTGATTATTTAAGACGACGCTGAGACCGGTGTAGGCGAGTAGAAGGATAACAATCAGGAGGAGCAGGCCACGGGCTTTCCATTTTTCGTTGCTGAACCAGTAGGTTTTGGCAATAGTCCAGAAGCGCTGGAAGATTTGAAAGTTGAAACGTTGCATCCAGATAGCGAAAATTGCGGTCGTTGAGCAGGGACAAGTACTCAAACATATTTCAATCAAAAATGACAGAAATTAACGAATCAGAATAATTGACACCAACAAGAAAATGCAAATTCTGCCTGAACTTTTACTATCAGGGCAGCAAAGACAATAATGTTCAAGGCCATTAACATTAGAATCGTGTGGATTTGCTCACTCTCTAGTCCATCTATGTGCATTGCGATACTCCTATCCGCGTAGTAGGTTGCGGTTAACACGTCTTTAAGGCTTTAAACTCTCGATGATATGGCCTATGGATAACGGCTAATTTTGAAATCGGTAGGGGCTAATATCAAACGACATATCGTCAAAGTGCACAGATAAAAACTAATTCAAACAAACATTTATAAAAATAGGCATGACTGACACTGCAAAGCATTGATCACTAGCGAGCGAAAATCACTTCTGAAGTGTAGCTTAAGCAACCAATATATGGAGGATTGTGAGCAAGTCTTAAGCCTTGCTTGTATCCATGATTTTGGAGATCTGGCTGCGATCGCTATTGCAGCGTTATTCCCAGGGCCTGTTCCACTGTAGCTTGCTAGTATTGGCCCATCCGCTTCTAGTTTTGCACTATAGATTCTGCAGCTGGTAATGAAATCAGTATATGCCTGTCAACCATTCCCAAATAAATTTCATAAATCTTTGTACTTAGCGGGTCCCACCCCCCGTGATGCCAAAATCTCTTCCTGGAGACCGCAAGCCTTAGATATTCTGACCTCGCTTGGCTATGATGGCGTCGTCTTCATTCCAGAAGCTCAGGATGGCCAGCGCCGGAGTGACTACGATCAGCAAATGACCTGGGAGCTAGACGCCATGCGGCACTCCGATGTCATTCTATTTTGGATTCCAGCAGAGAAAGACACGATGCCCGCGAATACTACGCGAGTTGAACTTGGGCTCCAGATCCACAGCGGTAAAGTCATCCTGGGAATACCCGCAGGCGCTTACAAAACGCGTTACATCGAAACGTTAGCTCGACAATATAACATAGCCACCCATAACACCCTGGAAGCAACCCTGAAAACAGCTTGCCAACGATTAGGAACCGGTGCTCAAAGAGCCGCTGCTGAGTGTCTCATTCCATTAGACATCTGGCGCACGGAACATTTGCAACGATGGTATCAATCACAAACCTCAGCAGGCCATATCCTTGAGGACATACCCAATATAGAATGGGTGCTGCGAGTGGGTCCCAACAAGTCCTTTCCACTGTTGTTGGCTATCCATGTTGCGATGCGCGTCAAGGGAGAAAATCGAATCAAATCAAACGAAACTGTCATTATCAGACCTAGCGTGGCAACGGTATGCGCCTATTGTGCAGGCACAACCAGAGCACAAGATCGTTTTATTTTAGTCAAAGAATACAGAACACCCGTTATAAACGAACAAGGGTTTGTATTTGAACTGCCAGGGGGATCTTCCTTTAAGCCTGGTATCGATCCCTTATCTCTAGCGATGAAGGAGCTAAAAGAAGAAACTGGGATTTCGATTTCTCGGGAGCGATTTCGCATTGTAGGAGAGCATCAGCTCGCTGCAACTCTAGTGGCGAGTAAAGCCTTATTATTGGCGGTGGAGCTTGACTCCTCCGAAATAGATGACCTTGCCGCCAAACAGGGACAAATGCATGGTAATCGTGCTGAAACTGAGCAAACGTACTTATATGTAAAGACCAGACAGCAAATCATAGAGGAAAACTTAGTCGATTATGTGACGTTAGGTCAAATTTCGTTAATAGATTGTAGTCGATGAGTTACACAACTAATCAATCTCGGACCGACGTCATTAATCCGATATCATTCCAGAAAATCTCTAAGTCAGCTCTGTTGTTATGGATAAATTAGCTTATCAAGAAACACATGGTTAAGTTATTCTCGATTAAACTACTGGTTCTGCTTTTAATGCTAGGGGCTTCACCCAGCTATGGTCAGTCAACGGCGATCGACACAAGTAACCCCATCGTTGAGGAACTGACATTGTTAGCAAAAAGTGATGCTAACAACAACATTGATCGAAGGAGTCAGTTTGTCATTCAACTATATGAGAATAACTCAGTAGGGTTGACGGCTCAAGATATCAGGAGCATTTATGATGAGGCCTTTAGTCGTCAAGCCAAACAGAATCAGCAACAGACACAGACGCGTCAAACTGTTATCGGACTATTAGCGCTCCTGGCCATAGGTGCTGGCGCTTTCCTGTTTGCCAAGAGAAATATTCTAAAAGTTAAGACCGTCAAAGCAAAAGTGCCTTGGGTCGGTGAGGTTGAGTTTGAAACAGTTCAAAGCGCACGAAATGCAGCCTGGAAACTTTATGTTGAGATGAGAACACGAATCGTGACTCAACAACTGGATGATGATCAAGGACTGCTGCGTGAAGCATTGGATTCTCTGTATGCATTATTTGGACTTACCAGGGGGATACTGAAGGATGCCGGGCCTGATGTGGGAGCATCGCCAAAAAAGTCGGTGGGTGATATCGCAATTACTTTCTTGAATGAAGGCATCCGCCCGTTTACAGCTACATGGCACCCAAAATTGAGAGCTTGGGAAGCCAAGTGTCCAGAGGGGCGAAGTGCTAAGGAACATGAGGACCAATGGCCTGAGGCCAGCCAAATGCGTCAAGAGTTAAGGCAACTCAACCAAGAATTAACTAAATTCGCCAATGCCTTAGCCAGGATTGCGGGGGTCCCGTTGCTGAGTACTGAGACTCAAGCCCAGGACTAGCCCTCACTAAAAAGACGTTTACTCCCAACCATGCAACCCTTGAATCTTACGTCCTATCCCTACCCATCCTCTCGTCCTGTCATGCTGGGAAAACGGGGAGCTGTGGCAACTTCTCAGCCGCTAGCAACAACAACGGGAGCAGAAATTTTGCTAGCAGGTGGCAATGCTGTGGATGCTGCGATCGCAATGGCCATTGATCTCACCATCGTTGAACCCACCTCCAACGGCTTGGGTTCAGATGCCTTTGCATTGGTATGGGACGACAAACTCCACGGCCTGAATGCATCGGGCAAAAGTCCCCAGGCCCTCTCACCAGACCTGTGGGCAACCATGGCGCAACTACCCTTGCACGGTTGGTTAGCAGCCACGGTACCAGGGGCTGTTTCGGCCTGGCAAACCCTATGGAGACGCTGGGGGCAACTACCCTTTGAACGCTTATTTGAACCGGCCATTCGTCACGCAGAAGATGGCTTTCCGGTCTCACCCATTACGGCCCGTAGCTGGCAGCAGCAGGTAAAAAACTACTCGTCGTTAACCGGTGAGTTACACCAACCCTTTCTAGAAGTATTCTTTCCAGGTAATCGGGCTCCTCGGGCTGGCGAAATCTGGCGCTGTCCAGACCAGGCAGCCACCCTGCGAGAATTAGCGGCAACAGAAGGAGAGAGTTTTTATCAAGGTAAATTAGCGGAACAATTTGTTGCCTTTTCAGAGAAAACTGGTGGTGTATTTACGCTGGATGATTTGCAACGCCATCAAGCAGAGTGGGTGACGCCAATTTCCACCACCTATAGGGGGATGACGGTATCGGAGCTGCCGCCCAATGGTCAAGGGATTGCGGCCTTAATGGCCCTGAATATAGTTGAGGGATTCGACCTGACAGCCCAACCCAGGGACTCAGTGGCTAATTATCACCAACAGATTGAGGCGATGAAGTTGGCATTTGCGGATGCCCATCGGTATGTGGCAGATCCGAGAACGATGGATGTAACGACGGCGGAGTTGTTGGATAAGACCTATGGGGCCCGTCGTCGGGAGCTGATTGGCGATCGCGCTATGCCGTTGGCTGAGCCAGGATTACCCAAGGGGGGTACGGTGTATTTGGCGGCAGCGGATGATCAGCTGATGGTGTCGTTTATTCAGTCAAATTTTATGGGGTTTGGCAGTGGGATTGTGATTCCGGGTACGGGGATCGCGGTGCAAAATCGGGGGGCTGGGTTTGTGGTAGATGCGGAACATCCGAATGCGATCGCGCCTGGGAAACGTCCCTTCCATACGATTATTCCTGGCTTTTTGAGTCGTGATGGACAACCGTTAGGGCCGTTTGGGGTGATGGGGGCGTCGATGCAGCCCCAGGGGCATTTGCAGGTAGTTTCGAATTTGGTGGACCATGGGTTAAATCCGCAGGCGGCTTTGGATGCGCCCCGCTGGCGGTTTGATCAGGGTAATCGGGTGTTTTTGGAACAGACAGTACCGCGACATGTGGTGTTGGGGTTAAGTGATCTTGGTCATGCTGTGCAGGTTGTAGCGGAGCCGGGGATGTTTGGGAAGGGGCAGGTGATTTTGCGGTTGGAGAATGGGGTGCTGGTGGCGGGATCGGAGCCGCGAGCAGATGGAATAGCCATTGTTTTGTAAATTTTGTTTTGTGGTTTTTGTGAGCCGGAGTAGAACGGGTAGTGCCAAAATTTACACTACTGAAGTTAAATTACTGAAATTTATGTGCTCAAGTTTCGCTAGACTATCGGCATTTGAGCACTTAGCGTAGAATTTGCATACAGTATATTGATGTAAATCACAGATAGAATAGATGCAAGTCATATTGCAATCCAACCCAATATGCATTTGCCTCCGACACTCACTATTCCCAAACGTTGCATCTGCTCAAATCAACCAAAGCTATATTTCTCTATTGACTGATTAAATGCACGGCAAAATAGACATATTGTGGCTGGTGTGCAGCGCTGGCCTGGTTTTTTTAATGCAAGCAGGGTTTCTATGTCTAGAAGCCGGGGCAACTCGTCGTAAAAATAGCATTAATGTTGTTATTAAAAATATTGCTGATCTCAGTGTCTCAGTCCTCATTTTCTGGACCATTGGTTATGGTCTTATGTTTGGCCAATCCTACGGTGGATGGTTAGGTAACAATAGTTACTGGCCACCCCTAGAACAATTATCTGCCTGGTTTAATGCATTTTTCCTCTTCCAGGCCATGTTTTGTAGCACAGCCGTAACCATTTTGTCGGGAGCAGCCGCTGAACGGATCAGTTTCAAAGGTTACGTTGCTATCTCCGTAATTATTTCAGGTCTGATCTATCCCCTATTTGGCCACTGGAGCTGGAATGGATTGTTTCAGGGGGAAATGCTGGGATGGCTAGGACAGCAAGGCTTTGTTGATTTTGCAGGTTCCACCGTGGTGCACAGTGTAGGGGGGTGGAGTGCCCTGGCAACTATTTTATTTATTGGTCCCCGTTTAGGCCGGTTTTCGAAAAAGCGATCGCACCAGAGTATCTCAGGCTCCGACTTTCCCCTTTCATTTCTCGGCACAATGCTGCTCTGGTTTGGCTGGTTCGGCTTCAATGGGGGCAGCGCCTTGGCGTTGAATGATAATGTTCCCAACATTTTGACCCATACCCTATTAGCCGGGGCTGCTGGCATCGTTACCCCAATACTCATAGCTCTCATTCGCCAAAAAACCCTGACCGTTAGCACAACCATGAACGGAGCCCTGGCAGGGCTAGTCGCAATTACAGCCAACTGTCACGCTGTATCCACAGCTGAATCCCTCCTGATTGGCGGCATCGGCAGCTTGTGCATGTTATGGCTAACTAACCTAATGGAGCACTGGCATATTGATGACGCCGTTGGTGCAATTCCCGTGCATCTAGGGGCCGGCATATGGGGCACCTTAGCCGTTGCTATTTTTGCAGATCCGGCAATTCTCAACACAGGTCTTAGCCCGCTAGCACAGCTTAAAGTTCAAGCCTCTGGCATTCTGACCTGTGGCCTCTGGAGCTTTACAGCAACACTATTGGCCCTGGTACTTCTGGATCGTTGCTTTGCCCTCAGGGTTACGCCTCGGCAAGAGTATGTGGGACTTAATATCACTGAACATCAGGCCAGAAACCCATTGCAAGATTTTTACACCACCATCAGTCACCATGCCCGCACCGGTAAACGAACACGGCGCATACCGGTCGATACCTTTTATGAAGAAGGGCAATTGTCCCAATGGTATTTTCAGGTAATCACAACATTAGAAAAAGCAGTTGAAAAAACAGAAGCAATTTTTGAAACAGCGGGTGAAGGGATTTTATCAGTTTCTGTTGATCAGCTCCTGATTCAAACCACAAACCCTTCAGTTGAGCGCATCTTTGGCAACTCCAAGTCAGAGATGGTCGGACACAATTTTTCACACTTTATCTATTTGGAAAACTGTGACTGGAACAATAAAGTAATCTGTCTCAAACGTTTACTGAAGCTAACTAGCGAAAGTCAACAACCCCATGAAATCTTAGGAAGACATATTGAAGGGCATTTATTTCCCCTTGAAATAACCGTTACCCAGACACAGGTTTTTGACGATCTTTTTTATACCATCATGATTCGTGACATCACAGCACGAAAGGTAGCCGAGGCTGAACTACGCCGTTCTGAACAACGCGAACGCAATAAGACTATCGAACTAACTAAAACCCTCAATACACTGAAACAAACCCAGGCCCAGTTAGTACATAGTGAGAAAATGGCAGGCTTGGGGCAATTGGTCGCTGGCATGGCCCACGAGATTAATAATCCGGCGACCTTCATTCAGGGTAATCTATCCCATGCCGCTGACTATGCTCAGAACTTGATCCAGTTGGTGTCCCTTTATCGCCAGGGATACCAAACTTTACCGCCCCAGGCCCAGGCTCAACTACAGACTCAATCTGTTATTGACGATCAAGAAATCGATTTTTTGCTAGATGATTTTCCAAAGCTAATTGATTCTATGCAAGTTGGTGCAGAACGTATTGGTAGCATTATCAAATCACTGCAAACCTTTGCACATCAAGACAAAGCAGATCTTAAAGCAGTCGATCTCCATGTGGGGTTAGAAAATGCACTACTGCTTTTAACCCATCGCCTGGACTCAGCCCATACCCCCGTTGTCATCGAACGCCACTATGGACAACTACCTAAAGTGCCATGCTATGCCAGAAGTTTAAACCAAGCATTTCTCAATGTTTTGACCAATGCGGTGGATGCCGTAACGATGCATGCCTGTGAGCAACCTAAAATTGCGATCGCAACCCACGCTACCGATCAAATTGTCACCATTACTATAAAGAACAACGGACCAGGCATTCCTCCAGAAATTAAATCCAATATCTTTAACCCATTTTTTACCACCAAACCCGTCGGTGAAGGGACTGGCTTAAGTCTAGCGACAACCCATCAAATTATCGTCAAACAGCATCACGGTAAGATTTATACCACAACAGGAAAGGAAACCACCTTTGTCATCGAGATTCCGTTGCCTGCTTCAACTGTTTAGACCGAATGCCCAGCAATACCTCGCCGACCACTAGTGCAATTATTTTGAGCCATACTTCGGCCAGCCTCTTGTGCAAGGGGTTTCGATGGTGTGTCAATAGTTTTGTGGTGGTTCAGAGGCGTGGGTAATGGTGAGAAGGATTGGTTGGGGTTTTCTTGCTTGGTAGGGTCGGAGAGGAGTTTAAAGGTGTTGCTTGGGGTCCCTTCGAGTTCCCTTTCCGGAAGCATTCAGGTTCTGAAGGTGAGGCATAATGGGGTTTCCCATGGGCAGGGCGGGATGCCGCCCTACAACCCTCATAAAAATAGTAACGTTATCTCAAATGGCGTGAAGAGGAGGTGGTCGGTGACGTGAGTTTTAATTTTCTGTGACGTGTCACAGAAAATTAAAAAAGCATCAGTACTCGATTCTCAGGTAGGTAATTCTTTCTGGAGAGACTTAGTAAAAGGGCAATGAGATCACTTCCCTTTTACGGTGTGGAGCGAACGCGGAGCAGCGTAACCGCCCCACCGAGCACCTAAAATCGCCTAAAAGGGATAAGACACCAATTTTTGCAGGGGGTGTGGGGGCGTTAAGGCCCCCACGAACAGGAGGGGTTCGGGGAGGAAAGCCCTGAGCAACCCACCTCGCTATTAACCAGTAAGCTTGAAGTAACACTATCAGCCAACCCACCCCATCGCCCCTCCCTGGAGAGAAAAAAGTTATCCCTTCCTCCACGAGGGCATGAGAGTTTGATCCCCATGGATAAAACCGCTTTTAAGTAGGTTATCCAAATTAGGCTCCATATACCGAGGCACCCTTCAATGGAAGCAACTAAGTCTTCCAAAGTAGGCAAATTGGGGGTTTGGGGGCATATCCTAAGAGGTTAAACAGTTTATTCGTATTTTATAAAAGATTATGCTGACCTACTTATGTGAGAACCTCAATCTGATAGCGATAACCTTGTTCAGTCAAAAACAACTGTCGATGTTGAGCAAAGTCTTCTTCACAGGTGCGTGACGATACCAGCGTATAAAACTGAGCATTGTTGCCTGTCTGTTTAGGGCGGAGTATCCGCCCCAAGCGCTGCGCTTCTTCCTGGCGTGAGCCATATTTACCCGATACCTGGATCAACACATCTGCATCGGGTAGATCCAGGGCAAAATTTCCCACCCGCGATAGCACCAGGCCAGAAACATCTCCCTGGCGAAAAGCACCATAGATTTTCTCCCGATCTGCTTGACTGGTTGTACCCGTAATCAAGGGAAAATCTACCAGGGCAGCAATGGATTTAAGCTGACTAATATACTCACCAATAATCAGAATCCGATGACCCGCCTCTTTTTCCAGGAGAGTCTTGACCACCTCCAACTTACGTGGATTTTCCGCAGCAATGCGAAACTGTTGCCGTCTAGGAGCCATGGCATAGTCCATCTGCCAATCCTCCGGCTGAGGAATTCGAATCTCAGTACAGTGGGCTGTGGCAATAAAGCCCTGAGTTTCCAGATCGCGCCAGGGCACATCGTAGCGTTTGGGACCAATCAGAGAAAACACGTCTCCTTCATGGCCATCTTCTCGAATCAGAGTGGCGGTCAGACCTAAACGCCGACGGGCCTGAAGGGTGGCAGTAATCCGAAAAACAGGGGCCGGTAGCAGGTGCACCTCATCGTAGATAATCAATCCCCAGTCCTGCTGATCAAATAGACCCAAATGGCGAAACTCTTCGTCCTTATGGGCACGGTAGGTGAGAATTTGGTAAGTGGCTAAGGTAACTGGTCCCGTTGCCTTCCGGTCACCGCTATATTCGGCGATATGGTCCTCCGTTAGGCTGGTTTTATCCAACAGTTCCCGTCGCCATTGGCGCACCGATGTGAGATTACTGGTGAGAATCAGGGTGTGTTGTTGGATCTCTGCCATGGTTGCCATACCTACCATGGTTTTACCAGCACCACAGGGTAAGACGATCACACCGCTGCCACCCTTGGCATGGCCCGACTGATAAAATAGATCAGCTGCTTTTTGTTGATAAGATCGTAAACTAAACGGCTGACCGGAGAGAGTTTTTTCTCTCAGGGACAGGGTAAGGGCATCACCGGTCACATACCCAGCCAGGTCTTCTGCCGGGTAACCAGCTGCCAGTAGAGCCTGCTTGAGACTACCGCGATGGGCTAGGGCGATCGCAAACTCAATCCCCGAAAACCGTTCACCCAATAGCGGACCCACCTGTTCATGACGCTGCAGTTGTTCTGCCAGGGCCTCATCCACCACCATCAATACCAGTCCCTGCTCTCGATGCTGTCGCAGCACTGCCAACCCATAGCGCTGCCCCATGGTCTCCAGTTCCTGAGCCACGGACTCCGGCATGGGATACTTGGCATTTTCCTCCAGGGCCGCCACCATATCGGTTACGGCCATACCCGCTGCCCGTGCATTCCAAATGCTTAGCGGACTGAGTTGATAAGTGTGAATATGTTCAGGACTTTTGACCAGTTCAGCAAAGGGTGCGATCGCAACTTGAGCCTGCTCCGCATTAGCCGCATGCACATCTAGCAGAACGGTGCGATCGCTTTGAATAATTAACGCATTATCAGGCGAATAGCTCATCCCATCTCCCGTTCACCCTATCTCCTTGTCTCCTCTATAAACGATGAATTAGGAACGAGGAACGATGAATTAAATTCCGCCTTCATCCTTCATCCTTCATCCTTTCTCCACCTCACCCCAACGGCAACGTATACCCCACCTTCCGCAACGCCGTCCGAAATCTCGTCTCCTTCTCCGTCGGTACCACCAGGTGACAGTCCCCCGCCAAATAACAAAACTTTTTCGTCCGCGAGTCATTGGCAATTAAGGCAGCCAGGGTCTTATCCTTACACTCGATCAATCGTGCCAAACCCCGATCTTGCACACTCGTGGTCCGCTCTAGACAATCCTCAAAAAACTGTTGCACCGTATTCGGTAGTCCATCAGCGCTGGCCTCCGTTAAAAAGGTTTGAAATTCTGTCAGGGAATGCCCGTCGGCTGCCGCCTTTAGCGCCGTCTCCCGGTCCAGCTTCCAAACCGCATCTGACGTTTGTTGGGTGAACGTATCCATGATCATCGACTCGGTCGGCTGTAGCGGTTGTCCCGTCAGCACAATATCCAGATTGGGTAAGACCCGCAGTGTTGTATCGGTGGTCAATTCTGGAGCCGTGTAGTCCGTCGTCAGACCCAGACAAAATGCCCCCAAGGGCGTCAGCCGTAGCGCTAGCAATCCATCGTATCGACTTAAAAAACTGAGATCATCCCCTCCCCAAAAATTACTCAACTCATCCTGAGGAGCATCGGAGGGCGGCACATAGGCAATGTCCACCAATCCCAGCGTGGCCACATACTCAAACAAAAAACAGCGTGTGTAGACTGTTTCCAAAATGCTCCAGTACCCACCCGCATCGTATAGGCGGCCATAGTTTGAGTCGCTAATGTATAGATGCTCAGGGTAACGACTCACCTCAAATGTTTGGCTGCTGGCCACCAGATAGTCTTGTAGATCGTCATAGGTCACCCATTTTCCCACCGGGCAATCCATTAACCCTTGGACAATCACACTGCGCCGTCCCGCCACTGCCGTTAGACCTCGTTTACCTTTACCCGTTTGGCCTTTAATGTTGTCTACCCGCCGCAGCTCATCCAGGATGGTGGTTTTAAGCCATTTCTTCCATAGGGTTTTCAATGTCTTTTCAGGAGACGCTGTCAGGGCCTTTTGGCCTGCCTTGCTGAGCTTGAGTTTTTTGCCTTCCAGGATGGTCAAGCCTGATGCCTGTAGCAGCATCGTCCAGGCCAGGGGTTTAATGGTGCCAATGGGGTCTAGGTAATCCAGATCGGGTTCTGCATCGGCTTCGGTGTAGTAGTCTTCTCCCTGGATTACACTAGCCATGGCTTTTAGGGTGGCCTTGGTGGGCATCAGGGTTTTGTCGCTGACGCTGACCTTACCCAGGTTTACTAATCGCAGTACGGCTTGTAAGTCTTGTTGGGCCAGCCGTTCTGTTTCACACAGGCGGACTTCCACGTCTCTTTCCTGGGAGACCGGGCGACGATTTTTATAATCGTAGTAGTTGTCAACGACCTTGAAACCACTGGGGGGATGCTCCAGAGTATTTAAGGCTAATGGTTTTGGTTCTGGTACGTAGGCTTGCAGTTCAAGCTGCATAGTGATGGGCATATGGAGACCACTGCCATAGGTCCCTGTCGGTAGGAAAAATAGCTGTAATAGCGACGGTTCTGCTCGATAGCTGTAGGAGCCATAGGTACCCCAGCTGGGTTTTTGGCCATATTTGGCGATAAATGGCCCAGCTGCATAGGTGCCGTTGGTGACATGCACGGCTTCTGCGACGACGGCCTGTTGGATTTCGTCCAGGCCTTGCCATAGTTTTTTGAGGGATTTGCCGGTTAGTTGGGTTGCAATCGCGGCAACTAGGTCTGCTTTGCGGGTGGCTTTAACGGACTTGGGCAAGAGGGGCAGCAGTTTTTTGAGTTGGTCCACTGTGACAAAGGATAACCCTTCGTCTACGGTGGTTAGCAGGGATATGTCTGAGGTTCTTGCCATGGGTCAACAGGTTGGACATGCAGTAACGGCCAATGCAGCCGTCACTATAGTATGTTAGCGGTCCATCTATCTGACCACCCCATACTCCTTCCCAAAATGAAGATACAGAACGTAAATCACTCAAATGTATTAAAACCACTAAAAATAACCCACTACCCAATGCCAAATGCCAATTCCAGCCATTAATATTGATGATTAGACAATAGAAAACTGAACAACTGTATCATTAAAGTCCTGATCCCCAAGACCGTTCAAATCCTCAAAGCCAAAGGCATTGTCACCCAATAGCCTGGCATGATCATGGCTGTTACCATTAGCCCCAGCATGGCTAAAGAACACCTCTCCCGTCGCTGGGTTACTCCCATCAGCCACCAGAAAGATCCCTAAGAACCCCCCACCGGTAAGACCAGCAGAAAATGTTCTTGCCTGGCCATTCTCTCCAGACAGTTGCACATCGATCTGATTAGCTAAGGCCGCATCCTTATAGCCCGCATCACCAGGACGTAGCATGTTGCCTGTGAGGGCATCACGAATGCTCCCATCGGCAAAGTCAGTTGAGTAAAAACCAACCGTATTCGCCCTGGATGCTTCACGGTACACCGTAAACTCAACATTGACGATACCAGTTTGGCCACTGAGGTCAATGGCGGTGGCATCCCCCACCAAGAGATTTGTGGTCGACGTTTGGGTAAATGTTTCTGCAGTTAATTGAGTACCGTCACCAAAATCGAGGGAGATTTGAGTCTCACTAATCGCCGTGGCTGTGGCCAAACGCGTTACTCCATTGACCACCAACTCAAACTCTAAAAACTGTCCCTCAGTAACCTGGCCGTTATCAATGCTAAAGGTGGGAGCGTAGGAGTCAGGCAGCTGTCCCCCTTCAAGAATGGAGAAGCTGGCAATCTGAGTACGACTGGTCGAGTCAACACTAAAGACGAGAATCTCACCAATCTGATCAATAGTTACCTGGTCTACCAGTAGACGGACCGTATTGGCATCACCTAGACCCGTGATTTCTAGACCAGATACGGGAGTCAGTTTAGCGGGGGATGTGGGATTCGTGGTGCCGTCATTGGTGAGGGTATAGGTCTCATCCGTAGCAGGTTCTTCTGTGGGTAGATTATTGCCTATGGGATCTGTAATGTCTTGATTGGCGGCCAGATCAAGACCAACGGTACCGTTGAAGCTGGCCAAGTCTCCCCCAGAGACAGTGATGTCGTACTCAGTAGGGCTTACGGCCCTCACCTCGGTAACAGTGGCTGTAGTACCGCCTGTGACGCTAAAATCGGCCACATCAATCGCTTGGATACTCTCGTCAAAGGTAATGCGAAAGACTAGACTGTCGGCATCGGTAGTGGTGGTGACCGGAGTTTGCCGAGTAATACTGAGTAGGTTAGGGGCGAGGTCTCGATCAAAGACTGTCAAAGCAGAGTCAGTAATACTGGCGACAAATACCTGATCATCGTCAGGACTGACAGCCACACCAACGGCCCCGGCCAGCTCGTCGGCACCGTTGAGGCCATCTTGGTCCTGAATCACTTGATTAAGGGTCAATCGTCCAACGGCATCACGGTCAAATACGGTGATGGCATTGTCCGCAAAGCTGGTGACAAACACCTGATTGCCGTCGGGACTAACGGTGACGCCGCTAAAGCCGTTAATGGTCGGAATATTTGCAACGCCCGTGCCTGCAAACAGGTCGCTGGCTCCGCCAAACAGCTGAGCCCCTTCGTCGCCATCTTGAATGACTTGGGCAAAGGTTAGGGCTCCCGCTGCATCCCGATCGAATACCGTCAGGGAGGCATCTGTGGCGCTGGCTACATAGACCTGGTTGCCGTCGGGGCTAACGACCACACCTGAGGCTCCAAATAGTGACTGGACGTCGCCGGTACCATCTTTAATCGCTTGCCGAAAGGTCAAATTGCCGGAGGGGTCGCGGTCAAATACAGTGATCGCGCCATCCACATGGCTGGTGACAAACACCTGGGTGCCGTCAGGGCTGACGGCGACGCCTGCAGCGCCCGCTAGCTGATCGGCCCCGCCGAGGCCATCGGTGAAGGTGCGTCGAAAGGTTAAATTGCCAGAGGCATCGCGGTCGAGTACCGTGATGGCGGAGTCTACCAGGCTAACGACAAAGACCTGTTGGCCATCGGGTGTGATCGCAACATCAATCGCCCCATTCAGCTGTTCAATCTCGCCCCGACCATCTCTCAGCAGTTGTTGCTGGGTTAAGGTGCCCGTCTCATCCCGACTAAACACCGTCAAGGAATGATCGCCTACACTGGCGACAAATACCTGGCCACCATCGGGACTCACCGTCACCCCAAATGCCCCCAGCAACTCGTCCACCTCAAAGCTGTCTCGAATCACTTGGTGAAAGGTTAAATTGCCAAATTGATCGCGATTGAATACCGTTAAAGCCGCATCAACAGCACTGGTGACAAACACCTGGGTACCATCGGGGCTCACCGTCACCCCCGACGTGCCAAACAACCGATTGGCAGCCTCACTCCCCCCATCAAGGGTGCCATCTTTAATCTCTTCTTTAAATGTCAGTATCAATGTGGCGGTGTACTGCTCCAGCACAGTGCGTCGAAATGTTTGAGCGGCGACAGGGGGCCATTGGCCATTGCCCACAGCTGTGGCCGCAGCTGTCACAGCTGTACCTGTCAGCGCTGACAGCTCCTCCACAAACTCCATGCCCGCATCACCGGCTGCCACATGACAGGCCAACAACGTTAATTGGGAGGCCTCTGCCGTCCTAAACCAGTTACGTAGATGGTGAGAATACTGTTCTAAATTCCCTAGTTCTAGATGGCCGGAACCCAGCTGCAACTCTCCCGGAGCACCGTGAGCCACTAGGGTCAGCGATGCAGTTGGTCGATGTTGGATCAGCTCACTAATCTGTTCTATGCCATCGCGATCTGGATCGAGAACATGGGCGCTCACTCCCGGTCGTAGACCTGCCAACAACAGGGGCAAATCATTCACACGACTGTCAAAAATGGCAAGGGCTGTTTCGTCAATCTGGACCCGCTGTCCCAGAGGCTGACGAGCATCAGACTTAGCAGTGTGCATAGAAGATGTCATAGGAGCTTTTATAAACTGGTCAGGAATGAGTCTTTTCCTTATCAACATGTCCAGCTGCTTCGATCAGCATCAGTATGCTGATCCAGTTGTCAGGCAAATAACACCAAACGTTTACGCAGCTTTATGAGACTCACAAGGTTTATCGTGTCTGGCACCAGCGTCTGGCACATTGGCTACATTGGCCAACCGGCTGATGGCTAGTCAGAGAGAGTTATTAAAATCTCTTCTTCTCTAGCAGCAGATTTGCCTGCAAGGGAAGTATTGCTCCATAGGGTTGAGTTTATGCACTGAGGACTGAGGACATTGCTATATGATGTAGCCTGACCACCGGTATCCGTTTGTCATGCTTTTAGATAGAGTTTTGCTCGATTTTCATGGTGTCGTAACCACGGCGTTCAATAGCATTTCACTTGGGTCCCAGACTGTCATGGCCACGGCGTTCAATAGCATTTCACTTGGGTCCCAGACTGTCATGGCTACGGCGGAGACAGCGGCAGATTTAGTGCTCGAAAATGAAGCTATTGAGGAAAATCTGCGTCAATTCCTGCTGGTGCTATCGGTTTCCCTGGGGGTAGCTACCCTATCGCGAGTAGTCAGCTGGCTACGCAATATCCCCTATACGCTATTGCTATTGCTGGTGGGTTTAGGCTTGGCTGTCCTGAATGTACGGTTGGTCAACCTTTCACCTGAGCTAATTCTGTTTATATTTTTACCGCCACTGCTGTTTGAGGCGGCCTGGAATATTAAGTGGAAAAACCTAAAGCAGGACTGGGTCCCCATCGTGCTCTACGCCATCATTGGGGTGGTGATTTGTATCGGGGGATTGTTTTGGGGCTTGGCTAATGTGGCTGGGGCTTCGCTAGCCACGGCGTTGTTGGTGGGCGCTAGTCTGTCAGCCACTGACCCGGTTTCGGTGGTGGCTCTATTTCGAGAGCTGGGGGTTAATAAACGACTGACCACGCTGATGGAGGGAGAAAGCCTCTTTAATGATGGGGTGGCGGTGGTTGCCTTTAACCTGCTCCTGGGGATCGCCCTGGGCATTGATCAGTTTGATGTGTCGGTAACCATTGCTCAGTTTTTGGTCTTTACCGGCATTGGTGTGAGTGTTGGTGCCCTGATCGGATTTGGCATTTCCTTTTTGACCCAGCGATTTGATCTGCCTCTAGTGGAGCAATCTTTAACGCTAGTGTCTGCCTATGGCACCTATATCGTGGCGGAGGAACTGGGGGGATCAGGCGTCATTGCGGTGGTGACTACGGCGCTGATTTTAGGCAATTTTGGGTCGCGCATCGGTATGAATCCTCGTACGCGACTAGTGGTATCAGAGTTTTGGGAGTTTCTGGCCTTCTTTGTTAACTCCATTGTGTTTTTGTTGATTGGAGACCAGGTGCAGTTCAGTAGTTTGGGCAACTATGTGGACTCTATTGCGATCGCAATTGCAACCATGCTCCTAGCCCGACTGATCAGTGTCTTTGGCCTGAGCTTCTTTAGCAATATGATCACCCCTGACAACGAAGACATCAGCTGGCAAGGACAAACCGTACTGTGGTGGGGAGGGCTACGGGGGTCCGTATCCGTGGCCCTGGCCCTGAGTGTGCCCGTGGCTCTGGCTGAGCGAGAAGAAATTATCGCCACCGTCTTTGGGGTAATGCTATTTACGTTGCTGGTTCAAGGACTAACCGCCAAGCCCCTGCTAGAGGCCCTCGACCTGCTAGGGGATCAGCCTCTCCGGCAAAAATACATGCAGGGCATTGCCCGACGCGTTGCCCTCAATCGAGTGATTAGCCGGGTTAAAGAACTCATAGAACGTCAGGAAGTCGACACTGAATTTGGCCGTTATCAGTTGGCCCTGGTGGAAGGACAGGTCGAAAAGCTCCAGGAAGAAATGCAGAAAATGCAGTCAAGTAATCCTGAGCTACAAGCATTTGCTGCCGAACAAATCAAGGAAGAACTATTAGCCATTGAGTCCGATACCTATGCAGAATTTATCCGAGCAGGGCAGATTAAGGATGAACTCGCACCCTTATTACAAGATGTCTTGTCATCAGATTAGGAGGAACCCACCCGGTTAAAAGGGCATCTGTAATGATATATAGCAAACGTCCTGATCTATATAGGACGTTTGTAGGTCACGTTGAGGTTGTAACTGAACGCATCCACAGGATATGAATTGTTTTCGCCAATGTGACCAACCCTATATTTAGGCCAAATATCAGAGGCCGTTTATCATTTATGTTGAACTTAATCATTTAATTTATATTGAATCAGGATTACGGGTATTGAACTTTGTATATGGTGCTGGTGTACAAGGTGATGGAAATATCTTGCGAAGTACTCTATTGGGCTATATAAGTGCCTTACACTGTTACCCACTCAGGGTAAGCTTACCGTCGACAAACCGTGCGACCTGAGGGCACAACCCATGGCCAGCCAGTTTATGCAGATATAGGAGTTTTTATGAAAGCGTTTGTAACTGGCAGTACCGGACTGCTCGGTAGCAACCTGACCCAACTATTGTTAAATCAGGGGTTTGAGGTTATTGCGCTAACACGTGAGTTGACCAAAGCCAGCAAGGTATTAGGGGAGCATCCAAACCTAAAGGTGGTCCAGGGCGATATGCAAGAGGTCGGTGGCTTTGCGCAGTATCTGCAGGGCTGTGATGTTTTGTTTCATACAGCGTCATATTTTCGCGAATCATTCGACTATGGCAACCATTGGGAGCAGCTTAAGGCCATTAATGTAGATGCCACGATTCATCTGTTCGAAGCAGCCGAAAAAGCAAGTGTCTCCAAGGTGATCTATGTCAGTAGCGCCTGTGGCTGTGTCGGTATTATCCGTGGCGGAGCCCCCAGTAACGAAGCCACTCCATATCAAGATTTCAACCACAAAAACCCTTATTTTAAGAGTAAATTGATGGCTGAAGAAGCCATT
This sequence comes from Leptothoe spongobia TAU-MAC 1115, assembly GCF_018739885.1. Classification (GTDB taxonomy): domain Bacteria; phylum Cyanobacteriota; class Cyanobacteriia; order Phormidesmidales; family Phormidesmidaceae; genus Leptothoe; species Leptothoe spongobia. The sequence goes on along the minus strand of NZ_JADOES010000004.1, from coordinate 76,088 downwards.
GCTAGTTTTCTCAAAACCCACGAACTACCCGTCGTGCTAATTTTGCCAGCGGGCATGATTGGCCCCAATGATGCGGCTCCCACTGAGATGGGACGCTTTATTTTAAATTTCATGAAAGGTAAGGCTCCATTGATACCCAGTGGTGGTTTTCCCATTGTTGATGCCCGAGATGTGGCCATGTCTATGCTCTCTGCCGTCTACTCGGGGCAAGCCAATGAACGTTATTTGGTAACTGGCGGATACTACTCAGTCGGTGAGATTATGCGCAACATTTCCGAAGCCAGTGGCCAGCCTGTACCCAAGAAAAAACTGCCTCGATTTGCCGTCCGTCTATGGGCCTTTATGCAAAACCTAATCGGACGGATCAAAGGTCAAAAACCCTTTTTACCTGGAGATATGGTGAGGGTGATGTTATCAAGACAATGGTTTGATGCTAGCAAGGCCTCCCAGGGACTCAAAACCTCCTATCGTCCCTTTAAAGACACCGTGAAAGATACGGTGCAATGGTATCAGCAAAATGGATACTTGCGTGATACATAGTACAGAAGCATCGTTTGCAGACAGTCAAAAAAAATGGCTCCACCTTCTACAAGATAGAGCCATTGGAAACTTTCGAGGAATCCAAATTACAAGTTATAGGTGAGCACAACCTTCAACCCAATTCAGCTCACACTAAAAGCGTTTTAGGACGTTTCTGCATTACTTAAGGTTTACGGCTTTTCGAATGATCTCAACAGCAGCATCCACAGCAGGCATCGTTAGCGTATCGTCTAAAGCCATTGGAGATTCTTGTTGCTGACAGGGGAAGTTAAGGTTTAAGGCTCTTCGAATGATCTGCTCAGGCTCATAGATATTGGCCGAAGGGCATATTCTTTTGGGCCAATATCTACGAGCCTGAGATTGCGGAGCAGGGGAAGATTGAGGAAATTTTCGTAGTACCTCTGATACATCCATGCTGTCCAGCAATGCCGTAATGGCATCACTGTTGAGCAAGCCTTCATCTAACTTTTGATAAGATGATACAGGCGTTGATTTATCGCTACTTGACGCACCTCGCATGATTTGGAACGAATGAGTATAGCCGACAAGATTCCGACCTGCTTGAGTTTGATAGCCTCGATAATAGGGAACGATATCAGTTTGAAAGACTTCTAAGTATTCGTCACTGTCAATGTAAGAATCAATCTCTGCATCAAATCCCTCGTCTGCTAAGCGAGCGACGTGTTCCGAGACTTCTGCATAGCTTTCAGGTGCACGACCCAGTAAATGCTTGAAGTTGAGTTCAACCGCACGTAGGTTTGAATTCTTCTCAAATACTAAAGCTCGGTAACGCTCTGACTTAGCTAATTGACGAATAAACTCCATGACGGTGATTTGGCCACTCCGGAGTTTTGATTCTGCTTCTAAAAACCGCTCACTTTCCATGAGATGGGCATTACCAAATACTTGCTTGTAAGCAGTTGAAATGACCAAGTCTGCCTGCTCAACATTAAAGGCATTCTCAATATTGAAACTTTTGAGCATCTTTATTAATCCTTAAATTTTGTAACTCCCCTTACATAGAGAGGTCAAATCTGAATTTGTTCGGATGGTTCAGCATGGAAAAGCCTGGGGTTATTAGGACTACCAGGATCAAACTAATCAGATTTGTACTGAAGAAACTGTACTCTATATTGCTACCAACTATCAAACGCCAGCAAAGAGATAAGCATTTTACTTAACTAAAAATAATTGACATTATATTGACATTATTACTTTATGAATAGTGTCACTAAGTGCTCACCCTCACTGACAAATACAAACGAAAACTCACCTACCCCCAAAGAGCAAACGCCAATACCGCCTCGTTCATCACTCAGTCGGGTCTTACGCTAACTGTCGTTTAATCAGTTCGGCAAAAACACCGGGCTGCTTGGCCAACTCATCAAAGCTACCGACCTGCACCACCCGTCCAGCCTTAATCACATAAATCCGATCAGCATTCCGAATCGTACTCAATCGGTGAGCCACCACCACACGGGTAACATTCAGCTGATCAAGACTCTCACTCACAATCGCCTGAGTCTTATTATCCAAAGCACTGGTTGCCTCATCCAACAACAACAATTTTGGATTTAGCGCCAAAGCCCTCGCGATAATCAACCGCTGCCGCTGCCCCCCAGATAGATTACCGCCCCCCTCACTCACCACCGTATGTAGCTGCATCGGAAAATTACGCACATCATCCGCAAACCCAGCCATCTCAGCCGCTCGCCAAGCATCATCCTGGGTAATCAATGCCCCACCTGAGATATTCTCAAAAATCGATCCAGCGCTGATATGACCATTCTGCAAAACCACCCCCAGCTGTCGCCGCACAGCGGTCAAATTCAAGCCAGCCATATCCCGACCATCAAAGTACACAGTACCTGATTGAGGTTTCTCAAAGCCCAATAATAGCCGTAACACCGTTGACTTACCCGAGCCAGACGGACCCACTAAAGCAATAAACTCTCCAGGCTTAGCCTCTACCTTGACATCATTGAGAATTAGCGGCCCGTCATCTCGATAACGAAACGTTACATGATCCATGCAAAAGGCTCCCGATAATGCCCCCGGATCATTTTTTTCAGTGGTGACCTCAGGAGACGCTTCGAGGATAGGTTGCGATCGCATCCACAATGGAATCACATCCATCACATCGATCATCGTCAAACTCAGATTGGTGATACCGCTAATGAATATGGCAAAGGCCGCATTAAATGCCAGAAATCGCCCCGTCGATAGTTCAAATGGTCCCACCAGCGTACTGGCCACCCAAAACAGAGCAATCGTCGTCACGGTGGGAATAACCGTATTAAACACATTGACTGAGTCTTCCAATCGCTGGGTACTTAGTTCTATCTCCAACAGTCGACGATACTTATTACCCCATTGAGCAAACGCCCGCGACTCCGCTCCAGCAATCCGCAGCTTTGAGACCCCATTGATCAGCTGTACCATCAGACCATATAGTTCTCCTCGAATCTCCAGCATAGGCCGCTGTTTCTTGAGTAAAAATGCCCCAGAAGTCACAGTAACAACCATGATCAACAGCGCCACTGCCAGCGCCAGTGCAGCCAACTTCCCACTGTAATAAAACAACAACCCCAAATTCAGTAGCGCAAACGTTCCTGACAAAATCGCATCCAAGGCCGAACCACTAAGCAACCGCCGAATCGACGTAATGCTTGACACCCGCGATAGCAAATCGCCTGTGGCATAGTCCCTAAAAAACGACGTCTGGAGCTTTAACAAGCGATCCCACACGGCCGCCTGCAATGCCACATCAGACCCTGTTTCTAAGCGCATGGTGGTAATCGCCTGCACGAGCTGAAAACTAGCCCGACCAATGGCCACCGCCACTAACGCCAAACCAATTTGGAATAGCAACCCTTCACTACCAAACGGAATCGCATCGTCCACCAGCACTGCCGTCATCTGGGGCAACACCATGCCCAGCAGGGTCACAACAACACCTGCCAAACCTACTATCATTAAGTCTCTCTGACGGCCTTGAAACGCAAACTTCAGTAAATCCCAGGCCGTCAAATGCCCCTCAGGCAAAGGGCGATAAAACATAAACGCCACCGGTTCCACCGTTCTCGCCACGGTCTCATTGACAGCCACTCGCTTACCACTCGCCTCTAGTAGCTCATAGTGAGTCTGCCGCACTGGTATCAACGCCACCGGACGACGTCCATCTTGAGTGTAAGCCACCAACGGTCCCGCATCCTGCCGCCACCAGCGACCCCGCAACAGCACCTGCCGCATGCGTAGCTGAGACGCTCTGGCAATGGCTTCCAAGGGCTCTTTCACCTGCTGGGCCTGCTCAGACTCCGCCGACGGTTCAATCTTCAAGCCTAAGGCATGGCCCACAGCCCCCGCCACTCTCAACAGCGGCGTGTCCGCTAACAAATAATCCCCCGAACTAGGCTGTAGTACCGAAACCAACCCCTGTAGCGTCGTTTGAGTGACATCCTGGTTCAACTGCTGCCGAGCTGTAAACTGTTGTTCCCCCCGTTGGCGATCAGTTTCCCAACCCTCGTTGATCACCTCCAATGCATATTGGTGAAACAGGTTTAACCCCCGCATAAATTCCTTATAGGAACTCTTTGAACAAAGTTGGTCAGCTGAGACAACCTCTAATTCCACTGGCTGATCTGGAGCCTGTAACCAAGTCGTCCGTGAAATTGGAAATAAGGGAGACGAAGGATCCAGCACAAACTGCTCCACATCCAACCAATAAGCTTGGTTCGTTGTTGGCTTTACCCACATCATTGCGGCCTTGGGACTATATCCTCCAGTCGGTTCAAGACTTACCGTCCCAACAATCTCAGACACCTCTGCAATCGACCTCCCAGGAAATCCCTTCACCTGAGTCAGACCCCCCACCCATCGCTCAACCTGCCTCAGCAACGGTATCGTCACATGGCCACAAATCCCCCCATCTCCATTAGCATCTGCGTCCCTAGCAATAGGTTCGATCTCACTCGCCTCAAACCCCACCGCCACTAAGGCTAGATCACACGACCGCGCTTCAGTCTCAATGATCAAATCCCCGACATCTACCGTCCACAGGTAGCGACGTTCACCCACAGGTTCGCCATTCTTCCAACCCACAGCAAATATGCCCAGGCGACCAGACTTTACTCGCCAAAGTCCGGAAGACAGCAAAGGAAAAACATCATTACTGTTAATAGAATAAATGTCAGACGTATTAGACGTACTTTGTGAATCTGCAAGAACCATGGGATTTAATAAGGTGTCTAAGAAGAAAAAGGTGTTTAAGTTAAATCCTCTCTGGAGAAAGGTGACTAAAAGGATGGGGAGTATCGAGAGTTAGCAACAATGGCTAACCCACCCCGGAGCCCCTCCCAGGAGGGGATAAAGCATCGGTTTTTGCCTTGAGTATTGCATTATTTTTCCAATCCTCCCCAAAATCCTCTCACTAGACAGCCGCCAATGCCGTCCCCGAACTCCGAATCAAATCCCCATAATGACCTTCCTTTTGCCAAAGCTCATCATGGTTCCCCCTTTGCACCACCTTTCCTCGATCCAACACAATAATCTCATCCGCATCCCGAATCGTACTCAATCGATGGGCAACAATAATGCACGTACAGCCACGTCGTCGTAGATTCTGATCAATCATCTTCTCAGTCTCCGTATCCAGCGCGCTTGTCGCTTCATCCATAATCAAAATCGATGGATTACTCACCAATGCCCGTGCAATCTCCAGCCGCTGCCGTTGACCACCACTAAGGTTCTGTCCCCCTTCTAACAATTTGGCATCATACCCATAGGGCATTGCCAAAATCACGTCTTCAATCGCCGCATCTCGACAAGCCTGCTTTAAGTCTTGATCAGATACCGTATCATCCCAAAGTGTGAGATTATCCCGCACGCTACCGGCAAACAACAAAATATCCTGCTCCACCATAGCAATGGAGTTTGTTAATGTCGCTTGAGAAATCTCTTGTCGGGGTCGGCCATCAAAGCAAACGTCACCACTTCTCGGCTGATAAAGCCCAGCAATCACCCGAGCTAGCGTAGATTTACCCGAGCCGCTACCGCCAACTAAGGCAACTCGCTGCCCTGGCTTAATCGTCAGATTGAAGTCATCAATTAAAGGGGGATCCAATGGGCTATAGCCAAAGGAAAGATTTTGAATCTCCACCGCCCCTGAAAGACGATGATTATTGACCGCTTCCTCTGCTTCGGAGACATTGTGCTTACAGTGCTGACAAAAAGCGATATCTGTCTCATTTTCCAGGACATCATCCAAACGGTCGAGATTGCCCTGCAGTGTTTGTAATGTCCCGGCAAATTGCACTAGGGCATTCACCGGTCCCTGGAAGCTTTGCATCAATAGTTGAAAAGCTACCAACATACCGACAGTGAGACTGCCGTGGATAATCCGCCAACCGCCAATGATCAGCAAGGATAGCGCAGCTAATGTAGACAGTAGCGAGGGTAGTAAACCAATCACCCGGTTGGCTAATCCCAGGTTCTGCTGAGCATTGACCGCCTTGGTGTGATAACCAGCCCAGCGAGCAAAAAAGTCAGACTCTAGCCCTCCTGCCTTGAGGGTTTCCATTCCTTGCAACCCGGCTACAGCAATACCTGAGGCTTTACCGTATTCTTGCACCAGTCGTAGGTTGGCATCCTTACGCTGGCGGGATACCCACTGTAAAACGCCGACATTAATGATGGCAAAGGAGATGACGATAATGGTGAGGGGGATATCATACTGGAGCATTGCGATCGCATAAAACACGATCATCACCGAGCTAATAATCGTCGTCGTCAGTCGCCCCGACAGCACCGTCGCCACACTGTCATTCAGACTAATCCGACCGCTGATCTCCCCCGCAAATCGCTGGGCATAGAACCCCACCGGCAGCTGCAGCACATGCCACACAAAGCGGCTGGCCATACCCACCGCCAGCTTAATCTTGAGTGCCCGCAAAAAGCGCAGCTGCAGCGTGGTCAACAGGGCCTGGACTATTACTATCAGGGCAATCCCTACCAGCACATAGGGCAACCAGTCCAGACGCTTGGCCAACAGAATATTGTCAATATAGATGCGACTAAACGCAGGCAGCGCCAGCCTGGGCAATACCAGCAAAAAACCTGCCAACGTGCAATAGAGTAGCGCCCCCGTCGAACCTGCCAGTCGCCGTACCAGGGAGCCGATCACGTTGGGTTTCAGCCCCCCCGGCTCGAATGCCTCAGTGGGGGTAAATGTCAGGGCGATCCCCGTATAACCTTCATCAAATTCTTGCCGGGTGACTCGACGCGGACCCGTCGCTGGATCATTAAGCCGGACATGGTTAGCCTCAAATCCATCTACCACCAAAAAGTGGTTGAAATGCCAGAATACGATGAACGGTGGCTTGAGCTGTTCTAAACTATCCAGACTTTTCTTAAAGCCCTTCGCCTCTAGTCCATAGGTCCGTGCCGCCTTAAGTACGTTCGCTGCCGTCACCCCGTCCCGCGACACACCACAGGCATGGCGCAACTCGGCCAATGGCACATAGCGCCCGTAGTAGCCCAACACCATACTGAGGGCAGCAGCACCACATTCCACCGCTTCCATCTGCAAGACTGTTGGCGAATTAATCCGACGCGCCATCCAAATACTCCTCTAATAGAAAGCTTATAAGTGAATACTCAACCCCAGTTTTAGCAACTCAATCACCATTGGAGCAGCATCTGAACAAGCATCTGATTAAATAATTAGAAAACGTTGAGAAGTCAATACTTCTTAACTTGGGACGCCGAAGCTACCGACCACTCAATGCGTCCATATTCATAAAGCTAAATAGCTTGTAGAGAATGCGAGCGCTGACATTGCCGTCCCACTCGTGGTTGCCCGTCTCACAGATGTCACAACCAATAATATGTCGACCGCTGCGCACCACTTCACGCCATAGGCAATAGACTTCCTCAAGATTTAGACCCCCTGGTACAGGAGTCCCCGTATGGGGACATAGCTTTGGATCCAGTCCATCCACATCACAGCTGATATAAACATGCTCGGGCAAGTTACTGACAATGGCCTGGCACTGCTGCAGCCAACTCTGGCCAGCATAGGCTGCCTGTCTGAGCTGAGTATCCAGATAGAGCACAATCCGACCACCGGACTGCTGGATAAACGCCATTTCACCATGGGAAATATCCCGAATGCCCACCTGCACCAGCTTTGAAATTTGGGGTAGCTGCATCGCATTAAACATAATGGAGGCATGGGACTCCTGAAATCCTTCATAGGCATTGCGCAGATCACCATGGGCATCCAAATGGAGGATACCAAAACTGAGATATTCCTGAGCCAGGGCTTCTAACCCTCCCAAGGGGACACTATGGTCACCACCCATGATGATGATCTTTTTTTGCTGTGTTAGGGCTGCTTGAGTCTGCTCGCTAACCCAACGGCTCATGGTGCGACAGCCCTGGTTTACGCGCTCCAGGGCTGTGGCCAAGTCAGGGTTATCCTTAGCCGTAATGCCTTGCTCGGCCTCGCGGATAATTGCGATCGCATCCGGTCGTAACCGTCGATTCTCAGCCAGCAACCACTCAGGAATCGGCAGCATGTAGATCCCCTGTCGCCATGCCTCTGGATTATCAAAATCGTAAAAATCAAGCTGGGGCGACGCCCGCAAAATGGCCGCTGGCCCTTGACAGGTTCCATCCTGATAGGACGTCGTCACATCCCAAGGCACCCCAATCACCACCGTACTGGCATGGGTATAGTCATGGGGAAACCCAAATAAGTTGCCATTGACTTCACCCACTCCCCCCGGATCAAAGTTGACAATTTTATCTAAAACACTTTGATCCGACTCAGAAGAGATATTTCCAGACTGAGACTGTTTACCCATACTATTCCCCAAGCATGGTGCTAATAAATGTGGGCAGACAAAACGCCGCCCCGTGAATATTACTGTTGTAATACTGTAGATTAAATTCCTTAGAAATCTGCTGGGACCGCTGTTGATCTAAATCTGTCACAGGATGTTTGCCTCCCTTTGTGCAGTAGGTAAAGCTCCACATACCAGTAGGATAGGTGGGAATAAAAGCTAAATAACAAAACACACTCTTAGGATCAAAAATCTCCTTGAGACAGTGATTTAGTTCCACAAATGCCTTCTGGTTAAAGTGAGGCGACTCACTTTGGGCCGTCATCACCCCTCCTGGCCGCAGGCAACGATATACATCCTGATAAAATTCTTTCGAGAATAACCCCTCAGCAGGCCCTACTGGATCAGATGAATCCACAACAATCATATCAAAGTGATTCTCAGGCGACTGCTTCACATATTCAATACCGTCATCGATAATCAATTTAAGTTTAGGATGATCAAAGGCCGAGGATAAACTAGGCAAAAATTCTTTAGATGCCCTCACAACAGCCTCATCAATTTCTACCATGGTGACGCGCTCAACATGAGCATGCCGCAAAATCTCACGAATGCTACCACCATCACCACCGCCAATCACCAAAACATTCTTCACATGTGGCTCTATCACCATCGGCACATGAATAATCATTTCATGATAGGCCTTCTCATCCTTTTCACTACACATGACCATCTTGTCAACGGCCAATAGCTTGCCATATTCAAATGTGTCAAACACCTCAACAGTCTGATAGGGAGACTTCTCTCGAAATAAGCAGTCCCCCTTATGCCGAATCGACAAGGCCATATTTTCGTTGCGATCCGTAAACCAAACGCTGCGACTATATTTGGGGACTATTAGCTGCTGCGTAGCTTCATTACGGAGTTCTCCCAATTCAATACTAGCTTTTTCTAAAAGATCCAGTTGGCCTCGATTAATCTCCACAGCTGAGCCATGTTCAGCCTGAAACGCTTGCTTGAGAATTTTATAAGACGTCCACGGATTGACCGAATCACCGCAGGTAAATAGATCTACCGCAGCATAGCGATATTCTGGCCAGGTATGAATTGCCAGGTGGCTTTCCTGAATAACCACGACCCCTGATACACCAAAGGGTGAGAAATGATGAAATACAGAACTGATAATGGTAGCCCCTGACTCTTTAGCCGCATTGACCATGCTGGATTCTATACATGGCACATCATTAAGTATTTCTGAAGAACAGCCGTGGAATTCAACTAAAATATGGCGACCAAGAGATTTCATGAACGTAAAACCCGATACAACCTATCTAAAAGTTACCCTCAGGAGAATCGAACAGTCTCGATGCCAACGATGAACCCAGAGCAAAGACGAACCAGAAAGTAAAGAGATAAAGACCAATAGCAGACTGTTCAAGTAACTTAGCTCAATCAGTTTATAACTAAATGGATAAACTTGAACAAGTCTAGTTGTTATAACAATTCTCTATAAAAAAATAATAGATGGCCTGTAGCTCGACGAAAGCGCACAGTGCCCTTCAACCAACACTACTTCTCAATATGCCAGTGCTTATCTTGAATCAGAAGTTGAGCCGCTGCCTCCCTGGGCAACGGTTTAGCAAAGAAGTACCCCTGGGCATATTGACACTCCAGTTGTTTTAGCAGACGTGCTTGAGCCATCGTTTCTACGCCTTCAGCAATAATATCTAACTTGAGACGATGACCTAAGGAAACAATGGTGCCAACAATATCTGCATTTTCACTAATAATTTCCATCCGATCAACAAATGACTTGTCGATTTTCAGGGAGTCAATCGGTAGCCGATGGAGATAACTCAAGGATGAATAACCCGTTCCAAAATCGTCAAGACTAATGTGTAATCCCCTATTCTTCAACTTGAGGAGCTGTAGGATAGCTGAGTCGACATCCTCCATAGCCACACTTTCTGTCAGTTCTAATTTGAGACCACGGGGATCAATTTGATGCTCCTGAACAACCGACGCAATCGTCGTTGCAAGATCTTGTTGCACAAACTGACGACTGGAGAGATTGACGCCAATAAATAGAGGGTTGACCTTGGGGAATAGCTGTTGCCACTGTCGAATTTGACGACAGGCTTCATCTAGAATCCAGTCTCCCATGGTTAAAATGATCCCTGTATCTTCGGCAATACCAATAAAGTCATTGGGGGGAACTGTCCCCCGTTCAGGGTGTTGCCAACGGATTAAGGCTTCAAACCCGGCAATTTCGCCAGAGACCAAATCTATAATGGGTTGATAGTACAGCTGAAACTGCTCACCTTCGCCAGCACGACGCAGTTCCATTTCCAACTGAAACTGAGAAACCGAGTGGGTCCGCATGTCCTCATTAAAGACTTCATGGCGATCACGACCCAGGTTTTTAGCTTTGCCAAGGGCTCGGTGGGCATCTTGCAAAAGTTCATGGGCCCGATAGCCCTGTCCCTTTTGATGCAGTGCGATCCCAATACTGATAGTAGTACTCACAGCCTGACCATCAATATGAATCGAACTCATCAGACTTTTTTGCAGGCGATCAGTCATCGCTATGGCTGCTTGGGTATGGGCTATTGCTGGCAAGATCACAGCAAATTGATCGCCTCCAACCCTTGCCACTGAAGCCCCAGGCATTTGTTGAACAATCCGTTCTGCAACGATCTGTAATAACCGATCGGCTACATTGACCCCTAGACTTTCGTTGACTGATTTGAATAAATCCAAATCGATCAGCAGCAAAGCTACCATCGGTTCTGGGGTATTGCGCTGATTTAGATAATGCTGTAGCCGTTTCAGACTGGAAATTCGATTGGGAAGGCTGGTGAGGGGATCGTAAAAGGTGCGATAGAAAACCTGATAGGTAATGGTGCTACTAACCACCATGGCAAAGCCTAAAACCGCTGGGACAATAGGAATCCAGCCTCCATAGAGAAATACCAACCAGCCAGTACTGACCAGAATGATCAGTGCGATCGCACCGGTCAACGTTAATAATACAAATCGCTGAATATGCCAGACTAATACCCCGCCAATTAGACACCAAAACCCAATCCACACCATTTCCTGCCATTGGTTCCAGGTCCAAATCAGAGCGTGATTTCCCTCCACCACCGACAAAATTTGGCTAACAGCATGGGCATGTAAAATCACACCAGGGGTCGTAGCCTTAGACTTAGATTGAGTATTGAGCGATGTAAAAAAGGTGTCCTTAATGCTGGGAGCGACGGTCCCAACCAAAACCACCTTATGTTTAAACCAATCGGGGTCGACCTCATCGTTTAACACACTCATTAAAGAGACTTGGCGAATGGCATCATTTTGGGTCTGATATTTAAACATGACCTGATAACCACCCGTATCCTCATTCTGATATCCCCCGGTATTGGGTTTCAGCGTAGGAAACAATGTGCCTGCAATTGTCAGACCATCCAAACTCTTCTCAAAAATATCTGGACCATAGCGCTGTCTTAAAACATGTAGACTGAGCCGCAATCCCAGAGAGTAAAATTCATCAGGTTTAATCGATGCAAACATAAAGTTGCGTCGGATCACCCCGTCAGTATCTGCAACAAAATCTGCAAACCCTGTCCGGTCGTGCTCCATACCTTGAGGTGCAGGATTACTCCGGGCCGGATTCAGACCCACATCATAAACACCATAGACATTCTCCCTGGTCAGCTGACTGACCAGACGTTCACGCCCAGGAGGATGATCAATATCCCGATATATATCTAACCCAATTGCTGCCGGTTGATAGGTCTGTAGATGCTCTAAAAGTTCCGCTACCGTATTATCACTTAATGGCCAATGATTATGGTGACGAATATCCGCCTCAGTAATTCCCACAACAATGACTTCAGGCAACTCTACATCCGTTGCATAATGGCGAACTCGACTATCAAATGTTTTTAGCTCTAACCCCTGTAATCCTCCTAACTGACGGATTCCAATCACAAAAAGGGCCACGCCACAGGCAATTAATACATACCCATATTGCTGCAGCTGTCGCCATAGCAACAGCTGAAATGAACGAAAACTACGTCGGTAAAGTCTACCAAAGCGCAATAGGACCACCTAAGAGTAGGGAATCAAGTAAATTGGATTCAAAATAACGGACAACCAGGCAATAGATGCGCTTACCAAGGATGCCCAATCATCGTGAAACCAGACCAATAAGCAGGATGACTAAAATCCCAACTACCACTGACCTCTAAGTCAGGTAAATGTCCAATTATACGCTCCCCATCTCCGTATACGGTACCGTCTGTAACGCCTATTTTGCCTTGCAGCATAGCGATTTGAGCCTGACGCAATGCCGCACTCCGGGTTAACGGTGGCTCAAGGGCACGATAAAATTCTGACATTAGCCCCAGGGTACCTTCATCGCTAATGGACCACAGACTAGCCAAAACGGTTTGCACGCCGACATTTACCGCTAATCCGGCAAATCCAAATTCAGCCGATAGATCGCCAAGGGCTGTAGCACAGGCACTCAAAATCAAGAAATCGATTTCATCAAGCGGTAATTTTTGCAACTGATTGAGCTTTACCGTTTGATCCCAAAGCTGAACATAGGAATTATCTAAGTTACCCGGTTGAAATACAGCATGGGTAGCGAGATGAACATTCGTGAATTTACCTTGGGCTAAACGATGTTCTAGCGCGGCTAAGGTTGCTTCCTGGTCTAAGTACTGTTCATCGCTCTGACTTTGGCTGGCTAGTTCCAGTTCTAAAGGAACAGCGGCTAGATCAGCCTGCTCTGCAAAATTGGCAATTCCCATAGCCAGGGTCGCCTCAGCACCCGATGATATCTCCAGAGCCGGTGGTGTGCTTAGGGCGGTCAAACCGACACTAGGCAACAATCCAATGCTATAGTCCTCGATTAAAAAATGCTGTCCATCATGGAGTGCCGCCATCGGCAAAGACCGTAGCCCTGCATCCAAAATAAAGCCAATATGGTCGATGTTGGCCATTTCCAAATCGTCTAACATCGGTCGAATCAACCAATCAAACAGTTGCTGTGCTGCGGGTAAATATTGAGCAGACCGCAATACTGGATTGGTAATGGTTTGGTGAAAGGTCTCTACGACAGCTTGCACGTCTGCTGCCTTAACCGCAACGGGGTGATATACCGGTGGTCCCTCACCACTCACCAACACAAGTTCTATATGGGTATCTTTGAGCCGGATATACATCAGGGCTGGCGCAATACCTTGATTCACACTCACTTGTTTTAAAGCCTGCTGAGTGGTCTGCAACGATGGAGCTGCAGGCATGGGTAAATTTAGGGCTTTGACAAAGTCGGTCGAGAATGAATTTTCTATTTGGGCCCAGATCAGCTCGCCGTTGCTAATGGCACTTTCGCGTTCTCTCTCGGTGTTAGTCTTCGTCTCATTTTGTCTGTTATTTAGAGCATCAAGAATCTCAATTTCAGATGGGTTTAGACTGTCTGAGAATAGCTGTTCTAACGATGGATTTTCTGACAAGGAATCGTTTGATGATGGAGATTTCGATCCCTGAGGAGTTGGGAGATGATTAGGCTGAGCGTCTGGTGTGGAAACGGGAGGTTCAACTAGAGGAGAGGATACTGGGGGAAGCTCAAATAGATTATTGAGTTTGATGGTACTCAAATTAATCATTTGGGTAACCGTTTGCGGAGCCGTCAAGGTATCTACCCCTGTGGTGATATTCCCCGATGTTCCATGGATATCACTATTACCCAAATTAAACGGAGTCGTTGGGTCCAGGTTATAGGTTAAACGAATGGCTCCATCTCCTGTAGTCAACAGACTAATGGGAGCATTCCTATCAGGAATACGCTTCAACACTCGCAATGCCTGTTGCGTAGTTAGGTCAATATCTCCCCCTTGCCCCTCCCCCTCAACATTAATAAAGTCAATAACAATGTTGTCCGCCGCCGTAAGCTGGACATCACCTCCCTGGGTTGATGCCAAATCAGGGCTAACGGTTGTAGACGTGATTTGTTGACTCAAGATGGCCCCTTGGGTCGCATTTAGAGAGATGGCCCCACCGTTGCCTGTATTGCTACTATCGGCTCTCGTATCGGCAGCAATGGCAGCTGTTGTAATATTACCTACTCTACTAGTCAGGGCAACAGCCCCGGCATCACCTGAGTTATTGGTGGTTGCACTTGCTGATGAAATGACATCACCGATCGTAATACTGTCTGTCGTCGTGAGCGTGATATCTCCTCCAGCTCCAGTATTATTATTACCTGAGGCGCTCGCGTCTAAAAGACCAGTGGATATGGTCCCCGTCTGCCCATTGAGGGTAATGGCACCAGCACTACCATTGTTACTCAGGCCAGCAGTGGCAGTTGTAATATCTCCAACAGTAATAGCGTCAGCTACCGACAAAACAACCATGCCGCCGTTGCCATTGTTATTGAGAACGCCGCGAGCTGTAGCGGTCAGATTGCCACCATTGATGCTTCCTTGGGTAGCCGTCAACCGAATCTCACCAGCCCCCTCAGAATTGTCAATCGCTGAAAATATGCTGGTATCTAGGTCACCAGCGATAATGTCAGCTGCTTTAATCACCAGATCTTGCCCCGGTGCCGCTATCCGATTGCCAGGGGCCATGGTGAAACTACCATTGCCGTCTCCATCTCCATCGGCCAAAAAGCTAATACTACCTATTCCCTGGGTAAAGGTTAACGCACCATCGCTGAGGGGGGCGATGGTAATGTCATCGTCTGCTTGGAAGATTAAATTGACATTGCCGATGATGGAGGATTCTAAGGTATCTTCATACAGAACGTCGGGCTCGCTGGTGTCAGTACCGTTGGGATTGCTACCGGCTCGGATCTCCAGATTCTCTGGATCCAGCAGGAGGGTGCCTGGGGGACCGTGCGATCGCAGATCCACTCGCCCGCCAAAGTCAAGCTGTTCCTTACCCGATATCTCAACTTTGCCACCAGCTGTCACCCCTTGAGCACTGATTGAGCCTCTAAATCGAGTAATTTCATCGGACCAAATAACTACCTGCCCCCCCCTCTCGCCATCGGCAATAATGGTGGTAGCAGCATCAATAAAGGTGGATTGAGCAGTGGGTATGACGCCACTCCCCTGATAGTCACCACCGATTAAAATTTGCCCACCGTCAGTCGCACGTAGCGTGGCTCCCATCGTGGCAACATGATCGCCTAAAACCCGAATACGATTGGTTGCCACCAGTTCACCATCGACTAACGCAGTGCCAAGGGGCAGCTCTGGTAGTGATGATCCGCTCAGATAAAGCGATCCATTCTTAGCGATTTCTATCGTGGCTGCATGCTCAGTGCCAGCAGACGTCAGCCACGGTGGCAATGTCTGTACAGTCTGTACGGGAGAAAACTGAAATCTCCCTTCGGTAAGGTGAACATCACTGTGGGCACCAACAGCAGCGATGTTAATGACCCCACCCTTTAAAGTTCCATGATTAACAACAGTATGACCAATTAGAGATAAAGCATGATGCTCCTCAACTTGAAGATCGCCCAAGTTGACAATGGTACCAGGGTGGTCAGGATTGAAATGCAGTTGCAGAATATTACCCTGCACGCCATGGGGGTGACCCATTAAAGCAAAATTACCTTGGCTAAAGTCCAACCGATCAGCCGTTAAAACGGCAAAATCACCCGCCAAGTTAATCGATGAATCAGGTCCAAATAAAACTCCAGCTGGATTCATCAAGTACAGACTAGCTGGAGCACCCTCTACCTCAACCAGTCCATTGATATGGGAGGGTAGGCCATTAGTGATCCGGCCAAAAACAGTGTTTATACCAGGAGCTACCTGGAATCCAGCGATATGACCACGGTCTAAATCAAACTGCTCAAAACTATGGAATAGCAACGTAGCATCGTCTGCAGTAGTCCCTCCAACAATGTCAAACCGATTGCCTTGTTGAACAACCTGGGTTTGGATAGAGTCTGGGGCCGAAATAACTTGGCCATGAGCCCATTGATGAATCGCAGCCCAAAGGGTTGTAGTGGTTATCCCAACAGCACATATCTTTTGAAAGCGACTGCGCCATAACACTTGCAAGCTGTCCATGACAATTGCTACTGCTCCGGTGACTGGGACGCGCCATAACAGTTTCGCTCCTGTCGCGACTCTCTAATCAGGTTCGACCACGGTTATGGGTAACGTAATATCCACAGAGTCAGCATCTACAGATAAAGGAACGATTTGATCAAGTCTTGCTGATGCCATCAGCGTCTCCCACTGGCTTAATACATCCTGATTGTGGGGCTGACGTTGAAGTTCCTCAACTAATAATCCTAATCGATCGTACCAGAGGTCTATACTCCCTGAACCAGTACCGCCAGGGTTAGATACATCAACGCGATCAACCCATCCTTCTACTGAAATATTTTCCGAGGGATTGTTGGAATTACAGATAATTGAAGCAGTCCAACGATAACGCTGAGCGACTTCTAGTTTAGGCGCATTGGTCATAGTACCTAGGTCCAACCCCATTAAGTCAGCCGTAGGTTCTACTGTAACGCTAGTCTGATAAATAATCTTGTCTTGAGCATTAAACAAACGAAACTCTAGCTGTTTAGCCGTCGTCACTTTCGGCACGCTGAGCCACAGTGTTGGCTCTGCCACCGCCGTTGTACCCAAATTAGTTTCAGGAACAATAGCCACTAGCGGATTAGCATTTTGAGCACAGGCAGATGTGGGTAGCCGAGACGCACCGCTGATGCGTCTACCCGGCAACCCCTGGCGTACCTGATCGTCTTCAGCTTGAGCTAATGTAGGAGAGAAACATAGTGCCCCTAGTGCAATTACTAGCCCTAGGGCAGTGCATCGGCAAAACCGCTTGGGAAACTCCAAGGGAGTTTGCGCAAATAAAACATTAAAAAGTGTCATATGAGATAGTGAATCTGACGTCCTGTTGGTAAATGGCATATGCATCGTTAGTCTTCTATGAGACTTTAGATTAGAGATCCCCCATAGGAGACATACTGCCCAATAAAGCGTATAAAACTGGACGCAGATAGAAAAACAAAGTTACATTCACATTCTATCGATGAAGTCAGAATTTTAAGTCGTTGCTGAGGTAGAGAATAGTCTTAATCTGTTCTGTTCACTATGGACTAGTGCTTGGCAGTTCAAGCTATTCTAAAGATTCAGTAACGCTAAATTCAATCACCCCATGCATGCCTCTCTGTAACTTTTCTAGGGCATCAAACCCCCTGATCAAAACCGTGGTAGTACTTACCTGATTATGTGTTTTATGCGAAAATGCGTAGCCCTATTTAGGCAAAAGTAGAGAGATCCACGACTTAAATCAAGGGATTTAGATTCGCTAAAAACCTCTCAATTAGAGTTTTTTAGTGTGGATATTTTAAGAATAAGAAGTCACTTATAGAGATTTTCCTGCGTAAAAGTCAACCAGAGAGTTTCGCCATTTGGCGTAGATGACCTGTATAAAAATAAGCGAATACAATGATTTTATTTCCTCGGTAGCCTAATTGCAAATAATTCAACTACGTAGGGGATACGGAGTAGGGGGTACAGAAATCTGATCACATCAGGAGGCTGGGGCCCTGAACCATCCTTGAAGTTACCATTTTGGGCAAGTCTTTACCCCAGCTCATAGATGATTGTCATTAGCCATACATCTAACTTTTATGAAGTGACATCAGGGGATATTAACCATCATTAGAACCATCATTAGACGCTTTGATGGCTCCTTAATCGGATATACAGATAACAGAATGGATTATTTATATAACTCAACATACCGGTGTCGCCATTCTTTTAAACAGATGCCTAAAGCTAAAAACCGCCTTGAAACAGGTTCAAGACGGCTGAGGTGCAGTTATCGAAAAATCGTTAGATATTAGCGTCGCTTATCTGATTTTAAGCTCTTTTTCCCAGACTTAGCGTTGGACTGACTACCGTATCTAGAGTTACTCTTACTTCTGGATTCACGAGCAATGTAATCAATTAGAGCTTGATTCAACCGTTGCTCATTGTAATCATCAGAAGCTGACTGAAAATGCTGATGATGATTGGGTTGGAGAATTTTACTTGTCGCTAGGAAGATACCGATGACGATGAATAAAGGTAAAAAAGGCATTGTGACACCCTCGTAAAATTCAGTAGATGCGCTGATTAGGGAACTATTGAATTTATGATAGCCCTGTAAATTTACGGTGAAGATGACGATGATCACACCAAACACAGGATTTAGATGCCGAATGCCAGTGACCTAGGATGTCGTTCAACCTGTCCTAAACTAAAGAACGTCTCCAATTAAAGAAACGCCGCAGGATATTCTGTAATCGATCATTTTTAGCGTAGCTTTGCTTAGTTAGCTGTAAAGCCGCCTTGGCATTAATCTCCGACAGGGTGGGGTAAACGTGAATGATGCTCTTGATAGCATCGATTTTCATCTTGTAGCTCATCGCTAAGACAACCTCATGGATCAGCTCACCAGCATGGGGACCAACGATATGAGCTCCTAAAATCTCGCCATTTTTACGGGTAATGAATTTGGCAAATCCATGTCCCGCTGCTTCGGCTAAGGCGCGATCCACATCTTTGAAGTCATGTTTGAGGATGGCTACGTCATCACCATAACGCTC
The DNA here is from genome assembly GCF_018739885.1 of Leptothoe spongobia TAU-MAC 1115. Taxonomy (GTDB): domain Bacteria; phylum Cyanobacteriota; class Cyanobacteriia; order Phormidesmidales; family Phormidesmidaceae; genus Leptothoe; species Leptothoe spongobia. Next base: position 57,065 of record NZ_JADOES010000004.1, on the reverse strand, counting down.
CCGTGCTTGGGTCTCTGTTAAACCAACACGGGACAATTCAGGTTCAGTAAAGGTGGCCCAGGGAATCACCCGGTAATCTGCTTTTTTGGTGGCCAGAAATAGGGCATTTTGAATGACCACGGCGGCTTCGTATCCCGCCACATGGGTAAACTGATAGCCCCCAATGACATCGCCTGCACCGTAGATATGCTGGACGCTAGTCTGGAGCTTTTCATTGACCTTAACACCGGCTTTACCGACATCTACGCCAGCCGCTTCCAGGCCAAGGGATTCTACATTAGGGACTCGACCAGTGGATAGTAAAATCTCGTCTACTATGACGACTTGATCACCCACATAAAGATGCTTTTTCCCATCGATCACCTCGACTTTTTGGGCCCGACTCTTGGTTAGGACTCGAATACCTTCAGCCTCTAGCTGTTTTTGCACAACAGCAGCAGCCTCAGGTTCTTCCTTGGGCATGATTTGATCGCGACTAGCGATAATGGTAACGTCCGCACCCAATCGGGCAAAGGATTGGCCGAGTTCGCAGCCGATGGGACCAGCGCCAACCACCGCTAAAGAGTCGGGTCTTTCTTTAAGGGAGAATACCTGCTCATTGGTTAAGAAGCCTGTTTCCTTTAAGCCTTCAATGGGCGGAATGGCAGGTCTAGAACCGGTCGCGATCAGAAAGTTTCGGCCTTTTAACTGCTGGCCATTGATTTCAAAGGTGCGTGAATCGGTGAACCGGCCAGAACCATAAAATACATCTACACCCAGAGCTTCAAATCGCTCTGTTGAATCATGCTCTTGAATAACGCCAATTACATTCTGAACGTGATTGATGGCTTCTTCAAACTTGATGGTGGGTGTGGATGTATAGATGCCAAACTTAGATCCTGTACGTACGTGATGGGCCACCTGTCCGGCATGGATGAGGGACTTACTAGGGACACAGCCATAGTGGAGACAATCGCCACCCAGAAGATGCTTTTCGACCAGGGCAATGCGAGCGTTGAGCTGGGCCCCGGCACTGGCGGCCACAAGTCCGGCAGATCCGCCGCCAATCACTACAAGATCGTACTCAACTGTCATCGTTAATAATGCTCCTGGTTGGTTTCATACTTGAAAAGCTACAGGTGCTTTCTGAACCCTAGCTGAGAACCTGTAGAAAAAATACTAAAGCTATTGCTATGACATTTTTTCTAGCTTTACCATTGCTTAAGGAGCTTATTTTTGTCTTGCTAGTAGGGAGTTTTGGGGGTTGGTATGCCAGCGCCATGGTGACCAAGGCTAAACAGTCATAAGTTTTAGATCTTGCTTTCCTCGCAACAGGTCAGTGATTTCGTATTTGTAGGTTTGAAACTTGCTTTCTCGCTTGACTGCGTAGGTGCGTTCCTCTGGCAGGTCAACGATAATCTCTCGCTGGATTGTGCCGGGTCGAGCCGTCATCACATATACCCGTTGGGATAGGAAAACGGCCTCTTCCACATCGTGGGTAATCATTAAGATGGTGCAGCGAGTGCGCTTCCAAAGATCTAATAAAAATAACTGCATGGCTTCTTTGGTTTGTACATCCAGTGCGCCAAAGGGTTCATCCATGAGCAGGATTTTGGGCTGGCAGGCCAGAGCACGTGCGATCGCAACCCGCTGCTTCATCCCACCCGACAGTTCCTTCGGTAGTGACTTGGCAAAGTTGGTCAGACCCACCACATCTAGATAGTAACTAGCCCGCTCCCGACGCTGTTTCTTAGGCATTCCCTGGAGCTTGAGGCCAAACTCCACATTGCGCTGCACCGTCATCCAAGGGTAAAGCGTATACTTCTGAAACACCATGCCCCGATCGGCCCCTGGCCCCTTCACCGGCTCATAGTCGACAGTAATCTCGCCCCCTGTCGGTATATCCAGCCCGGCAATCAACCGCAGCAGCGTTGACTTACCCGAGCCAGAGGCCCCCACCGCACATACCAGTTCCCCCGTTTCGACATGCATATTGATGTCCTTAAGTGCCAGTAATAGGCCTTGTTTCGTTGGAAATTGTTTGTATAGCTTAGAGATTTTAAGATGCATAACAACTAATCAAACGCCCACTTACAACTGGTCTTGAGCACCCAACGAAAGATTAAATCTAGGGCAAACCCAATTATCCCTAATATAATCAGACAGGCAAATATCTCATCGGTTTTGAAAAAGCGCTGAGCTAGCAAAATACGTTTGCCCAATCCTTCGTCTGCAGCGACTAGCTCTGCAATTACCACCAGGTTCCAAGACACGGCAACATTTATGCGAAAGGTGTCGATAATACTTGGAACAATATAGGGTGTAATCACCGACATCAGCACCTGCCAGCGCTGTCCTCCCAGGGTGTATGTAGTCTCAATCAAATCCTTGGGGACAAACTTTACGGCATCCATAATCATAAGGATGTTAAAAAACACGGTGCCGATAAAAATAAGAGCGATTTTGGGTTCTTCATTTAAACCCAAATAGATGATCAGCAGTGGGATAAATGCTGGGGCGGGCATATACCGCAAAATGCTAGTAATGGGCTCCATGACGGCACGTATACTGGCAAAGGCCCCCATGCTGATACCTAAGGGAATCGATACAATCGCCGCCAGGGTAAACCCAATCGTTACCCGTCCAAAGCTAGCCAGAATGTCTTGGGTGATAAACCCTTTCTCCCATAATCGTTGAAATGCCCCCATCACATCTTGGGGACTGGGTAAAAACTTAGGATTAATATTGGTATAGTTTGACAGTATCCACCAGACTGTTAGTGGAACGATGATTGAGACTGCAATTAGTAACCAGTTGAGACCATCTGGAATATCTTCAGCAATACGCCAAAACACCGTAGGCTGTAAGCTTTTAGGCGTTGGCTCAAACTCATCTTTCAATGGTTCAGAGGCCTGGATCATTTTCTTAAAACCATCTGTAAAAAACAACTAGGGGCGCACGGTTGTGCGCCCCTAGCATCGAATCTATCTAAGAGCTTTCCGCATAGGCTTTAACAAAGCTGTCATCCAAAATAGCCCCTAAATCTTCAGGTCCGGCTTCGATAAAGCCTACATCCACCATAAAGTCATTCATTTTTTGCGCCGCAAAAGGCATGTGCTTCATGGTGTTACCCTCGCTAAATGCCTCCAGATTCTCTTCTATCGTAAAGATACGAGTACCTGCTTCAAAGGCCTTATATTCCTCAGCCGATACCCCAGCACGAGAGGCCATAATCTTGTTTGACTCCTCAGGATTTTTAGCAATATAGTCAAGAGTGGCAAACCACGTATTGACCATAGCCTGTACTTGGTCAGGCTGCTCATCAATCACCTTCTGGGTGACTACTAACAGATCAGGAATTGCGCCTGGATACTCTTTAGACGATAACAGTTCTTTACTGCCTTCCCGCTCCAACGCAATACTCCAGAAAGGGGGCCATCCAGCAAATCCGTCAGCCTGACCAGAGGCAAACGCTGCTGCCGCCGCCCCCGTTTCTAAATTCTTGATGGTGATATCAGAACGAGACATACCCGCATCTTCTAAAGCCTGGGTCAGCATAAAGTCATCTACCACACCCTCTTCTAACGCCACCGTCTTACCCTTCAAATCTTCGAGACTGTTGATGCCTTCTGCAACAATAACTTTGTCATTCCCGGCAGAGTTGTCGTTGACCAAAACAGCGACCTCGCCATTGACCGCATCTGCCGCGAATGAAATCGTGTCATTTAGAGTTTGACAATTACCATCCAGTTGTCCAGCTGCCAGGGCTTCCATGGAAGCTAGATAGCCATCAAACCACTTAAGTTCTACATTGGCACCATTGGCTTCAAACAGCCCTTTTTCCTCGGCAATGGCCCATGGCAACCAGCCTGGCCAGCTACTGTAGCCAATGACTAAAGGAGCACCGTCGACTGCAGCAACCTCTGATGTATTGGTCGGCTCAGAGCTTGTTTCTGGAGCATTACCAGCGCAGCCCACAGCAACTACCACGCCAAAAAAGAACGCTAAACATGTAGATAAAAAACGGTTTCGTTGCATCGTTCACCTCATTACATTAGTTAGCAAGCTATCGGGAGTTTGTAGTTGTCTCGCTTTTATGCAAGATCTCAAGTTGTCATACTGTGAGTTGTAAACGGTTTGCCTGATGGGTCATCGTTTGTTGGAGCCATTCAAGCCAGCTCTCCAGGCCATCGCCGGTTTTGGCAGACACGCGAAAGATGGTGACATTAGGATTAATCTGTCTAATATTGGCCTCAATCTGGTCTAGATTCACATCTAAATAGGGAGTCAAATCTGTTTTTGTAATCAACAAACAATCTGCTTCTCGGAACATCACCGGATATTTCAGCGGTTTGTCTTCGCCTTCAGTGACACTGAGCAGAGCCACTTTGATATGCTCTCCCACCTCAAATTCGGCAGGACATACCAAGTTACCCACATTCTCGACAACCACTAGATCTAGACTGGCTGGATCGTAATCATGCTGCAGCTGATGAAGCCCACCCGCTACCATTTTTGAATCTAAATGACAGGAACGACCGGTATTGATCGCAATGACTGGAACACCGTGTTGACGCAGTCGATCCGCATCCAATTCGGTGGTCATATCACCTTCAATCACAGCGATTTTGAGATTTTTTAATCCCTCAAGCGTAGATTCTAGAAGCTGAGTTTTACCTGCGCCGGGGCTACTCATCAGGTTCACACAGGTAATACCCCACTCATCAAAGTGGGCACGATTATGGTCTGCCCCTCGCTGATTGGCATGGAGCAAGTTCATTTCGAGGGCGGCATCAAAGGTTTGGTGCATAGGGATAAAAGGATAATGGGCAATGGTTAATAGATTTTTTGTAGAGGCGTTCCATGGAACGCCTCTACAAAATGCGTTATCTCAGACGGCAACGCATTCGAGGCGATCAATTTTTAGTTCTCGACCAGAACGAATATCTTCCATGGGACTGTTACAGGTGGGACAAGCATATTGACTGCCATACTCGGGACGATAATCACGGCGGCAGGTATGGCAGTGGGCCACCAGGGGGATATCCTTAATGACCAGCTGAGACCCATCGAGAAAGGTGCCCTGGGTCTGGACATCAAAGGCAAACTGAAGGCTGGCAGGTTCTACACAGGTAAAGGCCCCAACCACCAGATGAACTTTTTCGATGGTGGGACGTTCTGGTTGGGCATCCCACCAGTCCTGGATGGTGACAATCAAGGCCTTGGTCATGTCGGTTTCGTGCATGGGCAGGCAATGGTAATGGGCATTGGGGTAGGGGCGTTGCATTCAACGCCCCTACAGGCGGTGTGAATTATTGCCAGCCGCTGCCGACATCCATATTGGCTTCGGCATGAATATAGTCGGGGGTGGTGCGCGGTAGCTGGCCCGACTGGACCAGGTGCGCCATGGCATCGCAGATCACACGGGTGGCCATGAGGGACGTCATATCGCTGACATCGTAGGGAGGTGATACTTCGACGATTTCTAGGCCGCAGACGGGGGCCTTACGAATGATCTTGCCCAGTAGAGCTAAGGCTTCGCGGGGCAAGAGACCACCGGGCTCTGGCCAGCCAGTACCAGGGACAAATCCGGCATCGATGCAGTCAATATCAAAACTGACGTAGACACAATCGGTGCCATCAAGGGCGCGTTCTAGAGCAAAATCAGCGGCAGCATCCAGACCCATCTCGGTAATATCGGTCACTGTGAGAATGTTAGTCGCTCGCTCCCGACAAACTTTTACCCCCTGACGCGGTACCTGCCACCCCCCAATGCCCAGCTGCACCAAGTTTTTAGCAGGAGCATTTTTCATGTTGGTGGCATGAAACCAGGGACAGGTGTGCATGCGCTCATCGAGGTCCGTTTCCTGGGTATCGACATGGCGATCAAAGTGGATGATACCGACTTTTTTGTCGCCTAGATGGCGACAAACACCTCGTACAGTCGGAAATCCAATGGAATGGTCACCCCCCAGGATGATAGGAAATGCACCGGAACTAAAAATGTGGGCAACCCCTTTTGAGATTTGGTCAAAAGATTTCTCGTTGTTGGCTGGAATGGTGAAAATATCGCCTACGTCGCAGAGGGTAATCTGTTCTCGCAGATCGATACCCATCTCAAAGTTGTAGGGCGTGTAAAGGGCAGAAATTCGCCGGATTCCCTGGGGACCAAATCGAGTACCGGGGCGATATGTGGTGCCAGAATCGTGGGGAACACCGACAATGGCGACATCGTATTCTCCAACTTTACGAACATCTTCTATATAGGGAGCTTTGAGAAAGGTGTTAATCCCGGCATAGTGGGGCAGCTCACCGCGAGAGAAGGTGGGAATAGTGCGATCGCGAATACTATCAGCAGCCTCTAAACCATACTCTAACCCCTGGGAGACTTCCTGTTGCCAGCCCGTAAAGGGTAGCTGAGCCTCACGTTCAAGGGCACGATTGGCTTCCGAGTCAACTGGACTACGAAAAGTAGGGGTATCACTCATGATGTCTATGCGGAGGGGCAAAAGGCCGGAGGGTAAAAAATCACCAGAGGGTGAAAAATCACCAGAGGGTGAAAAATCACCAGAGGGTGAAAATCACCAGAGGGTGAAAAATCAAAAGCCCGAGAGAATCCTTAGCAGACAACGTCTGCCGCATGATTTCTCCCGGGCTTTTATCCCGCCGTGTACCAGAAAACTGGCGGTTTCTCTCGGTCCAGCCATTTAACGCTGAGCCAGCCCAGGACATTAAATCGGAACCCTAGAAACCTATCTGTTGGTTGCCTTAGTATTCAATCTTGTCACCCCCAAAGGAGTATCTGTTGTTACCAAAACCCTCATTAAAATGTGACGTATTATTTCCAATAAAAATAGTAAATTAGGGAATTCATCAAAGGTTACATTCTCTCAACATAATTCAAACCCAGGAGGGTGAATATCAGAAAATAACCTAAAGATTATGCGGGTCGTTATGCAGTGTCAGATTCCCAACCAGTTAACAACTCACTCCGTCAGCAGCTAGAACAACAGGCCATGGCCGTTGGCTTTCACCGGTTTGGCATTGTGGCGGTGCCTGCTGAGGTCACAGACCCAGAGCGGGTTATGCAAACTCGGTTACAGCAATGGCTGGACCAGGGATACCAAGCAGATATGGCCTGGATGGCAAATCCTAAGCGTCAGGACATTCGCCGCGTCATGCCCGAGGTGCGCTCGATTATTTGTGTCGCGTTAAACTATTACACCCCAGATCAGCGGCCTGGGGGAGCTGAGTACGGAAAAATTGCCCGTTATGGCTGGGGTCGTGACTACCATCGGGTGATGCACAAAAAACTAAAGCAGCTAGCCCTCTGGCTGCAGACCCAGGGCGAGGACATGATCGCTCGATACTATGCTGATACAGGTCCTGTCCAGGATAAATTTTGGGCTCAGGAGGCAGGCCTGGGTTGGGTCGCTAAAAATGGCAATTTGATTACCCGTGACTATGGTTCTTGGGTATTTTTGGGAGAGATTCTGACCAATGTAGTCCTCTCATCATCGCAACCCCACACTCACCACTGCGGCACCTGCACCCGCTGTCTTGACGCCTGCCCTACCAACGCAATTCGAGCCCCTGGTGTTGTCGATGCCAGTCGCTGCATTGCTTACCACACCATCGAAAATCGCGACCCCGTCCTCCCGCCCCAAATAGCCAATCACCTCGATAATTGGGTTGCAGGCTGTGACATCTGTCAGGATGTCTGCCCCTGGAACCAACGCTTTGCTCAACCCACTGATGTAGCTGAGTTTGCCCCCTATCCAGACAATGTGGCTCCTCAGCTAGAGGACTTGGCCAACCTCAGTGAAGCAGACTGGAATCAGCGTTTTCCTGCATCCGCCCTCAGACGGATCAAACCGGCTATGTGGCGACGCAATGCCTCAGCAGTAAAGGGATCAGGGATTATACCAAATCCGAATTCCTCAACCCCGATTGAAAATGGATAATTTTATAGGGGCATCCCCTGGTGGGTGCCCTTCGATATCGGGTGCTATCAGTCAGGATGTCGTATTAGGAATTCTGTTTGCTAAATCACTAACTTGGCAGATGCCTCAGTCAATACATAGGCATAGTCCGAGTGCTCTAAGATGGCACATATTTCATCGTAGTTAGTGACCAGGTCTGAAATCCGTTGGTGCACTAGCTTCATAGAATATTGAGTCTGCTGTCTTGGCTGTAGGGATAAAAAGCGACACAGTCGCTGAGCCGTCACATTGTGGACATTGGGATCAATGAGATCCGTTTCATAGGTAATTTTTAGGTGAGGCACCTGGGCAATGATGGTCGCTTCGGCAATGCGCTGGTCATCTAGCCGTTTGATAGTGGTGACCAATTCCTGGGGATCGATATGGCGACTGTTGGGCTGACCGTTGGGCTGTTGAGCTTTGAGAATTGCGATCGCATGCCGCATCAAGTCACGACGCTGCAAATAAATCAGCTTATACCCTTGCTCATACAGCAACTCCATAAACCGATGGGGTTCATTCATCCCATGGGTGTTCATCAGATCCACTGCCGATAGCTTGAAACCAAAGAGATAGTCTGAGCAGTCTCCCCCATGACGCTGAATATGTCGGAGCGGGAAAAAATGACGTTGCTTTAGAAGTGACTCTACATTCCATGTGGACGGTAGAGGACCATAGCGAGCATCCGCTACACGACGCAGCAAATCAATCACCATGCGTCCACCACTAAACTCTGTACCAAATAGAACAAAGCGATAAGATGGCTGCGGCATAGGCTGGCGCTGACGATTAATAAAAGTCTGAAGCTGCTGGGTCAACCAAGAAGAATAGTATGTAGATGGCATAAACAGTCACAATCCCTTAACCCTGAGAGCCCCCAGTTTTCCCGGTTGATTCTAGTCAATCAATTTCAGCGAAGTCGACTTCAACCAAACAACATGATTAACAATCCATAGATTAAGGCATCACGAATCCATTGCTATTTTCTTGTGGATATAAATAAATAAACCTTGTCCACGTCCTGGACGGTCGTTTTACCGTGGGAGAAACTACAGGTTTCAACTAACTACCAACTACTATCTTCCAGAAAACGCCCCGCATTAAGTTGATACCCTGATTTAGCATTGCTGATCCTCAATATCACATCAATGGTTTAACCGGGGCAGCCAAGAGAGTAGGATTATCTATGCTGTCTAGCTTCCTGCCCGTCTACCATGAGTCTGCTTCGTACCCCGCTTTATGATTTGTGTGTTCAAGACAAAGCCCGCATGACCGGTTTTGCCGGGTGGGAAATGCCCGTGCAGTTTAGCGGTATCAAGCAGGAGCATGCCGCCGTCCGCACATCGGTAGGTATGTTTGATATTTCCCACATGGGAAAATTTATTCTGACTGGGGATAACGTGTTGGGCGCACTGCAGCAGCTAGTGCCCTCTGACCTCGGCAAGCTTTCTCCTGGTAAAGCTCAATACACCGTGTTGTTAAATCCTCAGGGCGGTATTATCGATGACCTGATTATCTATGATGAAGGGGAGCGGGTCAGTCTGATTGTGAATGCTGCCACCACTGATAAAGATAAGACTTGGCTCCTCGACCATCTATCTGGCATAGACCTGCAGGATAACTCCCAAAGCCAGGCACTCATAGCGGTACAGGGTCCCAAGGCTGTCGTAACTCTACAGCTGATTACAGATATCGATCTCAGTGCCATTCGTCGTTATAACCATGCCCATGGTCAGGTGCTGGGCCACAAGGCGTTTCTTGCTCGTACAGGCTATACCGGCGAAGATGGCTTTGAAGTCATGGTCGGCATTGACGATGCTCCCGCTATCTGGAAAGCGCTGCAAGACCATGGTGCTGAACCTTGTGGTCTAGGGGCCAGGGATACTCTGCGGCTGGAAGCGGCGATGGCGCTCTATGGTCAGGATATTAATGATGAGACGACTCCGCTAGAGGGTGGTCTGAGTTGGTTAGTGCATCTGGATAAGGTGTCAGAGTTTATTGGTCGGGATATGCTGGCTAAGCAGAAGGCTGAGGGGGTTGCTCGTCGATTGGTGGGTCTACAGCTAGAGGGTCGCAATATTGCTCGTCATGATTACCCGATTGTGCAGGGTGATGAATCTGTGGGTATTGTCACCAGTGGTACTTTGTCGCCTACGTTGGGATATCCGGTGGCTCTGGCCTATGTGCCGGTTGGGCTGGCGAAGGTGGGGACTGTGGTAGATGTGCAAATTCGTCAGAAGACGGTACCGGCAACGGTGGTGAAGCGACCGTTTTATAAGGCAGGTGCTTAGGGGATGGGATACACATCTATCAGACTGTCACATAAAGTGGCATAACAGCGGTTCCCCTTGCGAAGGGGAACCAACGGAGGGGTCTTCGGCCACTTGCGCCAGTTATCCACACACCTCCCTGACGGTTCCCCTTCGCAAAACCACTTATCGCTAAGCCCCTCAACGGTCTCAGCTCTTTCCCTCAAGAACCAATCGCTGCCCTCAACTGCGGCAATACACACTCTGTCAACAACGGTGCCAGCTCCACATCATACGCCTCCGCCATAATCGGCACCCACCGCAGTTCTTCAATTTCACTAGATGCCACAGGCGCACCCATCAGTCCACCCTGGAAAACCGTTGCTACCAGCTGCGTATTTGCCTCATTGGCCGCAGTCGTCACAAATTTTCCTAGGCGCTTAAATGTATTGAGGTCAATATCACAATTTAGCTCCTCCTTAACCTCTCGCCGAATCGCCATTTCAGCATTCTCCCCAGGCTCAAACTTACCGCCTGGAAACATAAACTTATGGGTGTTTTTTTTCCGAACAGTCAGTAATTGTTGCTGATCAACAACGGCATAGGCAACAACATGGATGATGGCTTGAGACATACGATTTTTCGGGGCTGTAACCCCTATCATACAAGGGTTTTTCATAAGCTGGACAATAGATAACGTACAGATTACGTCCGCTATTGGTCAAAATCGGGCATCGATGGGGGGTTGATCTGGTGGATGTAGTGTTTTGCCACCGTAGCGACTGAATCCCCTGCCACGTCAGCAGCCTGGGCTACGGTCCAATTCTCGTCCTCGATACCATGACTGATCAGCGTGTGGCGAGTTGTGTACAGTGGCCGATGAGAGACCTCGGCTTGCTGTAGCGCTTTGCCCCAATAGCGTCTCGCAAACGATGCAGCATTAATAATTCCTCCTCTCGGGGCAGTAAAAACCAGATCATTAGGCTTAATATCCCCATGGCGATTTTTTAGCATAGTCAGCGCTCGATCCGATAACCCAATGGATCGAACTATGCCGTTCTTTGTCCCTTTTCTAATAGCTTTACCATGACCGCCATGTCTAACAATGACCTCTTCAATCGTTACCGTCTGGGCATCTAAATCTACTGATGCCCACCGCAATCCAACAGCTTCACTAGGTCTTGTGCCAGTGCAAAAGAGAAAAAGAACAAAATCAAAATAGTGGCTTAGATATTCTGTTGTTTGAAAAACCTCTAATATTCGCTTGACTTCAGCTGTAGTAAATGGTTTACGCTTTATTTTTTGCTTAGCTAAAGTTTTCAGAGGAGAAATATCTTTAAAGTAGTCTTGGGTGGTGTAACTATACTTGACAGCCCACTGAGAAAATTTTTTATAGGTAAAAAGGCAGTTGTTGTAGATATGTCGTACCATGCGCTTTTGCAGCATCACACAAAAGCGCTCAGCATCAGCAACGCTAGATATAGAACCAAAACGCCTGAGATAGTTTCGACGGGTTTTATATTGGTTGCTGGCAGTGTGTTCGGCAATTTCACCATTATCTACTTTCCATTGAGTGAAATCTTCAAACAGATCACCCGTTAGCTGCCCGGTCTCAGGATTGAAGCGATAGCGGTTAAGTGTGGTGTCGAATTTTTCTAAGGCAATGTCTATCTGAATTTGTGCCGCTTTCGCTTCTGCAGCTGCCCGATTAATGGGGATATCGGGCAGACCCACTGCCAACGAGTAGCCGCGTCCCTGGTAGGTCCATCGCAGCCTTAGCATACCGTTGCGATTATGCACAGCAACTGAGCCTTTTTTGTGGCGTTTTTTGCTCACTCCGAAATTGGCATATAGTACACCTGTGGAAAACCACCCTCGCTTTATTGCTGTTTGTTAAGCATTCTCAATAACAAACAGCATGATCAGTTGATGATCAGCTCGTGATCAGTTTGTTGATCAGTTCGCCATGTCTGTTATTTAGAATTTTCTGAACGATTTTTGAATGGTTTCAGACGATGATTGTGATCTGGATCAATTTAAGTGATCAACTGATCAAGGGTATGGCACTTTCGCATTAGTCAATTTTTGGCGATTTTGATGATCAGTTGATCACTTCATCCTGAAACCTTTATCTGACAATTCATTCAAAACTGATCGTCAAACTGATCATGGGTCTGCCCCCTTTGATCAGTTGATCAGATTGAGTTTTGTTAACTGTCACATAGACTTTGCTGCTCCACGAAGTCCCGCAGGTGGCCAGCATAGTAAGAGTAATAGCGGTTGCCATTGAAGCGATCGCGACTAATTCGACCCGTCGCCCATAGTTCTCTAACGACTCGTCTACAGCTACTTTCTGGAATAGCCACAAACTCAGCGATTTCAGTTGTTGACCATGGGATCCCTACTCGATCATCTTCATTCAGCCATAGGCGAATTCTCTCTTCTTGGCCAGAGTTATTTTCGATTTCTCCATCAGAAGTCTGATCACCCAATAGATGAAATGTAAAGTCACTATCATCGAACTCAAACGCATATTTCCCAGGGGGTTTGCCTAATCTAGTTTTCTCTACATTGAGAATACGTCTATGGGGGCTTTCATTCTTCAATGCCCAGACTTCTGAGACACTATTCTTGATGGCTGTAGTCCCTCGAACGCCACCGCTAGCGTTACTGTGGTGAATGACAATCACCGCTGTGTTAAATCGCTCGGCTATATCTCTCAAGTGGAGTAATGGTCTTGCGTACTCGGTGTCCTTTTCAGAGCAGATCGAGTCTTTATTGATGGTCGATAGTGAGTCAATCACCACTAGCTTAGGTTCCTGAATCTCGATGTACTTAGCCAACTGAGGAAGCCCCGATGCGGTCCAATCACTCAATATGTCCATGGGGGCATTATCCGGAATAGCTCTAATGTCCATCCGCTCAGCGGTAACCCGTCCCGGTTCGTCAGTCTGGACTAGTAGACCTGGCCCCACGTCGATGGGGTACCCGTTCCAAATGCCTGTGTTGACTACCGCTTCAAAGATTTGATAGGTAAATAGGGATTTACCGGCTCCTCCATCACCATGGATCAATAGTGTGGTGCTGGAAGGAATCCAGCCAGGTATAAGCCACTTTGTTCTAGTTCGATGCTTTTCTCTGAAGTCCTTGATGGATAAGGGTTCAATAGGCATTTGATTGATCAGTGCCTTGGTGTATGCTTCGGTCAGCTGGGCACTGGTCCGGTGATAGCGTTTGGCCAGGGCCTGCAGCTTCCACAGTCTGAGCCCCTCGTCAGTGATGTTTTCCTCGATCCATTTGACCTGCTTGACCGCTGCGTTAAATTCTTCATCATCGAGGTTTTCCCCGGTGGAGGTCTGGAGTAGGTCGTTGGCGATCGCACGCACGATATCCAGCGGTAACATATGAGCAGACGCTATTTGTGCTAAGGCTGCATCCTTGAACTTTGCCCCGACCACTACACCTAGCGTGTCATCTAGAAGCTGTCGATCTCGGTCGGCCCGGATCGAGTCAATTATGTCTTTGTGCATTGCTATTTCTCAGTTTTGTGTACGCATCAATATCGCTCAAACCATTGCCAGCAGGTCATTTCTGCGTGGACGAACACTGAGGAATATGTAATAATACGGATAGGGTGATTCATTCATCGCTCAAAGTAATTACATGAACTAGCGGCCCTAGCTATACGGTAGGGGCCGCTTTTTTATGCACCGCACAACATGTGAACGGTGGCAAAATGGCCACACGGGGGAAGTTTGACCGCCTACCCCGTGTGGTTGTCAATCAAATGCCGCAAATTGCGACGCAATTTGCGGCAACAGTGATATATTATGTCCAAAGAGGAAGATAATCAATGTCCAAATGTGATCGAACAATTTATGAAATCAATGGGTTACACCCAAAGAGGGTTAGCCCGCGCATGGAATTGTTCTCCAGACAAAGTTTGGAGGGCAGTGACAAAAGGCAAAGAACCCAGTTTCACTGCTGAAGAGATTGTGAGTATCGATCTTTGGTTAGAAGAGCACTTTGGTAAAAGGTGGTCGGACCTCCCCAAATCGATGCTTTCAAGCGATGTGCTTGATTTCTTGGAAGATTACAACAATAAAAAAAGCGGTGACTAGCTCCGTTTCAAAGACTTTATTCGGCAATACATTTCGTCTATGGGAGGAGGTGACATATTCGCAGCAGGCAGTTGGGCAAGAATTGAACCCCTAACCCAACCGCCAAACATATCTAGTTCCAAGTAACTCTCAAAACCAGACAGATCAATGATAAACGATCAAACCCTTGCAGTTGATCGTGATGGCTTTGTCGTGGCCATCAGCGAAATAGTAGCGCATATTAGAGCGCACTAACAGCGCAACAACAAAACAAACGATAGCGCAGTCAAAACCCTTGAATCATAAAGGATAGAACATTGAGCGAACAAATAAAGCGCATTTCAGAGATCAACACGCCGCGCACTCAGAGCGCAGTGGAGCGCACCGGAGCGCACTACACAGCTAAACAGCTAGCAACAGAATTCGGCACCAGTTCATCAAACCTTAGAACCCGTTGGTTTAAATGGGTCTCTAAAGTAGCTCCCGAGCCATTACTCAAGACCGAGGCAGGCTATACCGAATTAGCGAGAACACTCCTGGGAGAGTTTCGCAGCATCAACACCCACGAGCGTGAAATATGGGTGACCGATGCAAAAAGCCGCTATTCCCATGAATGGGAAACCGCTGGAGTCATTGAAGGGGAATTAATGCCTGATGAAGTCGGTGGAGTACTGGCTACGTTATCTAATCAAAACTCATCTGCTGAGATTGCCTTACAGCAAGACTTAGCCGATCTTGATGAGTTTATGGATAGTCTTAAGCAGGCTGAGTCTAACTTCTCAGAAGCAGAGGTGGCTCGATTTCGCCTTAATGGTGCTCAACGTGGCGCTGCTCGATTCAAAATCGAAGCTCAAGCAGAGGTTGAGGTTTACAACAGATTTCAACAAAAACGGCTGGAGTCGTAATTTCGGACATCCGCACTACTCCGGTGGAGATACCACTGGCTAATCATTAGGCGACTCAGGAGTTGAATAACACATGGGTTTATTTGATTGGTTCCAGCCTCAAGAACCAGACACTACCACATTTGAAGTTAGCAACGATAATGGCGATCAGATCGTTTTTACAATCCCGACCAAGGGCTCTAATCAAATACGTCAAGCTTTGCGTAATGCTGATTTAGCTCGCAATAAAGACTATGTAGGTGAAGAGTCATTGCAAGATTTCCTCAGGCGTGATCACAGTGAGCATCGTTGGTGGGCTCAACGTGATGTTGATGAGCAAGAGGATATAGAATGGCAAGGGGACCAGGAGGGAGGGCCAGCAGACGACGAGGACGATGATACAGAGGGCTATGATTATGCCGTCGATGATGAAGCATCAGAGCAAACAGCGCTTAGGTTTTGGCCTAAGTGGTAGTTACTAAGACTAGCCATGACTGAAATCCACATTGAAAATTGTCAGGAAAACCTATCACTTTATCTAGAGCATGATAGCGGTTACACGCCTGAATTTCTCAAAGACCATCAGGAGGTTGATGAAGAACTCAGCCGTATTGTGTTGGTTTTCAATGGGGGTGATAATTTTGAGGGGATAGCGGGCGTTGAGGCGTGCAGTATTTCTGTTGATACTGACTATCCTTGGAATTTATCACCTGGTCAACAAAAGGCTTATGAGTTGTTGTTGCCTTTGCAGACTGGCTCTGTTTACGCGCTAACAACTATTGGGAAACTGGCTGAAGCGATGGATCTCAAGTGCATTAGAGCAGCCTGTAAGCGCTTGGAAAACCTTCAAAGTTTAGGAGTGATTAAAGGTCTCAAGTTTTGATGAGTAGTCTGTGGCTAGACTAACTATCTTCTATGGATTTTCCCCAGTTGCAAACAACAACTGGGGATTTTTTAAGTTTGGATGAAAAATGGAGTGAAGTGGTCAACTGGCATACCTAAAACCCCTCATTCTCTCATTAGGGGTGAACCGTGAAACCATTGTTTTCTCTAGTATTAGCACTCGCAACGGCTCAACGCCCCAGGTGTACTTGGGGCGTTGAGCTATCGAACCATACCCACCACATCATCCACACGGGCAGCAATCCAGTGAGAGAGGTTTGACAGATTGTTATGTGACATATGATCTTTTGGATAGTCAAGATTTTCACAAGTTTTTGTATAGGGCTCATCCTTTCCAATAAAACGCTCCCACTCTTGAACCGTTAGATTACGCGTTAAACGACTACACGCCTCTGCTATTAGACTCTCAGGTTTTAGTAACCATACCTCAGCAATATCCCCACTACGGGTCAACAAATACTCTCCGCTAGGGTGAAACCATATCTGTCTAACGGGATCCGCGTGAACCATTCGGGCCACCTCCACATTCCGCTCGATGTCCCACACTCGCGCCGTGTTGTCACTACTGCCCGTCGCCACATAACGGCCATTGGGGCTAAAACGCACGTCATAGACATACCCCTCATGGGCGATGCGGGCCACCTCCACATTCCGCTCGATGTCCCACACTCGCGCCGTGTTGTCACTACTGCCCGTCGCCACATAACGGCCATTGGGGCTAAAACGCACGTCCTCGACATACCCCTCATGGGCGATGCGGGCCACCTCCACATTCCGCTCGATGTCCCACACTCGCGCCGTGTTGTCCCTACTGCCCGTCGCCACATAACGGCCATTGGGGCTAAAACGCACGTCCTCGACATACCCCTCATGGGCGATCGATGATTTCTCAGGCGGTAATAGTTTCAAACCATGTAAAACCTGATTTGCATCCGATGTAAATGTGGGCAGTTTCTGTAGCCGTTTCATTGATTCTGTTGCCAGCAACAGACTCTGGGGAGACAGATCTAAGCGCTGTTGCCTCACCCAACCAGCTTGAGCTGCAAGCTGACGGGCCAATGCTATCTGCCCTTGTTCTTTCGCAACCTGTGTTGCTACCTCTGCCTCCACTCGCCGCTGTTCTGAATTCTTTCGAGCAACTGTTTCTGCTTCCCGTGCCACCGTTTCTGCCTGCTTAGCCTGCTCCGCCTCTTGCTGACGTTGTTCTGCTAATTGCCGTTGTTCTGCTTCAGTTACTTTTGCCTCTTCGGATTGTTTGCGGGCAGTTTCTGCTTCCTGACGCTGCTTTTCTGCTGTCTTCTTAGCAGTATTCGCAGTATCCCGTTGTTCTTCTGCAATTTCTTTTTGTAAGATCGCCTCAACTAAAGAAATTGCGGCTCTTTGTGCCGTTCTTGAAGATATCTCTCTTTTTTGCTCTAATGTTTGTTTTTCTTTCGCTAACTCTTCTGAAATTGCCTGAGCATTAGCCTTTTCCCATAAAGCCCAGGCTGTTAACCCCGACAACCCTCCTATCACTAACAAACTCGCGGCAATCGTCCCCTGCAACTGTCGTATCCGCTTCCGCCAGTTCACGGGCAGGTTATCCCTCACCCACGTCCCATCAAACACCCGCTTATAAATCTCATTGCGCACTCGCAGGTTTTTCTTTGCCTCTCGTTTCACCACTCCCGACAGCTTTAAATGAGACTTGATCGGTGATTGCTCATCATCTACTACCGGTTGCCGTTCCGCCCATACATCTCGATAGGCTGTCAGTACGTCGTAGATCTCATGATCACTCTCCGTTAACATCCCCCGCACAAACTGCAGGTTGTTGTCCCGCTCCGCCATTGCCCCAAAAAATGTAGCGGCAACCGCGTCATCCACGGCTCTCTTTGTCCAGGCCTGTCCCTGATGCTCATCTTCATTTTTTTCCGCCAAAGCCCGACATAGCTGTTGCGTTAGATAAGGATGTCCCCCCGTCCACCCCATCACCCATTCCATCACTTTCTCTGCCTCTAACTGAGGCAAACCCAACCCCTTAGCCAAAGGCCAAGCTTCAGTCAGGGTAAAGTCCGTCAGGTCCACCCGTTGCCCTACATTAAATGGCGTCCGTTGCCGATCGCGGATTAGTCCCCCCGGTGTTGCCACCCCAATTAACACAAACGACAACCGCTTAAATATTGGCTTCACTGCCCGCGACACCGCAAAGTACCGAATCGCGACAAAAAAGTCGTCGGTAAAGTCGATGCCCAAGGTGGTATCAATCTCATCTACAAAAATAACAATCGGTGCCGTCACCTCCGCCAGCAGCACCTGCTCTATAAACACCGAAAACCGCTTCGATGGCCCCAGATCCTGGTTCTCCTGCCACCACTTTCGCACCTGGGTATCCAGTTCAATATCCTGCTCGTCCAGTGCCTCTTCTAACGACACTAAAAAGTTCAGATACCACTGGTCCACCGACACCAGCTTCCCCGACCCCTGCAGGTCAACAATCACTGACACAATGCCATCATCCGCCAGCTGCTGTGCCGTGCGTACCATCAGGCTGGATTTACCCATCTGCCGCGCCGTCAGCACATAGGCAAATGTCCCTTCTTTGCACAGGGCCAACAGTTCCTTATCAGCTTTGCGGGGCACATAGACCCCACTCCCCGCTTGTACAGGGCCACCAACTGTATAAAAACCAGGATTCGGCGTATTCATAGAACTATTGCCCCCCTACAAATGCTTCCGAAAATACTCTGCATACAGCTCACACCGCGCCACCGCGCCAGTCTCCGTCTTCCGCACCAGCCCCGCACCCTCTAACCGCCATACCAACTTCTCATCCCCACAAGACTGACTCCGCAAAATCTCCATCAGCCCCCGAGTCAGATCTGTCTGCCCCTTCAACCGAAATAAATGCCGCCGCAAATGCCCGCCAAACGGCCCTTGCGCCGCACTGGCCGTCTTAAAAAAGGTCTTCGAACTACACTCTTTTGTTGCGATCAGGTACAACGCCCGCCGCACCAAATAGGGATGCCCCGCCAACAATCGCATTAGCTCTTTTAGCTCACTGCCACTAAAGGGCTTGCCGTGGCGTTCATTTAACTCCGTCACCTGAGCCGTAGTAAAATCCTGCAGCCGCAGCGTCTGCCCTACATTAAACGGTGACTGATTCAAATCAGCGATCAGCTGATACGGCTCTGTCGAAATCACCAACACCTGGCTAAATCGCCGCCATACCTTACTCATGGCCCGTTTGTTATGCCAGCTACGCAACATCCCAAAAAAGTCTGACCGAAATTGAGTATCCAGCACCCGATCCACCTCATCCATGGTCAGCACCATGGGCTCATCAATCGCTTTAAGCAACTGCTTCATGTAGCTGGTGCAGATTTGCGGTAATGGCAAATCCTCATCCCAATAGTCATCAATGCGGTTAGGCAGGTCCAGCTCATCCGCTAGAAATCGACAAAACTGTCGGAAAAACCGCTGTCGATTTTCCAGGGCAGGCTGATCAAACAGTTGAAAATCTAAAAAGACCACCTGCCGATCTTGATCCACCGCACTGGCAATCATGCGATTCAGCAATGAGCTTTTGCCCATCTGCCGCGCCCCTTTGATGATCACGGTGCCTTCTTGAGCATCAATGGCCGTTTGTCCCCGCCGGTCCTCTGCCCGCTCAATATAAAACTTGGATTCCAGGGCCATCGTCCCCTGGTCTGGCGACTCCAGAGAAACCGGCTGAGCGGACGATGCCGGGTTAGGAATCTTATCCTCCACCTGATGCTCTAACAAGTCATCTTTAGCCTCATCCGCAATCGATAGGGGTTCACCCTCGATGGCTTTGAGCAGTTCTGCGATCAGGCTATCTGTATCCCCATCATCTTCCCAAAAAGCCCAGTTAAGCGGGTCTAAATACTGGTTCAGCGGATACTGAAACGGTTTACGATGGGCCAGGCGCACGGGCAAAATACGCGGTTTTCCGCTGGTGCTAACAAACCGATGGGCCAACTCCACCTCATGCTCCACCATTTCACTGTGCACCGAATGCTCCGACAGCAGCACGATCAGCACATCTGATCGCTTGAGTTCAGCATCAATGTGGTCAGCCCAGGGGGTACCTACTGGCATTTGCTGGTCAATGAACACCTCGTGCTTAGTCTGCAATGCTTCATATAGCTGCTTAGCCACCGGTTCATCTGGGGCTACATCTCGCTTGTAGCTGATAAAGATGCGTGATGTCGTAATCGCCTCGTCAGTTGCACTTTTCCGCTTAAGTACTGGAATATGCTCTTCTGGAATGCCTTGCAGCTCTAGTAAATTACGTCCCAACTTATAGGCAAACTCCACATCTTTGCCTGCCCCCAATCCTTGGTAAAACCCCTCCGCAAACCGAATGGCAGCAGTATCACTGATGGGCTGATTCATCCCAATCACCGCATCAATATGCTCAACGATGGCTTTAGCCTGCACCTCGGAATAGCAGGCATTTAACACCACACACTTGACCTGGTCAGCAAATAGCTTAAACAGATGGCTCAATAGCTGTTTCAGGGAGATGAACTCATTAAATAGCCTGTAAGCCTTACCCAAACCATGTTTCAGAGATGCCGCACCACCTAGACTAAAAGCCTTGTATAACAGGGGTTTCAAGCGTTTTTTGATTCAGACCTCCCAGAAACCCATATAGAGCCAAACAGATTAGCCAGGGCCAGGGAATCTACAAACTTTGCGTTGCCCCTGTCATCTTCAAACACCAGTCCCTGGGTACCTTCCCCATGGCCACAAAAGTGCACAATTTGCGGGTTGTAGTCCAACAGTGCTCGCTGGATGTCGCTGGGTCGTGTGGCAGTCTGAGGCTTTAGCTCAAATAAATCGCGCTTCTTAGCCCGCTGTAGTACAGATTCAATCTCGCGTAGCTCTTCCTCCAAACGTAGTCTGGAAGAATCCAACGGATTGGCAGCTAAGATCAAAATCCTCTGCACCGGGGGCATGGGCAAATGGGATGGAGTACTCTGTAATGACTATACTCTACGCTCTTAGCAAGGAATAACAGCAACCATTAGATCTGTGTAGCGGTCTAGGGCCAACAAAGGTATACGCGCAGAAACTACGGTTATGAATCTTGTGACTGGTTTTGACCTATATCGCTAGCTAGTTATATTCTAAAACCCCTCGTTTTTCGTTACTACCTTTAAGTGTGACTGCGACCGTTTCACTCGCGTAGCGAGTGGAATGTTCCGTCTGCATGTGCTTGTTAGGCGTTGTTTGCAAACTAATACTACCCAGCTCTACTGCCGTTTGGCATGTGGTGCTCGGGTATTGCCAAACATGGTGTGAGCTTGTCCGCATACCCGATGTCAAAAAGCATCCCTTGAGATACTTCTCCAGCCATTTTCCTTTCAGGTAAATTTACAACGAATAAAGCTTGTTTACCCTCGATCTCGAATGGATTTTCACGTTCTTGCTTTATACCAGCAAGAATTGTGCGAGTATGATCACCAAAGTCTACGGTTAGCTTCATCAGCTTATCCGATTTCTCCACTTCTGCTACAGTCGTAATCGTGCCAACCCTAACGTCCAGTTTCTCAAAATCCTCGAATCTGATTAATTCTTTGATGGGTGCTTGATCCATCTTGCTACCTCTTTTCAGTTACTGTCGAAAAACGCCCGCGTCCGGTTGATAAAGTGTTAGGCACATTCTGATACAATTTTGTACGTTTTAAGCTTTAAGTTTTTGTTTTGAGTTCGGCATCAAGCAGATATCGCAATTCAATAACTTGACTCTACGTATGTTCTTGCTGGAAAGCACCTCATTTCAAAACCCTCGTCAGAACAATTTCCTCAAAGCATATAGAGGGTATACTTCTATGCTCATGACCGTTTGGTCATCACTAGTCACTACCTTTTATCCAAGCATCATAGTACGGATCATCAGCAGACTTAAGATGGTAGATATCCCCGAGAGAAAGATTACGAACTTCATCAACGGGAACAGTCTCTATACTGCCAAAATAATCTTTAGTCGTAGCGATTGCCAAGTCAGCAACAGAGGGCGGAATCCATCCTTTAAAACGATAATATATTGGATCGTATCCTATTGGAAAACCTTCCCCTCTTAAACCTCCTCCGCCTGTCTTAGGACGTTGTTCATACGGAAGATGGGAACCTTTCCTATTGGTTTTTACATATGCTAAAACTTTTCTGTTTTTAATACCTTTAACCCAAATTGCTTTCTCAGAAAATTTATATGGGTCTGCATAATAACCAGGCTTGC
Organism: Leptothoe spongobia TAU-MAC 1115; assembly: GCF_018739885.1. Classification (GTDB taxonomy): domain Bacteria; phylum Cyanobacteriota; class Cyanobacteriia; order Phormidesmidales; family Phormidesmidaceae; genus Leptothoe; species Leptothoe spongobia. The sequence goes on along the minus strand of NZ_JADOES010000004.1, from coordinate 34,721 downwards.
GTCGCTTCCAATCCCCAATTTCAGAAACATATTTTTTAAACTCTTGAGCTAGTTGGTCTATTTCTTCTCTAAATCTTCCTATTTGTATGTTTTCAGGTTGCAATGCAAAAAGTAAACTTTTCAATTTGTCGTCATTTAATGACGGAACTTGCCCAGAAATATTCAAAGTGTACTGATTTGCACCAAGGCGTAAATTATCAATAAAAGCTTCTGCTGCTTTATTTGAACCGATACTAGAAAATTGACTTTTGATAAACGATTTAGCCTGATTTAAAGCGGGATTTGATATTCCAGCATAAACTTGCAATAATTTTCCTGCAGAATCTGTATCTTCCGAAAGCTTTACATAATGTTCAGCTATTCTTATAGATCTTTTTGCTAACAAGGCATAGCCTTTTTTTATCCCATGAATTATTAGTTTTGATAATCCTGCTGTTAAAAAACCCTCAGCAACCTCAAATAGCAGTTCTAAACCAATCGACTGTTTTTCTTTAAGTTCATCGATCGCCGATTTCACTTTAACCTCAACTGCAGCATCACCAAAATTTGAATTAAAAACAGCTAATTGGAGGTTTATTTGATTCCTTACGCCTTTTCTTGTTTTCTCAGACCAAGTAAATTCAGCCTCTCCGGGGGAGGAGGGCTGACGTTGAAGTGAATTAACAATTGGTCCTACTGGCTTAGAAATGGACTTTGCTTGGATTTCTCCCTGCTGTACTACATGAGTCAACTCATGCGCTAATAACTTTTTCCCGGCACTACTTTCCGGTACATATTGCCCCGCACCAAAAAACACATTATTCCTCAAAGTAAACGCCCGAGCGTTAATTTCCTTTGCAATTTCCATTGCCCGTTGACCGGTATGAACCCTCACTCCGCTAAAATCCGTCCCAAAGCGCGGCTCAAAAAATCGGCGCGTGGCTGCCGACAACGGCTGCCCACCGTCACGCAATGCACCAATTTTGGTGGCAGTTTGTGGTGTTATATCAGGGGTATTGCCTGGGGTTTCCTTCGCCTGTGTTTTTTCTTCTTTATCCTCTTCTAATTCTTCTGGCATGGTCTGTTGCTGCACTAAGGGGGTAACTTGGGAGACAAGCGGTTCTAATTGGGTTTTCTCTCCCTGTTTCACAGCGCATTTTGGGCAGGGTGTATCGCCACTTTCGCAAGCGGTACATTTTCTTTGTATGCCATCCTTATCGGGATAAATACTACCAATATTAACATCAGGCATGCGCATTACTTGTTCTGCTATTCGGTTGGCTTCTTGCTCGTATTTGTCTCCCTGGACATTAACCCTCAGCTTCGGTTGCATGTTGGTATATGCATTTGCATGTAAAGTTATTCGGCTGAAATCGTGGGCAAAGTGGGGCCATGTACTAGTAAGTGAATTGTCTTCGCGCTCTTCACCATTATCGTGTAGCGATCGCTGCACGGCAGGATTCTCGATCGTGCGCTGTAATTGAAAGATAGAACTTACCTCACGGCTTTGTCCAGCAAATGTCCGGCTGGGCCTCACTGAGCTTTCAGATTTTGCCTTTTGTGCTGGCTTCTGTTTCTGTGCAAAGGTACGCATGATTAATCTCCTTTCCTCCGATTATTCAGAAGCCTAACGATGGAGTTGTGCGGCTGGTGCAGTACTTCTGAAGTATAGCCAATACTTTTCGTTCAGACCGCTCTAACGCAGTGTTCGAAGGCAAAACCTATGGCGAGGGCTGTCACGATCTCAACCTGCACTCATCCCACTACCGTTCTCTCAAACCCATTCACGCTAGGCGATTTACCGATATTGAATGGGACCATCGCTACTGGCCAACCGTTGACAAAACGTAACCGTCGCTAGTTGGCAGACTCCGCACACCCACCGAGCGCACTCGTCGATACCGCCACTGACAATCAGGATATTGCGGCAAGTGACCGCCAATATCTGGTGGGACTGTTGAGACTTGAGCAGCCGTTAACAAAACTCATGCTGACGCTATCGACGACAACGTTGTGGGACTTGTCGTGAGTTGAGGATACCTGAACTACGCGCAACTCAATAGCGGGCGATTGCACCACCCCCGATCTGACCCTTGGCAAAATCTCTCTCTCGATTGCAGCCGAACTTATAATTCAGCGTCAGATCTGACATATAAGACCCTTGACTCTGGATCTTATATATCATTTTTTGGTGATAACACCTTTATTTGCAGAACTTAAATGCAAATTTTGACGTATACTTCCAGAAATACAGACTAGTATCTGTCATTTTTAACAGTTAAGCATGCTAAATAGGCTGCTTATATGTCATTTTTGACACATAAGCAGCTTCAGGCGGGAGTTATACGTCACTTGCCAGGCTACCGCCCAAACCGCCATACTTGCTCAATCAAGTTCGGAAAGTCACTCGGCTACCATATCGATTTAGACAATTAGGCAGAAGGTTTCTACATATCTTCCAAAGCTCTTGGCAGCAGCATAGTTGCAGTAGGCGCAACTACTCTTTGGCACTTTTTCGCCTACATCGCATTACTGATAGGAGGCTTAGGGATTAGTCCATGATTTTGAGGTGGAACAGTGGGATAAGGGGTTTGGGCAACTGACACATACCTAAGACGATTCGCCAGACCAACCCTAGTCCAGTAAGATAGGGCAACTGGCACACTCCAGTCATTTATGTCTGATTTAAGGGATTGAATTGCTTATAATTTCTACATCCCAACGTCTTTCCCTAGAAAACATGTGCCCCCTGTTGATCGGTTCTAGACGTCCAGCGCTCATCAGTCTATTTACCCTCACCCTATGCGCCTCTTTGCTCCTCGGCAGTGGCGTGAGCAGCCAAACCCCAACGCCCCAGCCTGGCACAAAACAAGAAATTCAGCAGCTGGCAGCCGACGACGTAGAGAATGACATTACGCGCCGACCAAGCTATGCCAAGGATCTGTACGAAAAATCCTCATCTGGCTTAACTGGTCCAGAAATCATGCAGATTTACGACAAAGCGTATACAAAAGCCCAAAAGGCAAAAAAGAAAGACTTACGAGGACTTTTACCTGATAACGGTTTACTGATTCCTCTCTTGCTATTGGTCGGTGCAGGTCTAGGAAAACTGTTTGAGGAGACTTTATTAACCAATATCAAAAAGCTATTTAAAGCTTGCAGTGACTGGATTTATGCAAGATTTGCAGGCAATCGCCTTTTTCGAGATATCGCATTGCGGCGTTATCGATCGGCATTATTAGACAAGTATAAGGAGCTAAAAATCCCGTTTCGGGAAAATCAAAAGCCACTCCTGATGAATGATGTCTACGTACCACTCAAAGTCGAGGGCGGTAGCCAACGTCAGCTGGAAAACATCTATACCGCCATTAACGGCCATCAACGCTTAATGGTTAAAGGACCACCTGGGTCAGGCAAATCAATGCTGCTCAAGGATATTGCCTTCGTTTATGGCGATAATCGACTCACTGCGATTCCAGAAGGGCCTGTACCTGTTTTATTGGAGCTACATCGACTGGGGAATGCCAAGCTCAGCCAGGAGCAGCTAATTAAAGCCTTGGCAGACGTCTTTAAACGTAATGACTTTCCAAATGCGGAGGAGTTTGTAAAACAGGGATTAGACAATGGGTCACTGCTGCTACTACTGGACGGGTTAGACGAAGTTAAAAGTAATGCTCGGGCAGAGATTTCTCAAAGCATTAGTGACTTACTAGATACCTATGAACGCTGTCGCGCGGTAATTACCTGCAGAACAGCAGTCTATAGCAATGAGTTTGCTGCAACGACAAATCAAACCTTAGAAGTTGTTGAATTTAGCGATCAACAAATCCGTCAATTTCTGAGGGCATGGAGAAATGACATGCCTCCAGAAAAGTCAATCGACCAGCTTATTCAAACGTTGCAACAACGTCCCAGGATCATGGCCTTGGCTCGTAATCCGTTACTGCTGACGATCATTGCCTATCTCTACAGCAAACCAACATTTGTACTGCCACACTCCCGTACTGACTTCTATGAAGAGGCCACCCGCATCCTATTAGAGCAGGCCGAATATAAAGGGCAAGACGACTACAAACACAATCAGTATAAAGCGAGTGAAAAGCGTACGGTGCTAAAGCAGTTAGCACTTAAACACCAAGAACTCAGCCTGGAACAAGACGACCGACGCAGCATCAGTTATACCTCTGCCCTGCAACAAATCCGAGAAATACTACCCAGTATCAATCGCACCCCAGACCAGGATACCATCCCCATTCTGGAAGAAATATCAGAACGGAGTGGCCTATTTATCCAAATCGATAAGGGAGAAAATTATCAGTTCTCACACCTGACATTACAGGAGTATTTTGCGGCGGCGGCCCTCAAACAAAAGCCTGAGCAATTAATTAACTACTTTCGGAATGACATAAATGCATGGAGAGAAGTTGTTAAACTCTGGTGTGGCCTAGAAGTAGATTGTACAGACCTGATTCAAGAGGTTTATGCCATTGATCCACTCACTGGATTTGAGTGTTTAGCCGATGCTAAAACGGTTAATCAATCAGTAGCTGATTCAATTATTGAAAACTTTAAGCAGCGCATACAAACAGAGGCCTACAGCGAAACATTGGCCAGTGCCTTTGGCGCTGTGGCCGCTGATACTCGTCCTCGTGGTCAACAGGTATTTTCCTTTTTAGAGGACTGCCTGGCGACTGACGTCAACTCACCAACTTATATCACTGCTGTCAATGCGCTAGCCACGACGAACTCAGCTGAAGCAGTCACTGTGCTCACGATACGATATCGTGAATCGGTCAATACCCATGAAGCACTGGTTCGCATGGGAGATTTAGCCGTACCATCTCTGGCAGGTTTACTTGAGCAGAACATTGTTTCAGTCGTTGATGATTTATACTCCATCGGTACTCCCAACGCAGCTCAAGCATTAGTACCAATACTCTCGAATGACAACATATCAATGGCTGGTAGAGCTGCCTGGGCGCTCGCCGCATTACTACCAAAAGCAGAAATCGAAGAAATACTACTGAACTTTGAGCCATTGCCAGAAAACACAATGAAGTTGGATAGTTACGACTGGCTCTGGCAGCCTTTTGGCTCTCCACGAAGTAGCCTAGCCACCATTGCCGGACGCATTGCATACCTGCTACCAATGCACTTCCAAAAGGCACGAGTTATAAACACCGATTCCCCCTTAGATCCAAGAATTATTCTACCGACATGCACCATTATTCACCCATTAGAGATAGCTCAACTCCCTGATGCGTTGCCCGCTCAGACTGAGACGTTATTAGAACAAACACAGTTCACCCCCGAAATAGAAGAACAAATCCAGAGAATTCTAAAACCAGTTCTCAACAATATTTCTGATGCCTCCATATGGAAGGACTTATTAACGAGTCTAGAACCCCAGCTACAGCTAGATACCCTCAATCGACTGATTCATAACCCCAATAAAAAACCTGAACAACATCATTGGGAAAACGTATTCAAAAAATCATCCTATCGATTTCAAACATCCTGGCATTATCGCTGCATTCTCGTCATTACTTTGATCGCTTCAATAATGGCCATCGCTGGCATGGCTATTTTTTCCGAACTATTTATAGATCAGCCTGCATTAATTGGCATTCTTGGCGTTGCAGCTATATCAATAGTGACCTTCTGGGTTGCTCTATATACACAGGACGAAAAACAACCTTTAGCATCCAAATACTTCTTAAAATTAGGCTCTCTAGGACTCATTACCTTTGTTAACGAAGTCCGCAACTATTGGACTTATCAGCCAACTTGGGTAGGCATTAAAGCTATCCAAAAAGCTCAAGAAACAAAACTCTTTAACACCACTTTCGCTGTCGCTTTCGTTGGCGCTGGCGCTGTCGCTTTCGTTGGCGCTGGCGCTGTCGCTTTCGTTGGCGCTGGCGCTTTCGCTTTCGCTGGCGCTGGCGCTGGCGCTGGCGCTTTCGCTTTCGCTGTCGCTTTCGCTGTCGCTTTCGCTGTCGCTGTCGCTGTCGCTTTCGCTGGCGCTTTCGCTGTCGCTGTCGCTTTCGCTGGCGCTGTCGCTGGCGCTGTCGCTGTCGCTGTCGCTTTCGCTTTCGCTGGCGCTTTCGCTTTCGCTGGCGCTTTCGCTTTCGCTGGCGCTGTCGCTTTCGCTGGCGCTTTCGCTGGCGCTCTTGGACTTCGGGATTGGGCCACTAACCAACAACCCACCCAAAAAAAGGTACGCCGCCCACCCTTGGTACTGCTAAGTTTACCCTATTTCTGTTGGCTACCGATGACACTCTTTTTTTCAGGAATAACAATCCAAGCCATTAGCACCTTACAGACAGCTCTTGTAACAGAGTTAATCCTTACCCTTACTTGCCTATATTTATGGTACGAGGGTCAGCGACAGGAAGCTAAAGCACTCAATCCATTTCAAGGCGGTTTATTAGAAACTACCTTACGGCAATATGCAAGTCGGGCAGGTGTCCCTCTAAAATAAGCAGTCTCACTTCGACAGCAACTTACGATTTCAATTGAAACTATCTCTGAATAAGAGTTTCAAAGGCAGCTATTTTTTGACTAGTTGTGAGAGAGTGTAGATATTCGGAAAGAGATTATGAGGAAGCCAAGAAATAGAAAGATTTCAGCGAGTTAAAAAGTTACTCTAAAGGCAACGGCAACGAGTGTCTTTCAAATAAAAAAGCGAGTCCTATCAACGCTGAACTCGCCCAAATGAGAACTTATCTTTCTAGGGGCTTAGGATAGCGCACCCAATCGCTAGTGTCTCTTAGTCCAACGTAGAGACTTGCTCTAATGCTCTACAACAAGACGCTCTCTTACCGGACGTCAGTAGGGCGCTGCTGCTGAATCAACGCTTCATTAACAGCCCTTAATATAGCAAGCTCTTTTTCGGCTGCATCCAGCCGTCGTTCTAACTCCGTGAATAGCTTATTGCAGCTGTCATTGAGTCCTTTGTAATCGTTCTTTAGATGATTGATATCACGCTCAAATCCATAGTTTCGGCGAATGCGAGCGATCCCCCAGCCACACACACCGGCCAGGGCAGACGCCACCGTTAACGCTAACCCGAGATTATTCAACACAACATTCATGGGTCATCAACCGGAAACCCGATCGAGTTTATGTGTACAATGCCATTCTCTTTGATGTCCATTCTGCAGGCAGGATAGCAATAGGCGAAAAAGAAACTGAGTCCTACGCCACGGGAGATCGCCTCATGAGGTTGATAGCTAACAATGGCTTGAGCTAATACAAAATCCCTCTTTTCTCCCCATTCATGAATACCCCAGCATCGTCTGTCTCTTTCAGGGATAACGACAACGCCATGAGAGTATTTGAGATCTTTGATCAGTCGGTCAATGCTGTCGTTGTCCATCATTAAAAAAGGGGCCTGTAAAGGCCCGTTGGCTCTCAACCCTGCCATATTGGGCTGATGGCAGGGAGACAAAGATAAAGACTAAAGACTCACTAACTTATACACTGACCCCTTCAATCTGAACGGTTGGACTACCGATGTCAGCCAGGACAATTCGAATAGACCCCCCAGAGCCGCTCACGATAAAGTCTTGCGTGACAGCTATGGTACTAACAGTGAGTAACTCAGCGCCAACGCTAAACTGAGTAGGACCCGGCGCATAGACTGAGATGGGTGCTGGTGCCCTATGCCCCCTCACTCGAATGGATGACGTTCCAGCCGGTAAGGTGACAGTAATCACAGACCTCAGAACCCCGTCTATGTTGAGGTTGTATCCCCCTGAGAGTGTTTCAGCCCCCTCAAAGACACCATCATTTAGGCTAGTGGCCTGAGCGGTTCAGAGGGTGGCGGGAGCCTCGTCACCAGCGCCTGGCTCTCCACTGGATAGCGCATCAAACTGAATACTCAAGTTGCTGACAAACAGCTTTTGACTCAGTAAGTCAGCATCCCAAGACGAGGACAAAACCAGCCCGGCAACCGTTAGTTTCTCAATCCCGAACGTGTACTCATAGCCATCCACTAAGCCGCCGCTACCATCCCCAATTTGACCTACATAGGTCGCAATCGTACCGTCAGCATTGACCGTACGTGTAAACGTAATCGTTTGCTCGGAAGCATCATCAAACACAATCTTAGCGCTAGTGACATGGCCGTTCGTCTTGTTGACCTCAGTCACCTCTACGGGCTTAATTGCTTGTTGGTCAGCCAACATTTGACTAAAGACAGATGCCGCGATCTGCTCACCTCGGTAGTTAACCGTATAGGAGAGATCCGGTAGATTGTCCTGAATCAGTGCTAAGACTTCCTGTCGCTCGGCATCTTGTAAATTCGGCAGGTCAGCCACCGCCGCTTGTAGGGCGGTAATATCGGTATTGTTGGAAGCAATATCTTGAGCCTGTTGTTCAATCAGAGCATGGAGCGCAACAGCGGCCTCATTAATCGCAGCCGTTGGCATCATGCCCAGAATCGGCCCGACCAAGGATAGAGAATCAACCGCACTTTGTTTTACAGTAGTTGCCATTTTAGTTTAGATCGATTTGCGAGAGAACATAAGCGAGGCATAGAGTTCGGGCGGTAGCTTGGACGCATAGCCAAACCCCCACGGCTTAGCGTGGTCCCGGTCACACCGCATCTCTAAGACAAACGTTGTTGTCTCGGTGAGGGTGAAAATGGCGTGGATCGGGATATGCCAGGAATAATGGAGGGAATAGGTTGTCGCTCCAGGCCAATTGATCACAGAATCGAGTGACCTGAACCGGCAACGCATACGGCCCCCCTCCATGCCGGTCGCCCACCCCTCCAGGCAGTAGTGACCAGGGTCCAACTCCAGCCGTCCCAGCGAATCCAATCGCCCAAACGGAGAGGAGTTGAAATTGAGAGGCCGTGTTATCCAAGTGTTGGGAGGGGAGAACGAACCCCCGCTTGATGTCGTGTTGTCTCGTATCTGAAAGACCCCAACCTCTGACGCCCCAGCACTCCCTAACACTTCATTGTCTCCATCACCTGAATCAAGCGTTATACGGACCTTAGTTAGGTCCTCTTTGGCGGCCACAGCCACACCATGACAGCCATTGCCATGGATCAGGGCAAACCGTGACCGTAGGCTAAGCGTGGGTTGCTCTCGGTAGTCCGAGCCTCTCACGACATAGACCCGATTGAGATAGACGGGAGCATATGAATCCCCCGTTGCGGCCATTTCACCCCTAGGCCACCGCATAAACTCCGCCAGGATTGAGCCACAATGACTAAAGTCGTCTGGCCTTAAGACCTGCGGTTCGGTCTGCAGCCGCTCTAAGATAAAAGACTGCTGCATCCGTCATGACCTTAAACGAGCGTAATCGTCTGCTGAGCTTTGACGGTTCTAACGTCGTAATCCGTAAACCGCTGTTGAAAGTCCCCTTCAATCGCCCGTGCGCTGTTAATGTCGTTACCCGCTGCTTCAGCAATAAATTCAGCGCTATTCAACAAGGTGGGCAAGTCAGCAACGTCGGCTAAAAGTACGACCTCGTCTCCATCCCAAACCCCGGCGACTGAGGTGTTTGAGTCTGCCTCGTCTGCGTAAAATGCAACAATCCAACCCATGAAACCAATTCCTTAATAAATGAGCACGTAACTAGACTTGATAGACCTGAGAGGCTACCTCGCTTAGACGGTGTAGCAGCGGCGACGGGGCACCCGTGCGAGTTCAATCTTTTTGCCGCGATAGGTCTTGCCAGGCAGGTCAGCAATGGCGGTATCCGCTTTGCTGGGGGCAATGGGCACCTTGGCCGACTGCAGCTTGCCCGTCGGGCCAGGGTAATAGATGTTCAGGTAGGAGATACCAACACCCAGGGCCGCTTCTTTCCCTGTGGCGATGATTGTTCCATCAGCGGGTAGTTCTGCGACCGCTCCCATGGCGGTGAGCAGGGCACCGCTAAAGCTCGCCTTCACCAGGTTGAGCTTTGCGTAGTTTTTCCCCGTGGTATTGAAAAAGAAATCTTCTTTTTTCCTTGAGTTACTGGCCATTGAGACACTCCTCACAATTCGCTCCGGTCCTATCATGGGAAGGGGTTGGGCGATCCTAACTCCCGTCGAAACCTATAGGTTTCTGCCGAGTCGTTCATAGCTGGGTTGTTCCTTAAACTTACGGATGCCATCTTGACTAAAAATGGCTAGTCCTAGAACGCGGTCTCATCAATGAACCATGTCTGATATCAATGAATGGGAGCATCTACAATCAACCCTGATCCGAGTCCAGAACAGGATTGTTAGAGACTCATTCCGAGCAGATCTAGATATTGACAATCTCACCATTCCTGAAAGCGCTCTGCGGCATGCTTGCTTGATCAAGGACAATGACACCACTCAGATGGTTAGCCTCCGCCTCAAACTGTTCTATGACATCCGAGAATCCGGCAATCATGGCATGCCGCCAATATTTGCCCTGCCTGACTTTCATCCCCATCAGTTTGTCAAGGGTAAACCTCAGGTGATTTTCACCTTCTCCGAGAAAACTGATGCCTGGAAAGCTCGGGGGGCTAAGCGACGCAAGCAGGTGAGGGTGAGCTATCGGATTATGGATCGCGATAGCGAGGCGGTGACTGAGGCGCAGCTGCGGCAACTGGCGACCGCTATCAATGCCACCTTCCCCCGTAGCTGGTCGTTTAAGACCGGTCGATACAAAGTCAGTTACCGTGACAAGGAGCATGGATGGGACTTTATCACAGCGCCTTACACGGTACCGGATGGCAAGGAGCTGATCAGCCGTGTGCTCAGTCTGGAAGGGAGCACCCCCGACTGGTCTCTACTGTCAGTGAGTGAGCATCCCAACCGAAACTATCGTGAGAGACGAACAGCACGGGTGTTAGGGAAAACAAAAGAGCTGGATGAACAACGACAAATTGCCACCACCGTCTTAGACAAGGTTGAAGTGCATTTATACGGGTCACTGCAGAACATTGTTTTGATTGACCGGGCTGTTTCTCACCGGCTCTATGGTCGTCATCAAGAGCTTTATGGCTGACACTACTCCTCTGGCCGACCGGCAGTCGTGGGATCAAAGGTCTCATCTTCCAAGCCTGCAGAGGCTTCAGAGTCTAGCTTGACCATAGTTTCTGACTCAGTGAGCGGACTGCTAGATTGGTCAGACTCACTCGTAGTTCCGCCGCTAGCCTTAATCGCGTTAGACAGCGCCTGGCGCTGTTCAGGTAGCTCTGAGGCAATCTGCTGGATGGTGGTGATTTCCCCAGAGACCAGACCAACCGCGCTGACGGCCTCTTCAGCCGAATTCAACGTATCCTGAAGTTTCTCCCACCGTCGCCCACTGGTGTGTAGGGTATCGAACCGCTCAGTCATCCAGCCATAGGAGTTTTCCATCACAGCACCAGACCGTCTCAGGGCATTGCCGATTTTCCCGACATACTGGCCGATGGTTTCGGCAATGGCTTGAGAGCTATCCATTAAGCTCCATAGCTGCCAGTAGATATTAGAGGCTGCCTGGTAGATGCGATTCGCCTTATTGAGAGTCTCGGCAACCTCAGCCTGTGTCTCCTCCGGTATCACCGCATCAACCGCCGTATCAACCCAGTCAGAGACCAGTTCAGTGATAGAGAGTGGATTGTCATCGGCATCCTTGAGACCCAAGCCCAGGACGTTTAAGACACTATCAACCGTCCAGCCGATGGTATCGGCTAAACTGCGAGAGAGAAAATAGGCGTTATGCAGGTTAAAGGTGAAGTTAGCGACGGCTAAGAATCGATCAATCTGGAGAAAGTCCCAGGTCTTGCGGCTAAACTGTTGAATGGTCGTAACCATGTTGAGGGTTTGAGCGAGAACACCGGCATTGGACGCAACCCCCACCCCAGTCGCGGTTGTGGTTGCGTCGATTTTGGTCAATAGGGCTGTATTAGCCGCTGTTAACGGATTGTTTTTTAATAAGTTGGACATCCCAGCCAAGAGACCCTTGTTACAGCCACAGCGGTTGTTTTTCTGGGTTCGTCCCATGCTTGGGGGTGTAGCTTTACCAGGAGTTTTGCCAGGATTGGCAGGTCTGGGCGGTGATGGCTTTAAGGGTAAACCACCACCGGCCCCCGATGCCCCGGCACTCGCTGTTGAGGCGTTGGGACCCGGTCCAAGATTCACCTGAGGGAGTCCACCCGCTAATAGGGCTGCTGGGATAGCAGCCCCTCCAGCCAAGACAAACGGAATCACCGGCAAGCCTGTATCTTCAGGGGCCTCTTTTGTGTCTGGATCATCCAGGGTGGTCGGGGACTGGTTCGGTACTCCAGACGGCACAGTCGCATGAGGTTGAGGCGTTGACTTAGGGATGGTCTGGTTGGGTGCAGCCGGATTCCCTCCGGTATCGGGCAGACCATCAACGCGCTCAACATGGGTGATGGTGGCCTCCGAGAAGGTATACCCAAACAGGCCCGTTTGACCCGTAGGTCCCATCACTTGATCTCCATTTGGACCATAGGTATAAATCAGACCTGTATGGCTTGAGCCAAACCTGATATGGTCCCCAACGTCAACCCCGGTGATCGGGCCAGGTAAGGTGGCTCTAAAGGTCTTTTGGGTGCCCACCCCATGATAATTGGAGGTCTCCACGTAATCGGTGTAAACGTAGTACGACACCCCCGCGCTTTGTCCCCCTTGGAAGGGTGGGACGCCGGTCCCCTGATACTCATGGTCAGGACCCGTTCGATTCGGAAAGAAAGACCCGATGAGAGCGTCTAGCCGACGCCCCCAGTTCTCTCCCAAACGAGTCCAGGCATCCTCAACGGCATTGGCTCGAAACGGGTCAGCAACTGAGGCAGTCTGGCCCGTTGCTGCGAAAGAAGCCAAGTCTACAGGACCCGCAATCAAGCCATCCGTCAACAGCCCCCCCGTTGAACCCACGGCACTGGTGAGCTGTCCGCCGAGCGATTCAAACAGCCCTTGCCCCTGAGCTAAGCCTTGGGCGGTGCCGAATGCGGTCAATCCCAAGCCAACTGCCGTACTCGCACCACCGGGCAACCTGGGTTTAGTAGGACTGACGGCACCCTTGAACGGGGTTAGCTTTTGAGTCGAGCCCGTCATTGCCCGGACTCGATTGGGGAGTTGCTGACTGGCTGTATTAGCAGGACCGACTAACTGTCTAGCGGGTTGACTCGCGCCTGGACGATGGCCCCAGCTGCCAGAACTGCCACCACGGTAACTAGAATAGTCACGTCTGGCAGCCGGTAATTGGGTTCTCACCCCATAGGTGCCATGGTTGACAGGGCCATGATAGGCCTGGGCAGGCTTAACCCCCCATGCCTGCTGAAGGCTGGCGGGGGCAACGGTTGGCGTCGGCATCTTAGGCGATAAAGTCTACATTAACGGGAGCTGTGATCACTTCCTTAACGGCTTGGTACTCCATGGCGTAAGCACTACCGGCGTGATCATCCTCTAACAGAAATGCTTGACGAAAGATCAGCCGATGGTCTTTTTGATGGGAGACAAAGGGGCCATTTCTCTCGAATTGAGACTGAATCCCACTATCGCCCGTGACCACACTCGGGGGCCGTTCGTTATAGTCGAGCGCATAACCATGAGCATTTAGAATCGTTGACGACCAAGCCGACAACTTTTCAAAGGTATCGATATCGGCAGGAATCATTGAGGCCGTAAATTGCATGACTCAGAACTCAGAAGCGGTAACAACCTGAAGAGTGCCCAACTAGATCGGTTGATGAATGGGGCTGTGAGATCGCAGCCTACAGATATTGCGATCTCACGCTCAAAAAACCGCCATCATCAAACCCATGGCCATCTGCCTCATGTTTCTATACATTTTCCTTTGATGGGCTGAAATTAGGCATAGCTGCCAGCGGCTAAGGCCAGTGCCACAATAGATAGCGTTCGTTTGGAGCTCAACTATGGCGAACAGTGACTGAAATCCCTGTAATTCAAGAAACTCATCGGCCCCTCCAACTGTATCGTTAAGCGTGAACTATAAACTCTTAGTAGCTGAGGATGGGCCTAAATAAAGTCCACCTGGGGTGATGGATCGCCCAAGAGCTTGGCATTGCTGTATTTTTTTTGTCTGGATGATGGCTTGAGACATCGTTGAAGAAAATAAGGAACTTTTCAGGGAGTAAATCAGACAATTATCCTCAAACCCTATTTTCCAAGCTCCCCTCACTGGTGTCTAGATGCTAGAAAGTTTCCTTTCTTTTCTACTGAGTTTGACTACAGTTGGCCAATGCAATGCCGGGCCATCGTCCAGCCAAACGTCAAGCATTACCAACCTGACCTCGTTAACAAATGCTAGGGGAGCAGGCATTCCGGTCACTCACATCTACACTGTCAGTGAAAATGTGATGGCCTTGCGCATAGAAACCGGTGAACTGGTGCGGGGTAAACAGGTTCCCTATGAAGCCGAGCCAAAGGATATCGTCAAGAAAGATAATTGGGTCAAGCGCAGTGGCAAAATCATTGGCCAGCTTATTCCCAGTGCACCCGATCGAATTTGGCAAGTGGATCAAATCATCGGTCCCAAACTTAACCTTAAATGTGTTGACCATCTGGGCCATTATAAAATCATCACCAGTAATGGCACCAAGATTACCCCCACCAACATTTATCGCAAAAGCAACATCAGAGGCATGGCTCGCACAGGCACTTGGCACTTTGACTGGCCAATGGTCCACACCATCTTCCTAGAAATGCCTGAGCCCCTCACCCCAGGTGAAACCTACAAATTTAACTTTGCAGGTAATGCGCTCCAGGATCATGAGTTTATCTATCAACCCGATCAAACTCGCAGTGAAGCCGTTCAAGTTTCTCACCTGGGGTTTGATCCAGATGACCCAGCTAAAGTTGCTTTTCTGTCGACATGGATGGGAGCCGGAGGCGGACTGACTTATCCCGAGGGTAAACCCTTTTGGTTAATCAATGCCGACACTGGAGAGAACGTCTATGAAGGCAAAACCACCCTCTCCCAATCCGTTAACACCAAAGACTTAAGAGAGAGAAATCATAATGACACTGATGTGTTCATCATGGACTTTAGTCAGTTCTCAACGCCGGGTCAGTATCGCGTTTATGTAGACGGTGTGGGCACATCCTATGACTTCGAAATTGGAGAAAATACCTGGCGAGATGCATTTTATGTGTCTGCCAGGGGCATGTACCATCAGCGCAGTGGTATTGCTCTAGAACAACCTTATACCGATTATCAACGTCCCCGCTCGTTTCATCCGGATGACGGTGTCAAAGTTTATCGCTCAACCATCCCCTTAATGGAAACCAATATGGGTTTTCATTTCGAAAACACGGTGAATGCCTTTGATGCATTGGTGGAGACTCGGACAGATGAATTGCTTCCCAATGCCTGGGGAGGGTGGATGGATGCAGGAGATTGGGATCGACGGATTGGACATCTTGAGGTCACCCGATCTTTTCTAGAACTGGTAGACCTTTATCCAGACTATTTCAAATCTGTTAATTTGAACCTGCCTGAGTCTGGCAACAATCTACCCGATATTTTGGATGAAGCCCTGTGGGGGCTGGATGTATTTCGTCGATTACAAACTGAAGAGGGCAGCATTCCAGGCGGGATCGAATCCGCAGGCCATCCCCTGGGCTATGAAGGTAGTTGGCAAGAGTCACAAATGATCATGGCCTATGGACCAGGGATTTGGTCCAGCTATATATATGCCAATGTAGCGGCTAGGGCGGCCTATGTGTTGAACCAGTATGACAAGACCCTGGCTCAAACCTATCAAGACAGCGCAATTCGCGCGATGAACTGGGCCAATGCTGAGTTGGCTAAAGACCCAGACGATCGTGATAGCTGGATCTATAACGAACGGAACCTAGCTGCGGCAGAACTCTATCGACTGACTGGCGATAACCAATGGCATCAGCTATTTCTTGACACCACCGTCTTTAAAGATGCCGATACCCCCATCGCAACCTGGAAACAACATGATCACCGCCACGCGGCATTTGTCTATGCTCGCACGCAGCAACCAACAGTCAATCAGACGATCCAGCAAAATGCGATCAAGGCAATGGTGCGAGATGCCCATGCTGATATTAAAAACATAGAATTCTCAGGCTATAAATGGAATATAAACCCTCAGCTGCGCATTGGTTGGGGCCTGATAGGCGCACCCAAAACCCAAAGCCTCTTTCGGGCCCACGCCCTTACAGGAAAACGTGAGTTTTTAAGAGCGGGGATTTTAGCAACCCAATATTCAGCCGGTGCTAATCCCAATAATATGGTGCATACCACTGGCATTGGCTATAGAAACCCCAATATGATCTTGGTTAAGGACGCCCGTGTGTCCGGTCAGGCTCCACCCCCAGGAATTACAGTCTATGGACCAGTGGATATGCAAGTTCCTGATGGCTATGCCGACCGGTGGGCCTGGGCTATAGACCTCTTTGCAGAACAAGTTAACCCAAATCCTTACGAATGGCCTACGTCTGAAGCCTACTTTGATGCCTACAACTTTATCCCTGTGGTGGAATTTACGGTACAGCAATCCATCGGCCCCACGGCCTATGCCTGGGGTTATATTGCCGCCAGTGATAAAAATTAGGGCGTTCAACTTAGACCGGGAAATCAAGGCTGGGTAAGAATCCAGGAGTCAGAAGTCAGGAATCAGAAAGGAACTGGATTCTGGCTCCTGGCTCCTGACTTCTACCCTTGGGGAAATTTCCCGCATAAGTTTATGACCAAAATTAGCCGTTGTCCGAACGGTCGTTTTTGGGATCCAGAGACCTTGAGCAGGAGTACGGCAAAATGTTGAAGATGTTTTGCTTTGTCGGTTTATGTCTCTACCTATCTGTCGCATCAAAATCATCAATGGCAATACCTGCCAACCAATGACCATCAATATCAATACCTCGGCTCAAAGTGTTAAGTTTTCCAATACTGAGATTGTAACGGTGCAACCTCAGACCGGACCTGAGTCCATTGAGAGTTTTTATGATGAGTACCTGGCTATTCCTGGCATTCTAGAACAGATTATTCTTGATACGGACTCCGATGCGTTTGTTTTGGCCTGTTGGGGAGATCCTGGTATCGAAGCAGCTCGTGAGATTACGGCAAAACCAGTTGTCGGCATTGCTGAGGCCAGTCTCTATGTTGCCAATATGTTGGCAGCCAAGTGGAGCGTAGTCACCACCCTGCATCGAGTCCGCGATATGGTCGAAAAAACAGTCGAGAAAACAGGACTGACTGCACGATGCGCCTCTGTTCGCACAACAAGACTATCTGTGCTGGATACAGAACAAGATCGGACAGCAACCCTGGATGTACTCACTGAGGCTGGAAACCTCGCTATCCGAGAGGATGGGGCCGAGGCTATCTGCCTTGGCTGTGCTGGCATGAGCGGTTTAGAACAACAATTGGAACAACGTCTGGGTGTGCCAGTGATTGACGCTGTCGCAGCAGCGGTCAAGATGGCAGAATCCCTGGTGAGCTTGGATAAAACAACTAGCAAACGGCTCACGTATCGTCTACCGGAACGTAAAGAAATTAAAGGATACGCGTCTCATTATCAGGCTGAGAACTTTTGTCGCTAGGATAGATATGAGCAGCTATGTTGTCAGCTTCATCTACCCTACCCATCAATTTTTTTTAAGCTTAATGCAACATTAGTCTGTACCAGTGTACTAAAGCGTCATCTTTGCTTTATCCTGTCCTGAGAATGTAGATACTGTAGAACTATACGGTCGCTAGAAATAGCTAACTATACGTGCCCTTGTTTTGGGTAGAGGTCTACCTCACCACCCTAAACAACTGACCGTCAAGTGTCCTAAACCCTTGGGACATTTGTTTAGCCCATTATGGGCGTCCCCTGTGTGTTTCTTAGGTGTGACCATGTTTAAGTCAACAACGCTTAGATCAATAACTCAATCAACAGCATTCAAATTAACCAGTATTGCGTTGCCTTTAGTGCTAGCCACCGCTGCACAAGCGGCTAGTGAAATGAGACTGGCCTTGGGCTTTTCCTCTACCCAAGCTACTGGCGAAACTGTTGGTTCCTATGGTCTAGCAAACATTGCCAGTCGTGACAGCAATGGTGAATTTTGCTTAGGCTATGCTGATCGCACTCCGGATCATGTTGTTACCCTGGAGCAAGACTTTAGCCAGCTCACTATTGCGGTGAATAGTGGTGGTGCAGATACCACATTACTGATTCAAGGCCCCAATGATGGGACTATCCGCTGCAATGACAATGCTAGTCGTCGAAGCCAAGATGCTGAGATTACAGACGTCTTTGCCAAAGGTACTTATCGGTTTTGGGTCGGTTCATTTGCTCAGGAAGGGCGTCATCGCTATAACCTAACAATTACTGAATAATACGAAATCCTGACTAATAGCACCTGATATCGAGGGGCACCCACAAGGGGATGCCCCTACAGGATTGTTCATTTTGAATCGGGATTGAGGAATTCGGATTTGGGATAATTGTGGGCAATGGAGAATGGACGATGGCCACTCTCTAAGCCTTGATGAATAAGGCTCGGTATACTGGTTTGCCCTGAGCCAGGGTGACTCGTTCGCGATCGGTTGGGGCGGCTAGGGGATTGTCTGCTAGCCAGGGACCAGTTGTGCCTGGTGGGGTAGGGTGAGATGGGTTCAACGAGCGATTGAACTGGGGATTGGCCGTAAAGACCTCCACCATATCCTCGGCAACCGTTTCCACATCAGATTGGAGCCAAACCCAGCTACCAGCCAGCATATACTCTGCTAAGTCGGCCACGAGCTGGGGTTGGACGACACGTCGTTTTTGGTGACGTGTTTTAAACCAGGGATCAGGAAACTGAATACTGACTCGCTGGGGAGGCTGGGACAGACTGGCCAATAGAGGCCGCAGAGAATTATTAGCATTGCAAAACAATGCATGCAGATTGCTCAAACCCAGCTCATGCCGCTGTCTGAGACATTGCTCTACTAGAGGTGCTCGAATCTCTAAGCCAAGAAAATTCCAATCTGGGCAGAGCTGGGCCATATCGCAGATGAAATAGCCTTTGGCACTCCCGATATCGATGTGTAACGGTTGTTCTGGGTGAGCAAACACATCGCCCCAATGGGGGGGTGTTACAGGGGTACTGTAGCGATTGTTTAGGGGATTGACGTGCTGGCGCACACGGGTCATGGTCGAAAAAGGCGATTATGGGACAAGCTTATCTACCCTATCAACTCCTATGGCTCTTTTGGCTCGTTTTGCGGTGGTTAGTGACCTCCATATTGCCTTACCCCATACTGTATGGGACTCACCGAGTCGATTTCACCTTGTCGAGGTGAGTATTCCAGCCTTTGAGCAGATTTTAGATCACCTGGAGCAAGTGGGGATTGATTTTTTGTTGCTGCCTGGGGATTTGGTCCAGCATGGTGAGCGGGAAAATCATCAATGGCTCGTACGTCGCTTAGAGCAGCTGCCTTTTCCGGTGTATGTAGTGCCGGGTAATCATGATGTGGTGCGATCTGGTGGATGCGATCTCACCATATCCCTAGATGAGTTTGTCCATCTATACCAAGCCTTTGGCTATACCGACCCAGGTCAGCCCTACTATCACCATAAACTTCTCGATGGCCTGCATCTGATCGGCCTCAACTCCAACGGCTTTGAAGCGAATGGAGACCCCTTTTACAGCGGCTGGCTCGACCCAGCACAGCTCAACTGGCTTGACCAACAACTAGACCAACTCGCCGACCAGCCCACCGACCAGCCCACCGACCAGTCCAGTGGACCGCTGACTCTGGTGATGCTCCATCACAATGCCCTAGAACACCTGCCCCGCCAATCTCGCAGTCGCATGGGACAGCGCTATATGGTCCAAAATGCTAGCGATCTTACCCAGCGGCTGCAAACAGCCGGGGTGCCCCTAATGCTCACCGGTCACCTGCATGTCCAGGATGTAGCCCAGGCCGATCAGCTCTACGAAGTCACTACCGGTTCTCTCGTCAGCTATCCCCATCCGTACCGCATTTGTGAGCTGACTAAAACAGGCAATGCCCATCGTCTAGACATCACCTCCCACCGCATCGAGGCCGTTCCCGACTGGCCCACTTTGCAAGCCACCTCCCATCAGTGGATGGCCGATCGATCCTTCCCCTTTATGATGAAGCTACTCACCAGTAAGCCCCTCCACCTGTCACCGACTGAAGCAGAGCAATACGCCCCCATCATGCGAAACTTTTGGGCCGCCATTGCCGCTGGCGATGGCCTGTTTGATTTTCCCGAACTGCCCCCCAAGCTACAGCGCTACTTTCAGAGCTTTAGCGCCATTGCCGCTGACGGACAGCCCAACTATGTTGATAACAATGCCACCCTATGGCTAAAGTCTGGGACCGCGTCACCGATCGCTTCATCCTCAAAATCAGCAACGGCATAAAATGAAACCCCGGCCTCATCGGGACCGGGGTAATTACCAAGTTAGTTGTAATTAGTTAATGCACCGGGCATCTCTTAAGCCACTTCTAATTTAGCAAGGGATTTGCCGAAAAAACATGGCCCACCCAATCTGAAAAAACCTCCAGGACGAATTTTCGACCGTAGAGGTTTTTTAAAGTCAGCTTTTGGTCATAATTGCTGAAATGCCCTTGACAGGCCCTCTGACATTACGGACATCTGGTTTTCATAAGCCCCCCTCCCTCTCGACGCATCCCGAGGCCTGCGGGCTAAGACACCTCGCCCTCGCTGTGGAAAACCTGGCCTATAATATCAACCACCTCAAAAATCATGATATGTCCGTTGAACCCCTACGATTAGACGAACTGACAGGCCAGTGATTCACGTTTTTCCAGGCCTCTGATGGATGGCCGCTAGAGCTTTATCAAGCCTAAGTGCTTAGACCCAGCCCTTTCAAGGTGGGCTAGCAATGAGCTTTATATTTGGACAAAACCATTATTACTCATGGATTAGGACCAAACTTTGCAATTTAGATAGCTAGTTCAAATGCACTAAAATCAGAGAAATTCAGGCAGTTTAAGACTATTTCAGAAAAAATATCCCAAACAAATCGGCTATTGCTATCAGGAATTTTTAATTTGTAGAGAATGCTTTTCTAGCTCGGAAAAGTTGAATCTACTTAAGAGAGGAGCTTTTGAGAATTATTAAAAGTATTCATTTCACCTTTACAGGGCTGGTGCTTAGACCCCATCGATGAAATCTAAGCGGATTTTTTTCTATTACTAATTAAGCTGATGAGGCCTTTATCGGTAGTTCGCCTGGGTTGCAACGCGGTAGTGTGACATGAAACTTAAAAATGTGTGATTTCACGCACGGTTATCGGTCCTTGGTGGAAGTAAAGTTAGGACATAGCAGAAAACACTATTCCTAAACCGCCTGACCTCAAGGGGCTTGGCAATTATTCTAGGCAGAGCCGCTTAAAGGCTAGGGCTTTAATTATGGCGAAGGGGCGATGAAGTTTAACTTCATCGCCCCTTCGCTGTTAGGGGGGCTAAACTACGTCCTAGTCAAGCCGTTGCTCAAGCCATTGGGTTAGGTACTGGATTTGAACCGACGCTTACGACGACGGGCAATCGCCTTGCGCTTGGCTTTTTCAATAGGAGTTTCAAAATAACGTTTCTTTTTGATATCTGAAAAGATATCGGCCCTCGACACTTGACGCTTAAAGCGCCGTAACGCTGACTCTATAGCTTCATTTTCACCAATAATGACCTGGGCCATCTAACCTAACACTCCTTGATTCATCACTAGATTTAAGCGTTTTAAAGAATCTGTTCATCAACGACGGGTAGGTGTTCTGTCCTCCCCTTAGCCAACTACCCTATACAAATTTCAAGATTGCATCATATCGAAAAAATTGTTCGAAGACGACGTTCCAAACAGCCTTGAATATTAATATATTTCAACTGCTGCGACAAATTTACATTGGTAAAGCAACCGAAATAATTGTGAGGGTAAATGCTCAAATATTGAGGCTTAGAGTTTGCCATAAAGATCTTTCCAGCCTCAAGCAGCATTGAAAATAGAAGAAGCGAGCAAGCGGATGCCGAAGGAGACACACTGCTTACTCGCTATGATGTTGAAGGCTTAAAAGAGACGTACAAAAAAGAGAATGCCTGGGCTTAAACCTGGCATTCATGAATCACTCTTCGTTAGCTGTCGATGATTCTGCTTGCGCGTCTACTTCGGCTTGTACTTCGGCCTGTATGGCTGCCGCTTGAGTCGCATACTCTTCGGCTTGTTCGGCATTATTTTGGGCCTGGTGAACCTGAGCCAACAGATTCAAGGATTCGAATTCGCCCACCCGGTCATTGATGGATTTGGCAATGTCTAACGCTTGTTCAAAGTGACTTTGGGCGGTGGGGTAGTCCTGCAGCTGTACGTTGGCAAAGCCTAAACCGGACTGACTCCATCGCTGAAATGCTGGCTGTTTACGGGTTTCGGATAGTGTGGATAGTTCGTCAAAGGATGCGATCGCATCTGTATACCGACCACTATCTAAATACGCTGACCCCAGCCATAGCAGCGATTGCAGTTCAGCCCCCACCGATTCGGACTCACGACTGAGGGTGAGACGACGTTGATAAAAATCAATCGCTGTATCCACGTCCTCCTGGTCATAATGAGCCAGAGCCAGCACATACAACGCCGTAAATTGGACATCGAGGACCCCAGCATCCTGGGCGACTTTCAACGCTTCATTCTCCAGCTCAATCGCCTTTTCTAGATTAGACAGACGATAGTAAGCCACCCCCTGGTTACTTAGGGCTAATGCCCTGCCTCGATCGCTTTCCAGCTCAGTCGCTACGGTCAAAGCATCTTGAGCCACGGCCAGGGCTGTCTCATATTCTTCTAGATCCAACAACGAAGAGCTAGCCACATTGAGAGAACTCAATAAGATGCGACCATTTTGTTCTGACTGAGCTAGTGGAATCGCTAATTGGGCCGCATTGAATGCCAGGGGATATTGACCAATGGCTGCATAGGTCGTTGCTAGCACATGCAACGCATCCAATTTGCCCGTATCAAACTCAATATTTTCAGCCAACTGAAGCGCGTTCTGACTGTAATTGATCGCATCAGGTAAATTGCCCTGAAGTTGAGCCGAACGACCGAGGACATTGAGTGCCACCACCGCAGACTCGGGATCATTCACAGTTTCTAACGCTGTGATCGCCTGCTGACTATAGTCTGTGGCTGTCTCATACTCCCCCTGATTAATAGTGATCACGCCCAACATGGTGAGCGCAAACGACTCCTGGGGCAGATTTTCATTGGTACGGGCTGCTGCAAGCGCCTGCTCTAGAGTGGTTCTAGCCTCAGGCAAATTAAGGCTTTCATACTGGCGTAGGCCGTCAAGAATCAGCTGATCCACCTCGTCTAAAGGCTGTTGGGATTCAGGGTTTGGCGTGGCACTATCCGGTGCCACACTGTCCGGTGCCACACTGTCTGACTTAGCATCATCATCAATGGCAGAGTCCTGGGTTTCTTCAGGCACAGCACTCTCATCAGCCTGGGCAATGAGGCTAGATGAGCTCGCCCAGACCGGCTGGGCCTGAGATATAAGTAATAGACCAACAGTCCCCAACGTCAGCAAGCGAAGAAGCATAATAATATAGAGGAAATATAGTAAAACGCCAGAATTTATCCACCCTAACAGCAAATGTATAAATTCGACCTCCTATACTAGGCCGAATTTTTGGGCGGCTTCTGCCCCTATCCCAACCACTGCAGTACCGTTTCCTTTAGCTGTCCTAAATCTCGATAAAACTCCTGCTTTACAAACTGACCGAGGGCATCAAATGGGGTAAAGGATGTGCCCGTCTGCCAGCGCACGTCTTGGGCAATAGGGGTGGTATGGGTTCCTTTGAGAATTTGGATGGCCGTCATCTGGGGAAACCGCTGATACAGTACATCGCTCAGGTCATAGGTTTGGTCGATGGTGTCTTTGCGAAATTTGATCAGCAGATTGCGACCTACGGTGTAGCGATCTCGAACTAAATCTAAGGTTTGACCAGGGCTGGGGGTAAACTCAATGTCAAAATTTGGGGCGAAATCAGGGGCGAACTGGACGAACTGTTCGAGTAGGGGAATAGACTTGCGGGCGGGATAGTTATTGAAGGAGATCAGGATATTACCGGCGCGGTCAATATTGTAGAGGCTGGCGATCAGCAGGTGGACTTTGCAGCCCATGCTATGACCCATGCCATAGATGGGTAGGTAGCGCTCACCGATGATCTGACGACGTAGGTAGATCATGGCCTGGTCGAAGGTGGTGAGGACTTCGGTTGCGATCTCACCATGGTCAAACGTATTAATAAATGGCGTCGCCACGATGATATAGCCCTGCTCACAAAGGTTTTCTAGCAGCCAACCATAGGTGACACTGGGAGCAGCCGCCACAAAGGCACCCCCCAGAAAATGAATAATCCCCACTGGATTTGGCGGTATTAACAGCCAGTTACCCGCCACCTCTCGCCAGTCCATAAACCAATCGCTCCCTACATCCTGAATTATCGTAGATGAATTTTGCTGGACTGGTGGTTGGGTCTTCTACCCTTGCCCAAGTGCCCCCACGAGGGATGGCCCTAATACTTGCGATGTTTACCCCCAGGGCACCCACGAGGGATGGCCCTACGTATTGCCTTCCCTATTTCCGTAATATTTCTAAAATCCGTTGCTCCACTTGGAGCTACTGTGTTACGCTTATTAATCGTTAAGGACGTATAGCTCAGTTGGTTAGAGCGCATCGTTGACATCGATGAGGTCCGCCGTTCGAGTCGGCGTACGTCCATTCCCTGATGTACAGTGACTAATTATTTGTCAGTGGTGACAGATTAGCGTCATCAGTGTCAGATTAATGTCGTTAGGACAAATTGGTGTCGCTTAACTGGTGGTGTCAGATTAAATGTCATTTAGCTGAGTAATCCACTCCCTAAGTATAGGTATACAGAAGCCCCCAACGTTCTGAAAATTAACGTTGGGGGCTTCTGTAAAATGTCAGAACTCCATTTGCACAGCATTATTAAAATGCCTCTATGAGACAAAGTTCTTATCCCCTATTGGGATGTCAACGATGCGCTCTCTTTCAACCCGCCATTTGATAACTCTCAGGATTGCATGCCTTCTTGATAAAAGACTTGACCACAATTATCTGGTTATCACTGCTGTATGGATGCAATACCTATGTCTTGACCTGTACCAGCCAGGATGGGTGATTGCGACGTAGTCATTGCGGTGTGGTGGTGGTTGATTGCTTCTTTCAACCCACCCTGGCCAGGATGGGTGATTGCGACGGCGCTCATTTACATTCCTTTGCCTGTGAGGGCTTTAGAACATATTTGCGCGAATCGAATGTAGCATCCTGGTTAGAAGTTTTATCTACATTACTGAGCTTGAGTGTCAAGCCTGAAAACTCCCTCTATCAAAGGAGTGCAGGCTTTGCTCGAATCCATTTGGGATATCGTCTGTCTCAGAAGCTCTGAAAGTAATAATGGAGGCGGGTTCCCCCTTGCTCGGGGGTGATTCGATAGCCACTACAGCGGTATATCCGCGCCCTTGTTGCTGGGAGCGCACCTACGCCATAATAGAGACATTGGACTACTCTATTTGACTTATATCTCTTCTGAAAAGCCAAGACTTCCCATCCGACAGCATCAGGGTGAGCAGCTATCAGGGCCAGAAAGTACGACTGCCTTCCGGCAGCCAAACTAGCCCTTATTTCACACGACTCAGAGGCAGAGCATGAATCGCGGCGCTATTGAGAATTCAATTTTCAAAGTACAAAAGTGTTAGACCAATTATAGGTCTTTTTTTAGTTCTGGCGTACTGTTTTTCTTGATTCATAGGCATTGATTGCAACGAATTTAGCTTTTGCCTGGGAAGTCCCTGATAGAGGTTGTTTAGACTTCTCTATAGCAAGGTTCTCCTGGTTAGCTTTGCTGGTAATTTGGTCCAGCAGTCTGCCATAGCTCCATTTGTGAATATTGCTTTTGTATTGTTTGGTGTAGCGCTTTTGGGCTTCTAAATATCCTGGAATTTTTTGTTCAGCTCTAGCATCGATTTCTACCTGTAAGATATCTCGAATGTTGTCTAGCGCTGGAATGGCAATGCTGCCCGCACCATATTGCTTAGCCGTATTGACCACGGCTTTTGCCAGCAATCGATCTATATGCTGCCCTAAGTTAGATGTCCCAAATTGATTCTCTTTTCCCTGACGTTGGGCTTTATGGCGTCGATGAGATTGCTTTTGTTGCTCTCGTCGTTGCTTGAGAAAGAGAGGGTAGTCTTTAGCCAGTAGCTGTCGAAGACTACGGTAGATTAGTATTTCCTGTGTGTCAGCTTTCCAGATAGCCAGGGTTAAGGGTGAATCCCAGCCTAAACTGAGCCCTGCGATGATTTGAGATTGCCCTTGATAGCGGGGCTGACTGGGACGATCAAAAGGACTTTCCAGTTTGTCTAACATTGAGTTAAGGCGTTTGGCATAAGCGGCCTGAGTCTTTGAGAGACTGTCTTTTGCATTGAGACGGGTCAGAATTTTAGCAGTATCAGCTGCTTTTTCCTGACGAACCTGATCTGTACCTTCTGCACTCCAGAGACGTTTATCAACGGTGCAGGAAAGGGTTAGATAGTGGTTGTCCCAAGGATGATCTTTGTCGTCTATCTTTTGCCAGGAAAGGCAAGCCGAACGGAGAGTAAATAGTGCGCTGGAATGCTGGTTTTTGCTGGCACGCTTAGTTTGTTGATCTTCTAGAAAACGCTTGAACCAGGAGAGTTGTCGCTGGTCACAGTAAATCTGGAAGGTATACTCTCTGAGACCATTGAAATGGACACAGAGACGACCTTTAGAATGCAAGGACCATGAGAGATCTTCATTGGTTTCAAACAGAATTGGGAAAGGAATGGTGTGTGGTTTGGCTAGAAGGCGATCCTGCCAGCGCTTATGCTCTTGGTTATCCTTTGGCACTGTAGAGGTTGCGGTCAAAAGCGTTGATAACCAGTCTTGCTCGGTTAAATCTCGCCCTTTGGGGACTCTTGCTTCAAGTTGTTCTTGAAGTCGTTGAACCTGTAATTCAGATTTGCGCCGCCGTTGAGAAAACTTCTGTGAATCTTCAGACTGTTTGGGAATTCTGCAACTGTTTTTGAGCAGATATGCGCTCGCACATTGAGTCAAAGGCTGTTTGGCTGATCGATATCGTTTAAACAGATGGCTTCTGGTGAGAGATTTCTGACTAGAGGTTTGAGTTTCCTTAGTGTGGCTGGTTTCAGTTTTTCGTTCGATATCTTTAAGAATTTGAACTGCCTTTTGTTTGATTTTTTCCAGCGATTGTCCACAGATTTCAACTAATTCATCATCACTCTTCAAGATAGTGAGCCAGTCTTGCTTACCAGAAAGCCTTTTCTGGAGTCGATTCTGAATTTTGAACCAGGATTTGAAGATGTAGTCCACTACCTTTTCGGCAGACATATAGAAACGGGAAGGTTGACCAGAAAATCGTGCTTCGGATTTAAGCTGCTTGCAGTGCTTGCGAACAATATCTACTGGATGCCTACCTTTCTGCCGCCATGCTTCAAAGTCAGGGTGATTTACAACTCCCTGAATCAACTCGTTGATTAGAGGCGTATTTTTCTCTGACGCCAGTTTCCAGAGATGTCGGCGGGTTGCCTCTGGTGCTACAAGACGACATTGGATCGTGACTTGAGACATCTTGGATTGCCTGGAATTTCTACAAGGAAACTAGCACATTTGTACTTCATTCAGGAAGCTCTATTTTTCTAGAAGCGGGCAGCGCGGGCTAATTGCATTGCCTGGTAAAGCTTTAAGGATGTTTTAGCTGATAGTGGACTGGGATCTGTAAAGGTCAGACAGGGATGGTCAGCCGCACTATATTTCCAGCCTGCTGCAGTGAAGCGCCCCCAGGTATATCGGGGTTCTTTACCTAAGGCTATGTCTGCCATATTGATAGTGGCTACCATGTGCCGACGTCCCTCATAGGTTTGCCAGAGGTGAGTGGCCTGCTCCCAGGTTATGCACTTACCGGGATTCATTTCTCGGTTTGCGCTAATAAAGCTGTAAATCAAGGTAGCTTCCCATTGAGAAAAGTCATGGGAAGCTGGCTTCCAGTTATCCCAGGCTCTGCCAGCGAACATAAGCATTGTGTGGGATGGTTCAGCTTTGTAGGTTTGGTTTGCGCGGTCTAACCTCAGACCCATAGTGCCAGAGGAAACAACGACCACCTTCTGGAGAGTGAGGCTCAGGTAGAACGCTTTTAGTTTCGTAGAAAAGTCAGCAGCACCGCCTTTTGCTTCAAAAAAGCACTGCTGCTGAGGCAACCAAAAATCTGGCAAGTACCAACCGGCTTCGCCTAAGTCATAGCCTTCTTTTTCGTACTCCCATGGAATTTCCAGGGCATCGAAGAAAACGGCCCATCGTGCTTCCAACCTTGAGCGAAATAGACAGCCTTGATAACGGGTTTCGATTGCTTTCAAAGGCGTAGGTCCACGATTTCCTCCACCTGGCTGAGTAATAGGACTCTGTGGGGAGCTATTCAATATGCTTGTGGGTCGGTAGTGGTCGAGGTTGGTCATAATTTGCTCTTCCACGAATTACTCAAGGCAGAAAGGTTAAAGCTGCGGCTAGACATCAATAAAACTCATATATGAGTAACATTAACACAGCTAAGCTCTAATGAGTGTTATTTCTACTGTGATTGGAGGTCTGGAATTATGATTGATTCCATGAGTAAACGAATTCAGGTTACGGTCCCCGATCGCTTGGCGGAAGAATTGGAAAAATGGGCGGATTATGATGGTCGGCCCGTTTCAAATTTGTGTGCTTACTTGCTAGAGCGAGCAGTTAGTGAGGCGAAACGGGAAGGTGAGGATTGGAGCACACAGCAGGATGGAGAGACTAAGGAGCATTCCAAGGGGCAATGACTCAGATGACGAGCTACAATCTCTCCAAAGTAGCCATTTCACCAAATGACATTCTGCACCGGTTACAACGTCCATCTTCCCAAAGTGCCGGAATCTTGAACCTTGCCTCACAGTTAGAGCACTTGGCAAGCAGCTTGAGATTGTGGAGATCGCACTTCCATCTTGACTTAAACTGCCACTCAATCCGATGACAGGGGCTTTCCTTGTAACACGCCCCACATAAACGAATCGGCTCACACTTCATGCCTTCACCTTGCGGCGGTAGCATCGTCCAAAAACGTTCTGAAGATATACCCAGCAGTTTTCCCAACGCTTCAAATTGCGCCTGAGTCGGGTAAGGATTCAAATGAAATCGTTCCCACCGGGCAACTACCGCTCCAATGCCCGCCAGCTGCCCAAGGCCACTTGCCGTTAGATGATTGCGACTCCTAACTCGTCCCAAGAAGTGACTGAGACTTTCACCCTCATAAGGCTCCACATTAAACAGCCAGGGTTGAATCCCCGAATCAACCATTACTTGTACTCCCTGGCCACCTCTTGGAGCACTGACTTTTCTATCTTCTTCATGCCCTGAGACAATGCACGAATTGCGGCTTCTCGAAGCACCTCATCCAACCGTCCAATATAGCCCTCAGTCGCTTCAAGAAGAATTTTCTGCATTGTCTTGCTAGTCAGATTAGAAGCCACCGGCAACTTCAAAACTGATTGCTCCCAAATCTTGACCGTTTTAACAAAATCTGTGCCTGAGAGCTTGCCAAAGCGATGACATGCCCGGAAACGGTTGTAGACTTGCTCATCTCGCTTAATGACTGCATCAAGGCGGTCTGTACCTACTAGGACCACTGATATTCCTAACTTGTCATAGAAGTCCCTCACATCAGCAAAAGTTTCCGGCTTCAGGCGGTCTGCTTCATCAATAATTAGCATCTCCACCTCACAACCTTTCAGCACCTCCATCGTCCTACCCCGGAAGTCTGAGACAGTTCCTTTAGTTGCCCGGTACTTTAGAAACTCAATGATTTCTTTGAAGAGTTCCTTCGAACCACACTTCTGTGGAGGCTGAATATAGACCACAGGTACGATTGGCTTTTTACCTGTTTCTTGTTGAGGCTTATTACGGTAAAAATATGCCTCGCAGGCAATAGATTTACCGGTTCTGGATTCTCCAACAACCCGACATGACTGCCTTGCCTTCCGTTTGCCGTCTAACCAGTCATGAAGCCGACTCACATGGTCGAGGGGCAGAATACTCTTTTTTCTAAGTCGAGCCGTCTCTGCCTTGAGCCAGGCTTCATCCTGTGCAGGTTCTCCTAATGTTTTGGCTAATGCCTGTGCCTGTATCATGCTTTACCAAGCTCCACGAAGATCATCAAAATCAATAGGTGAAAAGGTTTCCACGTCTAAATCCATTTCCACCTCAGGCTCATTTTCAATGGGTTCCACCTCAACATCTTTAGGGGCTTCAGGCTTTGATGATTGAGATTTAACCAGGACTTGCTCTTCTTTTTGCCGTTGTTTACGGCTTTTTTTAGCCACCAGGGCATCTTGCTCCAGTACTCCCTGATGAATTGATTCATTGGTAAGAGCTTTACCTGCTGTTCGCAGTCGTTTGCTACTGGCTTTCGCTTCTTCATATGAAAGCTTTTCAGCTTCTAAACCTTGTGCATAAGCACGGGTAAGAAAAATCTCTCGCGTCTCTTCTCTGCGGTAAACCAATATTGTTGTGATGTCATTGGGATCAAATCTCAAGGAGACTGTCTCACCTGCGTAAGCTGCCAGGTATTCACCGCGAAACATCAAATTCTCAAACTGAAGGTATCCGCCACGCTGAACCTTGCGACGGCTTGCTTTCATGAGGCAAACATCTAAATGACGTTCGTCAATAACGTCAGGCACATCAGGCAAACCCGCTTCCCAACGCTGAAAACGGGTTTGGTCACCCATACGGGCATCAATGCTCTGGTTGTAGCGATCGCAAATAAACCGCACAATCAAATGATCTAAATCCCTGAGCGTTAGTTTGGCATCCTTCTCCGTTTGCTTAGGGCGTTCCTGAACATTCGAGCCAGTGTATCCAGGCAGAGTGGAAAATAACTGATCGTTCAAAGTTCTGAAAGGACGTTCGACGATACCGCCTTCAGATGGTCGATTACGTAGATGACAGGTAAAACCTAAGTCTGTGCCAATTAGCTTGACATGGTTAGAGCGGAAGTCTTTCCCCCCGTCTGTGTAGAAATGCTCTGGCCTACCATAGGTGCCCCACTCACAGTTGAGTTTGTACTCTGGGCCATAGGTTTTAGGAAGAATGGCATGGCGCAGGGCCAGGGCTACTAATTGAGAGCTGGGGGCATCAAAACCAAGATTAATACCCATAATGCAGCGGGAATAGGTATCAATCACCGTTGTTAGCCAGGGACGATCAAGGATTTCTCCGTACTGATCCACTAGAAAAACATCAGCGAGAGTATGGTCACACTGCCACACATGATTGCTGTACTCAATTGAAAGATCCTGACCCGTTCGGGTTTTGACTGACAGGGTAGAGCCTTGCCAACCAGGGCTTCGAATACTTTTGGCCTTTTCCTTTCTTTCAATAATTGGCTGTAGTATACGCAAAACCGTTTTGTAGCTGGGTGGTTTGGAATCGCTAATTTCACGAGCTTTTGCCTGTACCCTTACAGCAACTTGCTTGGGCTTCATGCGCTTGCTGCCCTTATTGCCAGCTGTATAGGTCTTGATGATGAAATCTTGCCAGTATTCGGAAATACGATGTTTGCCGCGATCAGCTCTACCTGAAGCAGCCAGGGATGCTACTCCTTCAGTTTCCCAGCGCTTAACCAGACGCTGTACTGTACGAACAGAGCATCCCAGCTTTTCGGCAGCGTCGCGCAGTTTTTCGCCATAGGTGGTGCGATCGCATTGCTCAATCAACGTCTGAAGAACCTCAAGCTTGAGTTGAGCTTCTTCAGAAAGTTCAGTGACGATAATATGGGCACCTGATGTCGCAAGATCCTCGCTTATCTCTGACCCTTTTTGGGGTTGAGCATCTGGCGGAAAGTTATTTTCTGATCGTGCTGCATCAAACTGCATTATTTCACCTCTGGAAACTGAGTAACTAAGCGAATATTTGTGCGAAATATCCCATTGCGGGTTATCTGGTCAATCGAAATAAGTACGTTTGAATCATAGTTTATATGAACTATTTCCGCCAGATAATGTGTCACTTTTTTGAAAAATTCTTCAGATTCTAGAGGAAGTTAAGACGGTTTACAGCCTGCCGGAGCCTTTTTACCGAATTATATTTGCGTGGCTACCCTGGCGGATGCCCTGCTGCCGCCACCGGTATTTGCCTTTATCGAGATGCTCAAAGCAGCTGTGGTGGCAGCCCCATCTCTATTGTAGGAGTGACAAAAAATCTCCCTTGCAAACGCTTGGGAGACTGTAGTTGACAGGATACTTGGAAAGCTAGCTGTCAGAGAGCTGTTAGAGAAGGGGTTATCAACCGGCTTTATCGATTTAGTCCCCTCTATGCTAAGGCATTTCCCCCTTCTAGCCCTCCAGATATATTTATGACCCTCCATTTAAGGACTGACCGATATTTTTGGTCAATTCAAACAGTGCATCTATCTTGCGGTTCAGGTTGCGATTATCTTCCTCTAGTTTCTCTATCTTGGAGTAGAGACGTTGGGTAATCTCATCGCTGCTCCCAACCAGATTACGAGTATCGTGGCCAAAGCCCATTAAGGCTGGGCGCTCTACGTAGGTGACCCGGTGCAGAACTCGCCAGGTTTTGTTGGCTTTACCTGCCATTGTCTGACGCAGAGCCCGCGCTTCTTCGTCATTGCTGCGTAGCCATTCTGGATCGACAACATAGTTAAAGAAGTCGTAGAAGTTGTCATTGGAGCCTTCGAGATAGAAGCTCATAAACCGATAGCGATCTACTTTCTCCCCAGGCATGATGGGATAGTCGTTATAGTCGGTAATGCCAATACTTTCGACACCGCTGAGGTCAACATTTAGCTCAATGCCACGGCTATGACTCTGAGTTTTAGTGATGGTTTGAGTCAGATTGATATTGGCCAAGGCCGTTAACTCCACTTGTCCAGAACCAACACCAACTACGACGTCTGCCCCCAGGCTAGCGCTCAAGTCAAATGAGCCGCCTATGGTGTGTTCTGCGGTGTTGGCAAAGCTTTGTACCTCTGAGCGCAATCCACCGTCTGCATCCCACACATAGGTGTTGACAATGTTGTGTTTACCGGCTCGAATGGAAATGTTTTCCATTTTCTTTTGCCAATTGTCAAAGCTCTCTGAAGCATGGGCTTTTTTGTCTTCGTCGTCAATTCTATTCTGAATTTCTACCTGCTTTGCCTTAACTTCATCCTTATTTCCACCCTGGGCAGCCTTCATCTCCTCCTTTATTTTCTTAGCTTTTTCTTCTTCAGCGGCGTTGCGCTCGTCATCGGTCATATTTGTATCAAACTGGTCTTCCTCCCGTTGCACAGAAATACTCTCGGGGACATCACCACCGTCAATTTCTTGCTCTAGAGACTTCTCACTTTGAAGACCAAAGTAACGTACATCGAACTGTTCAAAATAGGATTCTCGGCGCTTATCTTCCCGCTCGATGGCCTGTTTCAAATCGTAGGCTTCTTTTAGGCGGTAGTAACTAGCTGGATAGAGAGAACCGAATTGTGACCGCATTTCAGGAACGTGACGGAAGAATCGATCGCTAGTGGCATAGCTCCCGGTCATGCCGTCTAAACTACCATTCATGGTGTAGGCCGGATTGATCAAAAACGTAATGGTATTGACATCGGGGGGAATTGCTTTAATGGGTTGGACTTGGTAGCCCACCATTCTGCCCGTACGGCTGAGCTTGGTGATGAAAATATCGGTCAGGCTAGAAACCACTAAGGCATAACCAACATTCTTGGGAATAAAGCGGGTACCCAGGTGGGAGAATTTAACCGTTTGTTCCGGAGAACCGCGTAACTCGAGGCTATCGCTCATCAAATTCGATGCACTTGAGGTAATGCTACTCTCCTCAATAAATTGATAGCTAAAGTCTAAGCTGCCTTTATACCCACCTCGGAACTTATCTGTTTTACGTAGTGCAAACTGCCCGCCATAGCCTTCAGTGTCACTCCCGATAAACCCTTCGAAACTTGCTCCTAAAACATCTTCCTGAGAGCGGTTCCAGCTAAATTCCATGTCTTCGGACACGTCTAGCTCAACGGAGGTGGCTCCGTTATAGTCGTTGTTTTCGGTGAGATTTTCGCTGGGGATGGGGGGAGCGCCTTCGATGTAGCCCAACAAGGTGGGGGCAAATTGACCGTTGCCGATCCATTGCAGTTGCAGTTGTTCTATTCGCTTCTCTGGCAAGAGTTCAATGCCATACAGGGTGGGACAGGCAAAGAACCGTCGCATCATGGCGGACTTACGCTGTGTGACTGGGTCAACGGTGATGGTGCTGTATTCGCTACTCACTAGCGCATCGTAGAAGCCGCTCACCAGGGTTCCATTGATGGTGCCTGGATGATTTCCCGTCAGGTCCGGAGTGGTCGTGCCATTGTTTTCAAGTTTGCTTAATGGCCAGCAAGCCACCAAATCCGTTTCCTGGCCAGTGAACTGCTGGTGCATTGTGGCGTTAATCTCATCAGCAGTCCGGACACGCTTCCAGATGCGCACGTTTGCCAGTCGCCCCGAAAACTTATAATCACCACCTAAGCCACTGCCTAGGCGTAGGTTGCCCGATCCCTGATAGGGCGTATCTGCTGTATTGGATCCGATCTCATGTCCGTTGAGATAGATAATACTCAGATCTTGCACCCGTCTCAAATGAGACAGTAGTACATATAGATTAACCAAAATAGCCCAATTTCTGAGAAAAC
>NZ_JADOES010000049.1 GCF_018739885.1 Leptothoe spongobia TAU-MAC 1115 | reverse complement strand
TTTGCCCCCAAACGGCAAATAAAAATCTGGGAACGATAGCTGGCCGGGTGAAGATTGTCGGTACATTTCCCTGGGTAGGTGCAAGGGTTTTGAGCATTTTAGCTACTTTTCCATGCACTTAAGCACATCTCAATATAATGAAACCCTTGCTGACTATGAAGGCTGGACTTTAACAGCAAACCCCATTTATACCGCCCAACTATTTTTAGGACGTGTGATTTAGGTAGCAAGTAAGAGCAAAGGAATAAACGTCACTCATAAATGTAATGTCTTTAGAGGATTTTAGAGCATAGTGGTTAGGAACTCTAGAAATCAGGTGGGGTAAATCAATCTTTCGGAAGTAATTGTGAATAGTTATGCTTATCTGCTCTGTTCCATGAAAGATATGATGTTCTTTATATCTTTGTATGCTTAATATATTTGTGGACTATTAGGTTATTTGGGGCTTGAAGTAGGCTTGCAATCGATTAGTCAGTATATCGAGTGAGTGGGTTAAATCAAAGACTGATAACTGATTGGGATAGTAAGTCCTGGTGAGATTTTGGATCATAGGGTCCTTAGAAGGTTTAATACCATTGATAGTATTGGCTATCTCATCGGCTAACCTGCCACTACCTGCAATGATGATGGCCTGTCTACCGACTGATAGATTGAGGATAAAGTCGCTCAATGAAATTTTTCCACCGTTGATTAAGATAGTTATTGTTGGGTAGTTGCCAGCTAATATTGAGGAGCAGTTAGCTAGCCAAGGTGATTCATTACCCCAATTACTTCCTGGAATCAAAACAAAGTGTGTATGATTCTCTTCCAAAGCAGTCAGTTCTCTACTTTTCAACTCGAGATTCAAGTTGATTGAGTAGCCTGGTAGATTAACCTTTGCTTTTGGGGTAATTCCGACCAATTGAAAGGTTCCACCGATGTTTCGACGAGCTTGTCCCATCATTTGAATAACGCCAGCGTCTGTTCCACCATCAAAAACTGTGACTTGAGAGGTTTCTGCAAATGGTGCTAATACTTTCGTGAATAGTAATGAAACCCTCATTTTGCTTTCTGGACTCATTTTACTTGCTCCACCGATAACGACTATGCTGGGCGAAGATTGTGTCAAGCCCAGGGCAGTTATAGTTTTGTTATAGGTGAAAGAGTCTGGAACATCTAAGATGTAAGCCGTTTGACCACTGGAGAACGTATATTTGAATGACAGACTTTCAGTGTTTTGGATCATTTTGAAAAGGTTCACGTCTAACTTTAGATCTCATAATTTAGAATTCGGCGTCGGAAAGGATAGGCAAGTCGATGAAT
This sequence comes from Leptothoe spongobia TAU-MAC 1115, assembly GCF_018739885.1. Classification (GTDB taxonomy): domain Bacteria; phylum Cyanobacteriota; class Cyanobacteriia; order Phormidesmidales; family Phormidesmidaceae; genus Leptothoe; species Leptothoe spongobia. The sequence goes on along the minus strand of NZ_JADOES010000049.1, from coordinate 39,019 downwards.
GCGACCTAAAAGTTCTGCATCGCTTTTGTAATACTCAACTTGTTTGTCCCTGAACATAAATGGAGGTCGTTTGCGAGGATGCTCAGGAGTTGCATGAGCGACCATGCGGCACTCAACATTGGCTCCTCTGGCTATGCCGGCTTCGATTAAAGTGTTGACATTGTCTTGTGAAACATCTGCGATTACTAAAGAGGCATGTCTAACCAGATCAGCAATAGCTGCTTGAATCGAGAAACCCCGATAATCAATGTCCTCACCGATCACGCAAGGTAGCTTGGTAATTTGTTGAATGAGTTGGCGTGCTATTTGATTTCTCTCATGGTTATCGAAGTTAGTTGCAAAAAAAACATAGTGCTCATTTTTGGGTTTTGTCCAAGCTTCTTTCATTTCTTCAACAGCTTTAACAAACGCTGCTTCATTAGTCACGTTTTCTATATTGTCTACCTGATGGAAATAGGTGAAAGAGTTCAGGCGCTCCTTTGTTAGTATTACACCGGGTTCAGCAATCACAACACAAGGCAAATTATACTCTCGAGCAAAATCAAGTTCTTTGATGCAGTATTTAGATGTATAACTATGCTCTTCTTCGTTCTCTCTGAAGGGTAATATCGCCAGTAGGCCGCCACAGCTAGAAATAATATTTTTGATTCTGTTATCTCTATCTGTAAAGCTTTGGTGGTCTTTCGAATCACCAATGAGTCTGAATCCAGATTTCATAAACTTTTGGCAGACTTTATCTGCAAAAGCTGACTCACTAGAACGCCAGGTCCGGCTGACAAAGATATCAGTGGAATTTCTATATTCTACTGCCGGATCAAATGGATAGAGTGCACGCAAGAGCTGTTTGTAAAATGCAAACTCGAGTTGTTCACTTTTTGTAGATGCCCATTCTTTAGCATCGATCCATAATAAGTTATTTAAAAATACAGGCTTTTCACAGTCATCAATGACTATTGGAATAATCTTAAAGTCCTGATAATTTTTCTGATGGACTTGTGCTGTTGAGTACTCTTCTTTGACCCAGCCTGAATCTACAGATGAGCGAGAAAGCACAAGGATCATAGACCGGCAGATAGCAATAGATTCTTCGATCGATGTGACTAATCTACTCCCCGGACTCAGGCTGTTGTGATCAATCCAGACTGGAATGCGAGCGACTTGGTCAAACCATTTATATAAAGGTTCTACAACATCTTTTTTGTCCAGGCTAGAGTGGCTCAAGAAGACATGATAAACGCGTTTATGGATAGGTTCTATCCTCATTTGACATCAATCCCTTTTAGGAAAACAAGATTATCTCCAAATATCAGATCTTTTTGCCAATGTGTCTGAGTATTTTTGAAAATTTGAGCGTACTCATGCAGTACCATTATTGGTCCTTGGCATGAATTCATCGGATACGTTCTAGTTGGTTGAATTGTTAATAGTTGATGAGTCTTGCCAAGTATTTACGGCATCTGAAATCTTGATTTAATCTTGATTTTTTATAGGTCACTTTTATATCCTTCTAAGGCTTTTGTAAATGAACATTGGCTTCTCATCCTGATGCAATGCACGTTTTTAGGATAGCTTGTGCTTAATCACTGTTTGATTCGGACAATGTACGGTTCATTTATACACTTACTGGGATTGAGACTTGCCTTTACATATCATGCTTAGTCCAGAGTATTGGCGTCGTGTTTCGTCTGATATATAAAGGATGGCGGGGTTGGCCAGAGCGGTTATGCTTCAGGCAATAGAGTTTGTGGCGATGGGGTGTTAGCAACTGGGCGATGGTCTGAGCTCTATTCAAAAGGGTGCCCCAGTTGCCCCAGGCTAAAATTACCTGCTTAGCGGTTTCAGCGGCTGCGATTAAATAGCGGTCATTGTCTGGGCCGATGGGATCTAGCTCCAATTTGAGGTTTGATGGTTGAGAGGTCCTATAGGCAAAAAGGTTGACGACGCTTAAATGGGTATATCCCCAGCTTTGAGCAAATTGTGAACAGGCACGAATTGTTGGATCATCTTGTTCTGCATTGGCTTGGCTTGGGTTGAGCATGATAAATGTTACTTGGCTGGTATTGGTGTCTGACCAAGACCGAGTAAGACGATATCGATATTTATGGGAGATATCAAAGGTCGCCGATCCGCCTAAATAATTCGTTACAATCGTTAACATTGTCCTGTCAGAGAAATCAGGTTCACTGTAATCCCTTGATTACTATTGGTTGCGAATGTTCGCTAATCATATATCGAGGTATATGGCGTTATAGGTGTTGGTTGGCCATTTGGGTGACTGCTTCTGGGCGCATCTTCCATTAAGGAGCAAGTATTTTGAATGTATTCGTCACCCTAGAGCCTTCCCTACGGCGAAGCCTAGTAGCCATGTTTGTGGCTGGGTTGTGTTTTTGGGCTGGGTTAGCAGGGTTGTTGCCTGCATTGCCTTTGTATATTGAGCAGTTTGGTGCCAATGGTCAGCAGATTGGTTTGGTGATGGCAAGTTTTGCAATCGGACTGTTGACTATGCGTCCAGTAATGGCTCGTATAACCGATGAACGGGGTCGAAAACCAGTTCTATTGATTGGACTACTGGCAATTGCAGTAGCGCCACTCTTGTATTGGCTGGTGTCTTTTTTACCTGAAGTAACTTGGCAGATAACCATGGGGAGTCATCTCTGGCGAATCAACTCAGCGATCTCACTGATGATGGTTTTCCGAGCATTTCATGGCCTGAGTATTGCTTCTTTTGTAACGGCCTATAGTGCTTTGGTGGCTGACCTAGCCCCGGCTGGTCAACGAGGTGAGCTAATTGGGTATATGAGTTTGGTGAACCCGATTGGGATGGCAGTGGGACCTGCTTTGGGAGGATATTTGCAGGCTGGTGCAGGGTTTACTCAAGTGTTTGTTTTGATGGCTATGCTTGGGGCTGTGGGGTTGGTGTTTGCGGTCACAATTGTCGAGCCACACCGAGAGAAGGCAATATCACGACGTAAGACAGCATTTTGGTCTTTGCTGCTGCTGCCAGCTGTACGGGTACCTGCATTAATGTTGTTATTGGTTGGATTGGCCTTTGGTGGATTGGCAACATTTGTTCCCTTGTATGCACGTGAGTCAAGTCTTTCTCTGAATATTGGCTTGATCTACACAGCATCTGCAATCTCTAGTTTTGTTATTCGACTGTTAGCTGGGAAGGCGTCCGACCGTTATGGCCGTGGTCCCTTTATTACCTTGGGATTAATGTTTTACTCGGTGTCTATGCTTGCCTTGTGGCTTGCATACAGTGAGGTCGCTGTACTTTTTGCTGCGGCTTTACAAGGCATGGGGGGTGGTATGTTGATTCCTATGGTAGCTGCGCTAATGGCTGATCGCTCAAGGCCAACTGAGCGAGGATTAATGTTTGGTCTATGTCTGACTGGTTTTGATGTTGGGATTGCGTTAGCAGGCCCCGTGATGGGACAAGTTGCTGATCTGACCAGCTACCGAGATATTTTTGGCGTAGCTTGCCTCATGACCATACTTGGCCTAGTTATTTTTATTACGACATCAAGCAAAGACATAAACCACTCGATACAGTTCTCGCTAAGAGGCGGTAAAGATGTTTATGCTGTGCCTAATTCAACACTATAACGAGCCTGGAGGGATTCGAACCCCCGACACCCTGGTCCGTAGCCAGGTGCTCTGTCCACTGAGCTACAGGCTCTAACAGGATTAAACTGTAACACACTGTTGAGACGCTATTCAAAATTTTTCATGGCAATTTTTTCAGGTGTTTGGTCTATGCCCCATCAATCTCAACAACCATCCTTGACTCATCTCGATAGTGGGGGAGCTGCGCATATGGTGGATGTGACTGACAAAGCGGTGACTCAACGGGTTGCTCTGGCTGAAGGGTATATACGTATGAGTGATAAAACGCTGGCAGCAGTTGAGTCTGGCAATGTGCCTAAGGGCGATGTATTGAGCACTGCCCGGATTGCTGGCATTATGGCGGCGAAACAGACAGCTAATTTGATACCGCTATGTCATCCCTTACCCCTTAAGACGGTAGAAATTCAGTTGGAGCCGGATTATGGTCGTCCAGGCTATCGTATTCGGGCGATGGTGAAAACGACAGGTCAAACTGGGGTAGAAATGGAGGCTCTAACGGCGGTATCTGTGGCGGCATTAACACTGTATGACATGGCAAAAGCGTTGCAAAAGTCGATGCAAATTGAGGATATTCGTTTGCTGAGTAAAACCGGTGGTAAATCGGGAGATTATACTAATAGTCCATAACAAATTCTTTGGTGCTATATGCCTCCTAAGTGGCCACGTAAACCTGATCGTGCTGATCCTGCCTATCGCAAGCTAGAAGACAGGATTAATTTTGCTGTGCATTTTGCGGCATTTACGGCGTTTAACTCAGGATTGTGGTTTTTCCATGGGTTTATGCCGGGTACTCTATTGTGGTTGCCAAAGCTGACGTTGCCTTGGCTTGTTTGCTTGGGTGCTCATGGGGTTTGGCTATTCGCGATCTCAACCTATTCATCATCTGACGCCAAACCAGACAAGCCATTGTTATAAATCGAAAACTTTATTAACGCATTTTACGAACCGATCTTTTAGCAGGCTAGACCTTTTACCCTTAGGTGACAGGATAACTTTCCTCTAGAAAGAGAAATAACCATGGCATACCCTGGTGCGGCAGTAGTGATCGAAGCTTTAGCAGCAGATATTGGAGATACGGTCTACATTGATGTTGCCAAATGGCATTTGTATTTAAAGGACACTTCGTTGCATACCACGTTGGCAGAGAAGTTTTATCCTATGGTGACTGATAGTGATCTTTCAGAGACTGGTGTGGTAGAAATTTTGCAATCTATTCCCGTGAGGTTAGGGGGTGGGCGGCGCTCGTTACCCCTGAGCGATTTAGTACCTATTCAGTGCCAGGTGGATCTGCTCGACTTGCTAGAACGCCATCGTAGTGAGCTGTAAGTAATTCGTTCTCGTGAGTGCGCCTAAGCTGTGAGCTGAGTGAGCTTAATTTAATAGCTGTAATGCTCATAACTATAGACACCTATTGGGCTTGGAAAGAATATTGTCCAGCTGTTTGAGAAAACAGCTGGACTTCTTTATTTTAGGGGCTTTGCAGTTTTCTAGGAAGGCGCAGTTAGGCTGAATGTTTACGAAAATTTAAAAAATAACGTTTCTGAGAATGGCTAGTAAAAGTTAATATAAAACAACTTAATGGCTACCATTCGTTACATAAAAGAATTATGGCTGGATTATTCGGACTCTTTGGCGGCAACCAAGATCAAGGCCCCCAATCAAAAGAAGCTTTTTTCTTGAGCGAAGATGACGCTAAAACTTTGGGTGATATCGACTACATGCGAAAGGAAGTTGTAGTCCGTCGCACATTCGCTAAGAAAAAGGGACAAGAAGAACTTGAGAGTGTTAGGAGCATTTCTTCTAGCAATAGTGTAGAAGTGGGGGAGGCTGCCAAGCCCACGACTTCCGGCTTCGGAGCTGCTACTTTTGCTGCTTTTAGAACGCCTGCTCCCGCAGCCCCTGCGCCAGCGGCTCCTGCTCCCACGCCAGCAGCAGCGCCTGTGGCCGAAACGCCTGTGGCCGAAACGCCTGTGGCCGAAACGCCTGCTGCAGAGACACCTGCTCAAGAGCCTGTAGTGCGTCGTACGCCTGACACTGGTATGGATATGTTCCGCAACATGGCTAAGAACATTCGCCGATAGGGGGAGGCTGCAAAGTAAAGGCTCTAAAGATACAGTCTGAACTTGTAGTCAGCATCGTCTAGGTGTGTCATCAACATTGAGATATTGCGCTGGGAGCTCTCAAGAGCTTGCAGCGCTTTTTTATGCTGCGCGCATATTGTTTGATGGTGATTGGCACCCTGGTTAGGATATTTTCTGTCACTCATCATGCGATCTCAAACCCAAGCTCCACTGGTGAATGCTTTGTGCAGCTCTGCTGCTCGTCAATGCGCAGCGTTTTACACTCCTGGACATAAAGGAGGGCATGGTATTTCACAGCTGCATCGGGCTGTATTTGGAGATGATATTTTTCGAGTTGATGTGCCGGAACTGCCGGAGTTAGATGATTTATTTGCTCCAGAGTCAGTGATTTTAGAGGCACAGTGCTTGGCTGCTCAGGCCTTTGGAGCAGAACAAACTTGGTTTTTGGTGAATGGATCGACCTGTGGGATTGAGGCAGCTTTGTTGGCTACCTGTGGACCTGGCGATCGGGTGATTGTGCCTCGGAATGCTCATCAGTCGGTTCTTTCGGGGCTAATTTTGTCAGGGGCTATGCCGGTTTGGATCGCGCCAGTTTATAGCTCGGATTGGCAGTTGTTTCTTGGTATGCGGGCGGATGAGATCGCTGCTGCACTGCAACGGTATCCAGGTGTTAAGGCAGTGGTCGTCGTTTCCCCCACCTATGAAGGTGTGTGTAGTGATATTGAGGCTATAGCAAATGTGGTCCATGGGTATGGTGTGCCGCTGATTGTGGATGCTGCCCATGGACCACATTTTGCTTTTCATGAGGGCTTGCCACCATCAGCCCTCAGTAGTGGGGCTGATGTTGTGATTCATTCGGCCCATAAGGTTTTGGCAGCATTTACCCAGGCTGCTCTGTTGCATGTACAAGGAGATCGATGCGATCGCGCGCGATTAAGTCAGGCGCTACGAATGACCCAATCCAGTAGTCCTAGTTACCTTTTACTGGGATCCCTGGATGCAGCTCGTCACCAGATGGCGAACCAAGGACAGGGACTTATGGAACAAACGCTGACCTTGGCTCAACTTGCGCGTCAGCAGTTACATGCTAGCCCGCTACCGGTGCTGGATGTTGGTGATGGAGGCGTTTTTCAGCAGGATCTGACTCGTCTGACTGTCGATGTCTCTGCTATGGATACGACTGGCTTTGCTGCTGATACCTGGCTGCATGAGCGAGGAGTAACCGCTGAGCTACCGACATTGCATCAGCTCACGTTTATTGTCAGTCTAGGTAATTCGGCAGCAGATATCGAACGATTAGTGCAAGGATTGAGGCAGCTGCCTGCAACGGGTAGGGCGGCTAAATCTCAGCTTTGGTTGGATATGCCTATGGCTGGTGTCTCACCCCGAGATGCTTTTTTTGCGCCGACTGAGGTCTGTGCTATAGAACATGCCATCGGTCGCTTAAGCGCTGATACAGTTTGTATTTATCCACCGGGAATTCCTAATCTGATGCCGGGTGAGCCCATTACGGACCAGCTACTGAGCACGTTAACCATGGCTCAGGTATCAGGTGCTCATCTTAGTGGTCTAGCGGATCCTACCTTGCAGAGCCTGAGGGTTCTTATTGATTAGGCCATTTTCGATTTGCCCTAGCCATGCTGAAAGAACAGCGTTATCCTCAGGCTATTCCAGAATTTGAATGAAGGCAAATCTCCATGGAGCCTCTCTGGCCCTATGCTACTCCCGGTATTCCTGATCGTTTATTTGAGCAGCTTCCTGGCATCCCTATGAGTCAGCGTGAGGTACGTCTGGTACTTTTGAGCGCCCTGCGATTAGAGCCCCAAGCAGTACTTTGGGACATTGGGGCAGGGACAGGAACGATTCCTGTCGAAGCTGCTTTGCTCTGTCCAAAGGGTGCCATTGTGGCCGTAGAACGTGATGAAGATGTTGCGGCGCTGATCAAACGAAACTGTCAGCGGTTTGGTGTGGCGAATGTGGATGTCGTAGTTGGGAATGCGCCTGATTGTTTTGATAGTCTGCCCCATGTGCCGGATGCTGTTTTGATCGAGGGTGGGCGAGATCTAAAACCTTTATTAACGAGTGTTTGGGCAAAGCTAGCCCCCCATGGTCGGCTGGTGGCAATTGCCGGTAACTTTCAATCGCTCTACTCCATTTCTGAGAGCTTTGCCGATTTGCAGGTGCGTAATATTGAAGTGGTGCAGACGGGGGGAAGTCGACTAGAAACCCGTGGGTCCAATCAAGTTCTCAAACCCATTGTGCCGACCTTTATCCTCAGTGGTGAAAAGTTTTAGGGGTGTGTTAACGCAAAATTTTGGAAAATACTCCGTCTTGACTATATCTATCCATTGGTGGGGTGTGCAGTCCAGAGGGGCCTATGGCAGCATGTCAGTTAAGAGTGGCATGGGACTATTGTGAATAGCTAGGCTGGTATCAAGAAATAGATCGTACTAGATGTGGAAGATGGCTCGTATGGGTAGTTGTCAGCTGTGTTTTGGTGTAAGTATCATTGGTAACAGCTTTTAGTAAATTACCTGTCTCTCACTTTCCATAGCCTAAGACGTATGTTCTAATGAACGAGGGGGACAGCATAGTTTATATCTCTCAATATGCTGATATCAAGGTGATATTGATAGACAGTATCGGTTGGTTCGTTAATTCTTTTTGGTGCTAGTCATTAGGCTTGATTGAAATTGTTTCTGATGCGTTGATGTCTGGAAAATCAGATATTACAGTTGGAGCAGTTGTTTACATCCTTATTAGAAAACTTCGGTTTCTAGACATGATGACCGTTGATTATCAATCTAGTACAGCGGCTGAACCCAGCGTCGCTAAAAAGCAAGTTTGCTTGGATATTACCGTTGCTATTCCCACGTACAATGGGGCGGAGCGTCTTCCCCAAGTGCTGGATCTACTCAAGCAGCAGGTGAATATAGATCAGCTTAAATGGGAAGTGATTGTTTGTGACAATAACAGTTACGATCTCACTGCTGAAGTGGTTTCGGATTATCAGCGGCAGTGGCCTACAGAGTATCCGCTACGCTATTGTTTTGTGGCAGAACAAGGTGCGGCTTTTGCCAGGCAACGGGGTGTGATGGAAGCAAATGGTCAGATTGTTGCTTTTCTCGATGATGACAATATTCCAGCCCATGATTGGTTGAGCAATGTGCAATGTTTTGCCCAGACCTATCCCCAAGCCGGTGCATTTGGTAGTCAAATTCATGGTGATTTTCAAGGTGATTTGCCAGATGGCTTTGAGCATATTGCTTGTTTTTTAGCGATTGTTGAACGAGGTAGTACCCCTCATCTTTATAATCCGAAGTCAAAAATTCTCCCCCCAGCCGCAGGGTTAGCTGTCCGCAGAGCCGCCTGGATGGAAGCTGTGCCAGAGCGTTTATTTTTGAATCATAAGGGTAAATCTGCAGGCCTTGCCAGTGAAGACTTAGAGGCTATGTTACATATTCAAAAAGCAGGCTGGGAGATCTGGTATAACGCTGACATGGTGATTACCCATCAAATCCCTGGTCAACGGTTGCAGCGAGAATATTTGGTGACGCTGTTGCGTTGTGTGGGTCTTAGTCGTTTTTATATTCGTTGGTTGGGTACCAAAGACTGGCAGCGCCTTTTTAAGGTGCCTGCTTATATTGCCAATGATTTGCGCAAGCTTGCTCTCCACTATCTTAAGAATGGACCCCGTGATACTAGCCTGAATCTCGTCGCTGCCTGTGAGCGTTCATTATTGACCAGCACGATTGCTAGCCCTGTCTTTTTATTGCGGAAACTCTCGCAGGATCTGTGGCAAAGTCGTTGGGATAATGCTCAGCTGCCCGATCGTCAGAAATGGCTGCGGCGGTTAACAGATGCATTTGAAAATCGTCAGTTAGAGTTGTATCAACAAGAAGTTGTTTTTCTGGGATCAGGGGATACTTCAGAATCTCGGACACCAAAAGGTGCGCAGTTTGAAATCTTGTTGCGTTTACGTCAAGATTCTTCTGGTCAACCGCCAGTTTCTCCAGCTTGGTTTTTCCCCACAGCAGAACGATACGGTCTTATGCGTACCCTCGATCGACGTGTGGTACAACAGGTGTGCAGGGCTTGTGGTGATCGGGTGTCTGATGCTGTATACTCTCTTAATCTTTCTATTGCCAGCGTTAGTGATCCGAGTTTTCCAAACTTTCTAGAGGAGCAGCTGAGGCGCTATCAGGTTGCTCCAGATATTCTTTGTTTTGAAATTGCTGAAGCTGTATTAGTGCGTTTGCAAGTTGATGCTATAAGCATGATGCAGCAGATACAACGGTTGGGTGTGCGGATTGCGATTGATGAGATTACCCATGGTGAAGATATGGTCGGCTATGTGAATCAGTTGTCAGTAGATTGCCTCAAACTGAGTCAAGATTTGGTAGAGCGTCCGCAGAGATTGTGCGATGTAATTTCCCCTGATTGCGTTGCACTCATCCAAAAAAGAGGGGTTCAGCTCGTTGCCAAAGGGGTTGAAACACAAACTGTTTTGGATCAGTTGCAATCCTTGGGGATTGAATATATTCAAGGCTACCGGTTGTCAAAGCCGTTTCCCTTTAATCCAATTGTTTAGCTATTAGATTGTCTAGCCATGGTTGATATTACCGTTGCTATTCCTACTTATAATGGGGCTGACCGGTTGCCTATAGTGTTAGAAGCTTTGCGATCGCAAGTTAACACCAAAGGCATATCCTGGGAAGTTTTGGTGGTTGACAACAATAGTACGGATAACACTGCCAAGGTTGTTGCCCAGTTCCAGACAGATTGGCCTACGAGCAGTCCCTTGCGCTACTGTGTCGAAACCCGGCAGGGGGCGGCCTATGCTAGACAGCGTGCAATGCATTCATCTCAAAGTATTTGGGTTGGTTTGCTCGATGATGATAATATTCCCGCAGCAGACTGGGTCGCTCAGGCCTGTCAGTTTGGTAAAGCCCATCCCCAAGTTGGCGCGTTTGGTGGTCAAATCCATGGTCAATTTGAGTCGCCGCCATCGCCAGATTTTCGACGGATTCAATCTTTTTTTGCGATTCGGGAACGGGGAGATCAACCCCATCGCTATGATCCAGACACGCTCAGTCTGCCACCGACAGCCGCTGTCGTCGTATGCCGTAATGCCTGGCTAGAAAGTGTACCCCAAACTCAGCTTTTGGTAGGACGTGTTGGTGACTCTATGATAGGAGGAGAAGACTTTGAGGTGATGCTACATATGCATCACCATGGCTGGGAAATTTGGTATACCCCTACTATGCATGCCTATCATCAAATCCCTAGCTGGCGTCTGGAGCGTGACTATATGCAGTCTTTAATTAAAGCTGCGAGCTTATGCATTTGTCCTTTGCGTCTGATCAATGTTGCTCCACAGCGACAACCGATTATCGCTGCGAAGGTATTCTTAGGGGCACTGCGACGTGTCATTCTGCACTGGCTCAAGTATCGTGGCACGCTAGCTACAGATGATGTTGCTGCTTGCGAGATGACCTTCTTTGTATGGACCATGCTGAGTCCACTTTATATGGTGAAGCAACGTTGGCTGTAAGCAGTTCATCTTTTTGGCTAAAGTGTTATTCCCCAATTGTTCTTCTGTGTCCAATCATGGCTGATAACGTATGACTGCCCCCAGGATTTCTGCTGTTATCTGTACTTATAATCGAGCCGATCGACTTATCCTGGCATTGGATGGGTTACAGACCCAGACGTTGCCTTGGGAGCAGTTTGAAATTGTCGTCATCGATAATGCGTCGACGGATAATACCAAAGCTGTATGTGCTGACTATCAGCAAAAATTGCCTTACTTAGTTTACCAATATGAGCCGATTCAAGGTCTGTCAACTGCTCGTAATACGGGATTGAAGGTAGCGAAAGGAGATTATATTGCCTATTTAGATGACGATGCGATTCCTTGTGCTAATTGGCTAGAAGATATTGTCTCAGCTTTTACAACTGTTGAACCTCAGCCTGCTGTCATGGGTGGGCCGATTTATCCCATTTGGGAAAAAGAGCCTCCTGTTTGGATGCATTACTATGTCCAGGGCTATTTCACGATTTTGGATCATGGTCCTAAGGCCGGTTGGTTTCCTGAGAATGAGTATCCCTATGGGGCCAACATGATTTATCGTCGTGATGTGCTCCTCAATCATCATGGTTTCTCTGAAGAACTGGGCCGTGATGGCAAGAGCCTACTGTCGGATGAGGAACGATTGCTTAATCTCACGATTGAAGCTAATGGTGGGAGGTTTTACTATTTACCGTCAGCCTCAGTGCAGCATTGGATTCCGAAGGAACGGATTAGTCGCCGCTGGTTATTAAAACGATGTTATTGGCAGGGACGTTCGGGGGCGGTGGTTGATCAAACCCTGGGTGTACCGCTCACTCAGCAGCGGATAAAGGGTTTACGGGGTGTGTTTAGTGGTAAGCGTTGGGTGTCTCAGATCTTGCCAGATCCGCAACGGCGAATCCGCACGGGGACCTGGCTAGTATGGTATTGGGGGTATCTACAGCAGACGTTCTATCATGAAGCCTCTCCGTAGAGGTTAGGTAAGGGGATCAAGCCTCTTGGTTATCAGGCCAATCTTCATGATCTTTTTAAAGAATTAGGGGAACTTCTTATATTTGCTCTCTAACTACATTCGTTAATATTGACAAGTGTTCCAGTAATTTTGGCTAGTGTATAGGTTGTAAGAAATCAAGCGTCTCAGTTCTGGTGTATCTGTAATTTGAGATCAGAACGACGATATTAGGTTTTTGTATTTAGCCGTGAGAATTCATCTGCTATGACTGCTTTGATTGCTATTGGTCTTGATGCGGCTGATCCAAAGGTGCTCGAAACTTGGATGGCGGCTGGCCACTTACCTACGTTGGCTCGTCTAAAGCAGCAGGGCTGCTATGGCCATCTTTCTAATACTGAGCATTACCGAGCCGAGACCCCTTGGACGACATTTATTAGTGGTCAGGCTCCTGAGAAGACTGGATACTGGGGACCGATTAAATATGATCCCATCACCTATTCTGTGAAAGAGGTGGGGGCCTATGACTATCAAGATAATCCTCCCTTTTATGCTCTGGGGGATCAACGCCAAGTGATTGCATTTGATATTCCTCAGTCTGCCTTATCAGATGATGTGAAAGGCATGCATGTGTTGGGATGGGGGGCGCATTCCCCGATGACGGCTAGTCATTCTACCCCTGAAGATGCTCTGGCTCAGATTATTGCTAAATATGGTGAGCATCCGGCTTTTTTGAAAGACTTTGCTGAATGTCGCAATCTGAATGCACTAACACGATTGCAAAAGGCTATGTCCATTGGGATTGAGCGCAAAGCGGATATTTGTGCCAGTCTTTTAAATGAGCAAGAGTGGGACTTTTTCTTGACAATTTTTGGCGAGACTCACACGGCGGGACACTATATGTGGCATTTGAGTCAGTCAGATCATCCCTTGTATTGTATGGCTGAGGCAGGGGCTGAAGACCTGATGCTGAAGACCTTTGTTGAGGTAGATCGAGCCATTGGTAAGATTCTAGATGCGTCGCCTCAGCCTGCTAATGTGGTGATTTTTTCGGCTCACGGCATGGGGGCCAATGTGATGGATGTGCCTAGCATGGTCTTTTTGCCGGAGCTGATGCACCGCTATAGTTTCTCTGGGAAAGCTGCGATCGCACCTGGTAAAGTTGGTACTCCCCTACCGCCAGTAGAAACTGCTTTTGACCAAAAGCGAGGCTGGATTGGAGAGATTTGGAACCGACGTGCGCCATTAAATGCAGTATCCCGATGGCTACGATCAAAACTGCCTGTGCGTATTCAGAAACCCTTAGATATTGTTCTTAACAATCTGTGTCAGCCTGGCTTGCTCTGTCCCAATGTGCTCGAAAAACAGGGTGATTCTCTTTTTTGGCAGCCTGCCAAGTGGTATGAGCCTCTGTGGCCCAAGATGAAGGCCTTTGCGATTCCTAGTTATTCTGAGGGATATATTCGCATTAATCTCAAAGGTCGTGAGGCTCAAGGGGTGGTGAATGTTGCCGATTATGAGACTGTCTGTGCTGAACTGATTGATTTGCTTCAGAAAACCACTGATGGCCGTACAGGGCAGCCTCTAGTGGAGCGCGTAGTGCGCATGAGACAGTCTCCCTTGGACAGTAATCCTAATCTGCCAGATGCTGATTTGGTGGTGCTGTGGAATGAAGCAATTCCTAGTGATGTCATGGATACGGCAAGCCATGGCCGGATTGGTCCGGTTCCTCATCACCGGACAGGTAGTCATCGTGCCCATGGGTTTCTTTTGGCGGATGGTCCTGATATTGATAAGGCCAACTTTCGAGGGAATGGTCATGCTGTAGATCTTGCTCCTACTCTCTTAGGTTTGTTGGAGATGGATGATACCCAGGAATTCAGTGGTCAAAATCTCTTTGGGAAAGCTACTTTGACATCTGTTAGCTAATGCATTATGAAAGATCTCTTACGGATGTTGCTAAGAGATGATGGTTAGGACTTCTAGTCTGGTTTGTTTGATGTATGTATCTCATGGCTAGTATCTTTTTTAAATCTCTTCTATGGGCGGTGTTAGTCAGATTCCTTCAACGCATGGAGTGAAGATAGCGGTTGTGAGACCAGGTCTTTGGCCATCTGTGGCGATGGGATTGTTCTCTGTGATAACCTTGGTAGCTGTTTGGTGGATTTTGCAGCATCCCTTTGGCACAAACTGGGATGAAGCGAATTATCTAAATCAGGCTATTCAAGATCGTAGTGCTCTCAATCAGGGGCTGTGGGATTGGGTCAAGGCGATTTTGCGACGAGATTCTGCCCGCCCGCCTGCCTATCGAATTTTGATTGTGCCCATTACACAACTGTTAGGTGCCAATTCTGTTGTGCTGAGACTGTCATCTTGGTTGTCTTTTACCTGTACGCTTTTCCTGATGTATTTGGTAGGCAAGCGTTTATGTGAGCGCGCGGTTGGAGGATTTATCGCATGTTTTTTATTGGCCTGTCCTATTTTGATTGGTCCTAACATGCGATTTTATGTGGATTACAGTTTGTATTTAGCGATTGCTGGGGTGCTGTATTGTCTTTTCTGCCAGTGGGATAATCCGACACAGCATCCACGGTATTGGATAGGGTTGGGATTATTCCTAGGTTTAGGTGCCATGGCGAAGCCCACAATTCTCTTGATTGTCGGGCCGATGTTGGTAGTGGTGATGCTGTTGTGCTGGTTGAAGTGGATAACGGGGCCAACGTTACCTGCTCTATTTAAATCCTATGGGTTGGCCACTATGGTCATGGCTCCTTGGTGGGTATTAAATGGCCAAGCTGCTTTAGAGAAGGCGTTTAGTTCTGGGGGAAACGTGCGTGATGCGCTGGGGCCTGAAGGGGAACTGGGTACTTTGCTCCATTGGGGCTATGTGTTTTTGCAGTCAATCACGGGGCCGATTGTAGGAGGGTTGGCGGGTGCGATCGCAGTCAGCTTCTGTTTCAAGCTATGTGTCTTGCGTCAGTCGAGTTTAGACCGGTCTCAGCAGTTAGCATTGGTCGTTTGCTTAGCAGGAGCGATTCCACTCGCTTGTATTGCGGCGTTTGGGGTCAATCACAATCCTCGGTTGATTGCGCCACTACTTTTACCCTTGGGATTAGCTGTTGGTCTGATGGTTTATGACTTGGGATGGCTAACCCACAAGCTAATGGCACCTGTTGCAATCGTGATGATTGTGGCTCAAGTGAGTGTAATGTTGCTGCCTCAAGGAGGTAGCGATCGCTATCAGGAGGGGGATACATTTGCCCAAACCCATAATTGGGGAAATCCGACCTCAGTTATGCGTCTGGAGGAACAGTGGGACTGGAGTCTGCTACATGAGCTTGCTACCCAATATCAGATGGATACTCCAAAAATCGGCTATCTGGGCAGTGCCAAGACCTTGAATCCATCACAGTTGTTGTTGCCATGGGTGATGGCCGATGAAACGGCCAATATAGTTCAACTTTGGAATTTTACGACTGGACCAATAGACTGGCATCCTTTGATGAAACGAGCCATGACAAAAGATATTCTGATTACCTTTGTTCCTGAGCCTTTGTCCACTGTGGATAACTTTGCAGCCATTGAAAACCAATATAATCTTGAGTTTTCTGAGCGAATTGCGAACACTGGTCAATTTATGCCGTTGAAAATCCTGGAGATGGGTAAATTCTCAACGTCAAAGGTGCATGTCTTTCTTCGAAAGGGCCAAGAGACCTGATGATAGATAAGCGATAGATAGAAGAGTTTTTGGTGGAGTTAAGTAGTGGTACTGATCAAAGATTTACAAGATATTCAGAGTGTCACTAAGTCAGTGCTTTTACATCGCTCTGTGCCTCAAACAAAGTTTTATATTTTTGGTACAGGACGCTGTGGCAGCACACTGTTGGTTGGTTTGCTAAATTGCCATAGTGAAATTAGTTGCGATACTGAGATTTTGAGCTCCTATTCTCTAGTCCCTAAATTCACCCTCTTTAAGCGTGTTTATCACTGTCCCACATCTGTATATGGTTTTAAGCTTTTGATGTATCACATGACGGATGTACATCATATGCAATCACCTATGGGCTTTCTGCAGTGGCTTAATCGAAAGGGCTTTCAGGTTATCTATCTCAGACGTAAAAATCGTTTGCAGCATGCGATCTCTCTGGTAGTGAGCGCTAAGCGCAAGGTTCTTCATGAGCAAAAGTCAAATCGGGCGGTGGAGATTAAACCAGTCCATGTTGCTCCCGCTGATGTGTTGGCAACTATGGCCAAATTTGAGATTAACTATCAGTCTGAAATTTCACTCCTCAAGACTATTCCCCATTTAGCCTTAGTGTATGAGGAGCATTTAGCGAGTAGTCAGCAGCATCAGGCAACATCAAACTTAGTATTTGACTACTTGGGGCTGAAGTCTGAGCCAGTTGAAGCTAAGCTAAGAAAGATTATGCCCTTGGATTTAAGTCAAAGTATTCTCAACTATGAAGAAGTGATGACTGCAATTAGTCAATCCGCGTATGCGCGTTTTTTGACGTAGTACCTATACATAGGATGGGAAGTGATGCCAACGATTACAGTTGCAATACCAGTCTATAACGGTGCGAAAACAATTCACGCTACTCTGGAGAGTATTATTCAGCAATCCTTTGAGGATATTGAGATTGTTATTATTGATGATGGTTCTATAGATGAAACTGTCGAGATTGTTCGGCAAGTTAAGGATAGCAGAATCCGCCTAATTAGCTATCCCAATCAAGGGTTGGCGGCTAGTCGTAATCGAGGCATTCAGCAAAGTCAGTGTGAGTTGATCAGTTTTATCGATGCTGACGATCTTTGGACCCCTGATAAATTATCGGAGCAGCTGTCGATCTTGCAAGCTAATCCACGAGCAGCGATAGCCTATAGTTGGACTGATTGTATTGATCAAGTCGATCGCTTTTTTCGTCGCGGTAGCTACCTCTCTGTTGAGGGGCATGTCTATGACAAATTACTTATGGGGAATTTTCTGGACAGTGGATCTAACGCACTGTTTCGTAAGTCAGTGTTTGCCGCTGTCGGTCAGTTTGATGAGTCGCTCAAAGCTGCTGAAGACTGGGATATGTTTCTCAGAATAGCTGTGGATCATACCTTTGTAGTAGTGCCAAAAGTACAGGTCTTGTATCGATTATCGCCCCAGTCAATGTCTGCTCATCTAGAGCGTCAAGAGAGTGAATCTCGGAGAGTGTTGACCCAGGCATTTGCACGTAAGCCAGGACTATCCTGGCAGACAAAGCGGAAAAGCCTGGCACAAATGTATCGCTATTTGACGTTCAAAGCGTTGGAGAACTGTTCAACTCGTCAGCAGGCATTGATAACCGCTAAGTATTTGGGCCAGGCGATCTACCAAGATCCAGTACAGCTAAAACCTATTCGTCTATTCCTTAGTCAGCTGCAGAGAATCATTGAAACTTTGACCAGACCCTGAAAGTGTGAGGAAACATCATGATGTTTGATCTAAATAAGCATAAAAAAAGAGTTTCAAAAGATGTGACGATTTTGGTTAAAACCTTTAACCGCCCCAAAACTGTCTCTGGAGCCATTCGAAAAATTCGGAGATTTTATCCTGATATTCGAGTTTTGTTAGCGGATGATAGCCAGGAAACTGTTGAGATTAATGATGGTAAAACAGAAGTGTTTTCCATGCCCTTTGATTCCGGGGTTTCAAAAGGGCGCAACTTTTTACTAGAAAAGGTTGAGACGCCTTATTTCGTGATGATGGATGATGATCATTATTTCAATCGCCGTACTCATTTAGAAAACATGTTGCGTCTACTTGAAGAAGAGGATTTTGATATTCTCAGTGCTTTAGTGTTTCAACGTGCTTTCTTGCGAAGAGAGTTTTATCGAAAAGAGCTGGTGGACTTTTATCTCAATATGGAGATGGAAGATGGTGTGCTTAAGTTTGTCGATGGGTTTTATGAAAAAACGTCGGCCTATGTAACGTGCGATTTAGTCCACCAATTCTTTCTTGCAAACACTGAGGCTGTTCAGCAAATGGGGGGCTGGGATGATCGGCTTAAAACTGCTGATCATGCTGATTTCTTTATTCGAGTTAAGCAGGCTAACCTCAAAGTTGGCTATACCCCAATGGCTCGTGTGGATCATGTTCATCGTCGGGATGAACGCTTTTCTAAGGACTACGAAGCATTTCGAACACGGATGTCAGAATTTCGCCAAATTTGGATTGAGCAGCATAATATCCAGAAAATTGTGAATCGGGATGGCAGGGTGTTTAGCGCCCAAGAATTTATTGCTCAAAAGGGTTGGTAGTGGAGCATTCTATATAGATGTCTAAAATAATGCGTCCCCTTAATCTGCTCGTCTTGTTAGCTGTTGTGGCAGGTATTGTTCTAAGGTTTTCTAATTTAGACTTCAAACCCTACTGGAATGATGAGGTTTATACCTCGATGCATATTTCTGGCTACTCGTTTGATCAGGTAGCTGACGAAGTGTTTACCGGAGAGGTTATTACCAAAAATAGTTTGGTGAAGTATCTCCATCCAAGCGCGGAAAAGACTGGTTGGGATACGATCCAGGCCTTGGCTCGAACTGATTCGCAGCATCCGCCTTTGTATTATGTCGCTGCTCGTCTATGGGCGCAACTCTTTGGTAGTTCGGTGGCGGCTATGCGCTGTTTTCCAGCTATTTTGAGTTTGTTGATCTTGCCAGCGATGTATTGGCTGGCCATGGAGCTTTTTCATTGTCAGAGAGTGGCTGCGATCGCAGTGGCTCTAGTCAGTCTTTCTCCTCTCCATTTGTTATATGCCCAAGAAGCCCGCCAATACAGTTTATGGCTATTACTCAGTGTCTTGAGCTGCGCGTTATTGTTATGGTCAATTCGTCGATCCAATCCATGGCGATGGAGTCTCTACGCACTGAGTGTGACTGCCAGTCTCTATACATTTCCATTTACGGTCTTCACGATGGCAGTCCATGGCTTATATAGTTTGTATCTGGGGTGGTCACAGCAGATTGAATGGCGACAATTCGTTGGCTATGTAGGTGCGAGCCTATTTAGCTTAATGGCTTTTGCTCCTTGGTTGTATGTCATGATGACCAATATTTCTGGTATTCAAGCAACAACATCCTGGACAAAAACGCCAGTGCTACCAACGAAAATTCTCATACACCGTTGGTTTATTTCTTTTGGTCTTGGATTTGCGGACTTGAATATCTTGAAGTCATTTGATGTTGGTGTCAATCTGACGTCGTTTGAAAAGCAGATTTATTTAGTCAATGCTTTATTATTGGTCGTTATTGTGGGAGCACTTTATCGGCTGTTGCGCATGCCTGAGCTGCGCAATACCGTAGTGTTTTTGATTTTACTACTGCTGATTAGTTGGTTTCCGCTGGCTGTTTCCGATATTTTGTTGGGGGGGAGTAAGTCGGCGATTCCGCGCTATTTGTTGCCTTGTTACATCAGTTTGCATGTGATCGTGGCCTTTGTCTTGAATGGGGGCCTTGCTCAGGGGCGATCTGTTATGACATCGAAGTTTTGTCGACTCGGGTTAGCTGGATGCTTAGCGATAGGCCTGATGTCGTGTCTAGTGCTTTCAACTAGCCAGAACTGGTGGCATCGGGCTAACCGTATGAACTTTCCGATTGAATTTGCTGAGAGGGTGAATAGGGATAAGATGCCAAGGATCATTAGTGACGATGACGTGGGGGATGTATTGGCGCTGAGTTATTTGTTAGATGATGATGTGGATATGTTGTTGGTGAAAGATGGAGTGGATTATCGTCCTGCGCCGGGAGACGTGACTGATAAGACGTTTTTGTACAAGGCCTCGGTACCATTGCGAGCGACGTTGATGGGTGCAGGTGCTGTGTTGGAGGAGATCCAGGCTCCGACGCAGTATTGGCAAGGAAGTTGGCAAGTTGTGCAGGAATAAAAGCCTATTTTGTTTAAGAGGACGATGGGGCAGGTTATCTCAGGTTCGTTCTACCTTCAACCCATTGCTGCCATCGATGCTCACACCAAGTCAGAACCCGGTCAATCCATCGCAGTATGCTTTCGAGAGGATGCTCTAGGTAACTAGCGTCGTTTACATTAGCCTCAAAAGCATCAGGAGACTTACTTGTTAAGCGATGGGTTCTTCGCTTGACATGGTTAGGTGATCGGCGTGCTTTAACTGTTCCTACTGTATGGGGATAAAAAACGCGAGTCAGGGGCTTGGGATCGTTGTCTCTGGGGATAGGTGGCAGAGTTATCTCCTGTTGTGGACCTGGAGCTATTTGTTTCCATGCTTTGTTAAACTCTCCAGGTAGAGATTTTAGAAAGACTGTACTGATGGCTAGAACTGTTTTGACAGATAGTTGTTTTGTTTGACGGCGAGCGATTGTTCTCGACTGCCGATAGGCATTCATGATGCAATTGATGTAGTGTTTTAAGTCCGCTTGTTGCTCAGGGGTAAAAATATCGAAAGTCTCATTGCTAGGGTTAACAAGTACTAGCTTTCGAGTTTGTAGAGAGGAAGCTAAGGTTGTTCCATTCTGCAGGAGGTCTGAGGTACTGCTGCGATCAATTTCAGTAGAATGCGCTTTCTTCGTTAAACTATCCCGTTGATTCTTTTGGGTAATGTTGCCTGTGGGCGCAATGGTTAGTTGTGCTGACTGTTGTGGTGCCAGCAGTTCTTGGGTATGGCTGAGAATGGTGCTCAGGGAGTGATCTATTCTCGTTAGCGATCCTTTTTGAGGTGCTGGGGTGATCTGCGGCCATGCATTGCCTAACTTCCCAGGCAATGACTTTAGTAATGCTTCACCGAGTGTGAGAATAGTTTTGACAGATAGTTTTTTGGTTTGACGACGAGCGATTGTTCGCGACTGCCGATAGGCATTCATGACGCAATTGATGTAGTGCTTTAAGTCTGCCTGTTGCTTAGGGGTAAAAATATCGAAAGTCTCATTGCTGGGATTGACTAAAACCAGCCGCCGAGTTTTGAGAGAAGAAGCCAGGGTTGTTCCGTTTTGTAGCAGGTCAGCGCTATGGCTGTGGCCAATGTTGCCAGGTTGAACAGTGGTTAAACCACCGCGTCCTGGTTTTTTGTGAGAGGTTAAATGCCCGCGCTGACGTTTGGTTATTGCCTGCGAACCTCTCCATCTCTGAAGCCTGATGGGTAGTCGTTGCTCTATCGCTGCAAGAGCGTTGGAGAGGAAAGATTGTGTTGCATGGATGATGTTGCTTGGGGGAGCAACGATCAGCTGTGCTGTTTGTTGTGGATCCAGCAGTTGTTGCGTATGGCTGAGAATTGCAGTCAGTGAGTGATTTATATCTGTTACATTACCTTTGGCGGCAATACTCGGTTCGGCACCTTTGGCGGCAGTACTCGGTTCTGTAGCCTGATCAGTCTGTGTGGCATTACCACTACTGAAGGTAAACCTGGCACGTTCGACCGATCGCATAATAGCGTAGATGGGAAAGATAGCCACCTGAGCTCCCCATACAGCCGTTGATTGGAGCTGTCGCCATGCTTTGTCTTGCCGTTCTAGTCCTTGCTGCCACTGTTTCAGCACAAACCTTAGTACTTTGCTTTGGTAGGGGCGAGACGACGATGGCATAGTTGAACGACATGCGTCTGAAGACGCTTGATACTACAGAATTGGCATTAATATTGGCATTGCACCTAACCCGATCTTAGCGGAAGACATGAACGCCTCTACCCCATTTCTGACGAACCTTATTCAAGAACTGCGGATCTATAGTCAGCAAGATGTTCAGGCAGAGTGGCATGGGCTGTATGAGTCGTTAGGCGGTGGCCTAGAGGCAGCTATGGCTCAGGGAGATCTGTGGGATGTCCTCGCGCTCAATGAACGTCACCATATTGCTTGGCCGCGCAATCGGGTGCTGTGGCTCTATCAGCGGTTTACGATCCCTGCACAGCTAAGTGGCTATCCTTTGGAGGGCTTAACTCTACGGTTGGATACAGCGTGGTGGGCTGAAGATGCGCAGTTATATGTGGGGGGAAATCTGGTGCAGGCAGGGGACTTGTTTGACTTTTTTACTCGTCTTTGTCTGAGTGAAGCGGTGCAATCAGGTCAGTCGTTTGAGGTGCTGCTGCGCTTGGAGAGCCCGAAGCATGATGCTGGAGCGTTGGTGCGATCTCAGTTAATCTATGAGGCCCTTAATCATCCCCTGAGCCCTGAACCTGGCTTTGTTGCAGATGAACTACAAGTTCTGCAGTACTACTTGAGAACACTAGAACCAGCAAAGCTAGCTACGGTTGAAACCTTAATTACTAAAGAATGGCAGGCCAGCAGCGGCGATTTGCATGCACGGCTGGCTGGCCTCCGTCAGTGTCTACTGCCCTATGGTAACTGGGTAAAACAGCGTCAAATTCACTGTGTAGGTCATGCTCACTTAGACCTGGCCTGGCTGTGGCCAGTGGCTGACACCTGGCGGGCGGCTGAGCGCACGTTTCAATCAGTACTGACGCTACAGCAAGACTTTCCTGAACTCACCTATACCCATTCCAGTCCTGCTCTATTTGCCTGGCTAGAAAGCAATCGACCTGAGCTATTTCGCCAGGTACAGCAGCAAGTAAAGGCCGGAAAGTGGTCTATTGATGCAGGGCTTTGGGTCGAGCCAGAGCTGAATATCGCCAGTGGAGAATCTATCGCACGTCAGATTCTCTATGGTCAGCATTACTGTCAAGAGAAATTTGGCACCTACAGTACCATTGCCTGGCTGCCAGACACGTTTGGTTTTTGTTCTCAGCTACCCCAGCTTCTCAAGCTGGGAGGGGTCGAGGTATTTGCCACCCAAAAACTTCGATGGAATGACACGACACAGTTTCCCCATGAGTTATTTCGTTGGCAGGCTCCAGATGGGAGTGAGATCTTAGGTTGGACTTTACCGCCCATTGGTACAGACTTTGACCCGGTGAAAATTGCTGACTATGCAACCAAGTGGGAGGAGAAAACAGATAGTCTCCATGCTTGTTGGCTACCAGGGGTGGGTGATCATGGTGGTGGTCCCACCCGTGACATGTTGATGAAAGCACGACGCTGGAGAGAGTCGCCGTTTTTCCCAGAGGTGAGATTTTCGACGCCACGAGAGTTCTTGGCGGCGGCGTTGAGTCATGGGAGTATCGAGAACTTACCCCTGTGGGACGATGAGCTTTATTTAGAGCTGCATCGAGGATGCTATACCGCTCACAGCGATCAAAAACAACAAAATCGACGTGGAGAAGATTTGTTATTTCAGGCAGAAGTGTGGGCGACGGTGTCACATTTAGTGACTGGCCAGCCCTATCCTAAAGCGACCTTAGAGACAGCCTGGAAAGCACTGTTGTTTAACCAGTTTCATGATATCCTGCCTGGCTCGTCGATTCCGGAGGTCTTTCAGGATGCTAATCGTGAATGGGCAAAGATTCAGGAATTAGGGCAGATAGTACTAACATCTGCTCTGGATCATCTGGTGAGCTGTATCAAGATGCCAGATGGTATAGAACCTTTAGTTATCTTTAACTCCCATAGCTGGCCTCGGACTGAGGTAGTGGATATTCTGGTTCCCTTGGGTCAGTGGCGCATTGTGGATTGTGAAACGAAGCAGACAGTTACGTGTCTAGTAAATAAGAGCCTTAATACCTTTCAAAATAAAGGTTTTAGCGAAGGTCAAACTTTGAGCTTCGTTGCTGAGGCGGTGCCTGCTGTAGGGTATCGAGTTTATGGATTAGTGCCTGATGACTCAGTGCCTTCAGCTCATGAACCTGCATCTTATGACTTTGTTTTGGAAAATGAGCACTTGCGAGTTGTTATCTCTTCAGAGTCGGGAGAGATTATTTCCTGTATACATCTTGCAACGGAACGAGAGATTTTTAGTGCGGCGGCAAATCGACTTCAATGCTTTCAGGATAGTGGTCAATATTGGGATGCCTGGAATATCGCTCCTGACTATGCAGAGAAACCGTGTGATCCTGCAGTGCTCATCTCGATGGAATGGCAATCTAGAAGTCCTATCCGTCAACGACTGCGGGTGACTCGTCGGCTCAATAAATCCGTTATTGTTCAAGATTATTGTTTGGAAGCACAATCTCCTTTGCTCAAGGTGGAAACGTGGGTGGACTGGCAGGAGACCCAGGTGGTTTTGAAGGTGAATTTCCCGATGACAATTGAGGCGGATTATGCAACCTATGAGGTGCCATTTGGTGCTATCCAACGGTCAACAAAACCTATTACTGATCATGAAAAAGCTAAGTGGGAAGTTCCTGCCCTACGCTGGGCTGATTTGAGCGATGGCACATTGGGTCTGAGCATTCTGACGGATTGCAAGCATGGGTTTGATGCGCAGCCTAGTCAGCTGCGGTTGACGCTGCTCAAGGCTCCTCTGTGGCCAGATCCGGGTTGCGATCGCGGCCATCACCATTTCACCTATGCCATCTATCCCCACTCAGGTACCTGGCAAACGGCCCAAACGCCTCACTATGCTCAGGCCCTGAATATTCCGTTGCATCCCCATCTCATCCAATCGTCTAAAGCTGTATTACCCCAGACAGAACTGTCCGTCAGCCACAGTTTCCTAGGGCTGAACTCAGAGCACCTCATCCTTGCCGCCTTGAAGCCTAGCGAAACCAATCCAGAGACGTTTGTTGCTCGATACTACGATGCCTATGGGTTGGCGTCGGCCTCTGGGCCATCTCCCCTCGTGAATACCTTAGGATTAACCACTGAGTCAGAACTCAACCTGTTGGAAGAGCCGATCGCTTCTTCCCCTGGTCGACCTTATCAGATTTATACGTATCGGCTGCTAGCCTCCTAGAGCTTTAAATGTTAGAGGCCGGGCTGTTGGTAACAACAGCCCGGCCAGTTTCTGTATATGGGTGTAGCCGATAAGGGGTGGGTTAAATATAGTTCGTTTATCTACACACTACATTCAACCCAAATTAGGGGCATCAGATAACAGTTCTACAAAGATACTTTGAACTTTCTTTGAAGCTGCTGTCTTAACATTTTCTCAAGCATAAAAAGTTACTAGACGGTTCTGATAAAAGATACGAAGTCTCTCCGAAAAACTACGTGTATTAAACGGCTACAGGCGTTTTGTTGTTAGCTGTTTGATTGTTACGATTAGTCTCTCCATCAGGGTCTCGCACTACATCTAGGTCAATATCGAGCACGTTCATCGTCAGCCCAGCTTTAGGGGAACCATCCGCTTTCGACACGTAGGGTGTGGGCTCCACACTGCCAGTACAAATAATCAACGAACCTTTTTTCAGAAAATTCAGTTTTCGCCAGGCAGCGGATCCTTCCCAAATACTTAGGCGCACTGTGAAGGATTCATTGCGATCTTTCACACCACGGACATAAATTGTGGCATCTGCCACCTTGGCCTGACGACCGTCGCGCAGATCCACAGTTTTGACTGCGGCGTCAGCCGCTAAATTACCGCTGACGGTCCACTTATTGAGTCCAGCGCTAGACATGGCAATACTTCCTTAAGATGCGTGAGTTAGCTATCTCAGGATTCCCAGTTAGAATTTTAAGGTTGGTATAGGATCTACTTTCCTTACCGATGACGAATAGAATCGTAGATCTTGATGTATTGCTCCCCAGGCATATTCCAGGAGTAGTCACACGCCATTCCCTGACGCTGTAGCTGTTGGAATCCTTTGCGATCTGTATACCAAAGGTCAAGAGCCCGGTCGAGGGCTGACTCTAGAGCGTAGTTATCCGACTGATAGAATACGAAGCCGTTGCGCTTTTCAGGCGGTCGGCCTTCGTCATAGTCAATATCAAAGACGGTATCAACCAGGCCACCGACACCGCGTACAACAGGTACGGTACCGTACTTAAAGCTAATCAGTTGAGTTAAGCCGCAGGGCTCAAAGTTACTGGGGACAACGATGATGTCTGCACCTGCATAAATCAGGTGGGATAGCTCCTCATCAAAGCCCAGCTCCATATGACAGTTAGGATTGTCATTCTGGTGTGCTTTTTCATATTGAAAATGATCGTTGATCGTAGCGCTGGTGGCTGAGCCCAGGAGAACGAACTGGGCACCTCGATCGAGGGCACGATACATAGCATGGTGTACCAAATGCACCCCCTTTTGCTCATCCAACCGACCAATAAAGGCTACCAACGGCTTGTCATCATGACCCAACATGAGCCGTTCCCGTAGAGCCTTCTTGTTATAGAGCTTATTTTCTAGAGTGTCAGGTGTGTAGGGCTCAGAGATATAGGTATCCACCTCTGGGCTCCACAGGTTGTAGTCGATGCCATTAAGCACACCCTTAAACTTGTGCTGGTTAATATGTAACGTATGGCCGAGACCATAACCAAAGTCACCATGGTGAGCTTCCCAAGCATGGTGTGGAGAAACGGTGGTGACCGCATTGGAATAGGTGATCCCGCCCTTCATATAGTTCAGGGAGAAGGGGTTAAAATTATCCTGCAAACGCTCCAGGTTGAAGTAATACTCCGCGCGATTTAGGCCCGTGGCCGTCAGGACATCTGTACCGGCATTGCCCTGGTGCTTAAAGTTATGGATGGTATAGCACACGCGCTGGTGCTCCATGCCGTGAAACTTATAAATCTCGAATAGCATCACTGGGATCAGACCCGTTTGCCAGTCATGGCAGTGGATCACGTCCGGACGCTTATTGCTTTGCTGTAAAAATTCTAGGGCTGCCTTACTAAAGAAAGCAAAACGCATGGGGTCATCGTCGCAGCCATAATAGCGACCCCGGCGGAACCAGTTGTCCTTATCGTGGGGCTCAATAAAGAAGCATAGTCGGCCATGGACCCAACCACAGAGCACATCACAGACGACTTCTGAACCGTACCAGGGTACCTTGAGGTCGCTATAGGCTTCATGCAGACCCCAGATATGGTCGTACCGCATGCAATCGTATTTAGGCAGAATCAGTTCTACCGTATGGCCGCGTAGTTCTAGCTCACGACTGAGACCATAGACGACATCCCCTAAACCTCCGGCTTTAATGACCGGAGCGCATTCGGAGGCGATTTGTACGATATACATGCTTACCCCTTGCTGCTTATAAAAATGGATTCTTAATGTATGAGCGTGGTCTAACTCCGAACAAATGCACTAGGTGACTAGGCATTAATCCCTATTAAAAGGATATTGTATAGAAATATGAAGCGCCTGCCCAACAGAGTTTGATATGGAAAAGTAATGATTTGGGTTTAAGTCAGGCTATGGTTCGCTGTCGGTGTCAGTCTACCGAGTCGCTGCTACTAGAATGAATTGGACTGCTCAGCTGACCCTGACGAGGCGATCGCAATGTATCTGGATTCTCCGGCAAAACTGATTGGTGAGAAGCGGATGACCTTTCGCGATTTGGAATGGTCCTCATTTAAGCAAATTCAGCAGCTTTTGACGGAGCGCACCCATGCTCGCTTTAACTTTGTCGATGGGATTTTAGAAATCACCATGCCTTTAGAAAGCCATGAACGCTTTGCCCGATTGATCGAACTCTTTATTCGTATTTTGGTGGTAGAGCTGGGTCTGAAGCTAAAGACCATGGGATCCACGACCCTGGCTCGTGAGGATCTGCTCAAAAGCGCTGAGCCAGATAATGGTTATTACATTCAGAACTATAGTCGAGTCGCTGATCATGAAATTGATCTAAGCGTTGATCCAGCTCCTGACTTGATAGTTGAGGTGGATATCACCCACACGGATGTAAATAAAAATCTGCTCTATGCGAGTTTGGGAGTATCCGAGTTTTGGCGATTTAATGGCCAGGCATGGCAGATTTTGTGTCTGACTGATGGCCGTTACGTAGAGCAGGATAAGTCTCCAACCTTTCCGCTTGTTGAGAAGGCAGATTTGTATAAGTTTCTAGAGACTGCCTTGGTGGATGAGGTTGCTGCAGAAGTAGATTTTCGCCAGTGGGTTCGTCAGCAGTTGGTTTAATCAGATAGGCCAACCGTTTCTGTTCCTTAGATTTGCTGCAGTTTTCGCATAAGGTAATGCTACGCAAGATCAGGAGTAGTGATGATTGCTAATCTTGAATCAGTGGCTTTAGATATTTGATGGTTCAATCGATTCCTGCGCGTAGGGTTAAGCTTAGTGACCTCAAAGATATGTTTGGGTTGCAGTGGAATGAAGCTGAAGATTTCTTTACTGAATGGTTCGGGGGCTTTCCTGAACTAACGACGGAGGATCTCAAAGCGCTGGATCGAGTCAAGGCGAACTATCGATATCTACTTGAGTATCCGATTATGGAAAGCATTGTCAAAATGGTGGTGCTTTCGCCATTGCTGGATATTGCTGGTTTCTATGCGCCGCCGTATCGGGTAACGGGTGAAACGGATGTCAAAGTTTCAGCTGTGGATGAGGGAGAGGTTAGTCAGGGCAGTATTGATGTGCTGGTCATTCAAAAGCAGTTTTGGGTGACGGTAATTGAGGCTAAAAATTCAGAATTCTCGCTGACGAAGGCGATTCCCCAAACGTTGGCTTACATGTTGGCTGAACCTCAATCCAGTAGTCCTACGTTTGGCATGGTAACGAATGGAAGTGAGTTTCTCTTTTTGAAAATAACTCACGATACACCACCTGAATATGGGACATCTGATGTGTTTTCAATGTGGAATCGGGGTAATAATTTGTACTCAGTGGTGCAAATTCTCAAGCATTTTGGTCAGCTGATTGCTTAAGAACACTCATGCACTAGAAATGCTTGTTTCATTAATTTCCTAACTCTTTCCCTAGCAAATCGTACAATCAGCAGATAAAGGTAGTAAGAAAGCGAAGAAGCTATTTCCATTTTGGTAAAGCAATGAAGTTGCAGGATCTCAAAACTGTTACCTACGAAACCTGGTCCTTCTTGCATGAGTTGGAAGATGCTGTTTTGCAGCCTGATAATTTTAAGGCTGAAATTCGTCAGTATGGTGATTTGCGGTGTAAGTTGACTTGGGAAAAGGCCTATGTGGCTCTAGAGGCTGCGACTTTGGAATATCCGGCTTTGGAAAACTGGCAGATGGTGCAAATGTGTTTTTGCCGTCCAGACAGAGCTGAGTTGATTGACTACAACGATCAGGTGCTGGGAGCATTTTTGCAGTTTCCTGATGGATTGGAGCGGATTCAAAATGGCCTAGAATGGCTTTATTATCGGCCTAGTGAGCTTAACGATCAGCAGGATGCACGACAGTTAGTTCAACGACTGACTGATCTCCATAAGGTTCAGACGATAGCTTTAATCGGTTGAGTTGAGCTTTAAGTGTTGTTCAATATATTCTTGAGTTGTGAGGCCGTGTTGCTTGTAGAACTCTGTGCGTTTGGCATAGCGTTCTTGGTGACGTTGTTGATTTGCTGTAGCCAGTGCTGTAGCTTTTGGGGTTTGGGCAACTTGGGCGACAACTGAATGGCTTGCGCCAAGATACATTAAAACTAACTCTTGCACGTTGATGTTGTTGCTCAAGCTGCTTGGCAGACTGCGGAATGCGTTGAAGAGTAGTTGTTTGGTCTTTGGTGAACTAACTCGCTGAGGTGTAGGAAGCGATTGGCTAAAAGGGATGTCGGTAGGCCATTTGTAAAATGCTTGCTCGGCAAGAGCTGCTAGCCATGGGGCAAAGTCATGATGGTTCCAGAGGGTAATCTGATTTTCTAGAAGTGAGTTGACGAGTTGAGTAGGTTTCAGAGGTTTATCTGTTGCGAGGGGATCGGCAGTGTAAAAGTCGTCCAGGTTGTCATCGAACCAGGAGTACCAGGTTGAGCCGATGTCGTGATCTTTAACCACGTCGGCGTCCGTAGAGTCCTCGGAAGTAGAACTGATAGGTTTGTCTGAGTATTGCCAGGGCAGTACCTCTTTGGGCGTCGTTGTTAAGGACTCCTGATAACGTATCCCAGTTAGCATTAATCGTGTTAACCATGGCATGAATCCCAGCTTGATCGAGGTGGCTAGGATGATGTCCCGTAATATCGATAATGGTGGACTCAATTTGATCGACATCTACTTTGTGCTCTTGTAAGACTTCAGACATTACAGCGTAGGAGATATGGACATCGTCCTTGAGCTGTTCTAATTGCTCCAGGAATGCCATTAGCTCGTTTAGATCCATGGGTGTTGCACTCAGACTGATTCTATTGAATCAGAGGGCATTGATTGATTGGTGATTTCTGATAAAAAGTTAATCCGCTGATTACAGAGTTATAGACTCAGAATCAAAAAAGTTAGGCTCAATAGCTGTTTCAGGGAGGTGGACTCATTCAATAGCCTGTAAGCCTTACCCAAACTATGTTTCATAGGTGCTGCACCTCCCAGGCTAAAGGCTTTGCATAAAAGGGGTTTCAAGCGTTTTTTGATTCAGACATCCCAGAAACCCATATAGAGCCTACAAAAATTGTTGACTGGCAAGCATTTACTGATCAACTGATTCAAACATACTTGAATGCGTTACATCTACATCAAGAGCTTACTGCTCTATCCAGTGATGACGCAGAATCGGTTGCAAGATATCTCTATTCAGTTAAGTTAATCCTTGATTGTAAAAACTCTTCTGTAAGAGTTTCTCGTCAACAGTGGAAAGCGATTGAATCTAGATTACTTACAATATCTGAGAGCACATAACTTGTTCCAGAATCCAATCCTTAACTAACGGATTGACTAACTCAGGCCGATCATCATGAGGACAATGGCCTGCTTCCAAAAAATGCTCCTCAATATTGCTGTAATACTTTCTAAATAGCTCACTGCGCTGCTCACAGTTCATCCAAGGATCCTTTGTGCCCCACAACAACAACAAAGGTCGCTCCAACTGCGACAACAACACATCCACTCGCTCACCTCTCGGAGCCTTAAACAACGCTGCAAACGCCGCTGGAGCTTCTGGTTCAGTTGCCGGACGATAAATATTCTCAATCAGCTCCTCAGTCACTGCCTCCTGGTTCACATATACCTGCTTCAGTGTTTTGCGAATATAAGACTTCTTCTTAACAAATTGGAAAACAAACCAGCTAGGAATCGGACTGAGAATAATGTTCTTAATCAGCTCACCTATCGCCTTCTTCAACGCACTAGGCTCCTGAACAGGCATCTGATCCTTAAACGAACCTACGCCATTCAATAGCACCGCACCTTTTACCCACTGGGGCCGGGTCGCCGCCGTAAACAGACAGCTATAACCACCAATGGAGTTACCGGCAATCACTGCTGGACGACCAATAATCTGCTCAATAAAGTCGCTCAGCTGATCACGCCACAGGTCAGAACTGTAACCACCAGAAGGTTTTGACGACCGACCAAAGCCGATCAAGTCGATGGCCCACACCTCAAAATCCTGCTGTAGCTCGGTGATATTCTTAGTCCAGTGGTCGGTAGATGCGCCAAATCCATGTACCAGCAGCAGCGGTGGCCGATCTGTACGAGGCTCGCCTGCGCGGACATAGTAGACAGTAAAGTCGCGCCAGGTCCAGATATTACCAACGGTGGGAGCTACTGAAAGAGTCATAGGTAGATTAGGTTTGAGCAATTAATAGGAGAATTTAGGTCATAGGCTCGTGGCCGTTGCATTTGTTAAGTAATATTTCGTTACTTGTTTAAGTCTATCGTGGGTTCTGCCTGCTTGCTACGGTTGGGCCGCTAGTCTAGGAAAAGTGTGCTGTATTGCCCCCTCTATGGCTTTTTCTCGATCTTCCCGCCGTCGTACCTTTCAGCTGTGGTTTGAGCGCTTGATGGTTGCGATCGCAACCGCCAACCTCATCCTGGTCCTCTTCGACATCAGCTACATCCGCTTCCGCGACCTATACCTAAAGTTTTTACCCACTCCCACCACCTGGTACGGCCAAACCTTTAAAGGTATTGAAGAGCATCGCGTTACCACCGCCTACCTAGCCGAAGTCGATGCCCTTAAAGCTACCCTGGAAAACGAAAGTCTAGACTCACAGGCTGCTAAGCGCCAGCTGGCAAATCTGCGGTCCAGTAGCGCTGACCTGATTGACGAGAATCCATTTGCTGTGGCGAATAAGTCGGGGACGCTGGAGCGGATTAAGCAAGGAATGCGCGATCGCACCGACCAGGAAAGCTCCTCCAAAGAAGCCTTTCGCACCTTCTGGAGCCAGGCCTATTTACAAAAAGGCTGGTCGGAAGAGTTAGACTTTTTCGACGCGCAAATTCGACCACGCATCGAAACCAATTATTGGCGTGGCATTGGGTTTAATGGTTTACCCACCGACCGCTTTTGGCTCATTGATATTCCCTTTATTACCCTCTTTGGGCTCGAATTTCTTGCCCGTACATATTTCCTCAGCCGCCGCCATGAAAATACCACCTGGTTTGATGCCATGCTGTGGCGAATTTATGACGTACCGTTGTTTTTACCCTTCTGGCGTTGGTTGCGGGTGGTTCCCGTCGTAGTGCGTTCCAATCAGGCTCAGCTATCTCACTTAGACCCGATTCAAGGTCGCATTAACCGCATTTTAATTAGTCAGTTTGCGGTTGAACTCACCGAGGTTGTGTTCTTGCGCATGATTGATCAAGTGCAAAACCTGATCCAAGCGGGGCAACTTAGCCGCTGGGTGTTTGAACTGACCGCAGGCAAGGAAAACTACATTGACCTTAATGATGTGGATGAGGTCCAAACCATCACCAAACGCCTCACCGACATTGTGGTTAACAAAGTCCTGCCTGAAATCAAGCCGGACATCGATGCTGTTCTTAGCCATACTGTGACCGGAGCTATTTCTCAAGCCCCTGCCTATAAAGGCTTAAGCATTTTGCCAGGGTTTACCAATATCTCTGAGCAGCTGACGCAGCAAATCTCAGCCGAGGTGTCTAAGAATCTCTATGGCAGTCTTAAACAGGCTCTGGCTGATGATAAAGGTGGTGATTTGATGGGCAAATTGGTTGAGAGCTTTAGTGAGCATTTCCGCGATGAATTACAGCAGGGTAATACCCTGAAGGAGTTGCAGGTCCTGATTTATGATTTCCTTGAGGAAGTCAAAGTGAACTATGTAGAGCGCCTGGCTGAAGATGATGTGGAGACCCGTCAAGCAAATACCTATCGTCTCTATGGTGCGACTCAGAAGGCACGACCGGCACCCGCAAAATTAGTAGGTCGATAATCACTGATTGCGATTAGTTCGTATGAACTATATTAAGGGCAGGCTAGTGTTTTGATTGCCGCAACATTTAGGCACTTGCCATTTTGAAGATTTGCCTTAATCTAAGACTTACTTTAGTTCGCATTCCCTATTCACCTCCTTGACTGAGACCCCTGCTACTTCTCTCGCGACACAAGAATCGGCTGCTACGCGGATTCCGCAACAGCGATGGCAAATTTTTCCACCGCAGGTACAGCAGGCTCAGCGGATGGCGACGGTGACCCAACTGTCGCCCCTGATTGCTCAGGTCTTGATTAATCGCGGTATCCAGACGCCTGAGCAGGCGTGGCTGTATTTGGATCCTGAAACCCAGCAACTACCGTCACCGTTAGATGAGTTTCAAGATCTAGCCCAAAGCGTTGAGTTTTTGGTGACTGCCATTGAGCAAGGTCATAAGATTGCGGTTTGTGGTGACTATGATGCCGATGGCATGACCAGTACGGCACTCCTGCTGCGTGCACTCTGGCTCTTAGGCGCTGAGGCCCACTATGCCATTCCTAGTCGGATGCAAGAGGGCTATGGCATTAACACTCGCATTGTGGAAGAGTTCTATGCCGATGGGGTACGGTTGATTCTCACCGTGGATAATGGCATTGCTGCCTATGAACCCATTGCTAGAGCGGTAGAGCTGGGCTTAACGGTAATTATTACGGATCACCATGATTTACCTGAAAAATTGCCCCCAGCCCAGGCGATTCTGAATCCAAAACTGTTGCCGACTAGTTCTCCCTACTATGGTGTGGCTGGTGTGGGCGTGGCCTATATCCTGGCAGTGTGTCTGGCTCAAGCTTTGCAGCGAACTCAAGATTTGACAGCGTCATCGTTAGAGTTGTTTACCTTGGGTACGATTGCTGATCTTGCTCCTTTAGTGGGGGTAAATCGGCGTTGGGTACGGCGAGGACTACAGCTGTTACCTAAGTCTCGTATTCCTGGGATTCAAGCCCTGATTGAAGTGGCCGGCTTGGACCAAGGGAAGAAAACGCTCAAACCTGAGGCGATTGGTTTTCGTTTAGGGCCTAGGATTAATGCCATTGGGCGTATTGGGGATCCACAGGTTGTTATCGATATGCTCACCACTGAGGATGTGGGCATAGCACTGCAACGGGCTATGCAGTGTGAGGAGACCAATACCCTCCGTCAGCGCATGTGTGAGCTGATTGAAACTCAGGCAGTGGCTTGGTGTGAAGAGCAACAGTCCCAGGCAAAACTGGATTTGCAAAAGCAACGGGTGTTGGTAATAGTGCAGCCCGAGTGGCACCACGGGGTGATTGGTATTGTGGCGTCGCGTCTTGTGGAGCGCTATGGTGTGCCGGTGTTTATTGGTACCTATGAGGATAAAGGGAAAAAAGAGATTCGAGGTTCTGCCCGAGGAATTCCTGAATTTAACGTCTTTGAAGCACTCCAGGCTTGTGATGATCTCTTGGATAAGTATGGTGGGCACCGGGCAGCCGGAGGGTTTACCTTTGCTGCTAAAAAGCTACGTCAAGTGACATCACGATTGAGTCATTTTGCCTGCCAACATCTGCAGCCAGAATATTTAAAGCCGCTGATTACCGTTGATGCCAGAGCACATTTAGCAGATATTACCTTATCTCTGTACGAACAAATTGATTGTCTTCATCCCTGTGGTATCCAAAATAATGAACCTGTTTTTTGGACATCAATGGTCAATGTTGTTGATCAACAGATTATTGGTAAAGACCGTAAACATCTTAAGCTCACTCTTGCCCATACTCATCCAGAGACCCAGCAGGTAACTTCTATCAAGGCGTTGGCCTGGCGTTGGGCAGAATATCATCCGCTGCCACACCAGGTAGATATTGCCTATAAAATTCGTCTCAATGAATGGCAAGGTCGTCAGTCTATTGAGATAGAGCTGGTGGGGATAAAGCTGGCACAGCCAGATCTGACGGCTAGTTCCATTCCTCCCTGGTCAGTAACAAATGGTCCGGTGATTTCGCCCGAGGTTGACCATCATGAAAATCTATCATCGCCAAAGGTGGCTGATAAATTAACGGTTCAGCCACAGCGTCAGGCGGTCACACCGAATCAGCCGGAGTTGCCGCGTCAGCCGGAGTTGCCGTCGGTCAATGGTCATAGTCCTAAGGTGGCAGAGTCTCCCCCCTCACTTGATGCAGTACCCTTATCTTCTGAATCTGTTCAATCGAGTGCTGATTCATCTGCGATCCATGCAGAATTCTTCTATAGCAAGAGACGCTATGTTAGCACCATTGAGCAAGAGAGCGCCTCTCAAGAACTCAAGATTCGTAATGGGGAAGGGCAGTTGCTGGTAGTTCAGCTAGCTCAGCGACGAGGAGTACTTTACATCCCAGGAGAGAATCCTGACGTTGTGGATTTGTCGGATACCTATTATTTTAATCTGTTGCGAGCTGGCTTAAATGCCCTAGAGCTTAAGCAGAAAACAAGTTTATTGATTCATAAAGATGAGCTGTTGGCTGAAAAAGATGAATTGCTGAGTGATAAAGATAGTCAGATTGCCACCTTGAACCAGCAAATTCAAATCTTAGAAGATAAAATCACCCAGCTGTCAGATGAAAAACAGACGGCGTTTCAAGAATTGCAAACTGAGTTACAGCAGCAGCAAGCGGCCATTGCGGATCAAGAGGCTCATATCGTACAGCTGCAGACGGAGCGACCCCAGCGTACGGTACCGCCGCCCGAGTCAAATGAGATTAAGCAAGAGGTGCGTGAGGCTCTGGGGGATAGTGTGTGGTTCTGTATTCAATCAGATTCTCAGAAGGATTTCTGTGCCGCCTACCGCAACTATCATATGCTGCAGTCTGATGGAGCCGATCCTGATATTGCTGATTATTCTGAGGCGGGTATTCGTCTGAGCTTTGCAGTGGAGCGGGAGGTTGTACAACCGTTCTTTATGGATCTCTATGATTTTGTTCGGTTAGAAGGGATGTCAGAACTGGGTGGCATCGAGCTAGGTCCCAATCGCCGCTACACCCTGGGTATGATGCCATCTCTACTGGCAGAAAAATGGCGTACCCTGGATCGAGATGTGCTGACTCAGCAAGAAGCTGTGCCTGAGAAGCGGCTCTATCGGACGATCAAGGCGCACAATGTGCTGAGTAGTCGAGATCGTGACTTGCTGACTGAGTTTTTTGAACAGTGGGAACATCCCATGGCGATGTGCTTTGAAGCAAAGGGCAAGCAAGCGGCTGCAAGTTTGGACCAAATCAGCCGTTTGCGCAATATTGCAGCCCATGGTGAAAGTTTTTTGTATGAATGGCATTACACCTTGTTACGTCAGCTCGTAGTCGGGGGAGCCAATCGCCGGGGGTTATTTCGGCAGATCTACGGAGGTTAGATCCTGATTTTGGGAACATATCTGTCCAGACCTGTGGATAACTTCTCAGACGCTATTATTCGTTCTTTAGCCTGAGTCTTACAGAAATATAAAGTTAGCTAAAATTTTTGAATTTCAATGCTTTGAGTACTTTCAGCTCTTTAAAGTATGTAATCTCCTTATCATAAATTGCTAAGGATGGTGACTGATTTTCAACCGTTGCCAAAATTTTCCACACGTTTTCCACAGAGTTTTCCACAGCTTCCATACGTTTTCCACACGGTTGATAATTCGCACCTTCCATCCGTAATTTAGTCGAAAAATAATATCTCCGTGGATCCAGACAGGAGGAATCGATGGGGATCAGGCATGATGTTTTTCGGGACATCTGTGTGAAAGCCTAGGACCATTATGTTTGCTGCTGATTGTTAGTGATGTCTTGGTAACGTAATCCACTAAATCTGGGGCTATGTCAGTATGGTTGATTAAAATGGGGACCCTGAACCTGTGTATCGAACTACACGTCAATCTACATATACGTATGTGTTGAGAGAGGCAGGGCTATAGCCTTCTAGGAGTCAATGGGTATTTGGTGTTCCTAGTTGTGATTGTTATCAACCCTGATAGCAATTCCGGCCATTATCCTTAAGATTTGTATAACTAAGTAATACGATTCTGCGTGCTGCTGCCGTATAAATACATAGATACTTATGATTAGTGGTCAAGTTATTGATGTTACCAGTGCTAATCGGCTTTCCACTGAACAAGACGATCGTTATCGGCTGGAGATCAAAATTTGCGATCGCGTCATCAAGCGTTATCCCTATCATTATCAGGCCTGGAACTATCGCAGTTATCTGCTTGCGAGCATTGGTCAATATGAGGCAGCCGCTGAGAGCTACCGTCACACCCTGTCCTTAAAATCGACAGAGCATCGCGTATGGTGTAACTACGGTGTTGTTCTGGAGAAACTAGAAGTCTTTGATGAAGCTTCCAAGTGTTATAGCCAGGCTCTGAAACAAGCTCCCTGCTATTTCAAAGCCCAGTATCGCAAGAGCAAAAATCTGCACCGAAGAGCTCAATATGGGGAAGCTGTTTTGAGTTACGAGCAAGCAATTCAGCTGCGACCTGACTTTTATAAGGTTTGGTATTATCGTGGCAAAGCGCTTCTACAGCTTAATCGTAATGATCAGGCTATCGAAAGCTTAAACAAAGCTGCCGAACTCTACGATGGTGATAGTAAGGTATGGATGCTTTTAGGTCGTACCTTGCTGCAGGAGCATCAACATCAGAAAGCCCTCAGGGCCCTGAACCATGCCATTCGTATTGATGCTAATAATGCCAATGTTTGGAGCTATCATGCAGCCGCACTCAAGTCGCTAGGTCAGCTAGAAGAAGCTTTTACCAGTCTTGAGAAGGCGGTAACCCTAGAACCGGGCGACTCGCGTTTCTGGCATTTAAGGGGATTGGTGCTATTAGACCTGGATCAGTTGGATGATGCTCAAGTAAGCTTGACCACCGCTTTGAAAATCCAAGCTTACAATCATCAGGCTTGGTTAGCGATGGGATGGGCGCTACAAAAGATGGCGGATTATAGTCGAGCTATTGAGGCTTATGATAAATCCCTTGCCATCGAGCCCGATCAGCCGTTTGCATTTTATAATCAGGCACGCTGCTATGCTCGTTTAGGTCAGGATATGTGGGCGCTTGAGCATTTGCGTCGAGCGATGTCCCTAGACCCGAATATTTATACTGAGCGGGCCTATGCTGATCCGCTGCTACAGTCTATTTTGCAAGATATGGAAGATGACGACAGCGGCGAAGACCTGGAAGAAATAGAACTCATTGCTTTTGATTCCAATTAAAAAAACGTAGGGACATTCCATGGAATGTCTCTACGTTTTTTTAATCATATGGAGCTAAGCGGGCTCGAACCGCTGACCCCCTGCATGCCATGCAGGTGCTCTACCAGCTGAGCTATAGCCCCGTAGGTCTTATTCATAATCACTTGCTAAGGAGCCTACCGTCAAGGGGTGATCAACAACACACGTCAAAACGTCTAGGATCACACGAATCATATCGGAATTGATGAGTCAAGGTTTGTTTCTCTATATAGGACAAACAAAACGCGCGCTCATCCATTACCCACCTACGTTGAATTGGAGCTTCCCACCATGACCCCTACACAAATCGAAGGCCTGCAAGTCTGTTTTTGTTTTGCGATTTCTATGGTGGTTCTGGTGCCGCTTCTGTGTTGGGTGTTGCCTAATCGTCAGCATGCTGTGTAAGGTGCCCTATGTTTACGTTGTTCAGTTAGTGTCACTAATTTTTCGCCATAGCTTGGTATCGTCTCAAATAGTTCAAAGTAGGGATTTACAGCCATACTGGA
>NZ_JADOES010000048.1 GCF_018739885.1 Leptothoe spongobia TAU-MAC 1115 | reverse complement strand
GTGTGTTTTTATTTGCTCTTTATCGCCTATTGCCGCTTCTTCGTACATCCCTCTCTACAAATTTGTACAAAGTCCAAGAGTTGACAGTCCCCCAGAATTTGGGAAACCCCATTATGCCTAATTAGGATAATAGAACTCCTTCCAGAAAAAGGGAGCCTTCAGAATTTTGAAATTAATTGTGATCACCTACTTAGACAAATAATCCTCAGATGAAGTGAAATCCTGATAAAACCTTTTAGATGGCATAGCGAAAGAAAGCCGTTCTCTCAAAGGAAAGCTTGGGCAGTCTAAAAATATACATGGCCATCTACGTTGACAAAGGTAAAATCCATCATTTTTTGCGTGAAATGGGGATTTACTTCCTTAAGCTTCAAACACCCTGAAATACAACATACCTATATAAACAAGAAAAAGTAAAATCCAGGTAAAATCTGCCAAGAAATATGTTGAGTTTTATATACGGCTATAGACCGGCAGAGGAAGGTGTGAAAGCAAGCGATTCGGGCCTTATACAGATTGATTCGATGGAATATGCACTGCAGCCATTAAATAATTTACTAATCTTTCAATCTCGCCTTGCCCTTTGACTTGCCCTCCACGTGTGAGGACACAACGTTTTCAAACAGGGGGTAAGCCCCATGGAGGTTTTGCCCCTGTGTGCTGAGTTAATGGCCAATACAGAAGGTAAAACTGTCTGTAAGATTGGGTATACCGATGATTGGGGTGGCTACGAGCGCATCTTATCTCCTGATATCATGCATGTGATTGGCAAAAGGAATACCCAACGACTTGAGCGCACGAATGGCATCATTCGGCAACAGACAGGATGATGGCATCGACGCCAGAACAAATTTGGTAAGTGCTGGGAACAGACTCAGGTGACGACTCGATTAGTGGTGACCTATTTCAATTGGATCTGGCAACATGGCTAGACGAAAGATACCGCAGCACAGCGGGCTGGATTAACCACACAGCCTTGGATGTGGTATGACGTTTTGACCTATCCCACTTTTTACTGAGGTACGACCTGAAATTCGACGTGTCTATGCTGGCATGATGATTGCCATTCCTCCAGTTCAGTGGCACCCCCTAGCTTGTCTCGATTGACACCATCTTGGCAATCCATAATATGGCCACAAACTTAAAGCGAGAAATTTTCCCAAGAGCTGAGTCTCATCTATGCCTACCCCTATTGGCAAGCCACTGCTGGGCTAATGACGTCACATTAGCCATGTAAGATGCTGGGCGCTGAATCAGCTCTAGCATAAATTGCCAGTGCAAAGATACCAAATTACCATGGACGATCTGATGGGCATGAATTGCTTCATTCACAGCAGCCCAAGCATCGCTGCATACATCTTGGCCTAATTGTTTCTGAGCTTCAATCAGCCCCGTTGGCGAGCCTGGATTCAGCTCAGTAATATACGGTGTTTCTCGTCCGATCACATCAATGCCAACAATAACAATCCCTCGCTTTTTTCCCCAGTCAGCAATTTGGTGTGCCGCTGCCATACTGGCAGATGAGACATTTTCTAAAGGCACAGCAATGCCTGTCCCCCCTTGCGCCATATTAGCCAAGGCTTCTTCACCTGGCGGGATACGATTGACAGCAGCAATGGGTTTACCATTGGTATAAAAAATACGCATGTCGCCATCCTTAACGTCCGGCAAGAATTTTTGCGCAATGATCACAGAACGATTGGTTTTGGCCTTTTCCTCAGCATAGTCCCAGATCTGTTGCCGCCAATTTTTATCTGTTAATTTGATGATTTGTACATCATTGCCACCATAGCTCTGGATCGATTCTTCAACAATAGGTACTGAAACCAGTTTATTCTTTTTGGGATATTGCTGTTGCACAAAACTGGTAACTTCCTGAACGACAGCGTAGACACTACTAGCAGCGCCATCGGAAGCAATCACAAGATCTTTTGGTGTTGTTATGAAAACTCGATCACCGTTTTTAATGGCGGCTTCCATTAAGCCCAATGAGGTATCATGCCCTGGCTCTAAAGAATCGATGGGATCAATGATAAACAATACATCTTTACTTTGTGCCATGGGGATCAATGCCTTTTCGTTTATAGAACAACATCATCGTCCATCTCCCACCTGTGGTAATTCATAGCGTTCACCAAACTGAGCATAGCCTGTTACCAGATCCAACTTATCGGCATGGTGTGGTTTACTCAGCTGTGCTGGATCAGCACCGAGTCGTTGCAATGCTTCACGATGCTGATTAGCTTCGTTTATGTAAGTTGTTGTTTGTAACCCGTGCTATCCAGGTTAGCGGCTTGCAAGTCACGTAATACATGCTGAACCTGCGTTGCATTAGCTAGATGTCCTGCATACTCTCTTTGCTGTTGTAACGCGTATAGCTCGACCTCAAAGCCATAGGTTTGTGAGTTGCTTGTGTTGCCAGTCAATGATTGTGCATAAAATGCATAGATATCTCCTAGGCTAGAAAGCCATTGGTCGTTTTCTTCGAGTTGAATTACGCTGGTCATATTGCATTTTTATTAAGACATTTTTTATCTAAATCACGTCCAAGTTGAAACCTGTAGTTTCCTATACGAAAAAACGACCGTCCTGGACGTGGACAAGGTTTATCTTAAATGCTGGCCCTCCCATAGGAAATCAGCCAAATAGGCAGTAATATGACCTGCGCTATGATCATGGTGCAACGAGATACCTAGCCACAACCTGCATCGAAAATATAAGCATAGAAAAGTAAAATCTAAGTACAACCCTTGGCTATTAGCCAAAAGTAGACTTTTTTCTAAAGGAAAGAAGCTAGTGGTCTGTCAAGATTAAGATTGATGATGAGTCATGGAGGGATAGAACCTAATTGAATCCTCATTCCTAAAGTCCCTGGGATTTTAATGCTTTCAAGTTGTCAGCATAGGGGGGAGTGATAATCCCTGTCTCGGTGATAATGGCAGAAATCAATGCAGCAGGGGTGATGTCAAATGCTGGATTAAATACAGGGGTATTTTCGGGGCAAATGAGTTGACCCTGAATATGGGTAATTTCTTTAGTAGACCGTTCTTCGATCTCGATCGCCTCGCCATTGGGGGTGGCAAGATCCAGGGTGCTCAGGGGACAGGCCACATAAAAAGGGACGTTGTGAGCTTTAGCGGCTAAGGCCAGGGCATAGGTGCCAATTTTGTTGGCAACATCACCGTTTGCAGCCACGCGATCGCACCCAACAATACAACAATCCACCTGACGGGTTCTCATCACCCATGGTGCAGCCCCATCAACAATCACAGTGTGAGGAATACCAAACGCTTGACACTCATAGGCAGAAAGTCTTGCCCCCTGTAGTCGAGGCCGAGTCTCATCCAAAATAGCATGGATATTCTTACCCCGTTCGTGGGCAATCCGAATGACGCCCAACGCTGTGCCATAATCAACCGTGGCCAGACTGCCCGTATTACAGTGATGAATTACCGTCGCATTCTCTGGGATCAGACTCTGGGCTTGCTCACCAATCGCCTTATTTACCAAAACATCTGAGTCATATAGAGCAAACGCCTTTTTCTCCCAATCGGAAACTGGCGTTTGCAACATAGTATCAACGGCCCACATTAAATTAACCGCCGTTGGCCGGGCGGCTTTTAACAAAGTTGCTTTTTCCTCAAGGTTTTCACCTTGTTGGGCTGCTAGTACTAGCCCAAAAGCCGCTGCAACACCAATCGCAGGGGCCCCTCTAACCACCATCTCCTGAATAGCCTCAGCCACCGCATCAGCGGTATCGCACACAACATATTCAGTCACTAATGGTAAACGACGTTGATCAAGTAAGTGTAGAGTGCTACCTTGCCATAGGATGCTTTGAAGGCGTGATTGGCTTTGCGCAGTAGAGTTTTTTAGCATATCAGTTACCTATGGACGGACACACCATGCATGATGATCTAATAAATATCATGCAGTTAGCATATAACCGTGGCTGGACCTTGGGGACTGGGGGCAACTTTAGCGCTGTTTTACAACGTGATCCATTGCATTTGCTAATGGCTCCCAGTGGTGTCGACAAAGGTACGGTCAAGGCCGATGACCTGATTGTTGTTGACCAACAAGGTACTGTAATCCAAGGAGAGGGAAAAGCCTCAGCTGAAACGGCTCTACATCGTACCTTAGCGCTGCATGCTAATGCTGGCGCTGTTTTGCATACCCATTCCCCCTACGCCACAGTTTTATCGCTCCATTTTGTCAGCCAGGGTAGGGTTAGCTGGGAA
Source organism: Leptothoe spongobia TAU-MAC 1115 (assembly GCF_018739885.1). Taxonomy (GTDB): domain Bacteria; phylum Cyanobacteriota; class Cyanobacteriia; order Phormidesmidales; family Phormidesmidaceae; genus Leptothoe; species Leptothoe spongobia. The sequence continues at coordinate 36,637 of NZ_JADOES010000048.1, read as the reverse complement.
GGATATGAAATGCAAAAAGGGATTGTCGGTATTAACACGCACGATACGCGGTTAGAGCTACCGATTCTGCCCAATACCCAGGACATGACCACCCTTGGTCAAAATATTACCCTTCCCTGCACTGACTGGCCCTATGGTCTATTGCTAGCTGGCCATGGCCTCTACGTATGGGGGAGAAATTTATTTGAAGCAAAACGGCATCTTGAAATTTATGAATTTCTATTACAAGTAAAATATTTGGAAACAGGCAATTGTTTACCATCTCAGTAAATCAGCCTTCGAGTAAAGACTTTCGAGTAAAAACTATGGCGACACTTCAGGTATACACAGAAACCACGCCAACGCGTATAACCGATCAGACGGATACAGCCGTTGCCTACCCCCTACATCAACTAGTGGCATGATCAAGGTTATCCTGCTTGATATTGAGGGCACTACCACCCCCATAGACTTTGTTACCAAAACACTTTTTCCCTATGCCCGCAGTCGCTATAGCTCCTTTCTGGAGGAAAATTTCGCATCGTCTGCTATTAGGGAGATCATCGAGCGGCTTTGGTTGAACTATGGGAGTGAGGCACCGGCCCTCTCCTGTTGGTCTGAACAAGATGACATGTCCGGTGCAGCTGCATACTTAACGTATCTCACTGATCACGATCGTAAACTGACTGCGCTTAAAGATCTACAGGGAAAGATCTGGCGTACAGGCTATGAGAATAACAGCCTCAAAGGAGAGATGTACGATGATGTATTACCCGCTCTACAACAATGGCAAGCCCAGAAGCTAACCATTGCCATTTACTCCTCCGGCAGCATTGCAGCCCAGCAGTTGATTTTTGGTTATAGCAATGTTGGTGATCTAAGGCCCTATATTTCAGACTACTTTGACACGACGACCGGGGCTAAAATCGATAGTAGCAGCTATCAGAAAATTGCTAAGCATTTAAAGGTTACGCCACAAGAGATTCACTTTTACTCTGATAATCCCAAGGAGATCCAGGCGGCTCAGGCCGCAGGTTGTATTGTTACAGAGATAAGACGGGAGAAAAACCATATTCTCCCATGAATGTTGTGGATGACTACTAGCAGTGACTATGTATGACTTTTCACTATGCCATCTAAAATCACTATGCCATCTAAAAGGCCATCGCTCGCCCTAACGCCAATTCTTGATCCCACAAGATAGCTTCTTCAGGATGTTGAAAGTCATCACCTACAACAAATCTTTCCGTTTCATCGGCAATGGGGTAGGTCTTAACATAAATCAAGCACCCTGCCTCTGTGGAAGGACTGTAAGGAGAATTGACAGGATACCGTAACCAACTACCCGCTGGGTAACAGCCTAATTCATCGCACCAAGTACCTTGAATCACAAAGATCTCTTTTATCTCAGTTTCGATAACATCCAACAACTGAGTACCAGGTAACCACTGCTCAACCCAGACCTTTTCGGAGAATCCGACTTGCTCATATAGAGGTTGAACCCTAATTTGAGGATTGATGCCTGTTTGCCAAGGCTCCTCAAAAATCCTTCGTCTCACCTGGTGACGAGTTTTACCTCCATGTTGTCGTAGTTTAACAAACGTTAAACATCCTTCCTCACTGTAGGGGCGATGGTTAAACCCTTCAGGGTTAAGCATGTAAGTGCCCGGTGGATGTACACCTGTTTCGTCTGAGAATTCTCCTGAAAGCACCAAAATTTCTTCCCCACCTGGATGCCCATGATGGGGGAAAAAGCCCCCTGGATCAAACCGAGTCAGCATTGTTGTTGGATGGTCTTGAACCTCATGATTAGACTCAAAACAACCAAACCAGATACCGGGAAAAGAGGTCTGATGCCAAGCCAGGGATGTTGGGAGTACAGATACGCGGGTTAACAGATTTACATGAACTTGCTGAGGTTGCCACAAAGACTGGGAAGTCATCTTGATCTAAACTTATAACCGTTTGTGCTAAAATTATTTTCGATAATAATACCACCAAAAAATATTAGTTAGGTATTTTCGTTACATGAGTTAAATAAAATCATATTAGAATGGTCACTCCCATGGTCAGTAATCAGTTACCCATAAGCTTCGAGTTCTTCCCACCGAAAACAGAGGAAGGCATCGCTAAGCTCATGGCACAATACAAGCTCTTAGCAGCCTATAATCCTGAGTATTTTTCGATTACCTATGGGGCTGGGGGTACCACTCGCGATCGCACCAAGCAGCTGGTTCTAGATATCAATGCCAAAGGGATTCCCGCCGTTCCCCACCTATCCTGCATTGGCGATACCCATCACTCATTGAAAGCGCTATTAGATACTTATAAAAACACAGGTATTGGTAATATTGTTACCCTGCGAGGCGATCTACCCAAAGATGTGGCTGATGTTGCCAACGAATTTCACTATGCGAATGAACTCGTCACCTTTATTCGGCAGCATTATGGTGACAGCTTCAAACTCATCGTCGCCGCTTATCCAGAAGTGCACCCAGAAGCTAAAAATGCCCAGCATGACCTGATTAACTTCAAACGCAAGGTTGAAGCTGGAGCATCCGCTGCCATTACTCAGTATTTCTATAATTCAGACGCCTACGAAGACTTTGTTAACCGCTGTCAGCAACAGGGGATAACAATTCCTATTTATCCAGGGATTATGCCAATTACCAATCATGAGAAATTAGCCCGATTTAGTCGCATGTGTGGGGCCGAAATCCCTCAATGGATTGAGAAAAGATTGTTGGATTACCAAGATGAGCCCTCAAGTTTAAAAGCCTTTGGCCTAGATGTGGTTACTCAACTATGTGAAAAGTTGATAACTTTGGGGATTCCTGGATTTCATTTTTATACGCTCAATCAGTCAACGCCTACCCTGAAGATTTTAGAAAATCTGAGGTTGACATCAGCCGTTTAGGGTTCTTACGATCAAACAACCCATTCAACCTCTAATCGGTATCTCCAACAGTAGGAGACAATGCCTTCCCCAATCTATACTGCCTCCAATATCCCAGTCAGTTGTTTTAATTGTTGCAACAGTTCTTGTTCGTTATATGGCTTCGAGAAATAAGCCGTGGCTCCTAGGTTAATCGCCAGCTTGCGGTGTTTCTCACTACTGCGAGACGTCAACATCAAAATAGGTAATGTCTCATAGGCTGGTTTCTCTCTGAGTTCTTCTAAAACACCATAACCATCAAGACGAGGCATCTCGATATCACAAATCACGGCCTCAACGGTGAGACCACCCATCAGCTTATCCACGGCCTCGCGGCCATCCTTGGCTTGTTCTACCAAATAGCCTGACCGTTCCAGGGTAGTCGCCAAGTAGCGTCGAGCATGGATAGAATCATCCACCACCAATATTCTCGCAGCCTTGGACTGTGCAGGCATCACTGGAGCCAGGGGCTGCAGTGATGCCTGTTCTGGTCCGGCAACGATCCACTCCATCAGACGAATCGGTTCAATCAGGGGGATCACCCGGCCATCGCCGAGGACCGTCACCCCTCCAAATCCTGCGGGTAATGGCATGGGGCTCGCCACCGAACGAATAGCCACTTCTTGCTCCTGCCAGAAGCGGTCGATTATGAGGCCATAGCAGTTCTTGCCTTCCCCCACAATTACGACCATCGGACAGTTGATCATGGGTTGACCACTCATTGCCAAGGGTCTGGACCGCATGGTCCAATGTTCTTCTAAACGGATTAGAGGAATCAGCCCACCTCTCCAGGTCATGGATGACTCCGTCATATCTATCGCTGGAGTCCTGATCACTTCCTGTACCATATCAACAGATAGGGCAAAGACTGAGCTGCTACGCTCTAATAACATTACCCGCAAAATCGATAGGGATAGCGGAATGCTAATGGTAAATGTGGTCCCCTGACCAGTTCCGGTGGCCACCTGGATATCACCTTGCAGTTCTTTGAGGTTGGTGCGTACTACATCCATACCAAAGCCCCGTCCCGATAGCTCGGTCACCGCATCACTGGTGCTAAAGCCAGGTTCAAAAATGAATGACAGTAGTTCTTGACGCCCCATGGTGTCCACCTGGTCAGTGGGGAGATTGTAATTGCGGACGCGATCGCGCACCCGCTCTAGATCAATACCACCCCCATCATCACTGAGGGTAATCACAACACGGTTACCGCGATTCACCGCCCGTAGGGCGATTGTTCCCACAGCCGGTTTCTTTCGGGCTCGGCGGACATTAGGGCTTTCGATACCATGGTCAAAGGCATTGCGCAGCAAATGCATCAGCGGATCGCTGAGCTGATCCAGGGCAAATTGTTCGATCAGGGTGGTGCCCCCCTCCAGCCTGAGCTCTACCGGTTTGTCATACTGTACCGACCAGTCTCGAACCACCCGAGGAAAGCGGCCCACAATCTCTTCAAACGGTCGCATTTGGGTTTGGGTAATGTGGTTTTTCAGCGTCCGGCTGGTGTAGTTAAGACTGCCAACGGCCTGGCCGATTTCATTGAGACCCAGCTCAATATCACGGCTCACCTCTTCTAGTTTAACAATGGTCTCCATGTGCTCCTGGGCTAGCAGGTGCAGCTTAGAATAGCGATCAAACTCCAATGCATCCAGTTCTTCAGGGGCAGCGATGGTAGGAGACTCATTTTGCCTCACTCCATGGGGGCTATGGGTAACAGGTATGCTATCTACATTGGCACCGACCACAGACATTGGACCTTCTGTAGATGCCTGGTCATACCACTGCCGTAGCTCCTTGTTAAACGAGGCCAGCGTCACCATCCGCTCCTGCATCAGCTCACTAAAGTCCTGCAGTTGTTCTAGCTTGAGGTTAACAGCGTTACGGTTGAGAATTAGCGACTCAAAGGTACTGTTAATTTGCTTGAGCTGGTCCACCGAGACTCTCACAGTGGATGTTTTTTGCACCCTGGCAACGTCTGATCGGGGGGGACTGCCTAGGGGTACGAGTGGAATAACTGGGGAGGGGGGCTCTCCTAGGGAGGGGGGCTCTTCCAGTGGGGAAGAGGGCTCTCCCAGTAGGGAGGAGGGCTCTTCCAGTGGAGAGTTTAAAGCAGGTTCTGACTCCAGGGTGGCAAATTGTCCCTGGAGAGACTCCAAGTCAACTAATTCGTCAAAGTGATTCTCTACAGCTGCGAGATCGGGGACTAACGGAGCGTCTAGATCATCGTTTGGCAATACTTCTTGCGGTATGTCTGCGGTCATATCCAGCGCCGCAAACTGATCCTGCAGTTGGTCTATATCATCAGAGCCGAAACTGGGTAAGTCAAGCGGCAACTCAGGCAACACCTCGGACAAGGGGCCTTCAACATTAGGAAGTTCGACAATACTGCGATGATTGCTTTTAACCAGCTTTAGTTCACTGGGCAACCGCTCCGTCCGTCCCAAGAGCACCAGGGAATGACATCGTCGCCAGACCTTCATCGCCTGGTGTGCGATCGCACAAATATCATCAGGCTGGGCCTGGGTGCACTGCTGTTGAACAGACTGACATAGGGAGACAAACGAGTCCAGCTGAGCCATCAGACCAAACTCAGACATCTGTCGAGCCATAGCCATCAATGCCTGCTTTAACTCATCGCCATCTAGATCAGGCAGTGTCTCCTCAAACTCTTCTAAGGTATCGTCAACACTGGTGGTAAAAATAACAAAATCGAGGTTCTCATTGTTATCCTCCGACAGCAGTCGAGCTTCATCCTCAGGGGTGAGAGCGCCTAAACGCTGAGTAAGCTGAGCAAAGATGGGATCAACATCATTGCCTAACCACCGAGGGTCAATGGGCTGCTGATCATGATATTGTTGCCGAACTGTTCGTAGGAAGTCTACCCCCTGCAGCAGCAGGGTCTCCAGATGGGTATCCACCGACAGCTGACGGGCACGCAGAATTTTAAACGCGTCTTCTAGATTGTGGGCCACCTGAGCGAGCACCCCAAACCCCATCATGCCAGCCGTCCCTTTAACAGAGTGGGCCGCCCGCATGGCAATGTTGATTTGGGCGGCATGATCGTCCGCCGTCTTGAGACTTAGCAAGACAGTCTCAATCTCGCCAAAGTAGGTTTCAGCCTCTGCTAGGAAGGTGAGTCGAGCCTGTTGCTCCTTATCTAGTTCCATGGTCTACCCTTCAACCTTAAATTGCTCCACTGAGGCCTGTAGTTTTTGCGCAACCTGGGCGGTTTCCTGGATCGCCTGGGCCACCTGAGTCGATGATTGAGACTGTTGCTCAGACGTTTGGGTGGCCTTCTGCATCAGTTCAGTTACAGCCTTTGATACCATGGTCTGGTTAATGGTAGAGGCAGAAATATCCTGCATTAGCTGGTTAATTTTCTCTGACTTAGCCAGTACCTGCTCCAGCTGTTGCTGAGTCGCTTTTACCCGTTGACTACTATCAACTACCTGCGCGGTACCGGTTTCAATGGCTTCTACTACCTCTTGTGTTTCTGTCTGAATTTCAGCCACAATCTGGGCAATGGTTTTGGTAGCACCTGCCGATTGTTCTGCCAGGGAGCCCACCTGCTCTGCAACCGCCGTAAAGCCCTGTCCCAGTTCACCCGCTCGCGAGGCCTCCACACTCGCATTCACCGCCAGCAAGTTAGTTTTTAAGGCAATTTCATCAATCAGGCTAACGGCCTGGGCAATTTTCTGGGCCGATTCCCCCAGACGCTTAATTTTCTTCGCCGTCTCACCCACCGTTGAGCGCAGATCTAGAATACTGCCAGCGGTTTCTTCCATGGACAGAGAACCAGTTTGGGCCGTCACATAGGTATCATTGGTCAGGGTGGAGGCCTCATTGGCGTTATCTGCCACTGTCTGAATCGACTGGTCCATTTCTTCTACTGCTTTCACCGCAGTCTGCAGCGAGTTCACCTCTTCAATCGCCTGTTCCGCCAGGGTGCGAATCTGCTGTTCATTAGCCAACAACGATTGACTTACATCCCCGGTGGACTCTTTTACATTGACGGCAATTTCTCGCAGGTTCTCGACAATGGCGTTGATCAAGTCAGCCACAATTCCCACGTCGTTTGAAGACAGTTTGGCCCGCACCGATAGGTCCCCGTCTGCGGCATCACCCACCTCTTCCATCAACTGGGTAATGTCGTTTTCTAGGGCTTCCCTTTCCTCTCGTTGTTCATCGGCAAGCTGTTTTTGTTGGTTAATCAAAGATTGAAGTTGATCCAACAGGTTGTTAAAACTTTGACCTAAGATTTTTGTCTCACGAGTACCTGCCAGCATGGCACGGGTATCCAGGTCACCAGAGGAGGCCTTTTGAGATGTGGCAGTCAGGGTTTGTAGAGGAGCAGAGAGTTGGCGGGCAAATACCTGGAGTAAAACGGCAACAGTGACACCCAAAACTGCCGTAGTGGTAGCAAAAATCAATAACAGGTTACGTCCGGCTGAGTTGATTTCAGCAATGTCCACCGATGCGATCGCAACCCAAGGGGCATTGGGCACCGTGGCTATACTGTATTCTCGACCACCAACTTTCAATAAGGCAATCAAAATTTCCTGATCTGCACTGGTTTCAATCCGCTCTAATTCGACTAAATTACCCTGTAACTGTGGTGCTAACTCTTGTTTAATTATCTCCACATCTTCCCCGGTCCGGCCTAGTTGACCATACAATGCCTGGGCAAACTGCGCTACCGGCTCTCCACCATCAACAATGGTCGCATCAAGCGTTTCCTTGTCGACAGTAACGCTACTATCTGCAGTAATGGTCGAGAACGCGAGCAGAGTTCGGGTATCCATCACCTGCACCTTTTGGGAACCTGAAATCGCCGTTGTCAAATAAACCTCAAGACGTTCATTCAGGGTAGATAGGGGAAAAAGGGCCTTCATCACCCCTAAAAATTCTTCAGGATTATCAGCAGGGTGAATGGTCTTGGCAATTGGTAACCCTACCGAATTCGAGGATTCATCAAACTCTACAGGCTCAACATATCGAATTGATTCTTTTGCCCCTTGCCACCAGGCCTCATCCCACTGCACAAAATCCGATGTGGGATTACTATAGGCAACGTTCAAACCATGGCGCTCGGTAATAAAGATTTCTCCCAAACCTTCCACCAACACGACGTCCGCCATATACTTGTTAAGCACCTGATTAGGCTTCAGCAGCTTGAGCGCACCAAACTGCTTTTCTAGAGACTCGATAGGTTGATCAGCCAGTCCTTTCTCTTCAACGTCTTGATCAGCCTGGCGCACAGCGTCCAGAATAGTTGGGTTAATTAGTACCCCTTCAATAATTCTAAAGTTATCTTCTACAAAAACGTTGGCGGCTTCACTGGCTAGCACCGATTCCTCTTTCAGTAGTAATAGAGCAGCCTCTTGTTCCGACTGACGGGTAACCAGAATCGCTAAACCACTGGCCACAACCAAGGGCAGCAGGGTAATGGGCAACAGTGTTTGCAGGAGCTGCCTGCTAAGGGGGCGTCCTTCGGTGGCTTCTGTTGTTGAATTTTGTAGGCTTCGCCCCTGAGATTTTGTCGGTTTTGGGGACTGACGTTGGTCGTCGAGTGAATATTGCTGAGCGGTCATAACGATTTTCTACTCTCTTCAGTTATCAAATAATCAATAAACGTGAAAAAGAAAATTATTCCGTTGCTGATTAAATCACCTGAGGATCAACAACGCCAAAATAATTAATCGGTTGTCGGTAGCTGATGTTTTCCAATAGCCTCGGCACTCAAAATAAGTATGGGTTTGCCATCCAGAACAACCTGACCACTTAAATAAGGTTGTAAATTAGACTCGACTTCATCGGTTGGAAAAACAATGTCTTCAAGGGATAGTCGGATGGAACCCCGAATTTTTGGAACCACTAGTCCCAAATAAAGTTCCCCCTCTGTGCTCACCTCCATTGTCTCCATCGGTAGTGCCCGAATAACCACTACCTCATAATATTGAGACACCTCCAAGGCAACAGGTAACCCCAATAGTTGTGGGAAATTGATTACCCAAAAGACCTGACTTTTGGAACTCATTAATCCCAATACATGAATGGGCATATTGGGCATGGGTGTTACCCACTGAGGCGAAATCAACAGGGTTTCCTCAATCCAACTGAGTGCCAGCGCAACGGTCAGATCTGGGGTTAACTCCAATCGCAGGAACTGTTCACCGACAACGGGCTGAGGATTAAATAACTCGGGTAAAAGCTGCTGCAGTCGGTCTGCAGGCTTTAACGCCTTAGACGTTTGCATAGACGTTTGCATAGAGAGTAAGGGGGCTTTGGAGATAAAACTACAGGATGGCAAATCGGACAGCTTCTACCAATTGATCAGCGGTGCAGGGTTTGACCACATAGCCAACCACCCCCTGCTTCTTGGCCCAACTTTTATCCATGTTGCGACTTTTAGTGGTACAGGCAACAACGGGAATATCAGCCGTGTCAGGATCTTTCTTGAGTTTACGACAGAGCTCTAAACCTGTAATATCAGGCATTACTAAATCCGTCACAATCACATCTGGACGATCGGCCTTAACCTTGTCAAAAACCTCTAAACCGTTTTCAATCCCCGTAACTACATAGCCTGCCTGCTCCAGGTAATGGCTGATCAAATCCAGCTCAGATTTCACGTCGTCGATCACCAAGATTTTTTTTGCCATTGTGCTCAATACCTTACTACTACAATGATTACTTCACCAGAGACAAGATTTGCCTTAAACCTAAAGGGGTTAATTAAAAAGAGCGTTTAATTTCTAAATAGGTTTCTAAAACCCTCATAAGTTGTGCTTTTGAAAATGGTTTTTCTAAATAGTCAGTTGCCCCTGAAGATTGAGCCGTGGCCTTATTGAGCGGACTCGCATTACTGCTAATCATGATGATGGGAACATCTTTGAACATGTAGCTACGTTTTAGGATTTGGCAGAGAGAATTACCATTAATACTGGGCATAGAAACATCCATCAGTACCAGATCGGGTTTCATGACACATATTTTTGACACAGAGGCCACCGGATCAATAATGGTTTTAAGTTCAAAATGCTCTGGATCCAGATAGCTATCAATCTTCTCTAACATGGCCTGACTATCGTCAATGCAAATAATTAGATGTCGAGTTTTCGGCTCTATAGATGAGCGCTTACCCAAACTATTGGAACCTGATTGCTGCTTGATGATGCTCCTGGTGTTAGACGACAACCTGTGGTTAGTCACCAAGCCACTGCCAACAGACGACGCCTTTTTGACCACCAAGCCACTGCTAGCAGACGATGGTGCATGAACTACTAATCCAGCGGTCTCAGACTGACGTACAGTAGCCACACTTGAGGTCATGTCAGACGGTTGTTTTGTCTGCGGGATCCAGGGTAATCGGTCCAGGGGTTGGACCGGAGGCCATAGCTTGATCACTCGATGCCGAATATAGGGATACAGAAGTTTGGCTAGTTTAGCCTCATCCTGTTTGACAGCCTGGGCCAACTGACGAATACTGGCTCCCTGCATCAAGCGGGCCAGGGCGGTTAACATTTGGTGCGGTAGGATCCCCTGGGGAACCTCCTGATACAGGTCGCTAGTGTTTTCGCAGTAGGGTCTTTGGTGGGGAGAGATAATGCGATCGCAAACAGACTGCCATAGCTTTAACCGTGCCAAAAGACGGTCGATCAGAGCCGAAATATCAACGCCTTGGGTGTTTACATGCCATAGATCCTTCGGCATCGGGTACCAGTTTACCGTTGCAGCATCCAACCCCAAAAGAGATTCAACCGCGTCCTCCGCCAGCTTCGCCAGAGTATTTTCAGCCTGCTCTAAACTAAGCGCCTCATACCGGACCAAAGCCGCAACAACTTTACAGGTCCAGTTAAGCGCTTCCAGCCCCTGGTCTCCACTCTGGCGTTTATATGAATCTGAGCGAGCCAAGCGCCAATAGACAGACAATGCCGCCTCATACCCCAGGCTGGGTAACACAGTTTCCAATGCTGTCAGATACTGCAATGAATGGGCAGCAAACAACAACTGTCCATCGACAATATCAAGACACCATTCGACATCTTTACCAATAATATGAACTCGACCACTTTGAGAAGATGCAATCGACTTTTGCAGGAAAGAAGTTACCTCAAATTGATCATGCATAATGCGCCTAGGCTCTGATAAATATACTGATAACAATTGCATATTGAGTTTTTCTCAAAGAGAATACTTCCCATACAATCGCCTAAGTTATATAGAGCTTTTAGCTATCACCCAAAAGCTCTATTTCCTCATATTGTCATGACCTTTAGCGTAAAAGCTTCAGCCATTACTATTAAGTGATATCCAAATCTCATAATTTCAAACAAGGTTCATACTTTATTGTTTATTTGCTTATATTCTGCAAAAAAGCAACCATTTCCGGCAAATCTTGCATCCTACCTTTAGAACAAGACAGACCTTTAGACAATAATTGTGCCAACAACTTTGCAGATTACACAGCCCCTAGCAACCAACATTACTTTCAAGCATTGAACAATCACTGATGCCGTGAACTATAGGCACAAAGATTTAAATTAATATGTGGATGCCCTTCGATATCGGGCGCTATCAGTCAGGATTTCGTATTAGTTCGTATTAGATAGTTAGGCGTTCAACTTAAACCCAAACCTGGTCTTCCCTAAATTTAGAAGAAGAATTACCTTTAGATTTCACCTATGATTACTTAAGAAATTAAGCCATATAAAACTCAATTATTGTCTGAATGATATTCACACCCCAAGAACCAGTCTCATCATCATGATGAGACCATCAAGCAAGACTAATGTTGAGTAGATATGCACCAATATATGGAAAACCTTAAATTTCCTTATCTACAGTGTAGAGAACCAACCTGAAAATTCATATATTGCCTGGTTCAAGAATTCCTAAAACAAGATTAATTTTATATAAACAATGTGCATACTGGATACCCGTATGCCGTATAAGGCTGATCTAGCAATAGTCTGGCCTAAGCAATCGACGCGTCTGCTTGGCCATATTCCTGCAAATACCGGTCAAACGCCCTATCCAGTCGATTCGTCTCTCCTAACCAATAGGCCGTCAGTGCATGCCCAAAGGCCCAAGCATTTTGCTCTGGTGGAGCATCATTATCCAGCAGCGTGGGCCAGAGGACGGCCAAATCAAAACTGCTCTCCTCCTTAGCCAGCAGATTAAACAGCTCATAGGCCAGCTGTAACTTACCGATCACCACCGGAGCATGCTCCACCGGGATTTTTTCCATCAGCGCCGTCGCCAATAGATCTGAGCCCGTCATCATCCGCGAGATGTAGCGTAGGATTGGGCTTTTGAGCAATTCGGTTACCCCCTGGGTAGTCGTCATCTGAAAAGTGTACTGGTCAATTAGCTTAGCTGCCGCTGCCGCCAATGCCGTTTGATTGGTTAGAAACCGCGCCAGACGATATTGCTTAGCATTACCTAAGGTTTCCACTAGTTTTAGCGCCAGGGTTTCATCATTCCAGGCGGTGCGATCGCTGTCATAGGTGACCAGCGGCACCACGGTCACCTCACCCAAGGTCTCTATCCGATAGGCAACGGCATCACGGATAGAGGCTTCTTTGGAACGCTCTCCCGCTTGCCAATCGTAGGGCGGCTGCCATTCTCGCACAGGTCGCAGTCGATCTACCTGGGTCAGGGCCACCACCGTAGGGGGATACTGCTCAGCCGCCTTAAGATCGTGCAAAAAGGTTTTATCAATCTGGAGCGCCGGGTCTAAAGCCGGTGTTGCCAGCACTAGTAGATCTGCATTAGCAGCCTGTTCGAGCACCAAGTCCCGAAAATCCCCCCGTGAAATCTGCTCATAGCCAGGGGAATCAATCAAGTTCAAAACTTCGCCGGTGTCTAGCTGCCAACTGTACTGACGCAGTTTATCGGTACTGGGTAAAACATCGACCTCTGCCAAATCCGTTTTAAAGAGGGTATTGATCAGACTACTTTTACCAGCACCGGTACGTCCCACAAGCATGAGAGAGACTGGCTTTTGTTCAACCGTTTTAGCCGGGGTAGCGGTTTCTAAAATAGACTGGAGCGTCGCCGTTTTGGCCCCTGTTTCCAAAGCATTGGACTTCTCCGCATCAAAGATTGCCGGGAGCGTATCGCCACCATAGAGCATGGCCGTTTGCTGGGCCAGGTTACGCAGCGCCGTTTCCCTCAGCAGCTGACTCAGATTCACCAGTAATTGCTGATTGGCCTGGGTGGAGCTTTTCTGACTAGCCACCTTCGCCGCCGCTGCCGCTGGGTTAAGCAACCACTGGGCCCAGTTCCAAGCCCGCCACAACTTGCCCATGGAGGGTTCTAGCTTGCGATAGATTTCATAGGCTTCGTACGCTTGACCTACGGTGACCTGGTTTAGCACCGGAGCCAGCTGGGTCATGGCTCGGTCCATGTCATCCACCGTTCCCCGGATCAGTCCATAGGCCTGGGTGACATAGATATTGAGCAGCGGATACTTCACATCCGGGTGATAGTGGTGGGCCACCGTCGCCACGATACTCTGGCACCGTTGCCAAAAAGCGACCCAGTCGTCCCATACGGGCGCATCCTCTCGGGCTGCGGTCAAAATCGGCTGTAACGAGGCTTCCAGAGTTTGATTATCGTCCCCACTGGCCGTCACCGATGTCAGCTCTGCCTTAACAGCAGTAACAATTTGCTCAATTTCACGGGGTTTGGTCCAGTGCACCAGCAGCCAACGCCAGCCGACAAATACTAATAGAATGACGCCCCAAACCCAGGTAATTCCCCAGGTACGTAGCTGAAAGCCCGCCGCAATCATGACAAAGATGACGACCAGTACCAGCGGCAGCGCTAGTACAATCCACTGCCATCGTTTTAGCTGCACCATCGTCTTTTACCACGTCATTTTTTCTAGTTTAAACAAGGGGCTAATATGGCAGTAGGGGAAACATCCGAACCTGGATTATAAACGCGAACTCGTTATGTATGGCTTCGATTGATGCTCAAAAAATGCGCCTGTATCGACAATCGGCCCAAAAACGTGCCGAGCAAAAAGAAGATGAATTACAGTGCAGGCATCAGTGGGCATTATCAATTGCTAAAGAAGCTGCTGCAATCCTAAAAAATGAATTTCAGGTGCAACGAGTGGTTTTATTTGGTTCGATGGTGGACTGGCAGGCTACCCATGCAAATTCTGACCTTGACCTAGCGGTTTGGGGACTCTCAGACGATGCTCTATACTCTGCGGTAGGTAGGTTATTGGCTTTGGACAATCGATTAAAAATTGATTTAGTGATGGCTGAGGATGTCTCTCCCAATGTCATGGCTGAGATTGAGCGTTTACATCAAGAGCTATGAGTAAACAAGCGATCGCACTAGCCGCTCGAATCCGATCTGAACTGAGTGATTTGGCACAGATTGTCGAACGTGCTCAGACACTTTTAACAAAAGCTGTTGAACAGGATGAAGACTATTACGATGGGGTTGCCTTAAATCTGCATAGTTTTTACACGGGAACAGAACGGATTTTAGAAGAGATTGCTAAAGCAATTGATGGTTCTGTCCCTGATGGTGCGGGCTGGCATCGGGATTTATTAATGCAGATGTCTGCCGAACTATCAACTATTCGACCGGCTGTGATCAGTCATGGTACTCGCCATTGTCTAGATGAGTATCGTGGGCTGAGGCATATTGTCCGAAATATTTATACGTTCAATCTCAAGCCTGCTCGTCTACGTGAGTTGGTTACTGACCTACCTCAATGCTACGGATCATTAAAGGCAGATATTAATAGCTTCTGCTCATTTCTTGATGAGTTGGCTACAGATACATAATCTGTTCTCACGATCCAAAATTCTAGTGCCTAGACTCCGTCTGGGTACAATCCGCGAGGCTCGGTCATGCCATCTGCCATAGGAGGAACTTTACTGCCGTAACGCTCAAAGCCTTTCTGGTCTCACTGATCAAACCAGTGGCTTACCTCAAATATTCAGTCAGATATACCCTTAAGCAACAGCAAATTCTGTATGCTTTCGCATTGAAGGATGGTGAAAGGCTAAAACAATATCTTGTTTTGGTACACCCTTATCTACCAATGCATTGGCTATTCCTTCTTCTGTTCCATCGTGTTGGATCCAGATTTTGCCGTCCTTAATATCTAGATGCAAGACACATCCATAATTACGATGGCCATTGGGCTTCCAGCCTACGTGTACTAATTGGTAATGATCGCGTTTTGTATCAAAAATAATTTGTGTTTCGAAATCTGTGCGTGTAGATGATTGGGCTGACCGTTGACCACGTTCAGATAACAGTTCTTGGATGTGGGTGCGATACTCTTCTAATGCCATAGGACAATGATCTCCTCATCCGGGTTATAAACTAAAAGACGCAACTGACTACGTTTAATCGCAGTTTGGATAAATTTTAAACTAAAAAAAGTTGTATAGGTTTTCTCTGGCACCGCCAGGTACAAGATTCGTTCCGGCTCTTCTTCTTCTAGAGCATATTGATAGTCGATGAACTGTCCATGGGCTGTATGAAACTCGGAAATAGGAGAAGTTCCAATAAAGCTTTTGATTTCAACAGCAATTTTACGGCCTTCGCGTTCTGCCCCGATCAGTTGCTTCGCGCCTAAGTCGATATACATTTCCACACCGCCTATGGCTAGTCCATAGGGATCATGGGTAACTGTCCAACCGTCTTTTTGCAATGCTGCCTTCACTGCATAATGAAATACATCTTTACCCATAAACTCCAGTTCATTGCTGTAGCCTTATTTTAACCTGAGTTACCTGATTCTGATTAAGGAGAACAGTGTATTGGTACCTGCTTGACAGGCATATTCCCACTCTGCTTCTGTTGGCAAGCGATACTCTCGTCTTGTATGAAATGAGGAAGAGACTGGTTGAGATAAGAGTTTGATAGCAGAACCGCTAAAGGTTTTCTAACCAGAGTCTTAAACTCAAACACGCCGGTCTCTATTTCTGCGGGACCTGCACTGATGGCCTCATCGCTTTCTACGATTTCAATATTGACCTTAATTTTGTAGTTCCCCATGACCTAAACCCTACGTAGTCGGATGGTCTCTAGGATAGGTGTTCCACTGCCAAAAATCGACTGGCGAGAACTCTATCTCAAGCAGGGCAGTGGTTTTAGCCTTAAGCTATTTGAATTGCACAGGTAGAATAATTTTCCACCTTTGTGGCTGGTAAAGGTTGGGAAAATAGATAGCCCTGGCCAGCATCACAGCTTAGTCCTTGCAATTCAATGAGCTGTTCATGGGATTCAATACCCTCTGCAATGGTCTTAAATCCTAATGCTTTAGCCAGATTCACAATCGCACTCGTAATCCTAAAATTGCGATCGCTATTATTTAATCCATCTACAAAAGAACGATCGATCTTAATTGTCGAAATAGGAAATTGCTGCAAATATCGCAGAGAGGAAAACCCAGTGCCAAAGTCATCAAGACTCAGTTCAATACCTCGGCTACGAATCAACTCCATTATTTCGGTAGCAACCTGAATATTGTGAATGAGACTGCTTTCAGTGATTTCTAACTTAAGACATTGTGGGTCTAATTGAGTCTCTGTCAGGATAGTATCAATGGTGTCAAGTAGAGATGGATCTCGTAGTTGCTGACCAGACAGATTAATACTGACATATAAATCTGTTGTAACTTTCCCTTCAACCTGCCAAGTTTTTAACTGCTTGCAAGCATTCCGTAAAACCCAATCGCCAATGCGATTAATCTGCCTTGTTTCCTCAGCAATAGGGATAAATTCAGATGCTGACATAATACCCTTCTCTGGTTGATGCCAGCGCAATAAAACCTCAAAGCCTTCAAGCCGATGGGGTTGTTGCAGATTCACTAGGGGTTGATAATACAAACAAAACTCTTGTTTTTTAACAGCCTGGCGTAAAGCAGCCTCAGTTTCTACTAAATGCAGGGTTTGAAGATACATCTTTTGATCAAATACGGCATAGCTTGCTTTTCCCTGACTTTTGGCCTGATACATCGCAATATCAGCATCACGAATAATTTCATCGACCGTCTGATACGATAAATTAGAAAAGACAACCCCAATGCTGGCACTGGTAAAAATTTCTCGAGCCTCTAACTGAAACGGTCTTTGCAACTCATTTTGTAGACGATAAACTGTCTTTAGAGCATCATTTAGTTTCTCTAGTTTCTCTAGTAGAATCAAAAACTCATCCCCTCCCAAGCGAGCCACTTCATCGACTCCCCTTACCGTCGTTTTTAGCCTTTGAGAAACTTGAATCAGAAGCTGATCACCCACCAGATGTCCAAGACTATCATTAATATGTTTAAAGTTATCGAGATCCACAAACAAAACGGCAAAATGTTCATGGGGTTGCCGTTTTTGGTGTTCGATTGCTAGCTCCAAACGATTTAAGCAACAGACTCGGTTGTCCAAACCCGTTAGACTATCGTGCAATGTTTCGTAGGTTAATCGCGCTTCTGACGCTTTACGTTGAGAGATATCGCGTCCACTACCATAGAGTAATTTTTCTTGGGGGAATTGCACTAGATTCCAGGCTATCCAATGACATTTTCCATCTTTTGACTGAACTTGGACTTCCAACCCATTAATGTCTTGTCCTTGGCCTAGGGTATCCTGTAAATCCTGTCTAGTATCCTGCTCTTCTGGAAGCATGAATTGCCAAAAAGACTGGCCTAATAAATCATCGCTTGTATACCCCAATGTAGCAGCCCAGGAAGGGCTGATGCGTCTAAAGGTACCGTCTGTGTCGGCGATAAATAATAAATCTATAGCAAGATTGAAAAAACGATCGCGCTCTAGTTCAGCTTGCTTACGTTCAGTAATATCGTGAATCATGCCAAACCGCAGGGTTTGTTGTTGAGCCTTTACCCATGATTCGGATAGCAAGACCGTCCGATCTGCTCCTCTGGAAGGTTTGAGGGCTAGCTCAGTTTTGAATATGGGAGATTGTTGTCGTTGACCGTTTTGGTTGCCCTGGGACAAGAGTTGTTTTAATATTGGGTACTGAAATGGGTCTAACCCTTGCCCCGACATCGGACTAATGGGGTAGGAACAGAGTTGTTTGAGGGACTGGTTGAGGAATAGCAACTTGCCCTCTTCAGTGGCCATATAGACCCCATCGTGAATACTCTGAAGCACATGGGTTAATAAGCATATCTCTGTAGCCGCTTGGGACCGTTCTATCGCATGTAGGATAGAGCGTTCCAGGAGGGGGCCAGTCAACAGACCTCCTTTGACTAAATAATCTGAAGCCCCCATGGCCATACATTGACGATCGATGTCGTGGTTGCCTAATCCTGTCAAAAGAATGATTGGCTTCCGTAGACCAGAGTCTACAGCAGTTTGCAATAGTTCTAACCCAGTGTCTGCCCCTAAACGATAGTCCAATAAATAAACATCATGGAGGTCAGTCTGTAGGGCATCCAGTCCGGCTTGAAACGTATTTACCCAGGTTAGTTCAAAGGATGCTTGCTCTGACTCTTGTAATAAGTCTCGGGTCACAACATAATCATCTTCGTCGTCATCGATTAGCAAGACTTGGTATGCTAAATCACTCATTGTTATAACACTCCTTGCATCTATGACGATACGACCTGACTCTCAAAGATGAGTAATTCGTGATAGAAAAACGTTCGATATATTAACAAAGCCTCTAAGAAGCGAACCATTAATAAGTTCCAAAATTAGATGTTGGAGACGTTCCATGGAACGTCTGTACAACCAGAATCTGGAAATTAATTGATTTTGATTCCTAAGCTGAACTGACCTCATCGGGTAAATGTACAATTTGAAACCAATATGTACCAAGATTTTCCATAATATCAACCATAGATTGAAAGTCGACAGGTTTGGTAATAAAAGAACTGGCCCCTAAGTCGTAGGTTCTGAGGATATCTTCTTCGGCTTTAGACGTGGTTAATACCACGACTGGAATACTGCGCAGTTCGGGATCATGTTTGATTTCTTGCAGGGCTTCACGACCGTCTTTGCGGGGCATATTCAAATCTAATAAAATCAGCGTAGGGCGAGGGGCTATACCCGGTTCGCTGTATTTTCCGCGTTGGTATAGATAATCCATTAAGTCTTCGCCGTCTTCGACAAAATACAGATCGTTAACAATTCGATTTTCGGCTAAGGCTTCTTGGGTGAACAGACGATCGTCTTCATCATCGTCGGCCATCAGAATGATGACCGGTTTACTCCGTTGGTGGGACATTATTATCTTCTATTTGTTGCTGAGACTGTTGAACGGGTAGGATAACCATAAATGTGGCACCGGCTCCAGGCTGGCTGTCTGCTTGGAGCAGGCCTCCATGACGGCGAATAACCTTACGACAAATCGCTAGGCCGATGCCACTGCCTTCGTAAGCTTTACGCCCATGCAGCCGCTGAAACGGTTGAAAGATGCGATCGCAATACTTAACGTCAAACCCTATGCCGTTATCGATCACCCGCAATTCACAAACTTCTTTTCCTCCCATAAGATAACGCTGAACTCTCACCTGAATCTGAGGTGCTACACCAGGCTTATGAAACTTAAGGGCATTACTTAAAAGATTTTGAAAGACCTGCTGCATTTGAGTACGGTCAGCATCGATAGTGGGTAGCGGCTCCACATCTACGGTCGCGCCAGTTTGCTCAATGCGAACTTCCAAATCCGATAAAACCCCTGCCATAACGTGGGATAAATCTGTGGGAGTAAAGGGTTTAGCCTGCGTTGTCACCCGAGAAAAACTAAGCAAATCATTAACGAGCACCTGAGCACGTGCCGCCGCGCTTAGCATCCGTGCCAAATAGTCTTGCCCTCTCTCAGAAAGCCTATCCTGGCAGGTGTGGTTTAATCGGTCGCCAAAGACCTGGACTTTTCGCAAAGGTTCCTGAAGATCATGGGAAGCCACATAGGCAAAGTCCTGAAGTTCTTGGTTACTTTCCTCTAATTGTTGAGCCGTGCGTTGCAGGGTGTGAATCACCCACTGACGTTCTCTCATTTCGGCCTCAAGTTTTTGTTCTGCAACCTTGCGAGCAGAAATATCCCGCATGATCTTTGAAGCCCCAATAACCTGGCCAGACCGGTCCCTTAAGGGGGAAATGGTCAGCGAAACGTCTAAAAGGTTACCCCTTTTATGGCGGCGCACCGTTTCAAGCTGGTCAATGCTTTGGCCCTGCCTAATCCGTTCCAGAATTTGAGTGGCATCGGCAATCCGATCAATCGGGTAAAGCATTTTAATCGATTGTCCAATCGCTGCCGATGCCGAATAGCCCAAAAGTTTTTCTGCCCCTGCATTCCAACTGGTAATAAAACTATTGCGGTCCTTGGTAATAATGGCATCGTCGGTGGACTCGACAACGGCAGCCAGTAAATGAACCGTTTGGAGCGATCGATAATGTTGTACTATGCGCCAGACCAGGTTGGAAATTAACTGCACCGTCTCAATGTCCATATCGGTGTAGTGGTTACTTTTGTTGCCTACCCCCGTGAGCATCACTACTTTGCCATTTTCAATCACTGGGACACTGAAGAGGCGGTTCATTTTTTCATGATCTTGTAGTAACCCTTGGTTTCGTAGTAATTCTTGTTCTTGTAGAGAGGACCCACAGGGACTATTGCATAGTACGGGCTTGCGCTGATGCATAACATCAGCCAAAATCCCCGTCTGATCAATTGTAAGGTGAGTCTCAGAGACAGCATTACCCATGTTAGACAAGGTTTGCTGCCCCCCATTGATCAGTTCGAAGGTTTGTTGATCCTCATTGACAAAGTAAAGAAACGCCACTTGGCTACCCGTCAAGTTCTTAGCGATATCCTGAGCCTGTTTCATAAAGTCATATTCATCCAGTTGCTCAGCTAGTTGGGGTAGCTCTAGCAATGCCTCTGCCCGTCGGGCTTGGTGGGTTAGGGCTATTTCAGCGGCATGGATATTTGAGATATCTCGCACACTCACCACGGCCCCAGTAATCGTTCCATCCACTTCTCGGTAGGGGGTATAGGTGACATCTAGATACTGCTGTAACTCATCTGTGATGGAAAATAAGCTCTGATAATGGACTTCTTCCCCTGCAAAGGTGCGATCTAGATTAGGTTTTACAGTTTGGCGAAATGTTGCCTCACCCAGAAGCTCTGCTACCGAATGGCCGACAATCTCGGTTTTAGATTTACCAAACTTCTGGGCATAGACGTCATTGACCATGGCATAGATATAATTGCAATCCACAAACGACATATGGTCAGGGGTGGTGCAAATGGCTCTCTCGTAGAGGCGCAACATTTCTTCTGTTTTTTTCCGAGCATTGATATCTTCAATGACACCAATAAAGTAATCGGGCTCGCCACTTTGCTGACGGACTAGAGTCCCGGTTAGATTAGCCCAGGTTACAGTGCCATCTTTTTGGATATAGCGCTTTTCCATGCGGTAGGTTTTGATCTGGCCTGCTAGAGCCTGCTGGAAATAAGCCAAATTAGTCTCTACATCTTCTGGATGTGTAATGACCTGGAACTCGAGGTTTAAAAGTTCTGTTTTAGGATGGCCGACAATATCACAGTAGCGCTGGTTGACACGCAGGAGTTTACCTGTGGGAGAGACATGGGCAATCCCTACAGCCGCTTGCTCAAAGGTGTTTCGGAACAGAGCCTCTTTTTGTACTATTTTATCTTGAGCGACTTGTAGGCTTAACTCTGCTTGTTTTCGCTCGGTAATATCTGTAAGGCATCTCACATAACCGCTCACCTGATTAGTATAGTTAAATTCTGGAACTGCTTCTTCATAGACCCAAGTCACTGGCCCCGATAGACTTCCAAATCGATATTCCAACTTAAAGGGACGGTTCTGACTAGTCGCTTGATGCCATTCTGCCAAAATGGCATCTCGATCTTCTGGATATAGAGCCTGAACCCATCCAGTTCCTAACATTTGCTCAGGCGTTAACCGGGCAATTGCACATAAATGTTCGTTGACGTAAATACAATTTCCCTCAGTATTTGCACGGAAAATACCGACAGGAGCAGTTGCGGCAAGACTAGTAAAGCGTTCTTCACTCTCCTTGAGCTGATGTTCGGCTTCTTTTCGATCGGTGATGTCATAGTTGGTGCCAATCATGCGAATGGGATTCCCCTGGCCATCCCGTTGAACTATTCCGTCCGCTTTCATATATCGAATTGCGCCATCGACATGCATGACTCGAAACTCGATATCGTAGACCGCTTCATCGAGTAAAGCTAGCTGAATAGAGGCTTCTGCCGACGGTCGGTCCTCTGGGTGGACACATGTTGCCCAGGCTTCGTAGTCGCCTCCAAAGGCTTCGGGGGTAGTGCCATAGAGTTCATAAAACCGACTATCCCAGCTCAATGTATTATGCGTGATGTCCCAATCCCAAATACCAATGCCCACGGCTTCCAAGGCTAGGTTCAACCGTGTTGATGCCTCTCGTAATTCAGCTTCAGTTTGTCGACGTTCAGCAACTTCCTTTTCCAATTGTTGATTTAAAGCTTCTAGCTCAGACGGGCTGCGTAAGTCTAACGCTTTAGGGATCACTGGGATAAGGGCGAGGGCCGTATACGTAGAAACGAAGGCCGTCATCGCCTTGAGAACACCAGAAACCCAATAGTCTGAATGCCATAGGGTCCAGACATTAAATAAATGGGTAGTGCCACAACAAATGATAAATGCGGCAAAAAGTAGAAAAACCTTATAAAAAGGAACATCACGGCGCTTTTTAAGGAAATACAGCAACGTGATGGGAATAGAATAGTAAGCCAGCCCAATTAAACTGTCTGATACTAAATGCAGACCAACCAGACTGGGCCTCCACAGATAACAATAACCGTGGGGCATGTACTGACTAAGCAGTGAAATATTAAACATTTTGGAGAACCATCCTTCGGCGTCTCAAATCAAGTTCAAAGCATTCCTAATTATCAAGTCATTGTGCTTAGTATTCCTATCGTCAAATGGCCTAAAGCTGTCTACCCTAGACTAATGCCCCATACTCCTTTCTGTGAAAAAGTCAGCATTAGCAATCGTTTTAGCTTTTGGAGGAAACAGTCTTAGGCATTTAGAGAGTTTAAATAAATTTACAAAAATACTATTGATCAAGACTACAAGACTATTTGAAGAACCAGTAAAGCATTAGAGCAGATCAATAAGCAAAATAAATACATAGGATTTCCTCGAAGATGACACTCTTGCAAGAAGCCCTTAACGATTTGGGGCTTTAGATCTTAAAGCCCCCCAGGATTAGAGGATTTATCAGGCTTTCAGTATAACGAAACGCTCTATACGTCAAATATTTCTTCTAAATGAGAGAACGATGTCAACTCTAACGGACTACTACTAAAGTCTAGAAAAACCACTGTCTTTTGTTCACTGTTTTCTTCTTGATATCAAATTTGTGGTTTAACAACAAAATCAACACCTCATGTTCAAGAGATTTTCGAACTGTGTCAAACTGATGTCACCTGTGCAATTACTTTTGAGGGTGAGGAACCAGCTTGAATTTGATAAGCATATTTGCGTTGTGATTCTTTGGTCTCAGAGGTGTCGGGTCGATGTTCACTCTGTCGTTTGACCCCAACATCATCGACTGAAATATGGACACTCTGTTGTGGGTCTTCATAGGGGATAGGATTGGCCTGCATTTGCTTCACAACCCGTTCAGGTTTTCTGCACTGCTCAAAGGCTTTTTGCACTACTTCTGAGGGCAGGTAGACCGGCGAAGAGGGATGAGCAGGGGACGAAGACAAGGGACGACCTTGCTCTGTAAAATCGTGGTCTTTGAGAATTTGCTCACTGCGACCCTTTAAATAATCTAGCAGTTGCTTGCCCTCCCGTTCGCTACTGTCTTGTAAGGTTCTTAAGGGTGTCCCACCGTTGGGTTGATGGCGGATACGATTGAGCAGAGCCGTCGTTTTGCGGTAGGACTCGTTTGTACTGCCATGAACATAGGCAACGTCCTTGAAACCCTCGGTTCGATACCAACTTTTGCCACTCAAGGGAGAAAACAGTGACCGGACCGATAGGGGCTCTCCCGATGACTGAACACCCACTGCTGCATAGCTCTCAAATCGAAATCGACCGATCTCGCCATCCACCCGATAGGGATGGCTTTTCAACTCCCAAATCCCCGTTTGTGTCTCGGCTTCGAGCTTTTTTTTGATATCGTTTCGAGATGATGAGCCAAGGCCGACCGTAAGGCTGGATAATTCGTACTCAATAGGGCTTGCTCACAGGCATCTATGCTTTCTGCGGCTGCTCCACTGATATTAAATTCAAAGACTCCCTCGCCCACTTCCTGGGGCGATTCATTCACACCCTCTTCGCTTTCTACGATTTCGATGTTCACCTTGATTTTGTAGTTCCCCATCCCTCTGGCCTCACTTGATCATCTGATTCTAGGGTAAGACAACGGTTTCAGAAAATCGAGCTTACAGGGCGCTATCTCAATAAATATAAGGGTTTGGAATGAGGCTTATTTCAGTTGCACAGGTCCAAAGATTATGAGATCTTGCCAGAAACTTCAGAGACTTTCATTTATATTGCCATGATACGGATACTGGTGCGGCGGTTAGCGTAGCTTACGACTTTTCAGACATCCTCTCACCTGCTTCACCATTCAATGGATGCCCATATTCAAAACTGTAAGCTCCCCAGATAATCTGAGGAGCCTTCTGAAAAACATTGAGTGTTCTTAAGCGCAAATTAGTCTCAAAGTTTGAGTTTTGTAGAGAACTCCAAAACCCATAACATTTTGATTCGTTGACCTCATTTAGTCCAAAATATGTTCTTTTTCTCCTCAAAAAATAGCAATATATACGCTCTTGGGCTTACTGAACAAACTATGCAAGAATTTCAGAAGGCCCTCTTCTTAAACCCTTGCATAGTCGAAACAGCAAGTCATGGCATTGGCAATCACCTCCTTTAGTGGTCAACGTTAAATCTCGTAAGCTTCCTTTATTGAAAAAAGCTATCGAGATAGTTGTTTCAAAGATTTTTCGTAATTCTGTCATTGGACTTATCCCTATTTTGTTGAAATCAGAATGTCTATCTGGTGGAGCTTTTACCTTCCAAAAAAAGGAATATAAAGCAGCTATCACGGATGGGATAGGTGTCATGTTGGATTTCTCCATTTACGAATGAACACCTACACCTTACGGATATAGTTAAGTTGAGGACGCAGGATATGTGTCAATTAGTACGTTGACTTTCCGTCCTACTGACAGTCATTTCAAAAATGTTTGATATGTCTGGCTTATGGTCTTTTGCAGATCACACGGAATCCCAGATCTGACTCACAGGTGGTAGGACGAAAATGAAATCGGCTTGCTGATCGACATTTGCCAGGGGAGCTATACCAGGAACCCCCACGCACAACTCGATGATCGGCTTGTTCCTGCTGTAGATTTACTCCATCTTGGCTGGGAGTAATCTTATGATCATAAGATTTGTGCCATAGATCCTGACACCATTCCCACACATTGCCATGCATGTCGCACAGACCAAAGGCATTGGCTATGCCAAAGTGGTCTACTGGAGTAGTTCTTTTGAGAGGTTCACCTGCTGGCCCCCCTGCATAGGAGCTACCGTTATAATTAGCGACCTCAGTAGTGATTGTATTGCCAAAGTGAAATGGCGTGGTCGTTCCTGTTCGACAGGCATATTCCCACTCTGCTTCTGTGGGTAGCCCATAGTTACGCCCAGTATGAGTCGACAGTCGCTGACAAAACTCTACTGCTTCGTACCAGGACACCTGCTCCACTGGATGATTCTCTCCCTTAAAGTTAGAAGGATTAGCTTCTAGAGTTCGTTCAACCTGTTCCACCCCGGCTACAAACTGCCATTGGGCCTGGGTAACTGGATATTGGCCCATAAAGAACTGCTCAATCTGCACATCATGCTGTGGTCCTTCGCGATCCAACCGCTCTAGTTCAGTTTCTGGGGAACCCATGGTAAATTTGCCTGCCGGGATCTGCACCATCTCTAGGGTCAGATTTTCATCCAGAGCCTCAACAAAAAACTGGATTGCTTCTCGGCGTCGCTCATAGGAAGTGTTGGCCTGCTGTGATTCTGCCTGAGTGGCCATAGAGCCTGTATTCCTTTACTGTTCGCTTTGTTCTTGTCTTAACGCTTGAATGTCTGCTAAAGACAACTCTGTCACTGCAGCAATCTGACTATCGGCCATACTGCTCAGCAAGCGAGCTGCAATTTTCCGTTTTTCTTGCTTGGCCGCCAACATAATCGCCCCCCGCTGATCTTGAATAAAGATAGACTGATGCTCAAGTTCATCGAGTTCATCAGCGCTCAGGTTGGCCTCATTGGCTAGCTCAAAGGCTTGCTGAATAGCAGGTATATTCCCCATCGGTGTGGGAACAACACTAAAATCATCCGCATGTTGCAAAAAGTAGATCCATTTATCGGTGAGGGTAGTCAACGCCTCTAACGATTGCTGAAACTTAGGTAACTCAACAAAGACCAGCTCTAGATCATCAATGGGATAGTCGATTAAATACTGTTTTTCTTTCAAAACAAAGCGAGAGATCACTGCCTCAATGTCTGAGAACATTTCAAAATCGGTAATCGTTAGGGCAATCACTGGATTGAGCAATGGATAGCCCTGGCCTGTTTGCAATTGGGTGGAGTATGCCTTGGCTGCATTGTATAAAATGCGCTTTTGAAACCCTTCCACGTTGAGCACCTGCATTTCGATAATCACCGTTTCACCCGTGGCCAGTTTTGCCTTGACATCTAGATAGGACTGCTTTATCCCAGCGATTTTTGGGGCTTGATAGGGGTTAAGAATATCTAAATCTGCGATCGCACTTTCCCCGTCATACAGAATCCCATTGAGGAAACTAATCAAGATGTCATGGCTTTGCTCAGAGCCAAAGATCTTCTTGAATGCAAAATCTGTCTTAGGATCAATAAACTTCATCGCTGGCAGCAGGGAAGATTGATTTGCTTCGATTGTAGCTAAAATCCAGTTACAGACCATCAGGAAAAGCCCTCGGGGTACGACAGACTACGCGAAAACCAAGACAGTAGGAATGGTCATCAGGGTAGAAGCTAAAGCGATAAGCAGACCGACAATACTCAGGACTGAAATCCCAAGCACCGCCGCGTACCACTCGTGGAGTATTCTTATCAGAAGTTAACCGAGCAATTCCCTCAGCAGGCATATCTTCGTAACTATCATGCCAGTGGTCTTGACACCATTCCCACACATTCCCATGCATATCACACAGACCAAAGGCATTGGCTACTTTAAACTGCTTGACATGTGTTGTCTGTCTTCGATTCTGACCTTTTGCCCCATCGTGATAAGTGAAGTCTCCATTATAGTTAGCAACATCAGGTGTAATCATCTCTCCATAATGGAAAGGGGTTGTTGTTCCTGCTCGGCAAGCATATTCCCACTCAGCTTCGGTTGGCAGCTCATAGTCACGTCCTGTGTAGTCTGATAAACGTTTACAAAATTCCGCTGCCTCATCCCAAGACACCTGCTCTACTGGAAAGTTATTTCTTTGAAAGTAAGAAGGTTCGGGCTCCATAGGAATTTCAACTTCGGGTAGCTTAGCCACAAATTGCCACTGGGCCTGAGTAACTGGATACTGTCCCATAAAAAACTCACGAACTGTGACATCGTGTTGTGGCCCTTCGTGATTCAAGCGTTCTGGCTCATCTTCTGGCGAGCCCATTACAAAGCTACCTGTCGGAATTGCAACCATCATCATAAATGTCTCGGTTCCTAGCCTTTCCCGATACCGCTCGGCCTGTCGTTTCTGAGTACGAATCTCCCATGGTCTTGATAATCCACTACCACGCTCAATCGTGGCCATACTAAAGGTAAAAGACTTAATTTCTGTACTGGGAACGACACTAGCAGGTGCTTCCAACAGAATAGTGACGACTTCTACTTCCTTAGTCTGCAACGGAGGCAAGTCTAATTCTTGATCCAGCTGAAGGGTCACTGTTTCAAAATCTAGAGTTTGCAATGGTGGGAAATCCAGAAACTCAGCGACCTCATATTCAAAAGTCTCCAGTTCAAAGTCTGGCCATGTCTGAGAACTAGACTGGATTTGTCTATTCTCAGAATCCAGCTGACTAGCCAAATCCGCATACTCAGCCCCCAACTGCCGCAAAATCTGGGCTGTCACCTGAGCAAAGGTTTTCAGACCATACTGGTCAGCCTCAGCTTTTAACTCTGGCGACAACAACAATGCTCGGAAATCTGCCAGGGTGCAGTTTAATCTCTGAGCCACATGTTCAGAGACCTTTTCAATTACAGTAACGGCATCTACGGGTGGCAAAATATCCAGCAATCGCTCACGGGTCTCCGCTGAAAAGTCATACTGCACCTGTTCCGGATCGCTCGTCTCTGGCTGTTGCGTTGACCGCTGCAATAGTCCCCCTAAAAATACTTCTGCCACTGGTAACGGCGATGCCGTCTCTGGTAACATCGCTGACCGAATCAAACGCATCACTGGCAGTGTAATCACAGGAGCGGCTGATAGTAGTGCCGCTAGCCGCCGGGCCTCGGGTGTCGCCCGTAGACGAAATTGTTCTAGCCGCTCATCGGGTTCATTAGTCGAACGTTCCCTAGTCCGCTCCCAGCCGTCAGCAGGCAAAACAAACCCAGGTGTGGACTGCCGTCGATCCCCGGCTAGCATCCGACTCCAAGACCCAATGGATTGAGCATCTGTTGTAATTACCGGTAAACAAATGGTAGTTCCGGAGCCTACAGGCACCCCATTCTCCGTACTCTTTTTCGCCAGACGCTTGGGTGGCCGCAGTGATAAATACGTCGGCGTTAAGTCTGGATTGATGGCCCCTGGAATACGGTTACGAATAGCCACAGAGTCCCCCACCCCTAAGGCCGTTCGCTTCCACATCCAATCCGGCAAGACCTGCCAGATGACAGTGGGATTGGACTGGCCCCATCCTGCTAACACGGGTTGCAGAGAACCATCCCACCAATAGTCTGCTGTGCAATCACTAAATACCAGAGTTAATCGTCGACCATTGGGGGAAAGCAACGCTCTGGGACTGCGCACAGAACGGTCGGGTACAGCACATATCCCTAACTGTCCATCTGTAGAGACTAATTCCCAAACCCGGAAGTCACGAAATGAACCATAACAGCGCAATAACCGCTGGATATCCTGGATTAATCGCTGCCATAGGGCCATGCCTGCACTGCTATCGATTACCAGGGCCACCTCAAACCAGGGTTCGCGATCGCATTCCAGTACAGGCGACCAAATATCCGTTTCTGCGATCCGATCTACCGTAGCCGCTTCATCCACATGACTAGCCGTCTCGGAAGCAATTTGCTTGAGTAAAGGCTTCAACGCCCTTACCAACGGCAATGTCTCTTCTAAAAAACTGGCATCAGGAACAGAAATGGGCAGAGCCTTAGACGGCAAGGGTCCGGAAGGGACAGACGCAATATCAGCAGATGGCTCATCGGTTGGCCGAGTCCCATGATCATCAGCACCCTGGTCATCAGACTCATCCTTATCGGACACATCTGATATGGGCCTGCTAGAGTCTGTCGGCGTTAGATCTGGATCAACCGTTACAGAAGACTCATCTATCTGAGGTTCTGGCGCAAAGTCTTCTGGCGGTTGCCGCATCGCTAGCCAAAGAATATCCGCAATCTCTGTCGGATTTAGATCATAGGTACTCAGGGCTTCGACAAACCGCTCGGTGTTCATTTGCCCCCTGCATCACTAGTCAAACGGCGTAGCAAAATATCTTCCAAGGCTTTCAACTCGTCAGCTTTTGCCTGCCCATCATGACTCTCACTGACACTCAGCTGAGACTGACGCACCATGTAAACCAAATTCAACAACTGATCTGTTGCTAGAGAAGACTTTTTGCTTTGTAGCTTCTGGGCAAACTCCACAATCAGCGGATCGACTTTCTGTTTTACCTCTTCCCAACTAGTATCACTCGCTTCTCGCTGAAAGTGGGCTCCCACTATATTTTCCAAAACCGTACTATCTGCCGGATCGGGCATTGTAATGCGTAAACAACGGCGCAAAAACGCTGGAGGAAAGTCTCTCTCGCCATTGCTGGTCATAATCACCAGGGGAAATTCGTAGCAGGTGACCTTACCTTGCGCAATATTCGCTGGCAGTTGGTCATCGGCTGTTCGCACTGACACGGTCGCAGCGCTTTTTTGCCGCACCAGCTCAGGAATTTCGTAGGTACCTTCTTCAAACAAGTTGAGCAAATCGTTAGGCAAATTCAGGTCGCTTTTATCCACCTCGTCGATCAGCAACACACGGGGTAGATGGGAGGGTAAAAATGCTGTACCTACAGGACCAAGCTGAATGTAGTCGCCCAAACTGCGCCCCTGCTTGAGCTGATCGATTTTGGCTCGGTCATAATCCTCATCTTCGGCTTTAGCCAGCAGGATCTGCAGCTCTAGTTCTGATTTATCAAATTGGGTATCTTGCAAACGTGCGATCGCATCATACCGATACAGCGCATCCGACAGTGTGGACCGAGTCGTAATCGGCCATAGCAGCACCGGACCCAACTGCAACTCATAGGCAATGGCATAGGCCAACGACGTTTTCCCCGACCCCGGATTGCCCGTAATCAATAAAGGACGACGCAGGGCCAGTGCTGAGTTGACCGCCGTCAGAATCTCTGATTGGCCCGTGCTGCCTGCCTGCCGGATCCGAAAGCTCTGTCCCCGTTCCCGAGACCGAGTATCTAACCGTCGCTCACTCCGTAGCTCCGTCCAACGCTGCTCACTCGCCTCTCGCCAGTCCTGATCAAAGTCTGCTGTGGACATAAACTGTCGCCAGGCAGGTCGCTCAGTGATCGACTGCAGCGGATGTTGCTGGGGCCGCCCATCACGATTGAGACCACCTGTAAAAAATTTCCAGTCAGACATAGACTTCTCTAAGCAGTAGGCTGACGCAAACGACCATTTTTCCAATCCACTAAGACCGGCAGTCGATGCGGACAATCGCATAATAAGCCCAAATCAGGTAGGCGAGTCCGTTCCTTTCGAATAACCTCAGCAAATGTTGCGGAATCTTTCAAGTAGGATGCTCGTAGTAGGGTATCAATGTGATCTAACAGCTTTGTAGTATCCGCCGGAGCCCCATAGGACCAAAACCAAAGGGGAATGCCCGACCATAGCACCGTTGCCATTAGCTGCTCCAAATCCTCATGGTCATCCGGTAATGCTGTCAGCAGTTTGAGGATGAGCGTATCACACCCTTCTGGCAAATCCTCTGCCAAGGCCTCAAAATCCAGGTCTGTCACAGGATGGCTGAGGGTTAGTAATTCTTGATCACAGCATTTGCGTAACCGAATTAGCTTGTTTTGTAAGCATTCTAGCCATTCGTCTGAAAAGTCTTCGAGAATGAGTCGATCTAGCGATCGCACCACCGTATTCCGAAATTGCTTCAGTTCTTTTGGCTTTCCCAACCCCGCCTTCACCTTCCACTCATGCACCGGTCGATCAAAATGCCGCCACGACAGAAAAAACTCAATGGTTTTAACCCCTTTTGCTTTACCCACCGCAACTGATAAATGCTTTGATAATGTATCGTTCGGATCATCCAGAGAACATTGTGCATCTGGTGGTAGCAAATCTGTTGTTACATGACCTGTCCCATCGTCAAACTCTGCACGGATTGCCACGGTGTCTTCATCATCCTTCGGTTCCAGGGTTACGAGGAGATAGCCAGGAGACTTTTCTTGGGGCTCTGGTTCTGGTTCTACTGGCCGATGGTCATCGTACCAGGCTTGCAACTTGGCGGGTACCGGTCGCACTTCAGCCCCATCTGACGGATATTTGAACTCCTCTATCACTCGCCCTATCCAGGTAACCGCCAGACTCAGATCGTCTGCCCTGGTCAATAGCTGCTTTAACCCTTGCACCGTTTCTAGCTGGGCAAATTCTGGATAGGCAAACGCTACTTTTTCAGCCGTCAACACCTCCTCAAAGATCTGGCGACAGAGGGGAGCAACCCTCGGCACATCTGAATCCGAGAAGGAAGAAAACACCTGCTCCCAACTATCAGCAGCTACCTGATAAGTGGGCGTCTGACTCCCTAACAGCCCTACATTCGGCTCAAAGTTTGCCAAAATCTGAAAGGCAAAGGCGCTGGCATGGTGGGATGCGGTTGCCTGACGTACGTCCTCCGGTGGCTGGTTCGGATCATCGTTTTTGCCATCGATCAGGTCCGAAATCCCCCGCACCACCATGGCAGAAACAGGCTGCTGACGTTTTTGTACCGTCTGCAAAAAGCCATAGCCTTCCATCTCTACGGCTAGCGAATCACTATATTCTGCTTTTAGGAACCGATAAACACTGGATTTCTTCGAAGATATGACCTTTTCCCCAGCAGCAATCGGACCAACCCAGGCCCTAGGCACCACATCTGGAGTATTGGCCAATCTTTTGAGCCAGGCTTGCGCATCACTACGAACTTCAGCTTTGGCTTCTTCCTCTAAGGCAAATGAACTAAGACCGATTTCAGGTCTAGTTTTAAACGTTTCAGCCGCTTTTCCTGATTCATAGCCATAGATTTTTGTGGAGGCTACGACATCGCCTAGTTTTACATCCTTCATGCCACCGGCCACACCGACAAACAAGATAACATGGGGCTTAAAGAAGGTAATCGCTCGTTCAGTTTGAGATGCGGCAGTCGGATCCCCTTTCCCTATTTCGGCAATGCCAATAGCCCAGGTTCGCTGGTTGGCTGTAAACGTTCCCTGTTCATAAATATTGCCTTCTGGATGTTTCACCCGCTGGCTATTCGTTAGTAATGCCCTGACAGCCTTAAATTCAGTAGATATCGCTGTCAGAATAACTGCACGCAGATGGGGCATTGCTGAACCACAAACAAATAAGTGACGACGTTAATCCTTGTAAAAATAGAATACCTTAAATCAACTTCAAAGCCCCCAGAATTGGGGGTTTGGGGACCTAACAAGCAAGTCAAACGGAGCTTAATCCATACTTGATCAATGGTGCAGCCTCACCCAGTTGACTGCGCAAAATCTAAGTCGTATCTATTTTGGTCGATACAATGCACTTTGCCTAGATTCTGGAAATTTTCCGTCGAATCGTCCCACTTTCACAATGAATCGACACAATTAATCTGATGCACCTTACCGTCTCCAAACTACAACAAGACCATGGACCGCACCGAAAAAACCCTAGAAATCCTCATGGAGGAGTACCGCGTCCTCAAAGCAGAGCAAAGCATGCGCATCGGCTTCCGCGATAACCTGCTGTACGTCACCCTGGGGATTTTTGGGGCCATCGCCTCCTTTGCCCTCACCAATGCCAACGGCTACAGCGCCTTCCTGGTGATTCCCTGGGTCTGTCTAGTCATGGGCTGGACCTACCTGATCAACGACGAAAAAATTTCTGCTATTGGTCGCTATATACGCTACGACCTGGAAAAGCGTGTTGCTGCCCTGATCGGCGGCTCCGCTGATGAAAAATATCTGTTTGGCTGGGAAACGGCCCACCGTGATGATTCCCGCCGTAAACGTCGGAAGTATACCCAGCTCTTTATCGATCAGGTGACATTTGTGATTTCAGGACTGATGGCCTTGATAGTTTTCTGGATTCTGGCCTCAAACGTTTCTGTCTTTACTGTCATTCTCTCTGTCATTGAGGCAGTTTTGTTGATTGTCTTAGGAGTGAGAATTGCGGACTATGCCGACCTGGCAAAAGGACACTGAATAGCCCAGAATAAGCGGCAGAGCCGCCGGGGGGACTCCCAGTCGGAGTCTGGAAGCTAAGAGTAAGACGGGGATGCAGGGTTACGGCAGCGTCCCTGGAGCACGACAGACTACTCGAAAACCGAAATTGTAGCTGCGGTTATCGGGCGAAGAATTATAGCGAGCGGCGGACCGACAGGCCCTCGGTTCGGTGTACCAGGAACCGCCGCGTAGAATCCTTATAGTGTTTTGGTTGGACGTTAGCCAGGCAATTCCATGAGTGGGTGCTTCTTTATAATTTTCATGCCAGTGATCTTGACACCATTCATCTACATTGCCATGCATATCACACAGCCCCAAGGCATTGGCAACACCAAAGTAATTTACGGGTGTAGTCTCTCCTCGATATTCTCTCTTTGAATCATTGTCGTAATAGTTAACGATTTCGGTCGTAATCTTCTCTCCAAAATGGTAGGGCGTCTCAGCACCTGCTCGACAGGCATATTCCCACTCTGCCTCACTGGGTAATCCATACTCTCGACTGGTCTGGGCCGATAGCCGCTGACAAAACTCTACCGCCTCAAACCAGGACACTTGCTCCACCGGTCGATGATCTCCTTTAAACCTGGATGGGTCAGGATTTAAGTCAATCTCTTCTTTTTCCAGGCCAGTCACGGCTTTCCATTGCGCCTGGGTAACCGGATATCGCCCCATCAGAAACCGTGACATCTGCACCAAATGCCGAGGACGCTCCGAGTCCTGACTATCAGGCTCATCCTCTGCAGCCCCCATCCAAAACTCCCCCCCAGGAACCAGCATCAGCGTCAGCGCCACCCCATTGCCCAGGTCTTCCACAAAACCCTGGTTAGAGCGCTTATAGCGATGAATCGTCAGATTACCAGAGGAAGCTGCCACAGGATTACGATTCCTATAGAGATAACTCCACAATTATGGCGCAATCTTCTACATGCGAATAGACAATCTCGTAGGGGTGGTGCCTTGTGCCCACCCTGCCTCGTGCCTACCTTAGGCCATCAGGTACCTATGATAAGAAAAGAAATTAGCCAACGTTTCACGTACGATCGCCCACCGGCAATCCATCCTCACCCAAATACCCCGTCTCCATCAAAAACACCCGCAACGCCGTCGGGAAATCCTTATGTACACCCACCTGTTCCCCCTCCTCATAAATCTCCAACCCCCATGGGTCCTCCCGACGATGGTTATCTACCATAAACTCCCAGGCCGCCTCAAAATCCTCATTTAGCACAGCCTGTTGCGCCACATAGCTCGCTAGCAAACTATTAGACACATAGTCTTCCTCTTCACGCACCTGCAGAAAAATCTCCTTCATGCTCTCCGCCTGCTCCCGAATCTGCTCTGGAAACTCATGGGTAGTCTCCACCAACTCACCATCGCGATACGTTGAAAACGTAACCGGCGGGAACGACTCCGCATAGCTGCCAAACCGATACAAAAAAGCCTGATGGGGTATCGCTATTTCCATATAGCCATCCTCATTGAGATCGACCAAATCTCCACCTAACCCATCCAAAAAGCCAGTCTCCACCGCAGCAAACCCATCCTCAGTCCAGCGATGAATCGTAGTATTCGTACAACAATGTGCGCCACCCGAATAGTTACGGACGATCACCTCGTCAGTCCCGTCACTATCTAGGTCCAGCAACTCAAACTCAGCAAAAATCCAAGCAAACGTATCCACTACGTTGTACTCTTCATCTTGATAAATTAGCTGATAGCTTAAATTATTCTCATCATCTTCCTCGACATCACCATAATGGATATAGCTCACGCGTACACCCACATCCCCCGTCGACAGCTCCACATTCTCAAACGACGATGTATCGTGATTCACCCGTAGAGTCGTCTGAGCACTTGCCGATGAAGCGATGCCCAACAGACCAGCCCCCAACAAACCCAGGCTCAATAAACCAGATAGGTGCAGTAACGTTTTCATAGTTCACCTTTCAAGACGGTTGGCACACAACTAATCACCAGGATATATGTCCTCACCTCTAACTTCATCCGCCAAACCGGCTTTCCCCTTCATACAAGCTGGAACATACCTATTTTGGTAGCTATAAGCATTGTAAATCAATGATTCTAGAAATACTCAATATCAATTATGCTTGAACCCCCGCATTGATTGGGTGGAAGCAAAAGTGCCTAAAATGACGACCATAGCAACCACAGTAGCAGAGGAATCTGAAGCAGAAACTGAACTAAGGTTTTCACTAAGCAAGCCAACGTTACCCATCACCCGCCGCAAAAAACTTTAGCATCACACCGAGACCTCTTGGCAGTCGGTGTGCATGGCCTATGTTAGTCTGCGATCGCTTGTTTCAAGTTTGATTCAGTGACTAAGGCTCTAAGACTGCTGTCTATATCTGTATATCTCACCTCTAAACAAGTTAGACATACCCGGATATAGACAATCTAATAGATAATGAGACAAGCTTCTTAGCCTAAGCCGATATTTAAGAGGAGAATATTATGTCTAAAAGCTATATTATTCTCATCATCCTATGCATTGCCAATCTTATCTCCATCATCCTGTGCCTTGCAAGCTATGTGTTCAACATAGGATGGTATAGATTTTTATTTGGAATTATTATTTTTCCAATCCTCATTATTCACTACATCATCCATGGCAGTCTGATCAGACAACGAACAAGTCTGAAAAAAGTAACACTCTTGTATTCATGCTTAAGCCATGCTGCCATAGCGATCGCATTTATCTTCTTTCCAGATGTCTCTGATGCCCCCGGCACCTATGCAGTCTTCGGTTTATATAAAAATCCTCCAGATTTTTTCTGGACCATTGCTCAGTTCAGCTTCCTTTGTTCAGTTGTCTTTACAGTTATGACAAAACTGACCACACCAAGGAGGATATAGCTAACTGTTGTTAGGGTATCAACTTAAAGCCAATACCCGTGAACGAATGTGTTGCTAGATGGTGGATGAAGTAACCCTGCTGTAGTGTAACGGGATATTCCACGTCC
>NZ_JADOES010000047.1 GCF_018739885.1 Leptothoe spongobia TAU-MAC 1115 | reverse complement strand
GAGTTTTGGGCGATCGTCAGTGATGAGGAAACCACGCTGAAAACCTTTGAGGAATTTGCCTTACGCTTTGATATCGAAGAAGGCTTTTTAGATGATCAATCCAGCGGTTGGAACATGCAGCAATCCGAAATCCGCGATGTACGTGCCCTCTCACGACTGTGGTTTATCTTGGCACTGGCAACGCTGTATGTCAGTGCTCAAGGGGTGGACGTGGTAGACGCTGGCAATCGTCAGAGGGTCGATACCCATTGGTTTAGAGGCAACAGCTATTTCCGCATCGGGTGGGATTGGATAAAAACCTCATTTCTCAAGGGATGGACATTAATTCAAACGGTCAGGTTCACCTCAAATAAAGACCCAGAGCCTGCAATGGCCTCTCGAAAACAACATGACGAACAGCTCTACCAAATTGAGTTTCAAGTACAAACATTTGTTTATAATGCGACCTAGGTTTTGTCAGTCAACCAGCACCAAAACTTACTACACTTCTACCTTTTGAAAGAGCATGCTCTGAAATTGCTCAATAGAAATATCAATGTCACTTTTAGCAGAGACCATAACAGACTTAAATCCTTTGGACTTAGCGATCCGTACAAACTCTTTTACTTCGTCAAAAGACATGGACTCTTCTTTCCAGTATGACTGACATATCTTCTGCAAGTGATCGTCATAATGACCAGCGCCTTCTCCTAGTACATAATTAACAAATAATCCATATAGAACATACTCAGAAAGATCACGCTCCCCACTCATGACCTTCAGCCAGTTCTCATTATACTTTTCCTCAATATGCGCATAAAGCTTAAGAAGATTACTGCGCCTCCAGGTAACAATTTGACTCACATAAAAGTCATAGTAATTAGACTCTTTAGGTAAGCTCAAAAGCCTCTTTGCAGCGTCTTTCCACTTTTTACCATTACCATTACCATCCAGCTTATAGTCATGATCGGTAGTATGTGGTACTCTAAAAAGCCGAACTTGATTTTGTTCAATATCAACCAGATTACGAACATCAAACCGAGTGATAAAAGCAGCATCTGAATCTGCAAATATTAAAACCTCTTCACTTGTATACTCAGCAGCTGATAATTTGATTAGTTGCTGAACCAGCCAACCGCGCAATAACCAATTACCAGATTTATAACCTTGTAAATTTATCCATACATTTTTCTTTGTCAAGAAGGGAACCTTCCTAAACCAAGGCGGAAAGATTTCTTCTTTCGTAAGAATTTTAGTATTTTTATCGGCCAGTTGACTAAAGAGCTTATAGTCAGTTGAATCGACGACGATATAGTGATTAATAGGAAAGGAAATAAACTGTTTTATACTCCAGCACAAGAGTTGACATCTTTGAAAGTCTGGTGCGTAGCTTGGCGTAATAAATGCATAAGTTAATTCAGTCATAATATATACCTATATAATTAAAAGCATGGCTGTTCATTAGTTCCAGCAAGCGTCAAATCCAAGAGCACTTTAAGCTTCTGAAAATATTATTTTCTAGTAATCAAGGAAACTTAAATCTCAGATACAGCATGTTTACAGCTAATTCCCGACACCTACTTCCCGAAACTAACGTCCCTCTTCGCACAACCAAACCCCAAACCACTAGCTTTATTAGAATCAGGGGAAAGGCCTTATTTCCCCTGGCAACAAAATGCTAGAATGCCAATCTTTTTCAATCAACTAGGCTTTTGAATTAACCCTAGTTTTATATAACTTTCGACGATATTTCTCATCATCCTTACTAAACTTTTCTAGTGCTCGCTTTAATCCCCAATCCATCAGTGAGCCTATGCAAAGAATTCGCTCATGAAGTGGCATAGAAAAGCGGAAAAGAGAAATGAAATATTCTCTAAATCGAATTGCTGAAGCCTGCGCTTCAGACATTGTTTTTTGAGATGAATGAACCTTTTGGCGTTTCTCAAAGTCATTGCCAGCCTTTGCATCCAGATGCATAGCAGTCATAGACTTCTTATGATCCCGACGAGCAAATAAGCTTTTTTCAAAATAAGCAATATCACCTTGCAACAGAACTTCAGCCAAAAGATTTCGTTCAGAGCCTAAATAATCACCAACCAGTTTGACCTTCTCCACATATGACGTCCGCATCACGGAGTATATTTCATAAATATTGATGGTCCATAGTACTCTCCAAAATCGCTCGCTCACACGCTTGCCACTCAGCCCTAAATCCTTATACATCCCCATATCGTGTCCATCGTCATCAATCCGTGCACTGGGGCAATGGGCCAATGCTAAGGATGGGTTCTTTTCCAAAAGGTTCACACACTCAAGTAGATAGTCTGGCTCTAGCAAATCATCGTGAGCAGCCCATTTGAAGTAGGGGGCCCCTTCCGCGCGAAACACATAGTTAAAGTTGAAAGCCATACCTTGGTTTTTAGGTTGCCGATGATAGATGATACGACTATCACGTGCGGCATAAGCTTCACAGATTTTCTGAGTATCATCAGTTGAAGCGTTATCACTAATAACCAAAGAAAAATCTGTAAATGACTGGTTCAAGATTGAATCAAGTGTCTCAGCTAAATGAATGTCACCATTGTACACGGGCATTCCGATTACAACTTTAGGTGTTGGCCGTTTTTCTATGTTGTTCATGCTTCTCAAAATAATTACAAGTTGCCTAAAAAGTCGAGATAAATAGCTTAAAAAGAAGGATACAGGAGAATAAAAAGGAATATGAAGGTATACTCAAAATAACTAAGAGGCAAAATATTTTTTAAACTACATCTCAAATACTTCCTAATAAGTTTCTCAAACTAGAACTCAGGAACGATGATTACTCAAAATTAGGATTTAACTCTCTAACCTTATTAAAAGGCTGAGTCAAAACCAGACATCAAAATTTAAAGTTATTAAAAACAAAAATGTTTTTACTTTAAATCTGATTAAACAGCAGGCACTTAATTAATAAAGCAGAGAGCCTCAGTCTCTATAAATTCAAAGATGGCCGTACTGGTTTACTCTGAGAGCTACGTCTAATCAACTACAAAGCTCCCTTTTGTTACTCAATTTATTCTTATATAGCAACATATAGTCCGGAATATACTATTAAAGTCACTTCAAAAGTTTTCCCAGTTTAAGTAGGGTTCCCTGAAAAAATCAAGTTGATACAGTTCATCAATGGACTGTTTACTGTGCTCTCTCGCCTCGTTGAGTAAATCGAGGTCTGTTGGATAGGGAATATTGGCTGGGGCACAGCTTGCATCCGTGATTAATTTCCCTTGATTGCTATTGGGTGGGGCATTCGTCGGTTCGAGTCATTACTTTCTTAGGGGGGCTCCTGAGATGAGGCTGAGACGGTCGTTTAGGGTGGAGGCTCTGGCTCCATCATAGCCTGGACTATTGACTCATTCACCTGCAAGACCAAGTCGATACCAATCCGTTTACGGAAATGGACTAACGTAGACGCATCAAAGGGAGCCTGGTCACTATACTCATTACGCCCTAGAAAGTATTACAGATAGGGATTCTCACGGATTTGTTCAATCGTCTCTCGGTTGCTAGTACCCGAAAGTAATAACTGAACTATGCAGATGTTGCTTGTACTAGTTCAGTTTTTATAGTTTTCTTAAAGTTCTTACAGGTTAATGATTCATATCCTAACCATGGAGTTAGCAACTCCAAATCTTGATTGAATATTTCTTCTAAATACTCCAGATTCTTAGTCGATAACTGAGGTCTTTCGCTCAATGTCCACATTTTTCTAATGCGGGTACGAACAGATTTGGGTACCAATACCTTACGGAGAGTGCTAAGAATTGGTGTCTCAACCAGAAAATCACGCCACTCAGATGTGAGCATACGCTCACTAGAAACATTTTGAGCTTCTAAATCTTGCCAAACAGGCTTATGAGAGTAATCAAGAAACTTACAGATACGCTCTAGCTCTGACTGAGGTTCGCTAATCATTCTCTCAAAAAAGACAGGTAGAACTTTATCCTTACCGAAGTTATCAAAGTAAGGTTGTAATTGCATGCTGTACTTGCTATAAGCAATCAGTTCAGGATATTCATGGATAGCTACATTAATATCCTTACCCTTTGGAATAATTCGTTGACTCCACTCATGGATATACTGCGACACCAAGCGATCAATAGGATGACGCATAACATAAATGAACTTCAAACTCAACGCATTAGGGATGTCTTGCTTAATACGAGCAATAGTCTCTGGATAAGTGGGTAATTTTGTGTAATGTGTACTCGATTCTCCCAACAAAGTATCTATTGCTTCAGGTGTAAATAATGAGGCGTACCACTCAGCACCTTTTTCATACTCCTCATCATTACTAAAGAAGTTAGGCTCCTTTAGGTCAGTCATAAAGATTCCTGGTTGAAGCGCCAACTGTTCATGAAGTGAACTCGTAGCACACTTCATCGCACCAATAACCAAAAAATTAGGGTATTTTCTCATATCTTCAGTCATAGCAATAATAAACTTATAGACAACGCAATATCTCTATCACGCTGACTAATCATTTTTAGCAAAAATAAGCAACAGAAACACTATTGGTAAAGCTTTGGTTAGGTTGACTTCTTCATTCCTCTTCTTTGAATATCGTTAATCCTCAGCGTGTTCTGTTTCTGCCATGAAATCAAGCCAAGCTTACGCGCTGTATAGTCTGATAGAAGTAAGGTCGTACCTAATTTTTTATGTCTGGCATTTTGCCTAACCCACCAACTATGTAAATTTAAAGTGAATTTCTCCCATGAGTTCACTTTAATGGCAGGCAAACCACTCAGCTCATAGTTACGATCGACTAACATATCAGCAATTCGATATTCAACAAGTTGAACCTGCCGCTCAGTCTGTTTCTTCTTCCACTGCTGAATTAAGGCTGGTTCAGGTAAGGAATAGTCTGATGAGTGCACATAGTCTAGCATCACAGAATCATATTCCACACCCAGAAAACTACATATTCGCTTTAAGGTGTCAACGTAGTTAACAATGAGGTCCTCGTAAACAACTTCTAGTTTCTGCTCCGGAGCTAATTGTTGACTAAACTCTTCCCATATCTTCTCAGCTGATATCCAGCGTTCTACTCCACACCAAACATTACCAGCCCAGCCCATGCCTATACAGGAACGAGCTACATCTCTTCCATCTCTAATAATATGAATATAGCGAGCATTAGGCCAAATCTTGGGCAGTCGTTCGAAATGACGATGAACTGTCGCGCCAACAATAGACTTATCATCTCGAATAAGTCTTTGATATAGAAAGCTATTAACTAGCTGAGGATATGTAAGACTAGTGTCAATTTCAAAGTGGCTATCTTGAAATATCCTATGTGTTTCTAGCCAATCATAATATTTGTTCAGATTTGGCCATCCATCTTGACCAATACGATCAACTGCATACTCAAACTCATTACACCATGTAACTTTAGGATGATAGTTAAGCATCAAGCGTAGAAGAGTTGTTCCAGAACGTTCAGCGCCTACTAAAAAATATGGTTGCGAAATAGTTTGTTGCATTATGAGTTGAATCTTTAAGTTTACGAAGGAGTAGACTGTAGCCCTCCCTTATCAAGAGAGCATTAGTTAACAGGATAAATAGCTCATCTCAAAAAGAATAAATGATATTAGTCATAGTTAAAAGGCTTAACCTACATATATATCATTTCTCTTATAATGTCCTGTCATCAGAATGTCATCAGAAATCAAAAACACATTCTTATTTGTTTATCAAGAATGTGTTAGTTTTACATTAGTATTTATGTATTCCACCAACTTCGCATAAAGCTCTCATCTAAAACACGATTGACGATCTCAATATTTTCAGAACTTAGTTTTGTTTTCCAAGCTTCAGCAACGGATTTGGAAGAACCTGACAATTTACCCCATACAGATTGTCCCAATCGTTGACGAATCGTTTCTTTCAAGCGATCATCATTAGGAAGATTACAAAAATCATATATTTTCTCCGCATATGACAATGGCTCTTGGACTACCTGCTCATAAACAATGCAAGTATACTGCTTATATCCTTGACCAGCCTGATATAGCTTTTCATTGAAATAACGCCACAATAAAACTTCTGTCTCTACAATATTCATTGATTCAATATTACTGAGTGTTGTGGCCCACTCTTTATCCATCGTTTTAATTTTTTGAAGACGTGACCGGTTCCGTTTCATGATCTCATCTTCATCGCGTTCTGATAAAAAACGAGTAAGCCATGAATTTAAACGTCCACCAGGATGCCTGACAACATGGACAACAGAAACATTAGGACGATTTTCTAAAAGCCAGATAATATTTATTGCATCAATATTAATGATTTTGAAAACCGCATAGGTTTCTCTCAACTTCTGATTGTCTCCTATCCACCAAGGCATTTTCCATTCTGCCGGGCGTCTTTTTGATATCAAGGGATGGACAAACTTATTGTTTCTCAGCTTTAACGGTAAGTTAGGTAATCCAAGAGATTTCGAAAAGGGGTAAATGTAATTCTTTGGCATTACAAGATAAGGATCTCGCTCACCAAAAGTGGATGCTGTCCAAGATGCCGCATGATCCCAAATATTAGCCATTGCAGGGATTTCCTGCTCTATTTCACATGGTTTTGTTGTGATATGAAATGGCGAACTAGATATTCGATGAGGTTCATTGCGACAATGAGTCAAAGGACTCATATTTAAAATATCTAATACCC
The DNA here is from genome assembly GCF_018739885.1 of Leptothoe spongobia TAU-MAC 1115. Lineage (GTDB taxonomy): Bacteria > Cyanobacteriota > Cyanobacteriia > Phormidesmidales > Phormidesmidaceae > Leptothoe > Leptothoe spongobia. Next base: position 35,145 of record NZ_JADOES010000047.1, on the reverse strand, counting down.
AATTTGTACCGGAACGTCCATTGCCAGTGACAAGTATATATTTTTGATCGTTCATATTACATTCATATCAATTTAACTATAATTACTGGCTATCAACATAGCTTGCGCTGGCTAGTAAATTTAAAATCTAGAGATTTTTCATGGATTGCTAGCAAATCAGTTAATCCCTTTGAAAGAACTGCATCGTAAATCTTTCTAACAACTAACCCTGTTTTTATTTGACCAGTCATGCAGGATGACTGTATTGACAGCTTTTCATTAACCTTTCATCTAAAACTGAGCGCATCAGGTCAAGTGAGGCTGAATTTAATCCACTGGATGGACTGGTTTTCAAATACTTCTTTTGATAGTCATTTGTATTCATCCGATCATACTTAGTTGACTTAACAATAGGCAGTCGAGATTCTGCCTTCAGAAGAAATTTATCTTCAATGACATCAAAAAGATATTCATGGTTTTCTAGAAGTGATTCATATCGAAGAAGGATAGCATTACTATTCTTCTCAAGGAAATCTAAATAAGAAGTAACTTTATAATTCCAAAGCTCTATGGGCGTACTCAGCAAAGGAGTATTGATGTTATCTCTGCGTAAAGTTGGCCAAGGAGTTTCAAGAAATTTATCTATATTCTTGGGCAACTTGCTAAGTGCATGGTAAGGGCGTTTATGCAGAGACTTGATAAAGGTATAAGGATCTTTCACCAAAAAAATGAATCCAGTCTCTTCAAATTTAGGATGTTTTTTTAAGGTGTCAGCTACGATGGCTGAGTGTTTCCATCCAAATAGATGAGCAGCTTTATATTCAAAAATAGAATCATTAATACATTCTTGCATAAAGACTTGTTGGCTCTGAGGCAATGATGATACAAATTTCTTCTCGAGTTCTGTTGTTTGTGTATGAATAATTTCTCGATGATGAATGATCGAAATATCATAGTTTTTCATCAAGAGATCTTCTAGCCAATTGGTCCCAGTATTTCTCTCTCCAAAAACCTTGATTTGTGTAATATTCACTCTCTATTTCCTTCTATATAATGAACAATCAGTTAATCAATTACTGTCTTTTTATTCTGTGGGTATCACGCTAATCAGAAGAGGTATATTCTTTGATATAAGGACAGATTTAGTCATAAAAAGACTCTCTCTATGAAAAGGCTCATGGTCATATCTTGAATTATTCACGTATAGGTATCATCTTTCGTGGAGTAATTCGATTCGGACGATGAGTACGAAGATAAATCGCTCGCCCACTAGGCATTGCACATAACGCTACAGTCATATAAAGCGGCCAAGTCAAATTAGGATCAACGAGTAAAGAACTTTCAGTCAAGTTATACGCCGCTAACCAGCTTAAAAAAGCCAATGGCCATAGGTCTTTGGGAGTGCTAGAGACAAAAGAGCGTGTTATTGCATGTCTGTAAGCCACCAAAAAACTGACTAAGAAAAATACTAAACCGATAAGGCCTATCTCTAAAGCAAGATCAAGATAACCATTATGAGCGTTTGGTGGAATATATTTGTGTCCGACAGAAGCACCAGCTATGCGTGCAAATATACTATTTGGAGCCCAGAAGGTTCCTCGACCAAACCCTAACCAAAGACTTTTATCAAACAACTGTGAGATGGCAGAGCCCCAAATCTCTGTGCGACCTGTGAGGGTCAGATCTCGCCCCATGCTCGTCAAGATTATTTCCCATGAAGTTGAAATGATAAAAACAGCAACACCACATACTAAGCTAGTAAGCTCAAGGTAAAGTCTTCGCTTATTACCTTGATTCTGGTATAAGCGATAACTATATAAAAGTAAAATTGATAAGCTAGAAATTGATAAGCTAGTTTGTGATGTTGAAAGGATAACAACTGCGTAGGATAAATATAATCCTCCCCAAGTCAAGATTCGATATATATGATTAACGTGAACCTTCTGAGCTGCCACTAATACCGCAAATGTGGTTACGGTCAGAGACATCATTTTCCCCAACGTGTTCTTATGGGTGAAAATACCTGTCCAAGCACCAACAAATACCTTTTGATCAACCCCTGCAGAAGGAATTGCGATCGCGACTAGCGCACTGAGCAAGGCAATTGTACCCAGGGTAGAAGCAATTATATGTAATTGCTCTTTGAGCTTAAAACGTGAAGCTACATATAAACCGAAGGTAGTCATACGAATCATTTCTTTGACTACAAGACTCGTATGGCCTGGATTTGCGGACCAGACAGTTGACATAATGGATAATCCAGCCACTACCCAAGCCCACTTATTTCGCTTGGCAATAGCCCAAGCCACTTTCCATCTGGCACAAATTAGCAAAGTAGTACTAAACCATAGACCATACCTGATGAGACTGTTCAGTATGTCAAGAAGATCTATGCTAATACCGGTAGCTTCAGCAATACTCTTATTAGAGATAGTACCTGCATAAAAAATAATGCCGAGGACAAAAATCCCTGTTTCAACTATTTCAAGGTAGCGCTTATTCACAGTCAACAGCCCCTAGCATAAAAATAAACCAGAAACACCGCTCTTCCCTTAGTTCTAGTCCAAAATTCGCCAAATATCAGTGAAGAACCTTAATGGATTCAACAACCGGGTTGCGAAATCTAGGCCTGTTGAAACACCTGTTTTAGGAACGATAATGACATCTCCATCTTGAACTTGTATGCTATCTGTCAAATTACGAAGATCAAGTTCCTGAGTGGTTACATTTTCGTATTCGTCCATACGAATAAATGCAACTTTACGCAACTTGGCGTCATCAGTAGGTCCACCTGCTGTTGCGATCGCAGAAGACAGTGTACTATCAGGAGTTACTTGTACCTCTCCAGGATTCATTACCTCTCCAACAACTTTAACCCGAATGGTACCTGGAGCAATCGTTGAACGGGCAATAAGAGTTCGATCTAAACTCTCTTCAGGCGATAAACGAGGAACAATAATTGAGTCCCCATCCCTCAACATCAAATTAATGGCCGTAGGCTCTGAAACTAAAGAATCCCAGAAATTGAGTGCAATTGTTTCAGGTCGACCATTAGCATCAAAGCGTCTTACGGTAATTTCTCTAATATCAGCAAAATTCGTAACACCTCCTGCTTCAATTAGAGCATTCACCAAGGTGGGACCTCTGCCAGTGTTGGGGCCCTCATTCCTATTAGTTTGCAAACTATCTAATAACAAAGGCCCAGGGCGATGAACCTCACCACTAAGAGTAACTGAAATAGGTCTTAAGGTTAATAAGCTCAGATCAACAATCGGATTGACCAGGTAAGAACTTCCTAGCTGGTTCTCAATAGCATTTGCTAATGAGCTTAATGTTCTCCCACTAGCCTGCACAGGACCGATAAGAGGGATGGAAATCGTACCATCTGGTAAAACTACATGGTTATCAGCAAATTCTGGATATCCAACAACCTCAATCGCAATTTGATCCCCGGACCCTAATAAATAATCATAACTACTAATTCCTTGACTAAATTGACTGGGAGTCACTTCAGGTGTCTCGGCCAAAGGCAAATCTGGCAAATTCGCCTCTGTATTAATTAATACTTCACGAGCACTGACATTTGACTGTAGGCCCAATAAACTGGCAGTCACAATTCCCAATACAAAAAACCATCGTCCTGATGATTGATTTAAGTTCAACATTTTTAGAATTACAGGTAAGTTTATATTTTTGAATAGTCTAAAAGCAATAAAATTAGCGAGCCCTTGAGATTGGGATTTATCTATGCCCTATCTCCTACTGTTCAATCCTGAGTTACTAAAAACCTTATTAGCCGATGTCTTCAAACCTGTATCTCCATCATGGACAGCATTTTGAAAATCTCCTTGGTAAGTAGGATTTTCACCAGCTACACGATAAACATTGGAAAATGGGGCACGATTCTCTTGCTGTTCATTGCGACTAACGCGATTAACAACTAGACCTATAATCGACAACTTGGCCTTCTCCATCAGCTGATTGGCCGCTACAACATCTGCCTTACGAACATATTTAGGTTGTCCCACAAAGACTATGCCTTCACTCACTTGCCCCAACATGAGGACATCTGGTTCAGGCAAGATAGGAGCAGCATCAAAGATGATATAGTCATACTCCTCTTTTACTTGATTAAGCATTTCCTTCATCTGGGTAGACTCAAAGAAAAGAGACGGCTCTGCCACAGCAAGTCCTGCAGTCATCACTGATAGGTGCGGACTCAACTGATGGATAGACTCCTCCAGAGCAGATTTTTCAGACAAAAGATGACTTAAACCTGCATCATTATCGATTCGCCATAACTCATGCTGTACAGGCTTTCTCAGATCAGCATCAATCAACAGAACCCGTCGGCGTGAATGGGCAATAGCTGCTGCCAGATTAGCTGTCACTTCAGACTTCCCTTCACCATGAACAGAGCTAGTTACGGTGATAATCTTAGCCGGAGAGTCAAAGTTAGCCACCTTTAAACTGGAGTATATGCCCCTATAAATTTCAAGAGTTTCTTGAGAAATAGAGCGGGCTCCTAAAGAGTTTCCCTCGAGTGCTTTATTGAACTCAGGCACTAATCCTAATAGGGGATAATTCAAAATTCGCGTAAACTCACTGACACTCTTCACAGACTTATCAATGCGATCCAGCAGTAGTCCTGTCGCCACCGCTAATCCAAGTGCAAGAAAAGTTCCTGCACTCAAAACTAATGGATTAAAAGCAGACGTTTGTTCCTTAGGTGGGCGCGCATTTTCAATAATCTGAACATAATTACTGCCGTCAATTTGAATCTCGGCCAACTTAATTTCTTGAGAGCGCTTAAGTAGCTCATCGTAGCTACTTTGGGCATTAGTTAAATTTTGCTGCAGCTCAAACTGTCGCCGTTCTAACGAAGGGAATAAAGTAGCCTTATTAGTATAGTCACGCTTAAGATCGTTAAAGGCTTCTAATTGCGTTTCCAACAAAATTCGGTCGCTTTCAGTCTTAACTAAATCTGAGAGCAATGACTGTTGTAAACTACCTAACTGTAGATCTTGTAAAGAAACAGCTGCAGAATCACTTAAAACAATATTCACTCGCTCCTGAAGCAATTCAGCTAGCTTGTCTGCCTGATTTTGAAGATTGATAACAGTTGGATGCTGAGGTAAGTACAGTCCTCGCTGGGTTGACAACTCTGTTTCTACTGCATGGAGTTGCTCTAATACATCTTGAACACCAGATGCTTCATTTACAGTACTTAAGTCAATAGCCTCTCGTACATCGATATTGAGTTGTTGACTGAGATCGGCAGCCTGCGCATTAACTGCAGTAAGCGACACCAACGTGTCATTCAGTTGCTGATCTAATCCCGTCAACAAAGATGTAATTTCAGCAGCTTGACGATCCAACGCAACAACCTGGTTCTCCGCCTTAAATTGCTCCAAAGCCCTCGAAGCAAAGTTCAAATCAGCCTTCAACCGTGGCAATTGCTCATCAACAAAAGTTTTAGCCGCAACAATTTCAGCTTTCTGCTCTTGTTCAATAAAAAGAACATACAGTCGCATAAGCTCATTAACGACCTGAGCAGCAAGCTGAGGATCATCCGATTGATAAGCAACCTTTAAAATATCCGTTGCAGGTAACTGCTCAACAGCCAAGTTCTCTAGTACAGACTTATTGCCAACTAGATCTCCTTCTTCGTTACGCAGATCTAAACTGGATATGACATCCTCAATCAGAAAACCTGACGTTAATATGGTCGATTGCGTACTCAGCGGATTACTCAATACACCTGTAGATTCAAGTGGATCAAGATTTTCTGCAATTCCAGTCAACTCTGATTTAGCATCACTTGCTTGAAATAAGAGCTTGCCACTTGATTTATAAGATGTGCTTCCAGGCAGCAAAACCGATGCTAGGATAGAGGCCCCAAAAACACTAAGAAAAATCAAAGAGCATGGTAACCAGTTTCTCTTTAGGATAGGCAGACATGAAAGCAACCCGATGCTGTCATCACTTTGCGCGATCTCAACATCTCCGTAGTGCTCTGATAAATCAAGAACTATATTTTTATCAGTCATAAGATAAACAGAGAAATTAAGTAAGTTATCAAGTAAAACTAATACATCCCACTGCCGCTGCAATCATTAAGCCTAGAACCTTAGTGACTTAGTAGTTACTCAAGATACATGAATTAAACATTAGGCAAGTACTTTGCATATTTTGCTGGTAACTGATTTTTACTTCAAACCAGGTGTCATTCTTTCAGGGGGGTTTCGGATGACATTTAGCGGATCTTATTATTTAGCATCTTTATTCACTGTTACTTTATTTATTTAACCTAAGATAAGGCTGAATGGGCTACCCAACCCTAGCCAAGCACGAACCATCAGCAAAGTAGCAACAACACTTACAAACAGGACTGTACTTGTGAAATCTTGGGATAAAAATGAGAGTTTTTCACGAAACAGGCCAAACTGTACACCTATATATGCAGGTACATCACTAATGGCCATAACGATTATTGTTCCTAAGATGCCCCCGTACCTATACCCAACAAACAAGCCTATGCTTATTGTCAGAAATCGTAGACCGTTACCTAATGCTCCATAAATAGGTTTGCCAACTCCCATCAGGCAAAAGTTTGCAGTATTAAATAAGACAGAGAACCATACACCCAGCGCTAAAATTGGTAACATCCAGGTCGCTGCAGCATATCTAGAATCATACATCAACGATATGATGGCATCACCACAAATGACTAAGGGCAGCAGCATTAAACCAAAAAGGATGAGTAGCTTTTGACGTTGACGTAAAACTTCAGTACGAAGTTTCTCCCGGGAAAATTCAGATCGCCTAGAAATCACTGGAAAAATTACCTGATTTCCTAATTTTTTGACTATCTGACGTGGCAATATCGAAAGGCTCAAAGCCACACTATAGACTCCTAGCACATCCAGGGGCAGTAATTTTCCTAATATCAGGCGATCACCTTGCTCAGCTAAAAACACTAATGTGGTCGCAATAAACAACCACTTACCAAACCCAAATATCTCAGCAACAGCTTTGCGATCCAGCATAAATTTGTTTCGCTTATCAGCGAAAAACCAATAACTGCCAAGAGTTCTAAAGCTTGCACCTGCGACTAGTCCCACCGCCAACGACAATAATGTCGGGCTGAACGAAGCCCAAATAATCGTAATAGTTAGAGAAAATACTTGAATAAATATTTCAAATGCCATCTCCTTGCCCACATTGAGCTTTCGCCTTAGGCCAATAATTGCCGTAGACTGACAGCTCTGAATAAATGCGGTTGCCCCAACCACAGGCATAAGCCAATAGAAACTACTATTGCCATAGACCTGAACAGCGGGTATAGCACATAGGCAGCAAATAATCAATAGAAAAAAACCGCGAATCACCTCTATGGTCCAAGCCGTATTTAAGGCTACTGGATCATCTCCCTTCTTACTCTGAATTAAACTTTGCTTGACCCCAAAATCAGATAGAAGGAGAAATCCTAATTTAAGAGAATTAACAACTGCCATAACTCCAAAAAACTCTGGAACTAATAACCTTGTTAAAATTATGTTGCCAATTAATCGAATAAATTGACTAGATCCAAACCCAGCAAACGTCCAAAGACTCCCGATAATTGCCTTTCGTTTTAGCGATACCATAGTTAATTACTATATTACTATTGGCCTACTTACCAGAAAGTTCTGTAGACTAATATTCAACTTAAATTGATGGCTAGAGATATGAACAATAAACTACCTAATTAGTGCCACAACTATATTAAGAAATTGCTTAAGAGTTTTGTGCCAGACTCGCATTAGTAACAAGGCTAACTGCAGAAGGATTAACCTCTTTCGCTTTGACAGCTTCTAATGCGGAATCAGGCCTATTGTGAAACAAGTTGACCAACTTTTTCGCTTCTATAGCTGCATCATGCTCCCTAGCGACACACTGAGCACCTGCCTGCCCCATAGTTTCTAACACCTCAATGGGGGTATTAATCACTTTAGCCATAGATTTTGCCAACGCCTCGACACTCCCAGAAGGAATTAACCAGCCACAAGTATCATTCCCCAATAATTCTGGTATGCCTGCAATACAGGTACTAAGGACTGGACGTTGTAATGCAAGGGCTTCCATTATGACCACTGGCAGCCCTTCAGCAAAACTTGGTAAAACTAACGCACGGGACTCAAGTATCTTTTCCCTGACGACAGCACCGCTAGCCCAACCGGTAATCTCTATAAACTCCTCAATCTTCCACTCAGCAATAAGATCTTCTAGCTCAGAACGCAATTCTCCATCTCCGACAAGAACGACCTTAAATTGATATCCTTTATCCGCCAACTGCTTTACTGCTTCTAATAACAATAAATGTCCTTTCTGTTCGCTTAAACGCGCTACACAGACAAACTTAGCCTCATTTGGTATCGAGATTGAGGAGTCGTATTTGAGAAAACTGTTGTCTAAACCACAATGTACAACGTGAATCTTGCTCCAGTGTTTGTGGGAACACCATCGATAAAGCTGACTCCGACCAAAGCTACTGATAGCAACTACAAATTTAGCTCGGTCAATTTTTTCAGGTAAGGATAATCCTATGGGCTTATCAAACTCTTCAGGCCCATGGACCGTAAAACTGTAAGTTGGGCCACCTAGAATACGACACAACATCGCAACCGATGTAGGATTTGTACCAAAATGGGCATGAATATGATCTATGCTATCACGGTGAGCCCAATTCAATAAAACGCAGGCTTCAGCCATATAAGCGAGATGACGTGGAAGAATCGCGTCTGAAGCCAACCACAGTTTCAGTGTAGCTTTGAAGCACTTAAGCCATGCAACAGGACGTCTTAAAGCCATGGCTATTAAGTGGAAAAATAGCACCACCAAGCCAATATTAAGAATGATTTTTGTCTTTAGCGCTTCAGCTTTATCTGCAGGATCGACGAGTTCATCGTTCATCTGACGCAGTGAATATCTGGAAACTTTAACACCAGATGCTTCTAAGCCAGAGATCTCACGTCTGATAAAGCTATGACTGACTTTAGGATATAGATTGACTAGGTAAGCTACATGCATAAAGATTACACTCAAAGTTCGTAGGATTCTGCCCAAGTAAAGATGCTTCTATTGCTGCGTCATGACAAAATAGGCATCTCAATAAACAGATAAATTTAGTCAACTAAACCAAGCACCTCAGTAAAGTTCCTGGCCGTCTATCAAGAGGATGTTTTATATTCAATAAGCTTTGCAGGCTGTTTACGTAGTTGAGTCAACCACCAATACTTTGTTTGGCCCACGAATTGAGGGAACTTAGACAAGGTACAGAAAAATGCATAGATGCGAGACTCGCGTGCACTATCGCCGTAGTCTAGACGATAACGATAAATGCGATACCCCAAGTATGGGTATGCCAACAATAAAAAGAGACTAATGCCATAGGATGGCCAAGACATCATAATAGCGACAAAGGGGATTACAGCGCCCCAAAGCCAACCACTACGATATTCTTTAACCATATAAAGTTCTTCGGATTTTCCATGCATAGAAAATCCTTCAGCAACAGCCCAACCTGCACGGGTCATCCTTTTCCACCATTGACCAAAATGATGCATGGATAGATCATGTTTGGTCATGTCGACCGCGATTCTTTGAATTTTCCAACCACGCTGACGTAAACGAATACACATTTCTGGCTCCTCACCACATATCATGGCAGGGTTATATCCATCTACCTCTAAAATCGCAGCTATGCGGATTAATGCATCGCCTCCGCAAGCCTTGGCCTCACCGACAGGAGTATTCCATTCTATCTCTGCAAGCAGATTATAAACAGATTCTTCAGGAAAACGCTCTCGTCTACGCCCACAGACAATGGCTAATGATTCATCACCCTCGATAGTCTGTAATGATTGCTCTATCCACCCTGGAATTAGTTCACAATCACCGTCAAGAAACTGAATATATTGAATGTCTGAGTAGTGCTGATGAAGATGCATCAAGCCTGCGTTACGACCTCTTGCCATCGTAAATGGCTTAGAAAGATCTAGGGAGACAACATCAGCTCCAACAGATTTAGCAAATTCAACACTCCCATCTGTGGACCCAGAATCAACATAAACAATAGGAGCTGTGTTAGAACATTGAGCCCTCAAGGACTTTAGGCAACGAATAAGTCTGTCCCCTTCGTTTCTCCCAATAACAACAAAACCAAGTTGATTCATAAGGGGTTAGGTAGGTACTGTAGTAATAAGTTTATGTGAATATTAGAGTCAGTATAAAAACAGCCTATATACAAGTGATATCTAGAGAGAACAACACAAAGTTTATCATCAGATTAAACACTATATGCATATGGCATATACACTTCAAGGTATCACCCTTCTATAACATTAGACATGAGATTAGCACCAAGCCAACAGTTTGATATGTGCCGACAAGGGTTGATAAATCTCTTAATTAGAAACACTATTTACTGATAACATCTATAGCTTCAATCATAGTGTCAGAAAATCAGGATACTTAAAACGCTTTGCCCATTTCACTAAAAGCTCAAACAAAATCAGACTATCTTGAAGCTGCCGCTATGATGTTCAATAATGAAGACATCATGAAAATCATATGAAATAAATGCAAGTTACTAAAACACTAAAATTTACATTTGTCAGATGATTTTGAACCTACTAATTCGTGGGCAATGGCCATAATTAGAGCTTTATTTGGGCAAGTACTTTTATTCCCCGCGTAGTGTACCCATTTTGACTGAAGCATTTCTATATGCATAATTCAAGCCAAATGATCAATAAGTCTAGCCTCAGGTTAATCATAATTTCGTAGGTGTGTTAAGGGTTTACAAAGAAAAGATATGATGTTGACCATCAAAGAGATTGGCACTTTCAAGAAGAATGTAATTATCAATAGACACTGCCTAATAAACAGTTATTAGCAATATAAGAAACTTCGTAACCTCAAATATTTTGGCAGTTCATAGGGATACGTAGAATATTAATTGACTGAATTCTGGCAAAAGAGTTTCCGGTCCTTATTCAGGCCCCAAAATCGAAAGAATACTTAAAAAAGTGCTGGCGATGAATCATATTTTCCCGTTGATAATTCTGAAGATTCTGCTATGTGCTATCAAACAATGGACTTAGCTATTTGACTTATGGCTAGGTTAGCTAGTTCAGCTAACCTAGTCGCCCAAATAGTGCATATCCATAAAGTGTCACTCAGCAATATGAAATTTGAGTATTTATTATTTTGGGCACATCCGATGCGGTTCTATCTGGCAACTTATGTGATGTAGTAAATGCCTCAATCAACTAGGGTAGGAAAGACCTTGACCCTAATTTTTGTGAAATAAATACTGGTTAATAGGTCAATGATTTAAGAATCCTTCATTTACTACCTGAGACCATCGCAACTGGCTAAAGGTTATAGAGGTTATTAATAAACTTGGAACAGAGGACGTTTAGATCACGTCAAACTGTAAGATGCTTATACTACGAGGGTTTGACTTGGTTATAGATGTTAGCTTCATTGCTGAATATCGGTGAGGTGAATGTCTTCAATACCGACTTTATGAAGCTGGTGAATGTTCTTAGGCTTAAGACCATTTTATTGTATGCACTGTGTCTAAGCCTGAACATACGGATTAGGTAAACACTATTGGGGAATGTACCTGTATCTACTGCTGAGTACGTTTGAGTTTCCTGGTTGGACTCTGGGTCGAAGCTCTTAGGTTGTGGTGAATATGGAACAGCATGACTTCGAAAGACCTGTTGAATCAAGGTGTAGACCTGGCGCGGCGCGGCGACAGCACAGGCGCGATATCACTTTTCAATACAGTCATTGAGTATTTACCCAACTACGCTAAAGCTTATTACAATCGGGGTTGCGCTAACTACACCTTGGGCAACTATAGGCAGGCGATCGAAGACTTTAGCTGGGCCATTCATCTTACTCCTAACTACACATCGGCTTATCTCAACCGAGGAAATGTACATCGTCGGCTAGGCCATCGGGATGCAGCATTAGAAGATTTTGAGCGGGGGATTCAGCTCGCTCCGTTATCGACACGCGGCTACTGTAATCGCGGACTCCTACGCTTAGAACTAGCAGACTATTCAGGCGCTGTAAGGGACTTTGACTATGCCCTGAAGCTACAACCACATTTTCCCCGAGCCTATCTTTGGCGAGGATTTGCCTGGTTGCAATATGGCGAGTCTCAATTCGCGATCAATGATCTCAACAGTTCCATCGCTCTAAATCCTGCTTGTCCTGAAACCTATAACTATCGTGGACTAGCTTACTTTTATGTAATTGATTATGAGCGATCTTTGCAGGACTTTAATCAAGCCATCGCTCTTAACAGTGAATTTTCAGACGCTTATAGTAATCGCGCTAGATTGCAGGCTGAATTGGGCAACTATGAAAACGCCATGGGAGATTATTGCATCGCTTTGAAGCTCAACCCAGCTTTGCCCGAGGTTTATCCTCGCACTTTGGAACAGCTACAAAATGTGCTCCAAGACTGCCCTGCTCCAGGCAAATTTGCATTACTGAATAATCGAGGTAATGCGCGGGCCTTTCTGGGTGACAGTGATGGCGCTCTCAATGACTATACTGAGGCACTGCGCTTTGCGCCCAATCAAGCATATGTCTATCACAACCGAGGACTGGTCAATCTCTATATTCACCACTATGAGATGGCTGCCGTTGACTTTAGCGAAGCGATCAGACTCAATCCAGAATATGCAGACGCTTTTTGTAACCGAGGGAGTATTCGGCAACATCTGGGGGATTTAGATGGCGCGCTTCAAGACCTTAACCAAGCGATCGCTTTAAATCCTGCTTTAGCTAACGCTTACACTCAACGTGGTCGAATTCATGTGGACTTGCACCACTACCAAGAGGCGATGGCAGACTTTGACCAAGCCTTGAAGCTACAACCAGATACACCTCATGCTCTCAATGAGCGGAGCGTATTACGCTTTCGCCTTAATGATATTGAAGGAGCATTGGCCGATGTAAACCGAGCTCTGGAACTACATCCCCAATTTCCAGATGCTTATATCAACCGTAGTTTGATCCGATTTGACCATGGTGATTGCTGCGGTGCCTGTAGTGACATTGATTTAGTCATGGCGCTTCATCAACAACAGTCGACCAAAGCATCCTAGAGCTGTGTCGATATTATTAATCCTGGATATAAATCAACCTTTTAGGTAATGCCAAATCACTATGAAGATAGGCGGAAGGCTTATTGAATGCATCGCCAACGTCTCTTGGCCAATCCATTCAATCGTTGTCTTCCCATACTTCAAACGAATCTAAATCAATGGCAGAAGAATCTGTCTGATTGTCAAATTTGTCCAGGGTATTCTCCAGGGTGTTTTCCAAGGCTTTATTGAGAGGTCTTAAGCGTTTTTTGGCATTGGAAACTTGTTGATTGATCTGTGAGCGTAACCCCTGTGTCCGAGCTTGCAAATGCTGTGTCGTGGACTGTAGCTGTTCATGCAACTCCTCAGACCGCCATCGTTCTTGAGCATAGTCTGACCATCCCTGGGCTCGCTGTTGTACTTGGTCTGCCAGGGACTGGGCTGTGGTTTGTGCTGTAGTTTGCCAGTCCTGTTGGTCTACAGGTATCACCTCATCAGCAAGGTATTCTGCCTGCTCAATTGCCTGAGCTGAGACCATCATCCGCTTGCGTCCAGCACTGATGATCGCATCGGGGGCTAACCCGTAGAATCCTGGCTGATCTGGCCGAGCAAACAAATACTGCACGACATTGCCCTGACGCTCAAACCGATAATCCACAATATGGCCAACACAATTGCCTGTATCCGTCCAGACTTCTAAATTCACCATGGGCTGTGCTGCAGCATTAGATATCTCCGCACCCTGGGCGTGGAGCACAATACTGTCAGCACCAATATTGGTAATCTGTCCCCAACTATAAGTTGGACGTTGTCGCTGCCAGGCTGACCCTTGACAGACGATGCCAACTACTCGGCCTTGAGAAAGATCCACCAGTAGGTTGTCCACCAGTCCGAGCTCATCGGTAGTGTCATAATCGAGCATTAAATATCCCAGGAGGAGGCTATGCCGCAGGACCGTATTAGTCATAGAACTATAAAAATGCCTGTACTTGATTTATAGCACTCCAATCCCTTTTCGTTCCGATGGATAATGCCAAGCTTTCATCTTGACCTTTACTAGCCATGTTTCCGAACTTTCAAGGACGGATGATTCAGACTTCATCTACCCATATATACATTCGTATGGGGGGGAGTGGACCTCCGTTGCTTCTCCTCCACGGTTACCCTCAAACCCATATCATGTGGCATAGGATTGCCCCCCAACTAGCGAAGCATTTTACGGTGGTCTGTACCGATTTACGGGGCTATGGCGATAGCGGTCATCCTCCCACCGATAGCGAACATCGTCCTTACTCCAAACGGTCAGCTGCTCAAGATCAGGTAGATGTGATGACAGCGCTGGGCTTCAAGACTTTTATGGTGGCTGGTCACGATCGAGGAGGACGGGTACTGCATCGCCTATTGCTGGATCACCCCAGTCGGGTAACACGGGCAGCAATGCTAGATATTGTCCCTACTCGTCATATTTTTCAGACCATCGATCAATCCATGGCTACTATCTATGAGCATTGGTTTTTCTTGATTCAGCCAGATTGCTTACCTGAACGGATGATTGGTCACGATCCGGACTGGTATCTCACCACTAAACTAAAACGCTGGAGTAGCAATGCCAATGCATTTACCCCAGAGGCCATGGCTGAATATCTGCGATGTTTTCGTCGGCCCGAAACGATCCACACCACCTGCGAAGATTACCGAGCTGCTGCCACCATTGATTTAAGCGATGATGAGGCAGATTTGAATAGTAAAATACAGTGTCCATTACTAGTGCTCTGGGGGGCCTACGGTGCTATCGAAAAACACTACGATGTAATTAGTATTTGGCAAAACTATGCCAATACCGTTGAAGGAACCGCACTTCCCTGTGGGCATTTCCTGGCAGAAGAAGCACCTGAGCAGACTTACCAGGCATTAGTGAATTTCTTTATGAAGTAAGGGGTTGTTAGCAATTGACGCGATCGCACTGACCTGACCGCCAATTGGCTGATATTTAAGACTTGTGTTAATTCTGTTGGGTTTTCCACCTAGTTAACCAACTCTAGCTTTATACAATGTAGTAGCAGAAACTCGTGGGTATAGGGACTTATGGATATTGCAATCAAGCGTCCTATTCTGATCGGTGGTTTAGGTTTAAGTGCCAGTCTTTGGCTACTTGATGTTGTACATCATATGCCTATAAACGGATCGCTCATACTGGGTGCGATCGCAATAGGCTCTGGCCTATGGTGGCTACAACAGCAAAGTCAGCGTATTGCCATCCCCACTATCCCTCAACAAGCTACTGTAAAACGCGACACTATTGACAAAGCGCTAGAGCATGCCGAAAATCTGATCGACCTGCTCCTCACTGAGGACAGCGCCGCTGCCGCTCAAGCAGATATTTACCGTACCGAGCGCGACTTGCTCCTCGACAGCCTGGAGCGCACTAATCTTACGATTACAATTACCGGCAACAAAACCACCGGGAAAACGACACTCCTGAACTGTCTAAAAGCCACGGCCTCTCCATTACTAAGCTTTACTGAGCAATTGGATGACATCGGTGATGCTGATTTAGTACTGTTCGTGATTGCAGGCGATATGACCGCCTCAGAACTAAATCGACTGGAAACACTGATTTCTAATGGTTATCAGGTGCTGGTTGTACTGAATAAACAAGATCAGTACAACCCTATGGATAAAGCGGTAGTTTTGGACAAAATCCAAAGTCGACTAGTAGAACGGAATGTGGAAGTGGTTGCGATCGCAGCGAACCCCAATCCGATCAAAGTACGTCGCCATTCCGAAAACGGTGAAGTCACCGAATTTCTGAAGCAACCTGACGCTGACCTAGTCACCCTCACTCAAAAACTCGACAACTTTGCAGCTGCACCAACATCTTTAGTGATGGCCACCACTTTGCGGCAGACCAAAGCCCTGCAACAGCGGATCACGGAGGAACTCAATGGGTATCGTCGTCAAAAGGCCATGCCCATCATCGAACAAATGCAGTGGATGGCTGCCGGTACGGCCTTTGTCAGTCCCATCGCCACTGTCGACCTGCTAGCCACTGCCGCTATCAATGGTCAGCTAGTACTTGACCTCGGCTCTATCTATGGTCAAAAGTTCTCTATGGATCAGGCTAAAACTGCAGCAGGCACTATTGCCGAGCTAACGGTCAAATTAGGTCTTGTCGAGTTATCCAGCCAGGCTCTGGGGACTATTCTCAAAGGTCATGTCACCACATACTTGGCTGGGGGCGCACTACAGGGTATCAGCGCCGCTTACCTTACCCGTCTCGCCGGTCTCACGCTGATCGATTACTTTGAAGAACAAAGCCTAGTAGAGTCCACTGAACTGAACTTTGAAGGATTAGGTAATCGCCTACAATCCCTATTCCAGGAGGCTCGTCAGGGCTTAGCACTCAAGGATTTTGTCACTCAGGCATTGCCTCACTTGCCCACGGTTAATACTGCGGCAAGCTAACTCCAACCATGATAGACCCCACCTTGGCTCAGGATGTTACTACTAGTCAGCCCCATCTGAGAACAGCCTCAGAGAATACATTGAGTGCCCCTGAACACCCCCTAGTAGATCAAGCCCGTCAAAGCCTGAGGCAAACCATCGATCGCTATATTCCTCAGTTAGAGCTAACCTGCTCAGATGCCGATGAACTTAAGCGTCAGGCTGCCGTTAAAGCAGGTATTGACCAGCTGACTGCTCTCCTTAACAAACTCAATAGCACCCTGCTAAGGGTAGCGGTCTTTGGTTTGGTCAGTCGTGGTAAATCGGCTGTTCTCAACGCCCTGGTGGGGGAAAAAATTCTAGAAACGGGTCCCCTAAACGGAGTCACCCAATGGCCTCGTTCGATCTACTGGACACCTACCGTTCCCGAACAAGAAACACCTCTAAAAATCGAACTGATTGACACTCCTGGGTTGGATGAAATCGAAGGGGCTGAACGGGGGCAGGTGGCTCAGGAGGTAGCTCAACAAGCTGACCTGATTCTATTTGTGGTGGCGGGAGATATCACAAATACCGAATACACCGCCCTGCAGACTCTCTACCAGACACGTAAACCATTGTTGTTGGTTTTCAACAAGACAGACCTGTACCCTGAGACAGATCGCCAAGCCGTTTACGACAATCTGCAACGACTCCAGAATCAACTGTTACTCGACGAGCAAAGCGAGCAAGACGAAAGCACTACCCCATGCTCAGATGTGCCGATTGTGGACGATGTTATCCTCGTGGCAGCAGAACCCATGCCACTAGAAGTCAGGATCGAATGGCCTAATGGTCGTATCACTAAGGAATGGGAAACACCACCCCCGGATATTGATCCACTCAAAAGTACCCTTATTGGTCTAATTCAGACAGAAGGACCTACGCTAGTCGCTCTCAATACCCTGCATCAGGCTAACCAAATAGATACAAATTTAGCCCAGGATACGGCCCAACTCAATCACACTGCTGCTGACAATATTATCCTTCAGTTTGCAAAATATAAATCGGCCGCTGTCGCCCTAAATCCTGTAGCAGTGCTGGACCTGCTGGGTGGCGTTGCCTCTGACCTAGTCATGATCCGTAACCTAGCCAAACTCTACGGTTTTCCCATGACCAGTTTTGAAGCCAGTAAACTATGGCAAGTCATTGTCCGCAGTTCAGGTACGCTGCTGCTCAGCGAACTGGGGAGTGGTTTACTCTTAGGTATTGGCAAAAGTGGGACGGCTTTGTGGAGTCTGGTAGATGGTGCCGCTGGATTGACCGCCTACGCTGGAGCCATGGGAGCACAGGCCGCTGCTGCCGGCTATGGTACTTACGCTGTCGGTCAGGCAGCCCGCGTGTATCTCGAACAAGGGTGTTCCTGGGGACCTCAAGGTATTAAAACTCTCATGAGAACTATC
Organism: Leptothoe spongobia TAU-MAC 1115; assembly: GCF_018739885.1. Taxonomy (GTDB): domain Bacteria; phylum Cyanobacteriota; class Cyanobacteriia; order Phormidesmidales; family Phormidesmidaceae; genus Leptothoe; species Leptothoe spongobia. The sequence continues at coordinate 17,126 of NZ_JADOES010000047.1, read as the reverse complement.
GTAGCTGACGCTAAAACAAATCCTACCCTTGCGCGACTGCAACAAGAAGTACGACAATCTGTAGAAGAACAATATAAACAACAAAACCAATAGACATCTAGAAAGATCGACAGCTTTCATCCTAATGTTTTAAAAAATTGTTAACGTGTCAGCTGGGAGATTTTTGAAGCCAGCTGAAAGTCAAGCTCTGTAATCCCTAGAGCGTCATGGGTGGTCAGCTGCAGAGAAACTTGATTGTAGTTGATTTTAATGTCAGGATGATGACCTAGTTGCTCAGCAGGTTCCACCAAACTGTTAACAAAACTGACTGCCTCAACAAAACCTTCAAATGTGCGCGTGTAAAACAGACTCTCTCCGTCGGTTGTCCAATCGGGCAAATTCCGCATGCGGAGTCTAATCTCTAGTGAACTTAAACGAGCAGGTGCTCCTTTCAAGCTGACTGTGTCCTTTGCTCCATCGACTTGAACTATTTTGGGAGAAACACCTACTAAATACTGAGGAACTAGACTAGCAATTAGCATTAGATTAAGCACATAATTCATGAGTCTTAACTCAAATAATTGGGACGGTAGATATCTGCGAATTACTTAGCGATTTTCCCTATAGTGGCGTAACTGACGAGCCCAACTAAACACCAATAGATGACATAGAAGACGGTGGACAGTGCTCACCCTACAAAGACTTTACAGAAGATGCGACAATGGGTATTGTCAATCTATTTCACATTACTTAACGGGTATTCCCAATGCTAAAGCGATTAGTTGCTTTGATAATAGTGTTTGTCACGATGTTTGGCTTAGAGGCTTGTAGCGGCTCTGCTCCTGTGAGTTTGCTGAACTATGTCAATAGCTATCAAGGCTATCAGTTCAACTATCCAACGGGTTGGGTTGAAGTTAAAGTAGCTGAAGGACCAGACGTCGTTTTCCACGACATCATCAACACAACTGAAAATGTAAGTGTAGTTGTGAGTCCTGTAGCCGATGGGAAAACCTTGGAAGAACTGGGTGGCCCCTCCGAAGTGGGCTATAAGCTATCCCAAAACATTACAACGGTGGCAGGTAGAGATCGCAACGTAGAACTCCTCAGCGCTCAAAATGTAGACACCCCTGAAGGCAAAACCTATTACATCTTGGAATATCTGACAACAACACCTAACGGACAACGCCATAACTTAGCTAGTGCAATTGTTCGTCGTGGTCAGCTATTTACCTTCAACGCATCGGTACCTGAAGCTCGCTGGAAGCGTTTGAAGAATTCCCTCACTCAGGCAGTCGCATCCTTCTCGGTTTATTAAACAATGCCCGCTCCTCAGTTTGTATTAGCCTCTGCTTCTCCAGCAAGACGGCAGCTATTGCTAAATGCAGGCATACAGCCGTTTGTCTCACCTAGTAAATTTGACGAAGACCAAATTACCCTCAGCGATCCAGAAGCGTTAGTCAAAGCCCTTTCTCTAGGGAAAGCGGAGGCTGTTGCTCCGTTATTTCCTAATGCGGTTGTCTTGGGGTGTGATTCGGTCTTAGCCTTTGACGGCATCATATACGGTAAACCGGAAACGCCAGAGGCTGCGATCAAACGCTGGTGGCAAATGCGCGGCAAGGTGGGTGAGCTAGTGACGGGGCATACGTTAATATCCCCCAAAGCGACTAAGACCCTGACTCGATGTCAGGTGACTCGGGTGCATTTTGGCTGGGTTAGCGATCGTGAAATTGAAGACTATGTAGCTACAGGTGAACCAATGAACTGTGCTGGGGCCTTTACCATCGATGGTAGGGGCAGCGCCTTCATCGAAAGGCTAGAGGGCTGCCATACGAATGTGATTGGTCTAAGCATGCCGATGTTACGACAAATGCTAGGTGAGCTGGGCTATCGGGTAACGGACTTTTGGTAGACATCTGGCGCTCAGGGAGCACTCTAGAAAATCCTTGCCAACAAAAGTTCAATATTTGAAATTAAGTTCGTTCCCTTAACTGCCAGCGCAGCAACAGCGAGTTTAACACTACGCCGATGGAACTAGATACCATAAATCCACCGGCAAAGCCGGGACTGAGGACAATGCCAAACTGGGGTAGGAGTATGCCTGCCGCTAAAATGCATTGCGTGCCCTATTTTGCATGGTTGATATATTTTTAAGGGGTTTGGACGGCCTCCAATTGGGAAGAGGCCAACCGATCCATCCAACCCAGCAAAAACTCGCGATTTGCCTCTATATCTTCAGGGTCAGTAGCACCGGCTCCCTTGGGCAAAAGACCGACCAAAGCCGCATTGGTCACACAGAACATGGACCGCTGAAAGCTAGCACAAATCTTCACCCGCACGTCCCCCAGACCGCGTACGGTCTTGAGATAATGCTCCTCAAGATAGTCAGGCATGTGACGGAACATATCCTGCATCAACAGCGTAGGTGGGATCCCGCTACCACCAATGGGCAGCGGATCCGCATACAATGCACCGTAGGCGAACCGGCTTTGGTCCGGAGAAATTTGTTGGGCCTGAGCGTTGTAAGACACTGTTCCCAAAAAAGGAGCCCCACGGAAGAAAATGGACTCCACATAGGGAATGGCTGTATCGGGCAAGAATGTCAGTCCCGCTGAATCAGGCAAAAGATCGTAGGTCTTGCCACCAATTTCAACGCTGTAGGTGATAGGACGGGCAGCATCTGCCACCAGACCATCCTTAACGTGCTCGACAATCTGGGGGATATGTTTGATTTCCCCGTTGCGATAGCGAGCGGCCAACGAGGTGAAGATATCGCTCATCACTCGCCAGAACTGACCTAAACCGCTGTAGTAAGAAAGCTGACGAATTTGTTCGATCAAGAATTCAGGAAAGGCGCGATGGAAGACCTGTAGCACGGGGTTGAACTTGATCTTGGCTGCGATCGCAGTCTGACAATTTGCCCGAAACTCATCCGTATCCAGATAGGCATCTAAACCGCCGCCACCGTGCCACATCATGGCTTTCATGGTGTACTCGGCATATTCATAGTTAATCCGATCATGGCAAAAATGTCGCCACATCTTAGCCGGATTAATCTCACCATCAAGGTATTTAAAAACGGGAAACAGATTCAAAAACTGATGATCGGCAATGTGAATCAGGTTAATTGAATAAAAATCCAAAACAATACCGTAGCTGTCTAGAGCCCCCATTACCTCGACCACATTGTCAGGGGTATCGGGCAGTAGGGTGCCACCGGCGAGCAAACGGTCAGCATAGTGGGCAAACGGATGAATATCTTTTCGTTTAGAAGGCGTAGTATGGATCATAAAGCACAGTCTCCATCCGAACACTTAGCTACATCTGTGGAAGCATCGGCAAGCGGTACAGATATCTGGTAAGAAGACACCTCTAGCTTGGCCGGCATCGCGTTATACATGGCCGTTGTTGTTGGCTCAATCCAGCGGGTCATCCAACTAGGGCTGAGGCCAAATACAAACAACAAACTGACTAATGCGAAAGCTGGCAGCCGCTCCTGCCAAGTCACAACCGGTAAAACAGGATCCTGTTCCACTGTTTGTTTTTCAGTTGTTGCTAACCGGCCAAAGAAAGCGCGGTTCACCAACAGTAAGAAGTAAACTGCCGTCAAGCCAGACCCCAGTAAACAGAGCAAAGTTTGAGGGGCAAAGCTAACAAAGCTGCCGCGATAGACAATGAATTCAGAAATAAAGCCCACCATGCCAGGAATACCGGCACTGGCCATTACTGCCAGCACCATGGCACTACCAATTAACGGTAAGCCTCGTTCGGGATTCAGCAATCCTCGCAGTACCGTCAAATCACGAGTACCTGTCTTTTTGTAGACTACTCCGACCACTAAAAACAGCAGTGCTGAGATAAACCCGTGGCTCACCATCTGAAAAACAGTTCCGACAAAGCTGAGGGGGTTAGAGGCGGCAGCTGCCAGCAACACATACCCCATGTGGCCAACCGAACTATAGGCCACCATTTTTTTCATATCAGTTTGGGCAATGGCTGCTAAGGAACCATAGAGGACACTGATTACAGCCCACCAGGCTAAATAGGGTGCTAGATCGACCCACACCTCTGAGAAGGTACAAACGCCAAAGCGGAAAAGACCGTAAGTTCCTAGCTTGAGTAGTACACCTGCCAGCAGTACCGAAATCGGCGTGGATGCCTGTACGTGAGCATCAGGCAACCAGGTGTGAAGTGGAAAGAGAGGAATTTTGATACCAAAGCCGATTAACAGAGCGGCTAACAAAACTGCCTGCTGAATCCAGGGCAAACCCTGGGCCATGGTCGCACTGTAATCAAAACTGGAAGACCCACTGAGCCACACCAGTCCCAAAAAGGAGGCCAAAATCAAAATGCCAGATAGGGCTGTATAAATTAGAAACTTAGTAGCTGCATACCCTCGTTTAGGACCACCCCAAATAGCAATTAAGAGATAAAGGGGAATCAGCTCTAGCTCATAGAAAATAAAGAAGAGCAGTAAGTTTTGGGCAACAAACGCACCAGCAACGGCAAAGGTGATAATCAGCAATAGGGAGTAATATAGCCTGGGCCGACGCATATCGTTATCACTGGCATAGACCGCAACAAGGGATAACAGGCTATTAATGATGAGTAATGGTAGAGACAGGCCATCAATGCCCAGTTCATATCCCAGGCCCAACTCTTCCAGCCAGGGCATTGACTCAATAAATTGCAATCCAGTAATAGACAGATCAAACTGGGTCAACAGATATAGGCTGACAATTAAATTAACGCCCAAAAAAGCAATACTAATGCCTTTAGCTCGCTCACTGGCGAGTTTATTGGGCCAACAGCCAACAACTAGAGCCCCCAGCAATGGAATCAATAACAACGCACTTAGCATTCGTTTTCCCTCACCACATTGCCCATGTCATCAAAAATCCCAACAGACTTACGCCCACCACAATGGTGAAGATATAGCCCTGGGACTGGCCAGAAATACTATATTTCAGACCTTCACCACTCATTAACGAAACCATTCCCACCAGGTTGACAGCGCCGTCCACCACATAGCGGTCAAACCAACTGACGATGCGTGAAAATTGACGAACAACAAACACCACAGTGACTCGATACAGTTCCTCGGTGTAGAAATCGTTGGCCAACAAATCTTGCATCACCCGCATAGATCGCTGGGTAGAACGCAACAAAGAACGACTCAACGTAGCGGTACAGCCCAAAACTAAACCCAATACCCCTGACGCAATCAAGGCACCAAAAACCCAAGGGTGCCAGTAACGTAGTGGCGGCAGTAGAGACATGTGCATCAGGCAAAATGGCAACAGCACGACAAAGATACTTAGGGCAATCATCGGTGTTGACATGAGCCAGTTCGCTTCTGGCGAACGACGGGTTTTGGGAGTTGGTTTACCCAAAAACACTAGTCGGAATACGCGCACTAAGTTAAATACAGTTAGCGCGTTGACCAGCAAAAAGATCCCGGCTAGTACCGGATGTTCCCGTCGCAAAAAGTCCACCCCAAGCTGCAGAGACCAGAATCCTCCCAATGGGAGAACGCCAACCATGCCAGCTCCACCCACAACAAAAGCAATGGTGGTTGCTGGCATCCGAGACCATATACCTCCCAACTCTGTCATGTTCTGGCAGCTAGTGTTATTAATAATCGCGCCAGTGCTCATGAACATCAGAGCTTTGGCAACAGCATGGGTGAATAACAGACCAATGGCCACACCTGGCCACTCGGCTCCTACAGCAATAAAGACTAGGCCGATATAGGCACTGGTGGAGTAAGAGAGGGCACGTTTTAGGTCAACTTGTGCGATCGCAACTAGAGACGCTCCCACAGCCGTTGTTGTGCCAATCGCAATCAAGGCAGTCAGTGCAACTGGAGATACTACAACCACAGGCTGCAGCTTGATTAGCACATAAGCTCCACAGGTCACCACCACTGAGTTTCGCAGAATTGAAGCTGGACTTGGACCCTCCATCGCCTCGTCTAGCCACAAGTGCAGTGGAAACTGGGCACATTTACCGGTCGGACCTGCAATCAACGCCAACCCAAGTAATGTGGCCGCCAACGGCTGTAAATCTGCATGCTTTACCCACTCGTACATCTCGTTGTAATGGAGGTCACCGGCCCAACTCGATAGGCCCAGTACCCCCATCAGCAACAAAATGTCCCCGACACGCTTGGTCAAAAAGGCATCTCTTGCTGCTTTGACCACCAGAGGCTGAGCATACCAAAAGCCTACAATCAAATAGGTGGACAGGGTGAGCGTCTCCAGCAGGAAGTAGGCCAAGAAGAAAGAGCTACTCAGTAAAACACCGTTTACCGCCCCCTCGAAAAAGCCCATAAGCGAAAAGAACCGAGCCAAGGCCCATTCTTTTTCCATATACCCCAAACCATAAATTTGGGCCAACAGCGTCAACCCGGTGGAAAGCTCCATGACACCTAGGTTAAGCACCGACAAATCTAAATCAAAGCTCAGGCTCAAATCGGCCACTTGAAGCCAAGGAACCTGAAGCTCTATTCCGCCCACATTCCAAATACCCATAAACACAAACGTGCCATGGATGAATGCGATCGCGGTCATAAACAGGTTGATATAGACCGCTGGCCTAGGCCCGGTACGCTGCACCATCCCTGTAGACCAGGGTAAGGAAAGAAGTACCCCCAAAAACCCGTAAATCGGGATAAGCCAACTCAACTGAATCAGAGACTGCATCATGCCATCAAAGAGCCCACCGGCAACTATAAACACCCTAACGAGGCATTAAGCCACTCAACACCCGCCTCAAACAGAACACCAGACTTATATCTAGAGTGCTGACACAGATGCATACAGACTGTGCTCAACCTCAAAACGTGCGGATAGTCACAAAAAACAAACACGTTAGACGATCAAAAACACATCTGTTGCAATCAGCTAGCCCAGATAAATATCTATGGCTAATTTTAAGATCACATACATTTATTTATGGTACCTGATGAACACCCCTTGGCGAGAGCTTCTCTCTATTCATCAGTAATCCTCACTTTCCAAAGGATGAATGCTTATCACGTCGCCGCTACAAGCAAATAGACCTGCCAATTCAAAAAGCAGATTCGACTTCAATTGATCTAACAATCCAAGAGCAACAAGGCATACGAGGCAATCAATCTACGACTAAAACTCAAATCCTTTACCTTTCGCAGTAAATAGTCATCAGTATTGATAATGCTTAACATTAGAAACAATCATTGAAACTTATATTGTCAAACTGCTGACCCGCTCGTATTCTGAATTGTAGTCATGGAGTTATTGCAGACTAATGGTTTGCAAGGTAAGTCTCGGTATGTGAAGTAATTCTGAAAGAATTCTTAACCTCATCCGCCGAGGCATAGGTGCTTGAACTAAAGCTGTTTATCTAGGAGATTTACGACAATGCCGATTGCCGTAGGAATGATTGAGACACGCGGTTTTCCCGCTGTTGTAGAAGCTGCTGACGCGATGGTAAAGGCCGCGCGTGTAACCCTAGTTGGCTACGAGAAGATCGGTAGTGGTCGTGTGACCGTTATTGTTCGTGGCGACGTATCTGAGGTTCAGGCGTCAGTTGCTGCTGGAATTGAGTCTGCTAAGCGTGTGAATGGTGGCGAAGTTTTATCCACTCACATCATTGCCCGTCCTCACGAGAACCTGGAGTTCGTGCTGCCTATTCGCTACACCGAAGCAGTCGAACAGTTTAGGACCTAGCGGGTTAGGGCCTAGGTTTTGATTTCACTTAACCCAGTTTAAATAGTCAGCATACCAAGGTAAAAATCGATGGCAATCGCAGTAGGAATGGTTGAAACCCTGGGCTTTCCAGCGGTAGTAGAAGCGGCTGACGCCATGGTCAAAGCCGCCCGCGTAACCTTAGTTGGTTACGAGAAAATCGGTAGTGGTCGTGTGACTGTTATCGTTCGTGGTGACGTGTCTGAAGTACAGGCATCAGTTGCTGCTGGCGTTGAGAATGTTAAGCGTGTGAATGGTGGTCAGACTCTGTCCACTCACATCATTGCTCGTCCCCATGAGAACTTGGAGTTTGTACTCCCTATTCGCTACACCGAAGCTGTTGAGCAGTTCCGTGAAAGCGTAAGTGGTATCCGCCCCTACGGTAGATAAGGGATGCGCCTAGGTAAGGTTCGTGGCACGGTTGTTAGCACCTGCAAGGAGCCAAGTTTAACAGGCGTCAAGTTCTTGCTGATTCAATTTGTTAGTGAGGATGGCGATTTACTTCCTGACTATGAGGTAGCAGCTGATGTTGTGGGTGCCGGTCCCGGTGAATGGGTTCTGGTTACCTGCGGCAGTGCTGCCCGTCAGCATAGTGGGTATGAGAGCAGGCCAGTAGATGCTGCGATTGTGGCCATTGTTGACACTGTTAGTTTGGATTCTGGCTCGCTCTACGACAAGCGTGAGGATTTTAGTTAATAGCTTTCTTGGGAGGATATGGGCCAATGGTTAAACAAGCCATGGCGGCATCCCCTGCCCAATATCAATCACTGGCCAAGCCAGTAATTGAGCCGACTGCCTTCGTCCATTCTTTTTCTCAGGTCGTGGGCAGTGTTTATGTCGGAGGCGACGTATCGATCGCTCCTGGCACCTCAATCCGGGCAGATGAGGGATTGCCCTTTTACATCAGTAGCCACTGTGATATTCAAGATGGTGTTGTCATACACGGTCTTAGCAGCGGTTGTGTTCAGGGAGATAATGGCCAGTCTTATGCTGTCTGGCTATCACCTAATGTCACGCTCACGCACAAGGCGTTGATTCATGGTCCTGCCTATTTAGGTGAGGGTAGCTTTGTTGGTTTTAGATCAACCATTTTCAATGCGCGTTTGGGTGCTGGTGTAATTGTCATGATGCATGCCCTGATTCAGGACGTGGAGGTTCCCCCAGGTCGATGTGTGCCATCTGGCTCTGTGATTACCACCCAGGCCCAGGCAGATGCTTTGCCCAAAGTTACCGAAGCGGACTTAGCCCTTGTCCGAGATATTGTTGAGCCCCATATTCGGGAGCGTGCCCGCGATTCTCGTGTGGGCAATGCGACCCAAGCGTTAAGGGGATATCCCCAATACCCCGATGGTGCAGCCAATGCTGTTCCTGTCCAATCCGCTCGCCACTCGGCGAGCAGCCCACACACCCAATACGCCACCGATAACGTTGGTATAGATACTATGCAAGCACTAGCACCCGAAATTGTTCAACAGGTTCGTCAGTTTATCTCTCAGGGCTACAAAGTTGGCGCAGAGCATGCGGACAAGCGTCGCTACCGCAGCGGTGTGTGGCAGAGTTGTCCTACTGTACAGTCGACTCGTGAAGGTGATGTGTTGTCATCCCTAGAGCGCTGTATGGCAGAGAACTCAAATAGCTATGTGCGAATTTTTGGCATTGACCCCGTAGGGAAGCGTCGTATTGGCATGATGACTGTACAGCGCCCTGATGGAAAGCCGGTTGAAGCTAATAAGAGTGCAGTTGCGTCGTCTCAAGCAACTGTGCCTACGGGCAACGGTGGTGGCAGTATAGCGGGTGATATCGCGGGTCAGGTTCGGGCCTGGATTCGCCAAGGGTTCAAGATTGGTACAGAGCATGCTGATCGTCGCCGCTATCGTAGTGGTGTTTGGCAAACTTGCACGCCCATCCAGGCTGCCCGTGAGTCTGAGGCCATGGATGCTCTGCAGGCTTGTTTGTCAGAGCATTCTGGTGAATATGTGCGCATGTTTGGCATTGATCCGGTGGCTAAGTGTCGTATCGCCCCAGTCACTATTCAGCGCGGTGATGGTAAGCCGGTGGGGCTACAAACTGGAACGGGTGGCACTAGTGCAGCTCCAGCAGCTGGTCAGAATGGTGCAGCCCCTACTACGAGCAATGAACTAGTACCTCAGATTCGTTCTATTTTGGCGCAGGGACAAAAGATTGGTATTGAGTATGCCGATAAGCGTCGCTACCGCAGTGGTATTTGGCAAACAGCGCCTGCCATATCGGCCTCCAGTGAATCTTCGGCGGTTGCTGCTATTCAGCAGGTCTTAGCAGCCCATGCCAATGATTATGTACGCATCTTTGCCATTGATCCTCGAGTCAAGCAACGGGGTCGAGCCATCACGATTCAAAAGCCAGGACAAGCCGTCAGCGCACCTGCAGCTTCCGGTTCCCAGCAGTCTGCATCCTATGGTGGCGGTGGTCGTCAAGCTGCTCACAATAACGGAAATAGTGCTTCAGTAAGTGCTGATGTGGCTCAGCAGGTTACACAGTTGGTAAACCAGGGCTATCGTGTGAGCACGGAGTATGCCGACAAGCGTCGTTATAGTAGCGGTGCTTGGCAGACAGGGAATCCAATTAATGGAAACCGTCCTTCTGAGGTAATTGCTGCGCTGAAAGCTCAACTGGCTGAATACTCTGGGCACTATGTTCGCTTGGTGGGTGTTGACCCCCGTGCTAAATGTCGCGTACTAGAAACCACCATCCAGCGTCCGTAGTCTAATTTTGTCTAGCCCTAGCACCGCCGCGATGGAACCCTCGCCTCTACATTTTGTGAGCCATACCCATTACTATCGCGGTGGCGACGTGGTTGTTGATGCGTCAGCAGCTGTAGCCCCAGGTGTGGTGTTTAGAGCTGCACCCCATGGTTCGATTCGGATTGGGCCTGGCGTCTGTGTCGGTGCAGGCGTGGTCATTCAGGCGAAGCAAGGCTGTTTGTATATTGAGGCTGGGGCAAGTTTAGGGACTGGGGTGTTGATTGTTGGGCATGGTCATGTTGGCAAGGATGCTTGTGTGGGACCATCTAGCACATTGATCAACCCTGCGATCGCACCCAATACCATCATCCCTTCCTGCTCACTCATAGAGTCACAAGCAAGTCCATCCAAGACAACGGTGCCTCAATCCGCAGCTTACCAAGCTTCAGGGTCTACTTTCCAAACACCGAATTTCCAGACTAAGAGTGATCCAGTGCCATCGATGCCGATGCCACCGAGAACCTCGCCAACGGTGCAACCGCAATCAGTATCCCCTAAGGCCGTCAATGTACCTGACGTTGAACCCACAACAACATCAGCACCATCGACGGAAAATACCTCAGGGATGACAGCGCCTAACAATTCCGTTTATGGTCGCGATCATCTAAATAGTTTATTGTCAGCACTTTTTCCCCATAGACAGCCGTTGAATAATGGCAATACAAGTGGCCAATCTGAGAAAGACTCTTAGAATAGGGGATACATAATATTTTTCTATCTAACTGAGAGAAATAACTTCCTTGGTAGAGATTTCTCAAATTAACCGTAAGTAATAAGTAACATCGCTTTTAGAAGCCTTTCTTGAAACTTTCGCCGTACAGTGTTGAATAGACCTTTAAACACCCAAGGGCTCATTAACGCTACTTGAGACTCACGATGCCAGTAGACTCTTCTGCTCTAGCTAGTTCCACGGATAAAGCCAGGTCATTAATGAGCTGGGTTCAGAACTCAGCCTTGGGGATAGTGTCCACCACCAGCTTTCCGGCCATTATCGGTGTCGCTGACGCCATGATGAAATCGTCAAACGTATATCTGGTGGGCTACGAAAAAACTGGCGGTGGTCAGTGTAGTGCCATTGTTCGAGGTGGAGTTGCCGATGTGCGCATGGCAGTCCATGCGGGAGTAGAAACCGCTAAGCAGTTTGGTCAATTGGTATCTTCGTCACTGATTCCTCGACCCATGGCGGATATGGAAAAGGTCTTGCCAATCTTGCCGCGTATGAGTGAGCTGGATGGGGTAGGAGAAACTCACATGAGCAGCGGTGCCATTGGGTTGCTGGAGACCCGTGGTTTTCCAGCCATGGTGGGGGCAGCAGATGCCATGACTAAATCGGCTGAGGTAGAACTTATTTCCCACGAAACGATTGGGGAAGGCCTGTGTACGATTTTGATTCGTGGGTCGCTGTCGAATGTGGCCATTGCTGTCGAAGCAGGTATGCATGAAGCTGAGCGCATCGGTGAGCTGAGTGCCGTGATGGTGATTCCTCGACCGCTCAATGATCTGGAACGCAGCTTACCGAAGGTCAAGCAAGCTAAGAAACCGCAGAAAGTTAAGCTACCGCTGAAACTGGAAGAGCGCCAGAAGGAATTGGTTCCAGCCGAGGCTCCTGTGGTAGAAGTCCAAAAACAAAAGCAGTTGGACTTACCGGAGCCGGAATTAATGCAGGCTCAGCCGCCTACGATAGACGTACAACCTCAAAAGCCATTAGATTTACCTGAGTTTGAGTAATTTCTAGACAAGATAATTCTTACAGGGCACTCCTATGAGTGCCCGTACAACAATCAAGGCCTTAAAGGTCAGCGTAGCCAAAGGTGACGTTAAATTCTGCACACCAGATGGCAACTGAACCATAATCAGCAAGGTTCAGATCAGCAGGTAAAACGTAGCCCTGAGAACCTTCGAAACTTTTTAGATCACCAACATAGAGATAATCGCCTTCAGCCAGGCTAACGGGGACAGAATCACCTTTGTAGAGTAAAACCTGAACAGCAGGACCACGGGCCGTATCAAAAGCGCCATCAAATTCAAGCCTACGTTGACCATCTTTTTCGACGATACGGGCGGTGCCGGTAGTGGGATGACCCTGATCAACGGTGACAAACTGACCAGAGGTGAGCAGCGTTTTGGCTGTGGCCGTTTGGGTAATGCTAGGTTTAGCGGCCAGGGCATCGCCGATGCTAACAGTTTGAGCTGCAGGAACGAGGACAGCTGTCAGCATTAGAGCAGATAGACCAGTGGAAAGTAGATTTTTCATGGGTTCATTCTCCGGTTAAATATTAGCCCTGTGAGCGGCTTGATTACTACTATCGAGGGGATGCCTGAATGCTAGTTGATGGGTTTATAAGGGATTAGTAAGCACTGTCTGAAAAAATCTGAGTGTCATGGATGATCGCGATCACAGTGAATCAATTAGGAATTATCTGTGAATTGTTTGAAGTAATACTTGTAGCAGTTATCCCATTGATTAGGATAGGAGAAATGCCTGGGGCATACTCCGATGGGATAGCAAAAGGCTCGAATAATACGAAATCCTGGCTGAGTGCGTCCAGTATCGAAGGGTTGGCACAAGGCACAACCCCTACGAAATCATCCATTTTGAATCGGGGTTACTGTATTCGGATTTCGTATAACTAAGTCAACTGCTACGTCGATCACTGTTTTCACGGTTGCAACATATGAAAAAGGCCGTTTATTGGTTGATGGGGGAGCGTGGAGGGAAGGCTACCCTGGCCCTATGGAATTGGCTGTGGGGCATTTCTAAGGACGTGTCAGAGCCAGAACGGGATGAAGATGAGGATGCGATCGCAACTGCCGAAGCCTCCCTCAAAAAAATGCAGCAATCCGTCAGTCAGCTCGCCGAAGCCACTAACCAACAGTACGCCACCTTCCAACGAGAAAAAAAGATCTACCTATATAAGGTAGGAGCCCTAAAACGGGCTGAACAATCGGCCCTCGCCGCCGAAAAAGAAGGACGTCAAACGGACGCCGAAGCCGCTATCGCCTCTGCCATGCACCTGGAGGAGCTTCTACCCAAGATCGAAGTTCAGGTCGAACAAGCAGAAAAACTCGCCAATGCGTCCCTCGCAAAACTACGCCAGGAGCGAGCCAGACTAAACAGCTATAAAAGCGACCTGCGCGCCCTAAAAAATCTAACCGAGGTCAATGACGCCCTAGAAGCCATTGCCGAAACCCACAATGAGGAAGATATGGCATCGGCCCGCGCCCAGTTTGAAGCCGCCAAAAATTCGGTGCATACGCGTTACCTAGAAAAGCGCGCCTATGTGGAATTGTCCGTAAATTCCGCAGAGCACCTTGGAACCGATTTTGATCCCATTGGTCAACAGCAAGAAGTGGCGCGACGACTACAAAACCTGAAAAACCAGACTCAATCGTCCCCCGAAGATGCTTAGTAGCTGAAACTCAAGCCAAAATCATAACCATGGTTATGAAAACTCTAACCGTGGGTTTTATTACCATAAGGCCATAAATCAATCTCCGTAATGTTCTGACTTGCTAGAACATATGCTGTAGGAACTTTATGGGAAATTACAGGAGGCAGTCTAGGTGTCAAGTCGTGCAGGTGGTCCCCCACCAATTGTTTATATTTTGGGTGTTATTGCGGTCTCCTTAGGATTTTGGAGCCAAAAGGACACGTTATTTTCGTTTTCTAAAGGACCTTCTATATCTATTAATAGCGACACAGATGAGCTAGTCATTCTGGGGGATACTTTTAGCGGCTACAGCACATTTCGCTCGCCCGAGCTGAACGACGAGTTAGAAAAAGCGGGTTTATCACTACGTTTTGACAATGAGTTTGATCAGGCTGAACGAGCCGCTCGCTTAGAAAAAGGGAGTGCGGATCTAATCGTCACCACCTTGGATCAGTATCTGAAGCACAAGCCAGATGGCAAAATCGTTGGCCTGATTGACCGTACCGTGGGGGCCGATGCGGTGGTGCTCAACACCCCTAAGTATCCAAACCTCAAATCCCTGAATGATTTGAGTCAGCTAGTGGCCCAAGGACAGCCCTTGAGTTTAGCCTATGCAACGGATACCCCCAGTGAGTTTCTAGCCCAGGTGTTGGATATTCGCTTTGACGGATTTAACATGTCTGATTTTAATCAGCTCAAGGTAGCTGAAGCATCAGAAGCCTGGAACGAACTCCAAAATACTAACCAGAATATCGCTGTTGCAGTGCTGTGGGAGCCCTTTGTCAGTCAGGCTCGAGAGCAGGGGCATACAGTTGTACTTTCCAGTGAAGATGCTCCCAATGCCATTTTGGATGTGATCGTGGCCTCGGATGACATGATCCGTAAGGAAGAAGAGCAGCTAACGGAGTTTCTATCTGCCTACTACCGCCGGATGGACCAGGCAACTCGAAACGATAGTCAGCTAAAAACCTTGATCCAAACCGATGGGGATCTATCTGCCGCGCAGGCTGATTTAGTCATCGATGGCATTGATTTCTTTACGTCGGTGGAAGCAGGACGCTGGATGGAAGATGGCATCCTGGATAAGCGGATTGATGCGACAGCGGCCATTTTAGTGTTGTCAGGACAACTGGCCCAAGTGCCCATCGCGACTGAATTGTATAGCGATCTCTTTATTGCCGAAGCTGTGGCTAATACCGAGTCCCTGATCCAGCTGGTACAGGCTGATGATCCAGAGTTAGCTAAATTTCTGACGGGAGAAGCTGCCTCTACACCAAACCAAGTAGCGCTCACCCCAGAGGTCATTCAAAGTTCTCAGCCGATTGGGGACTTACAGGTACGAGGCGAGGTTAAATTTGGTTCAGGATCGTCTGCGATCGCAAACGAAGGTCAGCAAACCCTGGCCCAGCTCGCGGCTGAGATCAATGAATTCAATACCGAGACGGTTGCCATTCGAGTCATTGGCCATACCTCCAAAACTGGAGCTGCAGCTCTAAACCAGAGTCTGAGCCAGCAACGGGCCGAAGCTGTCGTCAACTATTTAAAGAGTCAAGCCGTTGCGCACAATATTGTGGCCGAGGGCAAAGGTTTTAGCGAACCTCTAGCGGGCGTAGCTGCCAACGATCCTCAGAATCAGCGTACAGAAATTCGGTTGGTTCGTATTAATCAATAGACATTTTGATTATTTACAGCAGGCATTTGTGCCCCTGACTTACACTTCAAAATCCCATGCACCTTGAACCTCTGGTTGAAACTCATCAGGCAATGCTGACAGAAGCACTCGACATTGCCCGCTGTTTGTGCGGTGACGGTGCTGCAGAGAACAAGACCTTTTACCAACGGCAACAGACTCGGTTGCAAACCTTACACACCGAATTAGCCGCGTGGCGACGACATGAAATCAGCCATCAAACACAGCCCGTGGACGAGATTCCCATCACCGTTCGTCGGGCATTTGTGCGGGCCACGTTGCTAGCCAGGCAATATCACCAGTTGGCAGGGCACCAGTGGCAAGGGACTTTGCCCTCTCCCACCCTGAGCAAACAACTGCCAGATGACATTCCTGCTGTGCTTACTAGTCAAGATGCGATCGCACCCCTCTGTCAGTATTTTCAACTCTCTAACCAGGACCAAGCTGAGTTAACCAGAGCACTTCAACAGGTTGATCAGCGCATTGCCGCTCAAGCCGCCATCATCCAAGCTGTATTACGTAGCGTCGGTCTAGCGGACATCACCCAAGAGCAAAACACCACCCCCCAGCTGAGCCGGAGTCAGGCTGCTGTTTTGTTCAAGCATTTGTTTGACATTACCGTCCCGACCAATGTTATCGACATTGTCTTCACGCCGCTACAGATTTACTTCTGTCTATCGACTAACCAAAGCGAACTCTCAGCACAGATTCCTAGCACTGAACAGCAACAACTAACTGAGCTGTTTGCATCAATGCAAACCTTTAGCTTTGATCAGTTTCGTCGCTTTCCCACATTTGGCCCCTGTAAACCCAGGTATATCGATGCTGCCTGGGCCACCTCCATCGCCCAACAACTACAGGTACCGGTAGATAGTATCCTTGCAGCCCTATCGAGTTCTGTAAGCATTTTGCCTACGGATAAGGCCGAAACCTTTTTGATCCACGACATTTGGGGGCATTATTGGCAGCTAATGATGACCCAGTTTGAGGCAGACTATGCCATCTTGGGCCATTGCGATGAACCGTTACGAGCGGGAGAAACAGCCTATACAGACCAGGGGCCGGTCACCTGTCGTGAGCTATTCTCGTCCATAGCGGATGAAGTCACCCTGGACGAAGACAAAGCCCATGCCTTTTTCCATGGAGAAGTCAGACAGCGATTGGGTCTGGTCTTCACCCACCTGATTGGAGAGATGATGGCGGATGTGGCCGAATTTAAGTTTGTTTGGTGTCATCCCCAAGCCGCCAATGAACTACCCAGCTCTTCGGTATTTAAAACAAAACCAGTCAAGCTGGACCTGAGCCTGATCGATCTCGATTTTCTGTTTATTCGGGTGATTAACCCCCTGATGAAAATCAACATTTCGGCCCTGGAGACATCCCCTTTAGAACAAGAGATTTTAGCCAGCTGGAAAGCCCAAGGAATCAAGCAACCCTCCCTAGAGCGTATAAATTCACTTCCTCCCCTAACCAATACTTTCTTGGAGTTGAGGAGGAGACGGTGGAGGCAGGCCTTTTC